>CANEZL010000077.1 GCA_947444195.1 Methylobacteriaceae bacterium | reverse complement strand
GAACACGCCCGGCGAGCGGTGCATCTGCGAGACGATGACGCGCTCGGTGCCGTTGACGATGAAGGTGCCGTTCTCCGTCATCAGGGGCATGTCGCCCATGTAGACGTCCTGCTCCTTGATGTCCTTGACGGACTTCGCCTGGGTGTCCGGATCGACATCGAACACGATGAGGCGCAGGGTCACCTTCAGCGGGGCGGCGAAGGTGATGCCGCGCTGGCGGCACTCGTCCACGTCGTATTTCGGCGGCTCGAAGGTGTAGCGCACGAACTCGAGCAGTGCGGTGGCGGCGAAGTCCGAGATCGGGAACACGGACTTGAACACGCTCTGCAGGCCCTCTTCGGCCCGGCCGCCCTCCGGCTCGTCCACCATCAGGAACTGGTCGTAGGACGCCTTCTGAACCTCGATGAGGTTCGGCATCTCGGCGACTTCCTTGATCTTGCCGAAGAACTTCCGAATGCGCTTGCGCCCGACCAGCGTGTTGGCCATGTGACCTCGCTCCTACCCGCGTCCTGGTTGTCCGGGGAAGCTCCGGGCTCCCGCGCCGGACCGTGCGCCGCGTCCCGCCGGACCGCCGCACCCGTCCCGAAATCTCTGCCGGACCCGTTCCAGGGCCCGCCGGCCGCCTGAAGCGGCCTCAGCCCGCGGGTGCGAACACCCGCGGGCTGCGGTCACGATCGGCCCGCGCGGGACCGTCGTGGGGCTGTGGGCCGGGAGCGGCCCACGAACGCCTTACTTGAGCTCGACCTTGGCGCCGGCCTTCTCGAGCTGGGCCTTGAGCTTCTCGGCCTCGTCCTTGGCGACGGCTTCCTTGACCGGCTTCGGAGCGCCCTCGACGAGGTCCTTGGCCTCCTTGAGGCCGAGGCCGGTGATCGCGCGGACCTCCTTGATGACCTCGATCTTCTTGTCGCCGGCGGCGGCGAGGACGACCGTGAACTCGGTCTGCTCCTCGACGGCGGCGGCAGCGCCACCGGCGGCCGGGCCGGCGGCGACGGCGACGGCAGCGGCGGCCGAGACGCCCCACTTCTCTTCGAGCATCTTGGCGAGGTCGGCGGCCTCGAGAACGGTCAGCGACGAGAGGTCGTCGACGAGCTTGGCGAGATCAGCCATGATTCACTGTCCTTGGATATCGGTTTGAACGGAAGGGTTTTAAAGGGTGAACGGCCCTCAGGCCGCCTCGTCCTTCTTGGCATAGGCCCCGAACACGCGGGCGAGCTTGGCCGCCGGCGCGTTGGTGAGCTGGGCGAGCTTGGTCGCGGGCGCCTGGATGAGGCCCACGATCTTGCCGCGCAGTTCGTCGAGCGACGGGAGCGAGGCGAGCGCCTTCACGCCGTCGGGGTTCAGGGCGGTCGTTCCCATCGCGCCGCCAAGGATCACGAGCTTGTCGTTGGTCTTGGCGAACTCGACCGCCACCTTGGCGGCCGCGACCGCGTCGCCCGAATAGGCGAGCAGGGTCGGACCCTTCAGGAGGGGCTTGATGGAGGCGACGTCCGTGCCATCGAGAGCAAGGCTGGCGAGGGTGTTCTTGGCGACCTTCACGGTGGCGCCGGCCTGCTTCATCTGCGCGCGCAGCTTCTGCATGTCGGCGACCGTGAGGCCCTTGTAGTGGGCCACGACGACGACGGCGCTGTCCGAGAACACGCCGTTGAGCGTCGAGACAAGATCAGCTTTAGCTGTCCGGTCCACTGGGCTCTCTCCGGTTGGCGGAACCCGTGGCGGGTCCGCCGGTTGCACTTGCCGCCGGGAACGGACTCGGCCTGGTCAGACCGGGAACGTCCTGGCGACGCTTCGCGGCCCTGCCCCCGAACGCCCTCGCGGGCGGATCGGGTGAGATGGTTCAAACCGATTGCCTCTCCGCGGCCGGATCGGCCGGGGCGAGGGTTGTGAAATTCGGTCTTCCCCGTCTGTGCAGGCTTTGGGGATTAAGCCGGTGGCCCGGCGCCTGCAGTCTCGGACAGGACATGGCCGGACGCGGCTCCGCAGGACTTCCGTCCCCCGTCGCCTTCCGGCCATACCGCCCGGTTGCCCGGGCAGATCGTCTCCGAAGCGGGACGACGACGCCCTGCTCCGTGAATCTTAATGATTGCGTGGCGGTGTATAGAGCCTCGCCGGGCCCCTGCCAAGGGGCCCGACGCGACTTTCCTGCCGCAGGCAAGGGATCCCTAGGTGAGGGATCCTTGGGCAACGGATCCTTGGGCGAGGGATCCGTGAGGATCCCACGCGCGGTGGATCGCGCGAGGCGCCCCGCTCAGGCCGCCTCGCGCTCCGGGGCGAGGCGGCGGCGGGCCGTCTCCCACCAGCTCCGCCCGCGCGCCGCCTTCGCCTCGGCCGCGCGGGCCGCGTAGAACGAGGCGTTGTGCTCGCCCCGCAGCGCCTCGCGGGTGAAGCGGATGAGGTGGTGGGCCACGAAGCCCATGTTGAACACCGCCTCGATCTGGCCGCGCCGCAGGGCGTGCAGCGCCGCCCGCCAGAAGGCGCCGCGATAGTCGGAGAACAGCCCCACGCGGGTGATGATGTTGAAGCCGAGGATCAGGCCGCGCCGCAGGTTGGTCACGGTGAGCTTGCCCGCCGTCGGCGTGGTGATCCGGTGCGGGTAGGTCACGTCGCACTGGTGCTTGAAGCGCTCGAAGATCTTCTCCGGTGCGTAGGCGTGGGTGATCGCCCGCCGCCAGGAGCCCACCACCGCGTCGTGGGGCCGCTTGAACAGCACGTTCGATTCGAGGCTGGCATCGTGCACGAGCCGGCCCTCCCGCTCCAGCCGGTCCCAGAGGGGCGTCTTGGGGAGCGCCTGGAGCAGGTTGATGGTCAGCACCGGGATCGCCGAGCGATCGATGAAGTCGATCAGGTTCTGCTCCGACTTGTCGGTGTCGGTGTCGAGGCCGAGGATGATGCCCGAGGTCACTTCGAGGCCGTAGGAGTTCAGGGTCTCGATGGCCTCGTACATGGGCACGGCGGCGTTGTGGGTCTTGTCGATGCCCTTGAGCGCGTCCGCCTCCGGCGTCTCGATGCCCACGAACACCGTCATGAAGTTGGCCTGCCGCATCAGCTCGAGGATCTCGGGCTGCTTGGCCATGTTCAGCGTCGCCTCGCAGGCGAACTGGAGGGGGTAGTTGTTCCGCTTC
Source organism: Methylobacteriaceae bacterium (assembly GCA_947444195.1). Lineage (GTDB taxonomy): Bacteria > Pseudomonadota > Alphaproteobacteria > Rhizobiales > Beijerinckiaceae > Methylobacterium. Next base: position 2,049 of record CANEZL010000077.1, on the reverse strand, counting down.
TGCCACGCCACGAGGTGGGGCAGCATCTCGCGGGTCGCCTTGCGGTTGCCGATGAAGTTGTCGTCCACGAAGTAGACCACCGCCGGGTGGCCGGGCTGGCTGACGATCGCGTCGAGCTCGGCGCACATCTGCTCCGGCGACTTCAGCCGGGGCTGGCGCCCGTAGAGCTGCGGGATGTCGCAGAACTCGCAGCGATACGGGCAGCCCGAGGAGAATTGCAGGGAGCCGATCAGGTAGCGCTTCAGCGGCGCCTGCTCGTAGGCCGGCGCGGGGAAGTCCGAGAGCGGGAGGCGCTCGCCGGTCTCGAGCTTGATCTGAGCGGCCGGGCGCGACACGTCCTGATCGAGGATGGCCACGAGCCGGTCGGTGGCGTCGCCGATCTCGCCGAGGTGCAGGTAGTCGAAGTCGTCGTACTTCTCGGGCGCGCCCGAGACCGAGGGACCGCCCAGCACCGCGACCTTGCCGGCCGCGTGGGCCCGCTCGCGGATGTCGTGGATCTGCGGCTCCTGGATGTGCATGCCGGAGACGAAGACCGCGTCGGCCCAGGCGAAGTCGGCCGCGCTCGCCCGGCGGATATTCTCATCGACGAACCGGCATTCCCAGCTCTCCGGCATGTAGGCCGCGATGAGCAGGAGCCCTTGCGGGGGCATGAAGGCCTTCACGCCGCCCATCAGCGGATAGGCGTGCGAGAAGGTGCCGAAGGACGGCGTGTAGGCGGGGAAGACGCACAGGATGCGTCGCTTCGAGGAGACCGTGAGGGAGCATCGCATGGGGCGCTATCTAGCACAGGCCCGGCCGATGGCGCCCCCTCCGCGATGAGTTTGATGCGGTGCCGCATCGCCGCGTCATGCGTCCGGCGCGGGATCCGGGATTCCGGCCCCGGAACGAGGAGCGCCCGGCCGTTTCCGGCCGGGCGCTGGTCTGTCGCGCGGGTGTCGCGCCGGTCTCAGGCGTTGAGGACGGAGCTCGGCTCCACCTTCACGCCCGGGCCCATCGTCGAGGCGACGGCGATGCGCTGGATGTAGGTGCCCTTGGCGCCCGTCGGCTTCGCCTTGGCGACGGCGTCGGCGAAGGCCTTGATGTTCTCGGCGAGCTTCTGCGCATCGAACGAGACCTTGCCGATGCCGGCGTGGACGATGCCGGCCTTCTCGACGCGGAACTCGACCGCGCCGCCCTTGGCGGCGCCCACCGCACCCTTCACGTCCATGGTCACGGTGCCGACCTTCGGGTTCGGCATCAGGCCGCGCGGGCCCAGCACCTTACCGAGACGGCCGACGAGGGGCATCATGTCCGGGGTCGCGATGCAGCGATCGAACTCGATCTTGCCGCCCTGGACGATCTCGAGGAGATCCTCGGCGCCGACGATATCGGCACCGGCCGCCCGGGCGTCGTCCGCCTTGGCGCCGCGGGCGAAGACCGCCACGCGCACCGTGCGGCCGGAGCCGTTCGGCAGGTTGCAGACGCCGCGGACCATCTGGTCGGCGTGACGCGGGTCGACGCCGAGGTTCATCGAGATCTCGACGGTCTCGTCGAACTTGGCGTTGGCCTTGGCCTTCACCATCGTGATCGCCTCGGACAAGCCGTAGAGCTTGGTCGGGTCGATGCCCTCGCGGGCGGCGCGGATGCGCTTGCCTTCCTTAGCCATGCTGCCCTCCCTCAGGCGACGATTTCGAGACCCATGGCCCGCGCGGAGCCACGGATCATCGCGACGGCCGAGTCGACCGAGTCGCAGTTGAGGTCGGGCATCTTCTTCTCGGCGATCTCGCGAAGCTGCGCCTCGGTGATCTTGCCGACGGTCGGGCCCTTACCCGGGGTCTTCGAGCCGGAGGCCGGCTTCTTGCCGATCTTCAGGCCGACCGCCTTCTTGAGGAAGAAGGTGACCGGGGGCTGCTTCATCTCGAAGGTGAAGGAGCGGTCCTGATACGCGGTGATGATCACCGGGATCGGGGTGCCCTTCTCCATCTGCGCGGTCTTCGCGTTGAAGGCCTTGCAGAATTCCATGATGTTGAGGCCGCGCTGACCGAGCGCGGGACCGATGGGCGGCGACGG
>CANEZL010000076.1 GCA_947444195.1 Methylobacteriaceae bacterium | reverse complement strand
GCATGCAGGAACTTCGCGCCGATGCGGTTGTCGAGCCCGATGCCGCGGGCGACCTGCTGCACGTCGGCGCCGACCTGCTCGCAGAGGTCGGCGATCTCGTTGATGAAGGTGATCTTGGTGGCCAGGAAGGCGTTGGCGGCGTACTTGGTCAACTCCGCCGTGCGCCGCCCGGTGACGAGGATCGGCGCCTGATTGAGGTAGAGCGGCCGGTAGATCTCGTTCATCACCGCCACCGCGCGCGGATCCTCGGCGCCCACCACGATGCGGTCGGGCCGCTTGAAGTCGGCGATGGCCGCGCCCTCGCGCAGGAATTCCGGGTTCGACACCACCGCGACGTCCGCCCCGGGATTGGCCTCCCGGATGAGGCGCTCGACCTCGTCGCCGGTGCCCACCGGCACGGTGGACTTGGTGACGACGACGGTGAAGCCGGTGAGCGCGCCCGCGATCTCGCGGGCGGCGGCGTGGACGAAGGAGAGGTCGGCGAAGCCGTCGCCCCGGCGCGAGGGCGTGCCCACCGCGATGAAGACCGCCTCGGCCTCGGCCACCGCGGCGGCGAGCTCGGTGGCGAAGCCGAGCCGGCCCTGACGCACGTTCTCGGCGACCAGGGCCTCGAGGCCGGGCTCGTAGATCGGGATCCGGCCGGCGCGCAGGGCCTCGATCTTGGCCGGGTCGCGGTCGATGCAGGTCACGCTGTGCCCGAAATCCGCGAAGCAGGCGCCGGAGACCAGCCCAACATACCCTGCACCGACCATCGCGATCCGCATGAGAACTCCTCCGGCGCCGCAGGCCCGCTGGTGCAGTGCACCATTAGCGCGAACGGCGTCCCAGGCAAACCACGCGAACGCGACGGTTTTTCGTCGACGCAGGAATCTGTGGAAGGGCGCGGGAAGAGCGGGGTGTCAGGCGGTCCTGAGGTCGGACGCCGCAGCGGCCGCGGCGCGGATCGCCGCCGTATCGGGCGTGCCGGGCTTCACCACCCAGCTCCCGCCGACGCAGAGCACGGCGGGCTCGGCGAGCCAGGCCGGCGCGCTCGCCTCGGTGATGCCGCCCGTGGGGCAGAAGCGGACCTGATGGAAGGGCGCGGCCAGCGCCTTCAGGGCCTTGAGCCCCCCCGCCGCCTCGGCGGGGAAGAACTTGAAGCGGTCGAGGCCGTGGTCGAGGCCGCGCATGATGTCGGCCGCGTTCGCCACGCCCGGCAGGTAGGGGACGCCGTTGGCCTTGGCCGCATCGGTGAGGGGGTCGGTGAGGCCGGGCGACACGATGAAGGCGGCGCCTGCCGCCAGCGCCGCGTCGAGGTCGCGCGGGTTGAGCACCGTGCCGGCCCCCACCACCGCGCCCTCGACGCGGGACATGGCCCGGATCACGTCGAGGGCGGCCGGCGTGCGCAGGGTCACCTCCAGAGCGGTGAGCCCGCCCGCGACCAGAGCCTCGGCGATCGGCTCCGCATGGGCCGCATCCTCGATCACCAGGACCGGGATGACGGCGACGGAGCGCATCAGCGCGTCGATGCTGGTCAGGTCGTTCATGCGCGGTCTCCGCTTCCGTGGTCTTGGTTTCGAAAGGTCCGAGACCTTTCGCGGGTGCAGGGTGGAACCCTGCCGTCGAACCCGGGGCGCCGCCCCGGGACCCCGCCAGAGGGCCTCGGGCCCTTCGAGATCCCCGTTACAGGCCCGCGGCGGCCAGCATCGCCGAGGCGCCCTGCTCCGCCCCGTCGGCGCCCGCGCGCATGAAGGCGAAGAGCTCGCGGCCCGTGCCCTCCTCGGTCGGCGGCAGCGGGGCGGGCTCGCGGGCGGCGAGTTCCGCCTCGTCCACCAGAACCTCCAGCAACCCGTCCGCGGCGCTGAGCCGGACGACGTCGCCGTCGCGGATCCGGCCGATCGGGCCGCCACCCAGGGCCTCGGGCGTCAGGTGGATCGCCGCGGGGACCTTGCCGGAGGCCCCCGACATCCGTCCGTCCGTGACCAGGGCGACCTTGTGGCCGCGGTCCTGCAGGACGCCCAGCGGCGGCGTGAGCTTGTGCAACTCGGGCATCCCGTTGGCGCGGGGGCCCTGGAAGCGCACGACCACGACGACGTCGCGCTCCAGCTCGCCCGCCTTGAAGGCCTGGATCACCGCGTCCTGATCCGAGAAGACCCGGGCCGGCGCCTCGATGGTGCGCCGCTCGGGATCGACCGCGCTGGTCTTGAAGGTGGCGCGGCCGAGATTGCCCCTGACGAGGCGCATTCCGCCATCGGGCTGGAACGGGTCCGCGGGCCGGCGCAGCATGGCGGGATCGAGGCTCTCGGCCACCGCATCCTCGAAGACGAGGTCGTCGCCCGCGAGCTTCGGATCGCGGGCGTGGTCGCGCAGGGACCGGCCGGCGACCGTGAGGATATCGTCGTGCAGGAGCCCCGCGTCGAGGAGGGCGGCGATGACGAAGCTCATGCCGCCCGCCGCGTGGAAATGGTTCACGTCGCCCGAGCCGTTCGGATAGACCCGGGCGATCAGCGGCACGGCGGCCGAGAGCCGGTCGATATCCTCCCAGTCGAGGACGATGCCGGCGGCGCGCGCCATGGCCGGCAGGTGGATGGCGTGGTTGGTGGAGCCGCCGGTGGCGAGCAGGCCGACGACCGCGTTCACGATCGCCTTCTCGTCGATGCACAGGCCGAGCGGCCGGTAGTCGTTGCCGTCGGCGCCGATCTCGGTGAGCCGGTGGATCGCCGCCCGCGTCACCGCCTGCCGCAGCTTCGTGCCCGGATTGATGAAGGAGGCCCCCGGCATGTGCAGGCCCATCACGTCCATCATCATCTGGTTCGAGTTGGCCGTGCCGTAGAAGGTGCAGGTGCCGGCCCCGTGATAGGAGGCGGACTCGGATTCGAGCAATTCCTCGCGTCCGACCTTGCCCTCCGCGTAGAGCTGCCGGATGCGCTGCTTCTCCTTGTTGGCGAGGCCGGAGGGCATGGGCCCCGCCGGGATCAGGATCGTCGGCAGGTGGCCGAAGCGCAAGCTCCCGATGATCAGGCCCGGCACGATCTTGTCGCAGATGCCGAGCAGCGCCGCGCCGTCGAACATGCCGTGGCTGAGGCCCACGGCGGCGGAGAGGGCGATGGTGTCGCGCGAGAACAGCGACATCTCCATGCCGCGCTGCCCTTGGGTGACGCCGTCGCACATGGCCGGCGTGCCGCCCGCCACCTGGGCGGTGGCGCCGCGCTCGCGGGCGAAGACCTTGATCTGGTCCGGATAGCGCCCGTAGGGCTGATGGGCGGAGAGCATGTCGTTGTAGGCGGTGACGATGCCGATATTCATCGCCCGGCCCGCGCGGATCGCCGCCTTGTCCTCGCCGGCGGCGGCGAAGCCGTGGGCGAGGTTGCCGCAGGCGAGTTTGGGCCGGTGGACGCCGGCCTCCCGCTCGCGGGCGATCAGGTCGAGATAGCGCCGTCGGCTCGCTCTGGAGCGCTCGACCACGCGCGCCGTCACCGCCGCGACCTCGGGATGGATCTCCGCCATGGGCTTTCCTTCCGCTTGCGCGTCCCGCCATCGGCGGCCGGGACCCGCGGATCCCGGCTTCGCGCACGGGTTATTTCGACCCCTTCTAGCCTGATGCCAGTCTCATGTAAACGTTTACACAAGCCCGCGAGAGCGTTCGGACGCGCCTCGCGGAGGCGGGAGCGAACCTCCCACCTCCGGCCGCGCTCAGTATTCCCAGAAGATCCGCTGCAGCTCCTTCGTGTCGCCGGTCTTGGTCAATGCCACGGCGGTGAGGATCTTGGCCTTCTGCGGGTTGAGATCATGGGCGACCACCCAGTCGTACGTGTCGTCGGGCTGCTCGGCGTTGCGCAGGACGATGCCGTCGCCGACGCGGGAGGAGCGCACGATCAGGGTGCCCTTGGAGCGGATGTCCTTCAGGGTATCGACGAGGTAGCCCGCCACCGAGCCGTTGCCGGTGCCGCCATGGACGATCGCCTTGGCGCCGGCATCGACCGCCGCCGTGTAGGCTCCCGGGAACATGTTGCCCGAGCCGTAGACGATGGCGACCTGCGGCAGGCTGTCGATCGCGTCGATGTCGAACTCGGACGTCTTGCCGTGGCGCTTCACGGAGGTGCGGAAGAAGTAGGTCTTGCCCTCGACCACCATGCCGAGCGGCCCCCACTGGCTATAGAAGGCGCTCGGCACGACGTTGACGCGCTTGGTCACGTCGCGGCCCGCCTGGATCTGGTCGTTCATGGTGACGGTGACGCCCTTGCCGACCGCCTCCTTCGAGCCCGCCACGGTGACGGCGTCGAGGAGGTTCAGCGCGCCGTCCGCCGAGATCGCGGTGGAGGGGCGCATGGAACCCACCACCACGATGGGCTTGTCGCTCTTGACCACGAGGTCGAGGAAGAGGGCGGTCTCCTCCAGGGTGTCGGTGCCGTGGGTGACGACCACGCCGTCCACGTCGTCCTGCTTGAGCAGCGCCGAGACGCGCTTGGCCAGTTGCACGAGCTGCGCGTCGGTGAAGCTCTCGGAGGCGATCTGGAAGACCTGCTCGCCGCGCACGTTGGCGACGTTGCTCATGGCCGGCACCGCGGCGATCAGCTTGTCCACCGGCACCTTGGCGGCCTGATAGGTGGCGCTGTTGGCCGCGTCCGCCCCCGCCCCCGCGATGGTGCCGCCGGTGGCCAGGATCACCACGTTCGGCTTGCGCGCAGCCTGGGCGCTGCTGGCCTCGGGCATCTCGCGGGCGAACGCCGGGAGCGGGCCGAGGGACAGGGCGGCGAGCGCGAGGCCGGCCACGGGGGCGAGACGGTGGCCGGAGCGGAAAACAGGCATCGGGTATCCCTGAGCTGAACGAACCGGGCCGGATCCTAGGCGGCGGGCCGAGGCACGCAAGAAGGGCGCCGGATGCGGGGGCGTGAGAGAGACCGCATCGTCACGGGAGCGTCGACCGAACTACAGGTGGCGCCCCGCATCCATGCGCTCGTGCAGGATCCGGATCACCTCGATCCGGCCATCATCACTGAAGCGGTAGAAGACGACATGCGCGGCGACCGGCAGACGAAAGTAGCCGGCCCGGATCCTGTCGGCGCTTCTGCCACGGACATCCCCCGCCGCGAGCCCGGCAAAGGCCTGCACGAGGCGACGGATATAGGCGTCCGCCTGCTCGGCATCCCAATGCTCGGCCGTGTAATCCCAGATGCCGCCGAGGTCGTCCTGCGCCAGCGGCGTGAGGCCGTAACCGGCGCTCACGGCCGCCCGGCGCGCTTGGTCGCGAGGAACGCTTCGACATCGAAGGCCTCGGGCGGCCCGCTGGCCTCGCCCTCGGCGAGGGCCGTCCTCAGCGCTTGCAGACGGGTCTCCTGCTCCTCGAGCAGCCGCAGACCGGCGCGAACGACATCGCTGGCCGATCCGTAGCGGCCGCCCTCGACCTGCTGGGCGATGAAACGGGCGAAGTGATCTCCCAGGGAGACCGAGGTGTTATGCGCCATCGCTATCCCTCTGAATTACCAATTCTTGGTAATTTGGCAGGGCAACCGCGCAAAGAAAAGGGGCCGCCTCGCGGCGACCCCTCTCCCGTCTCTCGAACGGTGGCGTGGACTTTAGAAGTCCATGCCGCCCATGCCGCCGCCGGGCATCGCCGGGGCCGGGCTGTCCTTCTTCGGCGCGTCGGCGACCATCGCCTCGGTGGTCACCAGCAGGCCGGCCACCGAAGCGGCGTCCTGCAGAGCGGTGCGCACGACCTTGGCCGGGTCGACGATGCCGGCCTGGATCATGTCGACGTACTCTTCGGTCTGAGCGTTGAAGCCGAAGGTCTCGGAGCCCGTGTTGTCGGTGATCTTGCCGACCACGATCGAGCCCTCGACGCCCGCGTTCTGGGCGATCTGGCGGATCGGGGCCTCAAGGGCCTTGAGGACGATCTTGATGCCGGCCTGGACGTCGGCGACGTCGGAGGTCAGATCGGCGACCGCCTTCTTGGCGCGCAGCAGCGCGGTGCCGCCGCCGGGGACGATGCCTTCCTCGACCGCCGCGCGGGTGGCGTTGAGGGCGTCGTCGACGCGATCCTTCTTCTCCTTGACCTCGACCTCGGTCGCGCCGCCGACGCGGATCACCGCGACGCCGCCCGCGAGCTTGGCCAGACGCTCCTGGAGCTTCTCGCGGTCGTAGTCCGAGGTGGTCTCCTCGAGCTGCGTCCGAAGCTGCTTCACGCGCGCCTGGATGTCGCCCTTCTTGCCTGCGCCATCGATGATCGTGGTGTTGTCCTT
>CANEZL010000075.1 GCA_947444195.1 Methylobacteriaceae bacterium | reverse complement strand
GAACTGCGCCAGGACGCCTGGGACAAGGCCGAGCAGACCTCGCGGAACCTGCTCCAGGTGATCGAGCGCGACATCGACCGCAACGTCGAGATCATCGACCTCGCCCTGACAGCCGTCGTCGACAATCTCAAGCTGTACGACCTGGAGGATATCAGCCCGAAATACCGGCAGCGCGTCCTGTTCGACCGCGCCATCAACGCCAAGGATCTCGGCGTGATGCTCGTCCTCGACGAGCACGGCAACAGCATCTACGACGCGGCCGGCTGGCCGGCGCGGCGCCTCAACAGCGCCGGGCGGGCCTATTTCCGCGCCCACAAGGCCGACCCCAACCTCGGGCTCCACATCAGCCACCCCCTGATCTCGCAGCACACCGGCGAGCCGGTCATCGTGCTCAGCCGGCGGACAGGCCTACCGGGAGGCTCCTTCGCCGGGATCGTGCTCGGCAGCCTGTCGCTGTCCTACTTCGACCGCCTGTTCGACCGGATCAACCTCGGGCGGAAGGGCACGATCGCCCTGTTCCTCAGCGACGGCACCCGCCTCGTGCGCCATCCGGTGCCCAATCCGGAACTCGCCCCGAATTTCGGGGACTCGCCCAACGTCCAGCGCTTCCTGCGCGAGGGCAGCGGCAAGTTCGTCGGCGTCACCCCGAGCGACAGCATCGAGCGGCTCTACACCTTCACCCGGGTCGGCAACCTGCCGCTCTACCTGACGGTCGCGCTCTCCACGCGGGAGATCGAGGCCGAGTGGCGGGCCAAGGCCCTGGTGATCGGCGGCCTCGTGCTCGCCCTGTGCGGGCTGACCATCGGCCTGTCGCTGGTGGTCGACTGGGAACTGCGGCGGCGCACGGCGGCGGAGGCCGAACTGGCGCAGCTCTCGCGCACCGACGCGCTCACGGGCCTGCCCAACCGCCGCGCCTTCGAGGACACGTTCGAGCGCATCTGGGCGGAGGCGCGCCGCCGCGGCGACACCGTCCCCCTGCTCGCCGTCGATGCCGACCACTTCAAGCGCTACAACGACCGCCACGGCCACGCGGTCGGCGACCGCGTGCTGCGGGCGCTCGCCCAGGCCCTCTCGGGCGCCGCGCGCCGACCGGGGGACCTCGTCGCCCGGCTCGGGGGCGAGGAATTCGCGGTGCTGCTGCCCGACACCGACGCCGAGGGCGCGGCCTTCGTGGCGGACCGGGTGCACGACGCGGTCGCCAAGCTCACCGTCGAGGCGGAGGGCGGCGGCGTCGGCCCGATCACGGTGAGCATCGGGCTCGTCCTCGGCCTACCCCATCTCGGCGGCGCACCCGCCGATCTGCTATGCTTGGCCGACGCCGCCCTCTACGAGGCGAAGGCCCAGGGCCGCAACCGCACCTGCTACGCCGTTCTGGGCATGGGCGCGGTCCAAGACCCTCACAATGCGATGGCCCCCTCGACGCCCTTTCCCCTCGTAGCCTGACGAAGCGCCATGCACGTCGCCCTGATCGATCCGAGCCGTGTCGTCCTCAAGATCGTCGGGGAGATGCTCGCGGCCGGCGGCCACAGCGTCGTGACGTTCGCGGATTCGGCCGCCGCGCTGGCGCATGTGGAGGCCGACCTCTCCGTCACCTGCGTCCTCACCAGCCTGGAGGTCCAGCCGATCTGCGGGCTGGAGCTGTGCTGGTCCCTGCGGGCGCTCGCCGACGACCGCCGCCCGCTCACCATTCTGGTGATGTCGGCCACGCGCGACGACCGGCCGCTCGGCGAGGTTCTCGACAGCGGTGCCGACGACTTCCTGACCAAGCCCCCGAGCGCGCAGGAGCTGCACGGCCGCCTGCGCTCGGCCGAACGCATGCTGAAGCTGCAGCAGGCCCTCATCCGGCAGGCCGACACCGACCACCTGACGCAACTGCTCAACCGCGGCGCGCTGATGCGCCACGCCGCGACCGCGCTCGCCGGCGCCTCGGCCGGGCGTCCGCTGACGCTGCTGCAGATCGACATCGATCACTTCAAGTCGATCAACGACCGCTTCGGCCACGATGTGGGCGATCAGGTGATCCGCTGCGTCGCCCGTATCCTGCTCGAGACCGGGGCGATCACGGGGCGGCTCGGCGGCGAGGAGTTCGCGGTGCTGATGCCTGGTCACGGCCTGGCCGGAGCCGCGGTGATCGCGCACCGCATCCGCGGCCAGTGCGCGGCGAACCAGGTGCCGCGGCAGCCGAACCTGCGCTTCACCGCGAGCATCGGGCTGACCGAGTGGGCGGCGGGCGACACCATCGATGCCTTGCTCAAACGGGCTGACCTGGCGCTGTACGCGGCGAAACGCGGTGGGCGCGACCGCGTGGCCGTGACCAGCCCGAGCCTGCAGACGGAGCTGATCGGCTAGGCCAGCCGGAGTCTCGCGGCTCTGCCGATCTCATACGGCTTCCGGTTGATCGCTCCGGGATAAGCCCGCACCGTCATCCCAGGGCCGCGGAGCGGAGCCCGGATCCAGGCCCATCGAAGGGGCCGGGTTGGGAACAGCGGTGTTCATGGATTGCACGCTCCGCGTGCCCCTCCGGGTCCGGGCTGGCACTTCGAGCGACCCGGAATGACGGCGGCCAACTTATACCGGAGCGATCAAGCGGAGCCCGTATCACCCATCCTCGACCTCATCCTGAGATGCCGGAGCGGAGGCCTCGAAGGAGCGCTCCAGGGATTGCTACGCCCTCCGGAGACATCCTCCGAGGCCGCTGACGCGGTATCTCAGGGTGAGGTAAAGCTCTGGAATAGCACCTCGAATGGGCTCTCGGGCGGCGCGGCGACGGGCTTGGGCCTCGGGACGGCGGCCAGGCGTCGGGTCCGGATCAGCCGCCGGCCATCACCAGGGCCCAGAAGCGGCCGTACCGGGTGCCGGGGGCGTCGACGCGGGCGATGCCGATGCGCCGGATCTGGGGGATCAGCATGTTGGCGTTGTGCTGGGGCGAGGCCTTCCAGCGGGCGAGCACCTGATCGAAGGTCTGCGAGCCGGCGCTCAGGTTCTCGGCGGTGTAGGTGCGGGCGAGGCCCGCGGCCGCCATGCGCGAGGTGAAGGTGCCGCCGAGATCGTGGCTGAGGCGCCCGGCGCGGGCATTGTTGCCGGCCTGGACCGCCGCCGCCACCGCGAGGCCCGGATCGACCGTGACCGGGCCGAGCCCGTGCTGGGCCCGGTAGCGCGAGATCGCGGCCGCGGCCGCCGCCTCGTCGAGCACGACGGGGCTCACCGGCCCGGATTCGGGCAGGATCGCCGAGGTGCCGCAGGCCGAGAGGCCGGAGGCGAGGAGAGCGGCGAGAAGGGCGGTGCGGAGGGTCTGCACGGGACGGTTTCGAGAGCGTTGCCGGAATCGGCCCCTGCCTCCCGCGCCCCTGCGGCGAAACCGGGGCAGTGGGGGCCGCCGGGCCGGCGGGCGCGGCCGTTCCCGCATCGGTGTGGCCCGCGCACCACGGGCGATGCCCGCTCCCCTCGGCGGGCCGGGATCCGGGACGAGCGAACGGGACAATCGCATGTGGATCGCCGGACGGTCTCCAGCACGTCCGCTCCCCCCGTCTCGGAGCGCGCGCGGGAGGCAGGGCAGCGCTCCGTCGGGCCCCACCTCCGGCTCCTTCCGCGCGGGACAGGAGCGGGGGCCGGCCGTGACGGGGAGGCGCGCGCGGAGCGGGAGGGCCTTCAGCCCTGGATCGCCACCGCCGCGAAGGCGCGCAGCAGGAGCGGGTCGAGATGGCCGCGATCCGCCTCCATGCTCTCGAGGGCCTGCCGGGGATCGAGGGGGGCGCGGTAGCTGCGCCGCTCGGTCAGGGCCGAGAACACGTCGCAGATCGCCGTGAGGCGCACGAGATCGGAGATCTCGGTCCCGGCGAGGCCGTCCGGGTAGCCGGCGCCGTCGAGGCGCTCGTGGTGATGACGCACGACCTCGACGACGGGGGGATCGGTGTCGCCCTGGGCGAGGAGCAGGTCGGCGCCGATCACGGGATGGCGCTGCATCAGGCGCCACTCCTCCGGCGAGAGGCGGCCGGGCTTGTTCAGGATCTCGCCCGGGATGCGCGACTTGCCGATGTCGTGGAGGAGGGCGGCCCGCGCGAAGCGGCGGTGGTCGGCGGCGCCGAGGCGCATCGATGCGCCGAAGGCGGCGGCGAACCCGGCGACGCCGAGGGTGTGCTGGTAGACCCCCGCATCGTGCCGCCAGACGACGTCGAGCCAGGTGCGGATGCCGGCCTCGGCCACGGTCTCGACCACGATCTCGGTGCCCTGCTCCACGGCCGCGGGGTCGATCCGGGCGCCGAGGGCCGCGCTGTCGAACAGGTCGGCGACGAGGGCGGTGGCGGCCGCGGCGCGGGCGTGGAGGCGGCGGCCCCGGGCTCGCACGTCCCCGGCGGCCGCCTCGATCATCGCGAAGGCGGTGGCGAGCACCGTCTCCCGCGTCGCCGCCGCCGGCAGCACGCGCGAGCCCGGCGGGAGCCGGATCGGCCGGCAGCCGATCCGCGCGAGGACGAGGCGGGGCACCGCGTGCCAGGCGCCGCGGTCGAGGAGGGGGGCGGTCTCCGCCAGGGCGGCGGCGTCGAGATCGATCACGGCGAGCCGGGCGGGGCACGTGGGCAGCGGCTCGCCCGGGGCGAGGGGGCGGCAGCCCAGGGCCAGATCGATGGCGCGGGCGAGCACCTGCCGCTCGGCCGGCCGGTCGGACAGCAGGAGGACGAAGGCGTCGTCCTCCTCGTGCAAGCGGGCGCCGTCGGCCACGTCTGCGTCCTCCGCGGTTCGCGCACGTCAACGATCTGTTGACCCTATCACCAAATTGGTGAGGGAAACCTTGCGCAGACCACGCAGGGCGCGAATCGCCCGATCTTTCCCGACGCGCCCGCCGAATCGCGGGCGCCGCCGGTCAGTCGAGATAGTGCCCGTAGGTGTCGACGTGCCGGGCGAGGCCGAGCCCGTGGTCGCGCACCAGCTGCTCGGCCCGCTCTGTCTCCCGCGCCTCCAGCGCCTTGATGATCGCCACGTGCTCGCGAATCGATTCCTCGGCCCGCTCCCCCTGGCGCAGGGCCTTGTTGCGAATCCCGCGCACATGCATCAGCAGGTTGCTCGACAGGCCCGCGATCGCCTCGCACTGGCCGAGCGAGATGATCTTCTGGTGGAAGCGGATGTTGGCGTCCGAGTACTCGTCGATGTGCTCCGACGGGCGTCCCTCGTAGAATTCCGGGAACTCGTCGCGGAGGGACTTCAGCTGCGCATCGGTCGCCCGGGCGCAGGCGAGGCGCGCCGCCATGCTCTCCAGCGCCGCCCAGGCGTGGATCATCCCGACGATCTCGGCCTTCGTCTTCTTGATGACGAAGATGCCCCGGCGCGCCTCGGAGCGGACGAAGCCCTCCTGCTCCAGCACGGTCAGCGCCTCGCGCACGGGCGTCCGGCTCACGCCGAGATCCTGCGAGAGCTTGCGCTCGTCCAGGCGGATCTCGTCGGGCCGTCCGTAGAGGTCCATGTTGGTGATGGCCTGCTTCAGCGCCTCGTAGGCGAGGGTGCGCAGGCTGGAACTCGCCACGATCGGCTTGATGCTGAACTGGTCGGTGTTCGACATCTCGGATCCAAAAGTCTTCCCGTATGCGCGGCTCTGGCGACCGCTTCCGGCACGCGCGCGCGGCAGGTCCCGCATCCGCTCGCAACCGTCACGAGGCGCGGCCCACGGCGGGCGACGCATCGGCGCCACTATCGGTATTGGGCATACCAAGTGTCAAATCATGGACCGCGGCGGCGGGCGGCCCCGTCCACAGCTGACAGCGGCACCGGCCCATTCTGCACTTTGGTTCCAGGCGGATTGACAAGGCCGGGGCGGGCGGCAAGAAATCGCAACTGGTATACCGTCGACCATTCGAAAGTCGCGGATTAAACCGCCCTCTGTCGCGTGGCGCGCCGAGCGGAGCGGACAGAACCCAGAAGCGCCGGCCCGACAATCGAGAAGCGCCAGGAGGAATCCCCCATGAGTGAGGCCCGCCACAGGATAGGCCACGGACGCTGGCTCCAGCTGACCTTCGGCATCGTCTGCATGTGCATGATCGCCAACATGCAGTACGGCTGGACGTTCTTCGTCAACCCGATGCAGGAGCGGCACGGCTGGGACCGCGCCGCGATCCAGATCGCCTTCACCCTGTTCGTCGTCACCGAGACCTGGCTCGTACCGATCGAGGGCTGGTTCGTGGACAAGTACGGCCCGCGCATCGTCACGCTGGGCGGCGGCCTGCTCTGCGCCGTCTCATGGGTCATGAACTCCTACGCCGACAGCCTCGGCATGCTCTACGTGGCCGCGGCCATCGGCGGCACGGGCGCGGGCGCGGTCTACGGCACCTGCGTCGGCAACTCGCTGAAGTGGTTCCCCGACCGCCGCGGCCTCGCCGCCGGCCTCACCGCCATGGGCTTCGGCGCGGGCTCGGCCCTCACGGTCGTGCCGATCCAGATGATGATCAAGTCGCAGGGCTACGAGGCGGCCTTCTTCTGGTTCGGCATCGGCCAGGGCTGTCAAACAGCGTTGAACATTGACCCTGGATCGGCGTCGAACTTTGACCCCCTGGATGGGTATGGCGGGACGCCCCTGATCAGCCCGGCGAAGGCGGGTCGGGGTGGCGCAGCCGGGCTGATCAGGG
>CANEZL010000074.1 GCA_947444195.1 Methylobacteriaceae bacterium | reverse complement strand
CTCCTTCGCCTGGGCCACCCGCTTCCGCAGGCTCGTCAAAGATTACGAGCGCTACGCCACAACGTTGGCAGACCTGCACCGCGTCGCCTTCGTCTGCATCATGCTCAAACAGGCCGCTGCAATCGCCTCAAGTTCATAACACCCTCTAGCCTCGGGCCTACATTTGAGCGATTCTCAGCTCGCGATGCCGGAGTCGGGCACTGGGATGAATCGGTTCATGACGGCCGCGAACGGCGGTGCGGCGCCGAGCGACGGCCTCGGCCGCGAGGACATGACGACCGTCGGCTTCATGCTGGTCGAGCACTTCTCGATGATCGCCTTCTCGTCGGCGATCGAGCCGCTGCGGCTCGCCAACCGCGCGGCGCAGCGGGAGCTCTACCGCTACTCGCTCTGGTCCGAGGACGGGCGGAGTTGCCGGGCCTCGAACGCCGTCGAGGTCCAGGTCGCCGGCACCTTCGGCGAGGCGCAGAACCTCGACATGCTCATCGTCTGCGGGGGCATCGACATCCACCGTCCCGACCACCGGGCGCTCCAGGCGATCCTGCGCCGGAGCTGCGCGCGCGGCACGGCCATCGGCGCCGTCTGCACCGGGACCTACGTGCTCGCCAAGGCCGGCCTCCTCGACGGCTACCGCGCCACGATCCACTGGGAGAACCAGGCGAGCCTCGCCTGCGAGCACGACGGCCTGGAAATCGGCTCCGACCTGTTCGAGATCGACCGCAACCGCTTCACCTGCGCCGGCGGGACGGCCGCCGCCGACATGATGCTGTCGCTGATCGTGCGCGACCACGGGGCCGACATCGCCGCCGCGGTCGCCGAGCAGCTGATCCACCACCGCATCCGCGAGGCCGGCGAGCGCCAGCGCATGGACCTGCGCATGCGCCTGGGCGTCGCGCATCCCAAGCTCCTGCACGTGGTCGGACTGATGGAGAAGACCTTCGCCGAGCCCCTCGGCAGCCAGGAGCTCGCCGAATCGGTCCATCTCTCGAAGCGCCAGCTCGAACGGCTGTTCCTGAAGTATCTCGGCCGTTCCCCGGCCAAGCATTACCTGCGCATCCGCCTGGAACACGCCCGCGACCTGATCCGCCAGACCGCGATGCCGCTGCTCACCATCGCGATCGAGTGCGGCTTCGCCTCGGCCTCGCACTTCTCGAAGGCCTATGTCGACCATTTCGGCCGGCCGCCCAGCGCCGAGCGCAAGCACGCGCCGACGCCGCGCCCGGTCCGTGAGGCGGCGGCCGCCGTGGGCACGACGGGGTAGGGCGGCGCCGAAGAAAAGGGCGCCCCCCGCGATCCGGAGGGCGCCCTGCGCGGTTCGGCGGCGCGGGCGGTCGGCCCGCGCGCGGCGGCGTCAGATCTTGCCGTCGAGGCCCATCTGGTAATACTTGTGCGTGATCTTGTCCTGGTTCTCAAGGAGCCAGTCGATCGTGGGCTCGTTGGTCATGGCCTTGCGGATCGCCTCGGTCATGCCCTTGCGCTGGATCTCGAACAGCGCCTTGTGGTCCACGTGCTCGGCCTCGATCACGCCGGGGCTGAGCCAGACCGAGCAGATGATGCCGAGATCGTTGGCCTTGTGCTTGGGGATGTAGCCGGCGCGCACGGCATCGAGCACGCCGTTGGCGATGGCGAACTGCACGGTACCCATCAGGATCGAGGTGTACTTGCTCTCGGTGACGCTGACCTTGGAGACGCACAAGGTCACCGGGCGCACCATGATGTCGGTGTTCAGGAGCGCGAAGACGCGGCTGTGACCGACGACCTGATCGCCCGTCAGGGTCGCCAGAGCCGTGCCGACCGGCCCGTCGAGCTCGCCGATGATGACCTCCGGTTCGGAGGCGGTGTTGGGCGGGCCGCCGGCCACGAGAGCCTCGCCGGCGCGGAGGATGATGCGTTCGCTCATTCTTGTACCTCGATCTGTGAGACCCTCGGCCCCGGAGGGCGGCCTGCGCGGCCGGTCAGAAGTAGTAGCCGATGTTCATGATGAAGCGCGTCTTCCAGCGGTTGTCGCCGCCCATGGCGAGGCCGTTGGCGAACTGGCCGGCGCCCACGAAGGGGTCGTTCCGGCCGAACACGCCTTCCGTGTAGATCACGAGGTTCGGGTCGGCCGTCAGGGTCCAGGCGCTGCCCAGAATGAAGCGCTCGCTCGTCCGGAAGCCGGGCTTGTCCTTGTAGTAGGCGCTGTATCCGAAATAGGGCACCGCGGTGAACGGGCCGATCGGGTCGGCGATCTTGTAGGTCACCTCGCCGGAGACGAAGTTGCCGCGCGTGGCCATGTTGTACGAGAAGTCGAAGCCGCCCACGGTGACGAGATCGTTGCGGATCGGATTCCTGGCGTCGATGTCCTGGCGGATGTAGATGCCCTTGAAGCCCCAGGGTCCGTAGGTGGCCAGGGCGTGCACGCCTTCGAGCTGCTTGGTGCCGGTCTGGCGGGTGTCGAAGTTGTGCAGGTCCGAGTGCCAGATCGAGGCACCGAAGGCCAGGGAGGCGAAGTCGTTCTTGACGACGAAGTACTCGGCCCGGCCGATGAACATGTTCTGCTCGGCGTTGCGGGCGCCGAACGGCACGTAGGAATCAGCCCGGACGATGTTGGTGGAGTAGCGGGCGCTGTCGGCGCTGATGCCGAAGGCGTTCGGATTGGCGCCCGGATAGAAGCCGAACTGATAGTTGAGGTCGGCTTCGACGTGGGCGTACTTCACGCCGAAATTGTAGACCTCCTCCAGGCCCATGGCGAAGCCGAGGGTCTCGATGAAGCTCGCGCCGAAATAGGGCACGAGGCCGAAGGGCGCTTGGTTGAGGCCGACGGTGATGCTGTCCTGGGGCGTGAGCCTGTAGCCGACATAGGCCCACATCGGGAAGCTGACCTCGCCTGGATAGCCCTTGTAGCCGTTCAGCGGTCCGTAGATCGAGCTGGCGCCGTAGAAGCGGTACTGGAAGGCGCCGAAGATCGTGTCGGAATCGTAGGCCGCCTTCAGGGAGAGCGTGTCGAAGTCGAAATGCTCGGAAGCCTTCGGGGCGCCGCCGCGGCTGACGTCGTTGAAGCGCCAGTCGTAGCGGGCGCGGATGGCGCCGCCGAAGGTGAACTTGCCCGGCAGGCCCGGCAGGCCCGGCGCCGCGTCGGGGCGGGGCGCCGGCTCCGGCACGGCGACCGGCTGGGTCCGGTTCAGGCGCGTCGGCTCGGAATCGAGTTCCTGCGTGGTCTGATCCTGCGCCCGAACGGCCGAAGCGTACAGAAACAGCCCGGCCGCGCACGCCGCGGCGCCCGCTCTCAGTGCTCTCATCGTCCTATGGCCCCCGCCCCCGGCTATCGTGAACCGCAACAATGGTTCCGAAGGATGCGATCGTCCGACAACTCATCGCGGACGGCGCACGGCTTTCCCGCCTTGTCGGCGCAGCATTCGAGACTTTCGATCGCTTCGCGACCGTATCGAACCGGACCGTTGTTCTACTTCGACCAGCCATCCACCGTGGCGCGGTTCGCGGCGATCCATCTCGCAGCGGTCTCGGACGGGTTGGCGCCCCGCTCCTCGTTCTCCGCCATCACGGATTCCTCTTCCTTCACGCTCAGCTTGAACTTCTGCAGGATGCCGTAGACTTCCGGCATGTCCTCCTTCAGGCCCTTGCGGGCGAGGGTGTTCACGCTCTCGTCGTCTCCGAAGATCTTCTTGGGATCGGCAAGGTATTTCAGATCGTAGCGCGCGAACATCCAGTGCGGCGTCCAGGCGGTGACGACGATGTTCTTCTTCTGGCGCACCGCGTCCTTGAGCGCGCTCGTCATCGTGGCGTCGCTGCCGTCCACGAGCTTCACGGGAAGCCCGTACTCCTTGATCGCCGCCTCGGATTTCCGCATCACGCCGGCGCCCGGATCGATCCCGATCACCTGCCCGCCGACTTCCGCCGACCTCGTCCTCAGATCCTCGATGCTGTCGAGGGTCGAGGAGGCCGGAACCACCCAGCCGATCTTGGCGCCGGTGACGTTGGGGCCGATCAGTTCCAGGCGGTTCTTCAGCTTGTCATAGTAGGCGCCCTGCGTGATCGGGAGCCAGGCCGCGACGCTCGCATCGGCGTCCCCCGTCGCCACGGCCTGCCACATGGCGGCGGCCGCGAGGGGGATCGCCTTCACCCGGTAGCCCTTCTCCTCCAGCACCTGCTTGAGGATGTTCGTGGCGACCACGGCGTCCGCCCACTCCACATAGGCGAGGCGTACCTGTTTCTGCGCCGCCTCCGCCGCGGTCTGGGTGAGGGCGAGGCAGAGGGCGACGCCGAGGATCCGCTTGCGCATCGGTGACCTTTCCGGAGCATGAGGCATGGGATAGCGGTAACGCCCGCCTCCGGGACGCCGCGCCGCGTGTTCGGGGATCGGGCGCCCCCGCGCGGGAGGGCGCGGCGGGCGAGGTCGGCTCAGGCGCCGTGCGGGCGGGCCCGGGCGGCCAGCGCCTGCGTCGAGCGGTCGAGGATGACCGCCAGGATCACGATGCCGATGCCCGCCTCGAACCCGGCGCCGGCCTCAAGCCGCTGGATCGACTGCCAGACCGCGCGCCCGAGGCCGCCGGCCCCGATCATCGCCGCGATCACCACCATGGAGAGGGCGAGCATCATGGTCTGGTTGACGCCGGCCATGATGGTCGGCAGCGCCAGGGGCAACTGCACCTTGAACAGCTTCTGGCTGGCCGAGCCACCGAAGGCATCCGAGGCCTCGACGAGTTCGGAGGGCACGTTCTGGATGCCGAGCGCCGTCAGGCGGATCACCGGGGGCACCGAGAACACGATGGTGGCGAAGCAGGCCGAGACCGCGCCGAGACCGAAGAAGGGCAGCGCCGGGATCAGGTAGACGAAGCTCGGCAGCGTCTGCATCATGTCGAGCACGGGCGAGAACACCCGCCAGGCCCGCCGGCTGAGGGCGAACCAGATCCCCACCGGGATGCCGATGAGCAGGGCGGCGATCGTCGCCAGGATCACGAGGACCAGGGTCTCGACCGTCGCCTGCCAGAGTCGCAGGTCCCACAGGAACAGCAGGCCGAACAGGGTGAGCAGCCCGACCTTGCGGCCGCCGATCTTCCAGGTGGCGAGGGTCGCCAGCCCGATGAAGGCCCAGGGCGGCACCGCGACGAGCGCGGTGGTCAGCGTCTCGATCCAGTCGGAGACGGAGCGGCTGACGGCGCGGGTCAGCCAACTGCCATGCTCGGTGAGCCAGTCGAGGCCCTGGTCGCTGAGCGTGTCGAGGGGAAATTTTGGGACGTTCCAGTCCATCGCTCCGCTCCTGCCGGCTTCTGGGATGTCGAGGTGGCGCCGTGGACGTCGTCCCGGCCGTGGCTGCCCGGGCGGGCGGCGAGCGCCCGCACCACGTCCCGGCTCGTGATGGCGCCGACGAGGCGGCCCTCCGGATCCACCACGGCGACCGAGCCCCGGGCCGCCACGCGGTCCAGCACCACCTCCAGGGGCGTTCCGGTCTCGACCGCGTCGGGATCGAGGTCGAGCAGGCCGGAGACGGACTCGCCGGGGGTCGCCGCGGCGAGTCGCTCGGGACGGAGGCGACCGACGAAGCGCCCGCCGCCATCGGCGACGAGCCAGGCCTCGTCCCGCGCGCCAGCGACCCGCGCCCGCGCCTCGGCGACGCTGTCGGTTGGGGCGAGGATCGGCGCGGAGCGGTCGGCGACCTGCTCCACCCGCATCACCGCGACCAGATCGATATGCTCGACGAAACGGGCCACGTACGCGGTCGCGGGCCGGGCCACGATCTCCTCCGGCTGGCCGATCTGCACCACTGCGCCGTCCTTCATCAGGACGATGCGGCCGCCGAGGGCCACGGCCTCGTCGAGGTCGTGCGAGACGAAGACGATGGTCTTCCTGAGCTTGCGCTGGAGCTCGCGCAACTCCGCCTGCATGTCGCGGCGGATCAGGGGGTCGAGGGCGCTGAAGGCCTCGTCCATGAGAAGGATGTCCGCGTCGGCGGCGAGCGCCCGGGCGAGGCCCGCCCGCTGCTGCATGCCCCCGGACAGCTCGTGCGGGTACTTGCTCTCCCAACCCTTCAGGCCGACGAGCTCGATCGCCTGCATGGCGCATTCCGTCCGCCGCGCGGCCGGAACGTTCTTGATCTCGAGGCCGAAGCCGACATTGGACAGGATCGTCCGGTTGGGAAGCAGGGCGAAGTGCTGGAACACCATGCCGAAGGTCTTCTGGCGGAAGGCCAGCAGTTCCTTGCGAGACAGTCGCGTCACGTCCACGTCGTCCACGAGGATGCGCCCGCAGGTCGGCTCGACGAGCCGG
The DNA here is from genome assembly GCA_947444195.1 of Methylobacteriaceae bacterium. Lineage (GTDB taxonomy): Bacteria > Pseudomonadota > Alphaproteobacteria > Rhizobiales > Beijerinckiaceae > Methylobacterium. Next base: position 673 of record CANEZL010000074.1, on the reverse strand, counting down.
TTCATGCAGCGCAGCAGGGTGGATTTCCCGGAGCCCGACAGGCCCATCAGGATCAGGATCTCGCCTTCCCGGACCTCGAAGGAGACGTCGCACAGACCCACCACGGCCCCGCAGGCCTCGGCGATCTCCGCCTTCCGCTTGCCCTGCGCGATCAGGTCGACGGCCGCGACATGGTTTGGACCGAATATCTTGCTTACGCTCTCCAGAGTGATACGGCCCATGTGCTTACGACCTCTTTGGAGCAGCGCGTTTCGCCAATCGTCGCTCGGCGTCTTCGGCAGTGCATGCCTTTAATCTAGGATGATGAAAAGCTACCGGGGACGGAGACTGCGGCTTGTCGCGCTGCGACGCTTTTTTCCAGCACGGCGACATAGCTGGAAGTTTACCGTCAGATTCCGCCGCCGCACTGCAGCATTGCCTGCGATTTCATCCGCGTTGAGAACATATCGTGCATAGGTTGTTCACGCGCTGAGCAACGGGAGCGTTGGTCCGAAAACCCGTATTCATGGAAGCGCCGGTTTTCCCACTAGAGCCGTGCCCGCTCACGTAGCGACGGCCAAGTCGGTCTCGTAGCCGGCTGCGGTGAGGGCGTTGCGGCACTCCTCTGCGGTGAAGCAAGCCAAAGTCTGCCGGATGGCGTGCCAGAGATCAGGGACGGTGCGAGCCGCCGCGG
>CANEZL010000073.1 GCA_947444195.1 Methylobacteriaceae bacterium | reverse complement strand
CTAGAGGGTGTTATGAACTTGAGGCGATTGCAGCGGCCTGTTTGAGCATGATGCAGACGAAGGCGACGCGGTGCAGGTCTGCCAACGTTGTGGCGTAGCGCTCGTAATCTTTGACGAGCCTGCGGAAGCGGGTGGCCCAGGCGAAGGAGCGCTCGACCACCCATCGGCGCGGCAACAGGACGAAGCCGCGCTTGGCCTCGGGCAGCTTCACCACCTCCAGTTCGATGCCGTACTCCTGGGCAGCTGCGGCCGGCTTCTCGCCGATGTAGCCCTGATCAACGAAGGCGACCTCGACATTCTCGCTAGTGGCCGCCTGCACGGCCTCGGCCAAGCGCTCGACTTGAGCCCGGTCATCGGCATTGGCGGGCGTGACGTGCAGCGCCAGGAGGTGGCCGAGCGTGTCCACCGCCATGTGCAGCTTCGAGCCCTTCTTGCGCTTGGCCCCGTCGTAGGCGGCCCGCTCGCCGCTCTCGGGCGAGGAGCGTAAGGTCCGACTGTCGAGCACGACCGCCGTCGGCTCTGGAGCCCGGCCTGCCGCCATGCGCAGCACGGCACGCAGATCCTCGGCCAGTTGTTCGAAACAGCCGGCTGCCAGCCAGCGCTGGGCTTGTTGATACACGACGAACCAGGGTGGCAGATCGTGGGGCATCAGCCGCCAGGAACAGCCGCTCCTGACCACGTAGCGCAGCCCGTTGAACACCTCGCGCAAGCTATGCGCGCGCTGGCCCGCATCCTCGCGCAGCAGCGTCAGATAGGGCGCGACCAGCGCCCATTCTGCATCGGAAACGTCAGACGGATACGGCTTGCGGGGATCGCTCATCCCCGCTCATCTGAGCATAAACCCCACACAGGTCCATAACAGCCTCTAGCGCACCATCGTCACCGTGGCGCCGACATCCACGCGCTCGTAGAGGTCGACCACGTCCTGGTTGTACATGCGGATGCAGCCGTAGGACGCCCAGGTGCCGATGGAGCTCGGCCGGTTGGTCCCGTGGATGGCGTACTGCCCGCCCGACAGGGTGAGGGCGGCGGCACCCATCGGGTTGCCGGGCGCGCCCCCGGCGATCAGGTTCGGCAGGCGCGGGTTGTCGCGCTTGACCTCGCTCGGGGGCGACCAGGCCGGCCGGATGTACTTGCCGTCGACCGCGGTGGTGCCGAACCATTGCTTGCCCGGCTTGCCCACCGCCACGGGGTAGCGGATCGCCGTGCCGTCGCCGTTGACGAGGTAGAGCCGGCGCTCCGACACGCTGACCACCACGGAGCCCGGCGCCGCCGCGTAGGGGAACGGCACCACCTCCCGCGCCTCGGCCGGCGCGCCGCCCGACCCGCCGAATCCGGCGAGCGCGGCACCCGCCAGCGCGGCCAGAACCCTCGATCTTCCCGACATCGGACCACCTTCCCGGACTGCGTCGGGCGCACAATCGCGGCGCGGGCCTTGTCGTTCCGGAAAATCTCTTGGTTGACGAAGGGTTTGCCTGGAGAAATCCCGGCCCAGGGTAAAGGCCGCGCGCCGGCTTTCGGGCGAATGCGCGGCGGCCCGGCAACCTTCCCGAAAGGCTGCTGCCCGGCGCCCGCCGAAACGCCCGGTGCCGTGAAGCTTTCGGCGCTCCGAGAAGCGTTCAGCGCTCCGAGAAGCGTTCAGCGCTCCGTGAAACGGGCGCCCCGCGGGTCGCGGTCCTGCCAGCCGTGGCGGACGAGTTCGGGGTCGGCGTGCTCCTCCTGGGGGAAGCCGACGCAGAGATAGGCCACGAGGCTCCAGGCCTCCGGCACGTCGAGGGCGGCCACGACCGCCTCCGGCTCCAGGATCGAGACCCAGCCGACGCCGAGCCCGCGGGCGCGGGCGGCGAGCCAGAAGGTCTGCACGGCGCCGACCACGGAATAGGGCAGCATCTCCGGCATGCTCGCCCGGCCGAGGCCGTGGCCGGCCTCCGTCGCGCGATCGCAGAACACGGCCAGGTGCTCGGGCGCCTCGCTCAGGCCTTCGAGCTTCAGGCGGCGGTAGTGCTCGGCCCGCGCGTCCGGATAGGCCGCGGCGGCGGCGGCGTTGCAGCGGGCGAAGCTCGCGGCCACCGCCGCCCGGCGGGCCCCGTCGCGCACGCGCACGAAGCGCCAGGGCTGGCTGTTACCCACCGAGGGGCTCAGGCTCGCCGCCGCGAGGCAGGCCTCGAGGAGCCCGTCCGCCACGGGATCGCGCCGGAAGCGGCGCACGTCCCGGCGCCACGCGAACAGGTCGTCGAGGCGGGCCCGGAAGGCGTCGTCGAAGAGCGGCGGCCGGTCGCTCATCGCCCGGTCCGGGCGCCGGATTCTCGGCTCTGCATCACCTGGTTTTTCCGAGGACCACCCGTTCCGGTGGCCGGCGGCCACCTTTCGGAAGAAGACGATGCCGAAACAAGGGCCTCGCGCATCGGCCTGGATCCGGGATCCGGGGCGATGCTCTATGGGCCGGAACGCGCGGGCGCGCATCCGATAAAGATCGCGGCGCGAAAAAAAGGCCGCCCGGGAAGGCGGCCTGAAGTCCTTGGGTCTCGAAACCTCTGGAGTGTCGGGCCTGGGGATCCGGCGGCGTCCGAGGGCTGGGGAGCACGGGTTTCGGACGGCGACCGGGCACGGGCCCGACGAGATTTCAAGCGCTGTTGTGCCCCTGCAACAAGGCCCGCGAAAGGCGCGATCGCGGCGAAATCGTGATCTCTCGTCGCTTCCGCGTGTCCGCGCGGCCACAGGCTTTGCCGGCTCCGGGCCTTGCGGCGGAGCGGGGCCATGCCCATCATCGCCGCCCGGACGCGCGGGATCCGAGGAACGGGACGGAGCGGGAATGAGCGAGCGCACGGGCGGCCAGACGGACGAGACGACGGCGCGCGTGGTCCCCTTCCCCGCCGCGCCGGCCACGCCCCAGATCGCCTTCGACCGGACCGAGCTGCGCACGATCTTCAACCTCTACGGCCGGCGCGTCGCCGAGGGCGAGTGGCGCGACTACGCCCTCGACTTCCGCCGCGACAAGGCGGTGTTCGCCATCTACCGGCGCACCTCCGAGATGCCCCTCTACCGGATCGAGAAGGACCCGCTTCTCGCCCGCCGCCAGGGCGCCTACGCGGTGGTCGCCGCGGGCGGCCTCGTGCTGAAGCGCGGCCACGACCTCGCCCGCGTGCTCGCCGTGCTGGAGAAGCCGCTGCGGGCGGTGTGAGGGGCCGCTCCGAGCCGAGGGGCTCCCGTCGCCTCCCCGCGCAGCGGAGCGCGGACGGCACCGCCGCGGTCATCCGGCCCCACCTCCGCCGCCTCACCGCAAGGGAGGAGAAGGCGGCCTGAGCGGAGCCCAAATCCGCCATCCCGAAGGGATCAACCGGATTTGGTGTCAGCCGTGATTCCGGGCCTGCCGCACCCGCCGGGCGTTGGCGCGCCCGTAGCCCGCGTAGAGGGCGAGGCCGAGGCCCAGCCACAGGCCGAGGCGAAGCCAGGTGTCGCCGGGCAGGCCCGCCATCAGGACGAGGCAGGCGAGGATGCCGAGCCCGGCCACCAGGGGTGCTGCCGGCACCCGGAAGGGCCGGGGCCGGTCCGGATCGCGCCGGCGCAGGATCGGCACCGCCGCGCAGACGAGGCAGAAGGCGAGGAGCGTGCCGATGCTGACGAGTTCGCCGAGCACGCCGATGGGCACGAAGGCCGCGACCCCCGCCGTGCCGAGCCCGATCACCCCCTGGCTGAGCGCCGGGGTGCGCCGCACCGGATCGATCCGCGCGAAGGCCTCCGGCAGCAGCCCGTCGCGGGCCATGGCGTAGAAGATCCGGGCCTGCCCGTAGAGGGCGGTGAGCGCGGAGGTGGTGAGCCCCAGCAGCGCGCCGAGCTTGATCAGGACCGCGAAGGCGCCGAGGCCGATCGCGTCCGCGGCGCGCGCGATCGGGTCGGCGACGCCGAGTTCGCGATAGGGCACGAGGCCGGTGAGCACCGCGGCCACCGACACGTAGAGGAGCGTGGTGAGCGCCAGCGAGCCCAGCAGCCCCACCGGCGCGTCCCGCTGCGGCGCTCGGCTCTCGGCGGCGGCGGTGGAGACGGTCTCGAAGCCGATGAAGGCGAAGAACACCACCCCCGCCCCGCGCAGCACCCCGCTCCAGCCGTACTGCCCGAACGTGCCGGTGTTCTCGGGGACGAAGGGCTGCCACAGGGCGGGCTTCAGATGGGCGAGGCCGACGCCGACGAAGGCGAGGATGAGCGCGACCTTGACGGCGACGAGGAGGCCGTTGACCGAGGCCGCCTCCCGGGTGCCGCGGGCGAGCAGGGCGGTCAGCGCCAGCACCACGAGCCCCGCCGGCAGGTTGACGAGGCCGCCCTCCCCCGGGGCCGCCGCGAGCGCGCGCGGCAGGGCGAGGCCGAGATCGCCGAGCAGGCTCTGCGCGTAGCCCGACCAGCCCACCGCCACGGTGGCCGCCGCGAAGGCGAATTCGAGGACGAGGTCCCAGCCGACGATCCAGGCGCAGACCTCGCCAAGGCTCGCCCGGGTATAGGTGTAGGTGGAGCCCGCCGCGGGCATCGTGGCCGCGAGTTCGGCGTAGCAGAGCCCGACCAGCGCGCAGGCGAATCCGCCGAGCAGGAAGGACAGGGTGAGGGCGGGCCCGGCATACTCAGCCGCCGCCGTGCCGGTGAGCACGAAGATGCCCGCCCCGATCGTCGCGCCGAGGCCGATGCCGACGAGGCCTGGGGCGGAGAGGTCGCGGGCGAGGCCGGGTTCGGCCGGAGGCGGGGTCTGGCTCATGATCGGCGCATGGTGGATTCCGGATCGGATTTCCAGCCGGGGCAAGTCTCGCGCCGCGCCTCAGATCTGGCGCGCCTCGCCGGGCTTCAGCTTGAGCCGGCGCACCATGTCGCGCGAGAGCCCGCCGACCACGCGCGGGGCGATGCCCCGGCTGGCCTTCGCCTCCAGCGCCGCCACGGCGGCGGCCTCGGAGAGGGCGATGACGGCATAGACGCGCGGCGCCGCGCGCTTGCGCTGCACGGCCACGAGATAGGCATGCCGCTTGATCTTCTTGCCGGGCAAGGCTTCGTCTTCAGGTCGGGCGGGGTGGCGTCCGCCCCGGGAGGGCGGCGGGGCCGATCGATCGGACCGGTATGATTAGCCGGCAGATGATATGCAATGTTCCCCCGGTGGTGCGGCGCGTGCGGCTCTTGGCCTCGATCATAGGGCGCTCGCCCTGGAGTTGTACCCGCGCCCGTCCCGCCGGGACTGGCGCGTCCACCGGTTTCGTGTATGGTGCGCGCGGCCTCGACCCGGCGACGGGCGGGGCTTGACCCGCTTGGGTCTCACACCGCCTGGTCACAGACCGTGCTGGACGACATCCCGGCACCGGCCCGCATCCAGGCCCGCAGGGCGTGCCCTGGCCGCCCCTGAACCCTCACGCAAGAAGGTATGCGATGTCGATCACGGCAGAGCGCAAGACCGCGCTCATCAAGGAATACCGCACGGATGCCAAGGACACCGGTTCGCCGGAGGTCCAGGTGGCGATCCTCACCGAGCGGATCTCGAACCTGACCCAGCACTTCAAGACCCACGGCAAGGACAACCATTCCCGCCGCGGCCTCCTGAAGCTGGTCTCCTCGCGCCGCTCGCTGCTCGACTACGTCAAGCGCAAGGACGAGGCCCGCTACCGCGCCCTCATCGAGCGCCTCGGCATCCGCCGCTGAGCCTTTCGGGGCCGGGGCGCCGTCTTCCGGAGCGGGTTCCCGCGGCGGAAGGGCGCCCCGGCCCCGACGGCCGTCCAGGCCGTCGCAAGCGCGACCGCGCGCCGCCGCCCACGGGGCGGACGCCCGCGATGCCCCAGGCATCGTGGGCAACCAAGCAAGACCACGGGCGACTTCGAGGCGCCACGTGCCGGGGACAGGATCGCGAGGCCCTTCGTCGTGGAAGGGTCTCGCCGTCTTGCCCCTGGCGGCGCCGGGTCCGCCCGCCGCGCCCGGGAAGGCCCGGTGCGGCACAGACAGGGATAGGGACATGTTCGACGTACAACGCGAAGAGCTGATGTGGGGCGACCGCAAGCTCGTCCTCGAGACGGGCAAGGTCGCCCGCCAGGCGGACGGCGCCGTGATCGCCACCTACGGCGAGACCTCGGTGCTCGCCACCGTCGTGTCGGCCAAGGAGCCCAAGGCCGGCATCGACTTCCTGCCGCTCACCGTGAACTACCAGGAGCGCGCCTACGCCGCCGGCCGCATCCCGGGCGGCTACTTCAAGCGCGAGGGCCGCCCCTCCGAGAAGGAGACGCTCGTCTCCCGCCTGATCGACCGGCCGATCCGCCCCCTCTTCGTCGAGGGCTGGCGCAACGACACCCAGGTCGTCGTCACCGTGCTGACCCACGACCTCGAGAACGATCCCGACATCGTCTCGATGGTGGCGGCGTCGGCCGCGCTCACGCTGTCCGGCGTGCCCTTCATGGGCCCGATCGGCGCGGCCCGCGTCGGCTACGTCAACGGCGGCTACAAGCTCAACCCGCCGGTCACCGAGACCAAGGACGAGTCGACCCTCGACCTCGTCGTGGCCGGCACCCAGGACGCCGTCCTGATGGTCGAGTCCGAGGCCAAGGAACTTTCCGAGGAGGTGATGCTCGGGGCCGTGATGTTCGGCCACAAGCACTTCCAGCCGGTGATCGAGGCGATCATCCGCCTCGCCGAGAAGGCCGCCAAGGAGCCGCGCGACTTCCGGGCCCCGGAGAACGCCGAGGTCGAGACCGCGGTGCTCGGGATCTGCGAGGCGGAGCTGCGCGACGCCTACAAGATCACGGTCAAGCAGGACCGCTACAGCGCCGTCGACGCCGTGAAGGCGAAGGTGGTGGCGGCGCTCTGCCCGGCGGACGGCGAGCAGAAGTTCAGCCCTGAGAAGGTCAAGGCCGCCTTCAAGGAGGCCCAGTCGAAGGTGGTCCGCTGGAACATCCTCGACACCGGCTCGCGCATCGACGGCCGCGACGTGAAGACGGTCCGCTCGATCCTCTCCGAGGTCGGCGTGCTGCCCCGCGCCCACGGCTCGGCCCTGTTCACCCGCGGCGAGACGCAGGCGCTGGTCGTGGCCACGCTCGGCACCGGCGAGGACGAGCAGTTCATCGACGCGCTGGAAGGCACCTACAAGGAGACCTTCCTGCTGCACTACAACTTCCCGCCCTATTCGGTGGGTGAGACCGGCCGCATGGGCTCCCCCGGCCGCCGCGAGATCGGCCACGGCAAGCTCGCCTGGCGCGCCATCCACCCGGTCCTGCCCCCGGCCCACGAGTTCCCCTACACGATCCGCGTCGTGTCGGAGATCACCGAGTCGAACGGCTCCTCCTCGATGGCTAGCGTCTGCGGCGGCTCGCTCTCGCTGATGGATGCGGGCGTGCCGCTCCGCCGTCCGGTCGCCGGCATCGCCATGGGCCTCATCCTCGAGGGCGAGCGCTTCGCGGTGCTCTCCGACATCCTCGGCGACGAGGACCATCTCGGCGACATGGACTTCAAGGTGGCCGGCACGGACGAGGGCATCACCTCGCTCCAGATGGACATCAAGATCGCCGGCATCACCGAGGAGATCATGAAGATCGCCCTCGCCCAGGCGAAGGACGGCCGCGCGCACAT
>CANEZL010000072.1 GCA_947444195.1 Methylobacteriaceae bacterium | reverse complement strand
GGCCAGCCGATCTCGCACAGGCTCGACCACATGCTCTCGGGCGTGCGGGCCGAGATCGCGCTCAAGGTGTTCGGCGACGACCTCGACGCCCTGCGGCGGGTCGCGAACTCCCTGCGCGACCGCATGGCCGCGATCCCGGGCCTCGTCGACCTGCAGGTCGAGCGGCAGGTGCGCATCCCGCAGCTGGAGGTGCGCGTCGACTACACCCGGGCCGCCCTTTACGGCGTCCAGCCCGCGGCCGTCGTCGAGCAGATCAGCCGCCTCTCGAACGGCCGCGTGGTCTCGACGGTGGTCGACGGCGTGCGCCGCTTCGACGTGGTATTGCGCCTCGCCGAGAACCGCCGGACGACGACGGGCCTTGGAGATCTCCTGCTGGAGACGCCCTCGGGCTGGGTGCCGGCGCGGCAGGTCGCCGACATCCGCGAGACCGACGGGCCGAACCAGATCCTGCGCGAGAACGCCCGCCGCCGCATCGTCGTCCAGGCCAACACCAACGGCGAGGGCGACATGGGCACCATCGTGGCGGCCATCCGCGAGGCCGTGGCGAAGGAGCCGCTGCCGCCCGGCTTCTTCACCAGCCTGGAGGGCACCTTCCAGGCGCAGGAGGAGGCGAGCCGGACCATCGCGGCGCTCTCGGCGCTGTCCTTGGCCCTGGTCTTCGCCATCCTCTACAGCCGATACCGCTCGGCCGCGCTGGCGCTCATCATCATGGGCAACGTGCCGCTCGCGCTCATCGGCTCGGTGGCGGCGCTGTGGCTGGTCGGGCAGCCCCTGTCGGTGGCGTCGATGATCGGCTTCATCACGCTGACCGGCATCGCTGCGCGCAACGGCATCCTCAAGATCAGCCACTACCTGAACCTGTCGCTGCACGAGGGGGTGCCGTTCGGGCCTGACCTCGTCATCCGCGGCAGCCTGGAGCGGCTGACACCCGTGCTGATGACAGCGCTCTCGGCCGGTGTCGCCCTGGTACCGCTGCTCTACGACGCGGCGAGCCCGGGCAAGGAGATCCTGCACCCGGTGGCGGTGACGATCTTCGGCGGCCTCGTCAGCGCGACGCTGCTCGACACCTTCCTGACCCCCGTCCTGTTCCTGCGCTTCGGACGCAAGCCGCTGGAGCGGCTGCGCGCCCTCCACGCCGAGGCGCCGGCCCACCCATCCCCGGACGGCGCGCGCCCGCGCCCGGCCGAGGCCTACTGAACCCCGAGAGGAGACCTGAGCATGATCATACCGCGAGTGACCCTGGTCGCCGGCCTGCTCGCCGCCACGACCGTGTGTGCCCACGAGACCTCCGGCCAGCACGGCGGCCGGGTGGCGGACGCCGGCAAGTTCCACGTCGAGCTCGTCGCCAAGGGCGAGACCGTCGACGTGTTCGTGTCCGACGAGGGCCAGAAGCCAGTCCCGGCCACGGGCTTCAAGGGCACGGCCATCCTGGTCGTCGGCGGCAAGCCGACCCGCGTGCCCCTGGAGCCCGCCAACGGCAACCGCCTGACCGGCAAGGCCGCGGCGGCCCTCGGCGACAGCCCGAAGGGAGCCGTGCAGCTCACCGGCCCCGACGGCGCCACCGCCAGCGGCAAGTTCAACTGACCCCGCGCACCAGGAAGAATCCTCCGATGAAGATCCTGCCCTCGACCCTCGCCGTCGCGGCCCTGGCCCTCGGTCTCTCGGGCATCGCCCTGGCGCACGAGGCCCACGACCATGCCGGGCATGCCGGGCACGACCACGCCGCGATGACGGCGACGGACAAGGCGGACACGCCGGCCACGAAGGCGTTCCGGGACGTCGGCGCCGAGATGCACCGGGACATGGACATCCGCTACTCGAACGACGTCGACGTCGACTTCGTGCGCGGCATGATCCCCCACCACAAGGGCGCCGTCGCCATGGCCAAGGTCGCCCTCCGGTATTCCAAGGACCCCGAGATCCGGAAGCTGGCCGAGGAGATCATCAAGGCCCAGGACGTCGAGATCGCCCAGATGGAGGCCTTCCTCAAGAAGAAGGGCACCCAGTGAGGTCGCCCTCGCGCTGGTAGACGGCGCTCCCAAATCCGTGATCGTCCAGAGTATTTATTTCTGAACGCTTCGCGGATTGGGGAGTTTGATATCCAGGTTATAGCTAGCTGGTCGAGTTAATACTTTATCAGATCTCTAGTTGTGCCCATATCTCCCAATAAAGCCGCGATGGAGACCAGAATGAGCCACGTGTCGAGCGAGATGCAATCCTGCATCGACGAGTGCCTGCGCTGCTACCAGACTTGCCTGGGCATGGCCTCGAACCACTGCCTGCCGGCCGGCGGCAAGCACGTCGAGCCGGGCCATTTCCGCCTGATGATGGCTTGCGCGGAGATGTGCCGGACCTCGGCGCACTTCATGCTGATCGGCACCCCCGAGCACAAGCACACCTGCCTGGCCTGCGCCGAGGTCTGCGAGGCTTGCGCCAGGAGCTGCGAGCAGGTCGGCGACATGCAGGACTGCGTCGCGCAGTGCCGGGCCTGCGCCGAGAGCTGCCGGAAGATGGCCGCCTGAACCCGACGCGGCGGCCTGGCCGGCCGCCCCCCGCCAACCAACCTGAGGAGGCAATCTTGTTCGTTCGCACCCTGACCCTCGCCGCGACCCTGGCGCTGGCCGGCACCGGGGCGGCCTTCGCCGCCGACCACGACCACGGCTCCATGCCGGGGCCCTCGTTCGAGCTTCCCGCGGCCTGCAAGGCGGCGTCGACCGCCAAGGAGGACTCGATGAAGGACATGCAGGGTCACATGTCCCAGGCCATGCAGGGCATGGGCGGCCAGATGACCGAGGCCCAGAAGGGCCTGCAGCAGGCCATGATGTCGATGAACGGTCCCATGATGCAGGGGATGATGGCCAAGGACGCCGACGTCGCCTGGATCTGCGCGATGATCCCGCACCACCAGGGCGCCATCGCCATGGCCCAGGTCGGCCTGAGGAACGGCGACAATCCCGAGGCGAAGAAGATCGCCGAGAAGACCATCCAGGAGCAGGAGAAGAGCATCAAGGAACTCACGTCCTGGCTCGACAAGAACGCCCAGAAGGAAGGCCGCCAGTAAGCCGCCGGCTGCCGTCGGGTCGCTCGTGGCCCGGCGGCGCCTCCTCGGCCATGCGGAAGGAGCGGTCATGAGCGACGCGCCACAGGGACATCACCCCGCCCCGGGAGGCCATGCCTGCGCGGGCGGCCACGGCCATGCCGGTCACGGGCACGGGCATGCACATGGCCATGCGCACGGCGACCAGGCCGGCATCGCGGCGAACGACGCGGGTGCCGACCGTGTGAAGGACCCGGTCTGCGGGATGATGGTCGACCCGCATACGACGAAGCACCGGGCCGAGCACGGCGGCCACCCCTACTACTTCTGCTCGAACGGCTGCCGGACCAAGTTCGAGGCCGACCCGGTCCGCTACGTCGACCCCGGCCAAGCCGCGACGAAGGCCGACCCGGTGCCCGAAGGCACGATCTACACCTGCCCGATGCATCCGGAAGTTCGGCAGGTCGGCCCCGGGGCATGCCCGATCTGCGGCATGGCCCTGGAGCCGGCGATGGTCGGCGCCGACGAAGGACCGAGCGAGGAGCTCGTCGACATGACCCGGCGGTTCTGGGTCGGGCTCGTCCTGACCCTGCCGGTGTTCGTGCTGGAGATGGGCGGCCACCTGTTCGGCCTGACCGAGCGCCTCGGCCAGCAGACGTCCAACTGGATACAGTTCGCGCTGGCGACCCCGGTCGTGCTCTGGGCCGGCTGGCCATTCTTCGTGCGAGGTTACCGCTCCGTGGCCTCGCGCAACCTGAACATGTTCACCCTGGTCGCCATCGGGACGGGGGTGGCCTGGGCCTACAGCGTGGTCGCGACGTTCGCGCCCGGGCTCTTCCCGGAGGCGCTGCGCGGGCACGGCGGGGCGGTGCCGGCCTATTTCGAGGCGGCCGCGGTCATCACCGTGCTGGTGCTGCTCGGGCAGGTGCTGGAACTGCGCGCCCGCGAGAGCACCGGTGGCGCGCTCCGCGCGCTGCTCGACCTCGCGCCGAAGACGGCCCGGCGCATCCACCCCGACGGTACGGACGAGGAGGTGCAACTCGACGCCATCGGCGTCGGCGACCGTCTGCGCGTGCGCCCCGGCGAGAAGGTGCCGGTCGACGGCGCCGTCGTGGAGGGCCGCAGCTCGGTGGACGAGAGCCTGGTGACGGGGGAATCCATGCCCGTCGGCAAGGAGGTCGGCGCCAGCGTCATCGGCGGCAGCCTCAACCAGTCCGGCTCGCTCGTGGTCGAGGCGACCAAGGTCGGGCGCGACACCATGCTGGCCCGCATCGTCCAGATGGTGGCCGAGGCGCAGCGCTCGCGCGCGCCCATCCAGCGCCTCGCCGACCAGGTCGCCGGCTGGTTCGTACCGGCGGTCATCGGCGTGGCGGTGCTCGCATTCGTCGCCTGGATGGCGTTCGGGCCGGAGCCGCGCTTCACGTTCGCGCTGCTTGCGGCGGTCGCGGTGCTCATCATCGCATGCCCCTGCGCGCTCGGCCTCGCCACGCCGATGTCGATCATGGTCGGGGTCGGCCGCGGCGCCCAGGCCGGGGTGCTGGTCAAGAGCGCCGAGGCCCTGGAGCGCATGGAGCGGGTCACCACGCTGGTGGTCGACAAGACGGGGACGCTGACGGAGGGCAAGCCGGCGGTGACGCGGGTCGTGGCGGCGACAGGCTTCGACGAGGCTACCGTGCTGCGCCTCTCGGCGAGCGTCGAGCGGGCGAGCGAGCACCCGCTCGCCCTGGCCATCGTGGCGGCCGCCGGGAAGCGCGGGATCGCGACCTCCCCCGTCGAGGATTTCGACAGCCCGACCGGCAAGGGCGCGCTCGGCACCGTCGAGGGCCGGCGCGTGGCCCTCGGCAACGCCGCCTTCCTGCGTGAGCAGGGCGTCGATGTCTCGGCCCACGCGGCCGAGGCCGACGAGCTCCGGCGCGACGGCGCCACGGCGATCTTCGCGGGCGTCGACGGGCGCGTGGCCGGCGTCATCGCCATCGCCGACCCCGTCAAGGCGACGACGCCCGAGGCGCTCGCCGCGCTTCGGGCCGAGGGCATCCGGGTCGTGATGCTGACCGGGGACAACCGCACGACCGCCGATGCCGTGGCGCGCCGGCTCGGCATCGAGGAGGTCGAGGCCGAGGTGCTGCCCGACCAGAAGGCCGCCGTGGTCGAGCGCCACAAGGCCGCCGGTCAGGTCGTCGCGATGGCCGGAGACGGCGTGAACGACGCTCCCGCGCTCGCCGCCGCGGACGTCGGCATCGCCATGGGCACGGGCACGGACGTGGCCATCGAGAGCGCCGGCCTGACGCTGCTCAAGGGCGACCTCGTCGGCATCGTGCGGGCCCGGCGCCTGTCGCGGGCGGTGATGGGCAACATCCGCCAGAACCTGTTCTTCGCCTTCGTCTACAACGCCGCCGGCGTGCCGGTGGCGGCGGGCATCCTCTATCCGTTCCTCGGTATCCTGCTCTCGCCGGTCATCGCGGCCGCGGCGATGGCGCTGTCCTCGGTCAGCGTGATCGGCAACGCCCTGCGCCTGCAGGCGACGAAGCTCGATCCCTCGTCCGCCCGCTAGGAGCCTCCATGTTCCCGACCTGGCTCCACGCCCTCGCCGTCGCGTCCCTGCTGCTGGGGGCGGCGTGCGCCCTGCTGCTGTCGGTGCAGGTCATCCGCCACCCGCAGCACATGACCGTGATGAACGTGGTCTGGCCGGTCAGCGCCCTGTTCGGCACGGTGGCCGTGGTCTGGGCCTACTTCAGATACGGGCGCCTCGCCACGATGGAGGCGCACCACCACGCCAAGGAGCGGGGCGAGGACCCGCCGAACATGACCGGCACGCCGTTCCCGATGATGGTCGGAAAGGGCGCACTCCACTGCGGCAGCGGCTGCATGCTGGGCGACGTCGCCGCCGAGTGGCTCGCCTTCCTGGTGCCGGCGGTGGCGGTCTGGTTCGGCTGGCACTCGCTGTTCGAGGAGAAGATGTACGCGGTCTGGGTGCTGGACTTCGTCTTCGCCTACGCGCTCGGGATCGTGTTCCAGTATTACGCCATCGTGCCGATGCGGGGGCTCTCCCCCGGCGAGGGCCTCGTGGCGGCCGTGAAGGCGGACACCGCCTCGCTGATCGCCTGGCAGGTCGGCATGTACGGTTTCATGGCCTTCGCCCAGTTCTACCTGTTCCCGCACCTCGCGGGGAAACGGGCGCCGATGAACTCGGTCGAGTTCTGGGCCGCCATGCAGCTCGCCATGGTCGCGGGATTCCTGACCAGCTACCCCGTCAACTGGTGGCTCGTCGGGTCCGGCATCAAGGAACGCATGTAGGCCGGCATGGCCTCCCATCCGGCTTGGTCGCGCGGCGGGTCCTGTCCGCCGGCATCCGCATTCCCGTCACGGTGCCAGCGTTGTTCACGCCTGTCGTCATCCACGACCTGATCCACCGCTTCGCCGGCCTCGACGGGCCCCACGGCCATTGGTGGATGGAGCTGGTGTCGCTCCTCGTCCTCGTCGTGGCGCCGGCGTGGACGGGGTGGATGGCGCTGCGCCTCGCCTGGCGCACGCTGCGCGACCGGCACCTGCCCGGCGCGGCGAGCCCGGGAGCGTGGCGCCTTGAGCGCTACGTCCTGCGGGCGACGCTGCGCCCGCAGCTGCGGCTGGTGCTGCTCTCGCTCCTGACGCTGCCGGCCGCGTGGCTCCTCCTGGAGATCCCCAAGCACATCATCAACCACGCCCTCTCGGACGCGGAGGGCGACGTCCGTCCCGGCATGGCCTTCCTCGGGCTCGAACTGGGACGCGTCGAGCTCCTGTTCGCGCTGTGTGCGAGCTACCTCGCCGTGCTGACGCTGGGCGGCCTCGCCAAGTACGCGGTCAACCGGGCGCGCGGCGGCCTCAACGAGCGCCTCGTGCGCCGGCTGCGCCTCGCCGTCTTCCGGCGGGCCCGCGGGGAGCGCTCGCCCGAGCGCCGCGCCGCGCTGGCCGCCGTCGCAGTGCAGGAGGTCGAGCCCATCGGCTACGCCGGCGCGGGCCTGGTGGCCGTGCCCTTCGTCCAGGGCGGCACGCTCCTGACCAGCGTGGCCTTCCTGCTCCTCCAGGACGCCGCCCTGGCGCTCGCCGCGCTGGTGATGCTGCCGGTGCAACTCACCCTCCTGCCGCGGCTGCAGCGGCGCCTGAACGCCAAGGTGCGCGAGCGGGTGCACGCGACCCGGGCGCTCGGCGGCCTCCTGACCGCGCCGGAAGCTGGGAACGCGGGCCATCCTCCGGCCCTGCTCCGGCAGATGCGCCAGGCCGAGGCGCTGGAGCGGGTGCGCGTCGAGATCGCCGATCTGAAGGGCCGGCTCAAGGGTCTCTACAACTACACGGCCAACCTGACGCCGTTCTTCTTCTTCTCGGTCGGCGGCTACCTTGTCATCCAGGGCCGGCTCTCGCTCGGGGCGCTGGTCGCCGCACTCGCGGCCTACAAGGAGATCTCGCCGGCCCTGCGGGAGCTGTTCGACTTCGCGCAGGGCTGGTCGGACGCACGAGCCAGGTTCGAGGAGGTAACCAGGGCGCTCAGCTTCCCCGGCTCGCAGGGATGGTCACGCATTCCTGGCCTAAACGCTGGCGTCGCGGTTCAATCACAGAGGAATTTCGCCTCCTTACCAGTTGGATCGAAGTTGTCGCTCGGCTTACGCTTATGCGGGCGCCGCGGATCCCCTTTTTTCTAGCCGCGCCTGGACGAAGCGTCGGCTTTTTGGCGTACATCTGCCAGCCTTCGTAATTACTTCGCGGTGGCAGGTCGGGCTTTCATCTCACCACAAATCCGCCTCCCGGTTTTTGAGGCGGAGCTAGTGCCTAGCGGGCGTAGTTTCGGCGCAATCGTGACAAGCCTCCACTTTAGGAAAGGCCGAGCTGGTGATGAAGGAACGCCATTCCTGGGGCCAGAGGAACGCGGGACGTCGCCGTCGCGTCAAGCCGCACGTCCGGACCGCCGCGCGCCGAGCCTTCGTCGCGATCACGGTCGCTGTCCTCGCCGTCGCGTGCTGCGGGTTCGTGGCCAAGGGGCTGTTCGAGAGCCGTGTGCTGATGCCCCCCTACGTCGCTCGCTGACCTGGGCTCAGGTCCCTCACGCGGGCTCACCCAACGGCGACAGGGCCTCGATGATGCGGCAATCCGCAACCGACCCGCAGCCGCACTGGCCGATGACCTCGCGCAGTTCCGAGGCGAGCCGGGTCAGGTCAGCCAACTTGCGCTCCACGTCGGCGAGATGGGCACGGGCGATGGTGTCGACCTCGCCGCAGGAGCGATCCCGGTCGTCCGCCAGGGCGAGCAGGTCCCGGATCTGCTCCACGGTGAAACCCAGGGCGCGACCGCGGCGGATGAAGCTCAGTCGGCGCAGGTGCTCGGGCCCGTAGAGCCGGTAGTTCCCGCTCGACCGCGCCGGCGGGGGCAGCAACCCGACCTTCTCGTACCACCGGACCGTCTCGACACGGGTCTGCGTGGCCTCCGCGAGGCTGCCGATGGTCATGGAAGAGGCGGTCCGCACGGCCTTGACCCTGTAGTGACTACAGGGTGCATGTAGGGGGCCTTCCCAGTCCGGACCAGGAGCCCGGCGAACGGAGCGCATCATGAACCAGGCCGCCGGCGCGGACCGCACATCCTTCCCCACGAACGG
>CANEZL010000071.1 GCA_947444195.1 Methylobacteriaceae bacterium | reverse complement strand
GGGCGACCTCGTCCTCGACAACAAGACCGGCCAGATCCTGCCCTGGCACCGCACCGGCTACGTCTTCATCAAGCGCGAGAGCCAGGACGCCACCGCCTGGGTCTCCCTCGGCGGCGTCACATCCCCCGCCATGACCGCCAACCGCTGAGCGGAGGCGCCCAGGTGAGCGGAGGCGCTCAGGTGAGCGGAGGCGCTCAGGCGGCCTGCGGCAGCGGCGCCTGGCGCAGGCGCACCACGTAGGCCTCGATGCGGCCGACGAAGGCCGCGAGATGGGGCGCCACGCCGCGCAGGCCCGCGAGGTCGCGCAGGAGGATGTCCAGGGCCAGCGCCCGGTCCCCGGCCGAGGGGCAGTTCGCCGCGAAGGTGTCGACCGCGTACTCGGCCAGCCCCAATGCCCCGACCCGCCCGTCCTCGGCGAGAGCCCGGATCACGTGCTGGATTGGCGGCTGCATGGGGTGCCCTGAGGATTCCTGGCGGCGCGTGGCCGGGTTCTTGCGACGTGTCGCGCTTCGGGTTCGAATCGCCCACGGCGCGCGTCTGTCTCAAGCCGGCAAACGGCCGCGGAATCAAGGGGGCGCCGTGCGTTCCCGGGCCGCGCATGAGTCGTCCGCATGCCAGCCCTGCCGCCCGGGCATTTCTGCCACATGATTTTTCTTTGGAACCCTCAGGACCGCCCGGCGTTAATTTGCCCTTCAGTTCCGTATTGAGCTGGCTCCGGTGTCATGCGACCTTCACGCAATCGTCGTTGCGATGGGGCGCACGGAGATGGGACACGCTTTTGTCCAGGGGATGGCCGACAGCCTTCTCGGAGCGTCCGGGCCGGGCTGGCAGGCCGCCGCCACCCGGCTCGGCCGGGCCTGCAGCCTCGGCCTCGTCGGCGTGATCCTGATGCTCGGCGGCGCCACCACGCAGGCGCGCACCGCCCTCCCCCTGCCGGATGCGAGCCACGGGGTCGAGGCCGGCGGCGCCGTCCGCCCCACCGCCGCCTGGACCGCCTTCTGCCAGCGCCTGCCGGAGGAATGCGCGGTGGATGTCCGCGAGCCTGCGGAGATCGCCCTCAACACGGCGGTCTGGCGCACGCTGGCGAGCGTCAACCGGCGGGTGAACGGCCGCATCAAGCCCATCACCGACCAGGCGCACTGGGGCGTCGTCGACCGCTGGGACTATCCCGACGACGGGTTCGGCGATTGCGAGGACTACCAGCTCCTGAAGCGGCGCATGCTGGTGGAGCGGGGCCTGCCCCGGCGCGCCCTGCGCATGACGGTGGTGATCGACGATATCGGCGAGGGGCACGCGGTGCTGATGGTCCGCACCGACCGCGGCGACTTCATCCTCGACAACAAGACCAACACCATCCTGCCCTGGCGCCGGACGGGCTACGCCTACATCAAGCGCGAGGGCCAGGACAACGAGCGCTGGGTCTCCCTCGACGGCGGCAACGCGCCGGTGGCCACCGCGAACCGCTGAACCTGCTGCGGTGGCTCAGACCAGATCCGATCGATCCCTTCGGGATGGCGGATCTGGGCTTCGCTCAGGCGCCGCGCGGGCTCGGTCGATACGATCCCCGCTTCGATCAACCGGAACCCGTATCAGACCCCGGCGATCATCCCGGCGAGCCGCAGGGCGAGGCTGCCGGAGAGCAGGCCCCAGCCGCAGGCGATCACGGTGGCGAGCATCACGAAGGGGATCGGGCGCCCCTCGATCCGGCGCCCGCGCACGGTGTTGCGCAGGATGATGAAGGGGGCGCTGAAGGCCAGCATCGGCAGGGCGGCCGCCGCCGCGAGGCCCCCGCGCTCCAGGATGCTGAAGCTCGCCCGCCGCGCGGTGGCCCACTCGTAGGCGCTGGCGAGCAGGCCCGACAGGGCGAGCCCGATGCACAGGGTGCGGATCGATTCGAGGGCGGCGGGCGAGACGACCATGACGCGCGAACTCCGGGGGCGATCGCGCGCAGCCTAATGCAAGTGTTTACGAAACGTTAAGCACGAACCCGGATCAGCGTTAACGCGTGCACAGGCTTGCGCGGCCGGCGTCGCGGGCCCGCCGCGCGGATGCGACGGGCCCGCGGGCGCGGCCCTAATCCTCCAGGTCGATGTCGAGGATCGGCATGCGGAAGACGAAGGAATCGTCGCCGTCCTCCTTGTCGTCGGCGATCACGCCGATCGACTCCTCGCCGATATAGACCTCGGCGGAATCGGCGGCCTTCATCGCGGCGATGCGGATGTTGTTGTTGGCGAACTTGCGGCGCAGGTAGTCCTGCAGCTTCGCGATCTCGGCTTTGGTCACGCTGTCTCGTCTCCTTGCCGGCGGGCGTCGCGTGCGGCCGGGCCGGACGGGAGCGCGTCGCGCCTTCGGTGCGGCCCCCGCCGGGACCCGGCGGGCGGCATGCGGTGGATGGCGGGCGGCTTGCCACGGCGCCGGCCGGGCGGCAAGCGCGCCGCGGGGGGATCCCGGTCCGGGGCCTCATACCAGATCCGATCGATCCCTTCGGGATGGCGGATCTGGGCTTTGCGCACGCGCCGCGCGGGCTCGGTCGATACGACCCCCCGCTTCGATCGAGCGGAGATCGTATCAGATCCCCTCGCCCACGTGGATGAACGGGTCGAGGCTCACGAGCTGGTCCATGGCGCGGGCGGGCTCGGCGCAGCCGGCGCTGCCGACGACGCGGGCCGGGACGCCCACCACGGTGGTGTTCGGCGGCACCGGGCGCAGCACCACGGAGCCCGCCGCCACCCGGGCGCAGGCGCCGACCTCGATGTTGCCGAGGATCTTGGCGCCCGCCCCGATCATCACGCCCCGGCGGATCTTCGGGTGGCGGTCCGCCCCCTGCTTGCCGGTGCCGCCGAGCGTCACCGCGTGCAGGATCGAGACGTCGTCCTCGATCACCGCGGTGGAGCCGACCACGACGCCGGTGGCGTGGTCGAGGAAGATGCCCCGCCCGATCCGCGCCGCCGGGTGGATGTCGCACTGGAACACCTCGGAGGAGCGGCTCTGCAGGTAGAGCGCCACGTCGCGCCGGCCGGCGTTCCAGTAGGAGTGGGCGAGGCGGTGGGCCTGGAGGGCGTGGAAGCCCTTGAAGTACAGCACCGGCTCGATCGCCCGGAAGGTGGCGGGATCGCGGTCCATCACCGCGACGATGTCGGCCCGGAACGCCTCGCCGATGCCGGGATCCTCGCGGATCGCCTCGAAGAAGCCGTGCGCCACCAGCTCGGCGGGCAGGGAGGGATGGCCGAGCCGGGCGGCCACGCGATGGGCCACGGCGCCTTCCAGGGTCTGATGGTTCAGGATCGTCGCCACGATGAACGAGGCGAGCTGCGGCTCCTCGCGCACGACCTGCTCGGCCTCGCCGCGCAGGCGCGACCAGACGGGATCGAAGATGGCGAGGTCGTCGCGTCCGTAAGGGACCGGGCTGACGGCAGGACTTGCTGTCATGGCGGGTTTCCTTGCTTCCTCGGCCTGCCGGGGCGCCGCGCGGGCGGCGGTCCGGATGCCGGAGATTTCATGGTGCGGCGCGGGAGAGGACGCTTAACCCGATAACGGCACGGGAGGGATGGTCGATCCCGCAACCCGGCCTCCATCGATGGGAATGGCCTCGCCCACGGCTCCCCGCAGCGTGGGATGCGCGCCCGCCCGGTTCAAGCCCCGGGGGGACCGGGGCGTGACGAACGACCGCCGCCGATACCCGCCGCGCCTCTGTCGCGCCCGTTCCCTCGGGAGGTCGGCGACGCGCGGATCCCGCCCCGGTCGCGGGGAGAACGCCTTAGAGCACGATGCGGAAAAGTGGAATCCGGTTTTCCGAGATCATCGTGCGACCACAAAGAGATGGAGCATGCTGCTGTTTCCGTGAGAAAGCAGCATGCTCTAGTGCGCCTCCTGCTCCGCGAGGCCGAAGCGGTTCTCGATCACGGCGGTCAGGCGGTCGACCATGGTGGGCACGGCGACCTCGGAGGTGTCGACCGTGGCCTGGGCCCGGGCGTAGAGGGGCTCGCGGCTCGTCAGGACCGCGCGCAGGTCCAGAAGCGCCGAGGCGTGGTCGCCGGTGACGCTGACCTGGCCCTGGTCGCGCACCCGCTTCATGTGCTCCTCCGGCTTGGCCCTCAGCCAGACCGTGTAGAAGTTCTGCATCAGGAGGTCGTAGGTCAGCGGCTCGGCGACGATGCCGCCGCTGGTGGCCAGGATCATCGGCCCCGGCCGCTCCGTGAGCCGGCGCAGGGCGGCCTGCTCGAGGCGCCGGTAGCCGTCCTGCCCGTAGATGGCGAAGATCTCGCGCACGGAGAGCGCGCTCTCGCGCTCGATCTCGCCGTTCAGCTCCACGAAGGTCCAGCCGATGCGCTCGGCGGTGAGGCGCCCGAGCGTCGACTTGCCGGCCCCGCGCAGGCCGACCAGGGCGACGCGCCGCTGGGCCGCGCCGCCGTCGCCCGCGCTGCCCGAGAGGGCCGCCTTCGCCGCCGCGATCTGGGCGGGCGTGGCCTGCCCGAGAAGGTCGCGCAGGACCGGCCAGTCCGGCACGGTCTCGGTGCCGGTGATGAGGTCGTCGAGCCGCACGCCCATGGCGTTCGCCACCCGCCGCAGCAGGATGATCGATACGTTGCCCTGCCCGCCCTCGAGCTGCGCGATGTAGCGCTCGGACAGTCCGGAGGTCTGCGACAGGGTCTTGCGGGAGAGCCCGCGCACCGTGCGCGCCTGACGGACCCGCCGGCCGAGATCCGTCAAGAAGCGTGATTCCTGTTCCTCAACGCCGCTCATGGCGTGCCGTCCGCCTTCTCGTTCGCCTCAGTATCGTCCGACGCAAGGGCGATGCCTCTGGCCTGTTCCGGCCGCGCGGCGTTCCGTCCCGGAAGGTGCGGACCCTGCGCGGCCGCTTCGGCGGCCGGATGCGTTGTTGCAGTGCAACGTCGCATCCCGCCTATGTGTTGCGCCGCGGGCCAGGGTCAAGCGCCGGCGCCCGAATGGCTGAGGATCGTCGGGCGTACCGTCAGGGTTGCGCGTCGGGCAGCGCGGAGGCTTCGAGGACGGTGGCGGACCTGCGCGCGGCGAGAGCCGGCCGCGCGACCGCGGAGAGCATCTGGACGGAGGGCCGGCGCGGCGGCAGCGGCACCTCGACGGTCTCGGCCACGGCCACCTCGACCGCGGCGCCGGGCTGGGCTGCCGGCGCCGCCGGAGCGGCTGACGCGACGGCGGGGGCGGCCACCGGCTCGGCGAGGCTCGCCAGCTGCACCGGCGCGCCGAGGCTCGCAGGGCGGCGGGGCGGCAGCGGCACTTCCACGGCCGCGGTCTCGACGGCGGGGCCTGCGGCGGCCGGGGCGAGGTTCGGGGCGTAGGCGAGGGCCGTGCCGGCCGCCGCGAGGTTCGGGTTCGGCTGGGACGCCGCCCCCGTGAACAGGCTCGCCACGGCGCTGGCCGAGGCCGCCACCGGCGCCACGACCGCGGCCACCTCGGTGGCGACGCCCTGGCGCTTGGCCGCGTAGTAGTAGCCGCGGTTGTAGAAGGTGTAGGCCTGGGTGAGGTTGCCCTTGGCCGTGCGGTAGGCGCCGGCGAGATAGGCGACGCCGTAGCGCAGGTTCGTCTCGGGATCGTAGAGGCCGGCGGCGTCGCCCGTGTAGCCGAGGCCGCGGGCGGTGGCGTGCTTGATCTGCATCAGGCCGAGCGCGCTGCCGCCCTTGGCGCGCGGATTGTAGTTGCTCTCGCGCTTGACCACCGCGTGCACGAAGCTCGTCGGCACGCCGTTCGCCTTGGCCTGCTGCTCGATCAGCGCGTCGATGTTGTCGCGCGCGCCCTGAGCGGAGGCCACGGCCGGCACGGCCGCGAGCGCGGCGGCGATCAGGAGACGATGCATTCGAGACCCGGTCGGCTTGTTATGGTCCCGCTTTGGTCGCGGCGAAATGAGGCCGGAAAGCGGCTCCCGCGCGTCGGGCTGTGGGCGGCGCCGACGCGCGGCCGGCTTGTGGTCCCGGCGCAACAGCGCGGCGGGACCGGGTTTCCGTTCCGTTTCGCCCCGGTCTGCCTGTGGAAATCCCTGTGGAGATCCCGGACGGGATGCGCCGGGGCCGGTCCCCGGGCGGGAGCGATGTCGGGGGTTTATCGCGGCAGGATCAAGCGGGTCACGGCCTCGGCGAAGCCGTCCGCCTCGTTCGTGCCGGTGACGTCCCCGGCCGCCGCCTTCACGGCGGGCTCGGCATTGCCCATCGCCACCGCGAGGCCGCTGCGGGCGAACATCGCCCGGTCGTTGCCGGCATCCCCGAAGGTGGCGATCTGGGCGGAGGAAATCCCGAGATGGCGGGCCATCCAGTCCACGAAGCCGCCCTTGTCGCGGCCGGGCGGCGTCACGTCGAGATAGTAGGCCTGGGAGCGGTGCACGCGGGCGTCCGCGCCGAGGGCCCCGGCGATCCGTCCCTCGCAGGCGGCGAGGTGGGCGTGGTCCGGGCTGACGCCCACGAGCTTCGAGGCGGCGCCGAGGAGCCCGTCGAGGTCATCGCGCAGGCGAGGCTCCGCCTGCAGGGTGCGCCGCTCCAGATCGGCATAGGGCGCCTGCCCGTCGCGCAGCCACCACGCGCCCTGGGCGAAGACCCAGAGGTCGAGCCCGGCCTCCCCGATCAGCCGGGCGGCCGCGCGGGCCGCCGCCTCCGGGATCAACTCCTCGTCGAGGGGCGCGAGGTCGGGCCCGACCACGCTCGCCCCGTTGAAGGCGCCCATCGGCAGGCGCAGGGCGAGGGGCGCCACCAGGGGCGCGAGGCCGACGGGCGGGCGCGAGGAGGCGACGGTGAAGCCGATCCCCGCCGCGTCGAGGCGGCGGACCGCCGCCACCGTCGCCGGGCTCAGGCGCTTGTCGTCGGTGACCAGGGTGCCGTCCACGTCGGAGACGACGAGCCGGATGCCGCTCATGACCGGTCCTCTCCCGTCCGTAGCCCGCCCATCGGGCCCGCCGCGCCGAGGGCGGCGGCCACCCGCTCGGCGATCCGCTCCGGGCTCTCGGCGATGCCGACGACGACGGGGTTCTCGTCCGGCCCCGGCGGCTCCAGGGTTGCGAACTGGCTGTCGAGCAGGCCCGGCGGCATGAAATGGCCGGCGCGCTCGGCGAGCCGCTCGGCGATGAGCGCCCGGCTGCCGTCCAGATAGACGATCCGCACGGCGGGGTTCCCGCCGTTGAGCTGGTCGCGGTAGCGCCGCCGCAGGGCCGAGCAGACCACCACGGCGGGCTCCCCGCTCTCCAGGCGCCCGGCGATCCAGGCACCGATCCGGGCGAGCCAGGGCGCCCGGTCGGCATCGGTGAGGGGGATGCCCGCATGCATCTTGGCGATGTGCTCGGGGGCGTGGAAGTCGTCCCCGTCCACGAAGGTCCAGCCGAGATGCGCGGCGAGCGCCGCCGCGACCGTGCTCTTGCCCGAGCCCGACACGCCCATCACCAGCAGCACGCGCGGTCCGGCGGCCTCGCTGCGCGGCATCAGGACCTCCTCCCCTGCTCATCCCCGGCCCGTGCCGTGAGAGCGCGAGCACGATGCGGGAAAGCGGAATCCGGCCTTCCGGAATCATCGTGCGGCCGGCACGAGATAGGGCGCGATGCGCCGGAGGGGATGCCGGCGCGCCGGGCCGTCACTCCCGGGCCGGGACCGGCCCGACCGGATCGGGGCCGAGGCTCGGCCGCATCGCGCGCTCGCGCAGGTACTGGGGCCCGAGCACCATGCGGAAGAAGTCGTACTCGCCCGCCCGCTCGTTCGCCATGAGGAACTGGAAGTGCATCCGGAAGGGCCGGTTGCGCACCTTGGCGTAGGTCTCGGGTGCCAGGAGTTGCTTGAACTGCGCCGAGCGCACGATCGGGTTGGCGACCGGCCGGCCCTCGAGGGGCAGGTCGAGGTCCCGCGACGGGTTGAAGCCGGGGAAGTTCATCCAGTCCTGCGGCGCCTGGAAGTCGCACCAGACGAGCCGCCGCTCGCTGACGAGCCGGGCGACCTCCGCGCGCACCCGCCAGGCGGCCCGCCGCGTGGCCACCAGCGGCAGGGCCGAACCGAGGGTGGCGAGCGACAGGGCCGGTCCCGCCGCGCCGAGGCCCGGCATCCGCTCCAGCAGGCGCACGGTGATCTCGGCGGCGGTGAGACCCCCGGTGGAGTGGCCGACGATGAGGATCTCGTCGGGGGGCTCGGCCGCGGAGACCGCCGCGATGCGCGCGGCGACGTGCGCCGTGAAGGCCTCGACGCGGGCCTCGTAATCCTTGCGCCAGCCGTTGCCGTGCTGCCAGTGGAAGACCCAGCTGCGCAGGAGCAGCCAGAAGAACATCCGGTCGAGGCGCGCCCGCAGCAGCGGGATCCAGCCGAGGCCCGCGCCGAGCGCCAGGGGCAGCGCGGCCCAGCGGGGCAGGCCGAGCGCGCCGAGGGCGAGGTCGGCCAGCACCGTCACCAGCGTCGCGGCGAGGCCGAGGGCGAGCACCATCGCGAAGGGGTAGACGATCACGTTCCCGTAGAGCGGGTTCATGCGGTAGAACCGCCAGATCAGTCCGCTCACCAGGGCGTGCAGGGTGCCCGCCACGATCAGGACCACGTCGAGGCCGGGCGGGCGCCGCCCGTCGCGGGCGACGATGTCCTCCCAGTGCAGGGTCTCGTAGGTGACGGCGGCACCCCCCGTCTCCGGGCAGGCCGCGACGTCCCAGCTCTGCGCGAGCCCGTCCTCGCTGCGGGAGAGGCGCGAGACCTTGCGGGCGGGGAGCCCGAAGCGCCGGGCGGCGAGCAGCAGTTCGCGCACGAACAGCATCCGGTAGCGCACGCGCGCCTCCGGATCGTAGCCCGCCACGAAGAAGACGAGGCGCCGCCGCACGACACCCTCCCGCGCCTCCTGAAGGTCGGGAGGGGTGAAGGCCAGGATGGAACGCATGCGGCTCGGCAGGTCTCGGACTTGGTCGATCCGTGTCTATCCTATCTTGCGGCATTCCCCGCAACGCCGCGGGCGGCTCGAAGGAAGAGTTTCGCCGGCGCGAGACCGGATCCGTCCGCGTCCGCGCGGGTCCGGCGGGCCTCACGTCTTCGTGCGGTGCGGCCTGTGGGCTGCGGGGACGAAGCCGGGTCCGCGCCCCGCGGCGATTCCACTGTGTCTCACCGGATACGGACTCGGGGTCGCGATTGAGCTAGGCAGCACACTCGCGAAACAGACGGGCGATCCTGGATGCGCGCTTTTCCCCTGGCCCTGTGCGCCGCCCTGGCGGTGTCGGGCTGTTCGGTGCTACCTGCGGCGGGTCCGACGTCGCAGGCCGTCGAGAGCGGGGCCGAGGTGGCCACGCCCGAGGGCCTGTTCGCGCGCTACGAGATCATCGACATCACCCCGGCCGTGGTCGAGGCCCTGCGCACCCGGCCGCTGGACAGCCTGCTCGCCTCCTTCGGCGACCACCGCCCCTCCCCCGATCC
>CANEZL010000070.1 GCA_947444195.1 Methylobacteriaceae bacterium | reverse complement strand
GCCGACCTCTGCGAGCAGGTCGGCGCCGACGTGCAGCAGGTCGCCCGCGGCATCGGGCTCGACAACCGCATCGGCGCGAAGTTCCTGCATGCCGGCCCCGGCTACGGCGGCTCCTGCTTCCCGAAGGACACCCTGGCCCTCGTGAAGACGGCGCAGGACCACGGCGCCCCGATGCGGATCGTCGAGACGGTGGTGGCGGTCAACGAGAGCCGCAAGCGGGCGATGGCGCGCAAGGTCATCGCCGCCTGCGGCGGCTCGGTGCGGGGCCGGACGATCGCGGTGCTCGGCCTCACCTTCAAGCCGAACACCGACGACATGCGCGAGGCGCCGGCGCTCGCGATCATCGCCGGCCTCCAGGATGGGGGCGCGCGGATCCGCGCCTACGATCCCGAGGGCATGGAGCAGGCCCGGCCGCTCCTGAGCGACGTGACCTACGCGGACGACCCCTATGCCTGCGCGGAAGGGGCGGACGCCCTGGTGCTGGTGACGGAGTGGGACGCCTTCCGGGCCCTGGACTTCGAGCGCCTGCGCGGCCGGATGGCGCAGCCCGTGCTTGTGGACTTGCGCAACATCTACCGGTCGCAGGATATCCGGGCGCGGGGGTTCCGCTACGTCAGCATCGGCCGTCCGGAAGCGGCCAACGATGCCTGAGGCGTCCGCGCGGGCGGAGAACCGCGCGCCGCGCCGGTCGATCTCCGGCAACGGCCAGATCAGCCGAGGGCCGGCGCGCGCGCCGGGCAATGGACGGCCGGGCCTGCGGCTGAAATGTGGCAGCACAACAGTGAAAGCCGCACGAAGCCGCGAGGAGATGTCAATCCGGGCGCGGAGTTAGGGGCGGATCCGAGCCCGCAGGATCGATGAATACATATCACAGACCGGTGTTTTGTGTCCCTTGGGCCACACGAGACTCCCGCAGCCTGTTTGCCTCCGCATTAGAGCCATACTAAGGGTTCAGCAGGGTGCCCACTCTCCGGCCTGCCGAATCGTCCCCCGTTAACGAGCGTGTGCGAACCGAACGTGACACACCGTACTGATATCGCCATCGTCGGTCGCGCCTGCCGGCTTCCCGGAGCGTCGAGCGTCGAGGGCCTCTGGCAGTTGCTCACGGAGCCGCGCTGCGCGGTCAGCCGCGTGCCGGACGACCGCTGGTCCCTCGACCGGTTCGGGCATCCGCGCGCGCAGGAACGGGGCAAGAGCTACACCTGGGCGGCGGGCGTTCTCGACGACATCTGGTCGTTCGATCCGGGCGTGTTCGGCATCTCGCCGCGCGAGGCCGAGCAGATGGATCCCCAGCAGCGCCTGCTGCTGGAACTGACCTGGGAGGCGCTGGAGGATGCGGGCCTGCGCGCCTCCGCGGTGGCGGGCAGCCATATCGGCGTGTTCGTGGGCGCCTCGTCCCTCGATTACGGCAACCTGCGCATCCTCGACGTGCCGTCGGGCGACGCCTACGCGGCCACCGGCAACACCCTCTCGATCCTGTCGAACCGGATCTCCTACATCTTCGACCTGAAGGGGCCGAGCTTCACCGTCGACACGGCCTGCTCCTCCTCCCTCGTCGCCCTCGACAACGCCGTGCAGGCGATCCAGTCCGGCCGCGTCGACACGGCGATCGTGGCGGGCGTGAACGTGCTCGCGAGCCCGTTCAACTTCATCTGCTTCTCGAACGCGCAGATGCTGTCGCGCACCGGCCTGTGCCAGGCCTTCTCGGCCAGTGCCGACGGCTACGTCCGCTCCGAGGGCGGCGTGGTGCTCGTCCTGCAATCGGCCGCGGCGGCGCGGCGCGCCGGCGCCACCGTGCGCGGGCGGATCGTCGCGAGCGGCGTCAACTCGGACGGGCGCACCACCGGCATCTCCCTGCCCTCCGGCTACGCGCAGGGCGCGCTCTTGGAGAAGGTCTACCGCGAGGCCGAGATCGACTTCGACAAGATCGCCTTCGTCGAGGCGCACGGCACCGGCACGCCGGTGGGCGACCCGATCGAGGCCTCCGCCATCGGCGGCAAGATCGGCCGGATGCGCAAGACGCCGCTGCCGATCGGCTCGATCAAGACCAATATCGGCCATACCGAGCCGGTCTCGGGCCTCGCCGGCCTGCTCAAGGCGAGCCTCGCCCTGGAGAACGACCTCGTGCCGCCCTCGCTGCACGCGGCCGAGCTCAACCCCGACATCCCCTTCGCCGATCTGAAGCTCGACGTGGTGCGCACGGCGCTGCCGCTGGCCCGCGGGGGCGAGCGGTTCGCGGGCGTGAACTCGTTCGGTTTCGGCGGCACCAACGCCCACGTCGTGCTCAGCGATGCCGAGCCGGTGGCCGCCGCCGCCGATGCGGCGCCCCGTGCCCCCGAGATGCTGCTGCTCTCCGCCCAGAGCCGCGCCGCCCTCAACGAACTCGCCCTCGACTACGCCGAGCGCTTCGCCGGGGCCTCCCCCGCCGAGGCCGCCCGCCTCGCCGCCGGGGCGGCCCACCGCCGCGAGCGCCTGAACGCCCGCCTCGCGGTGCCCCTCGACGCGGGGCTCGACCTGCCCGCCATCCTGCGCGCCGTCGGCGAGGGCGAGGACACCGCGCACGCCCTCACCGGCACCGCCATCGAGCGCTCCGCCGAGGTGGCCTTCGTCTATTCCGGCAACGGCAGCCAGTGGGCCGGGATGGGCCGCGAGGCCTACGCCACCAACCCGGTCTTCCGCGCGGCCTTCGACCGGATCGACGCGCTGTTCCAGCCCTTCGCGAAATGGTCCCTCACCGCGGCCCTGGAGGCCGAGGATCTCGACGCGCGGCTCGCCCTCACTAGCGTCTCGCAGCCGCTGATCTTCGCCATCCAGAGCGCCTCGACCACGGCCCTGCGGGCGCGCGGCCTGACGCCCGCCTTCGTGCTCGGCCACAGCGTCGGCGAGATCGCCGCGGCGGAAGCCGCCGGCATCCTCAGCCTCGAACAGGCGGTGCGGGTCATCTACTACCGCAGCCACCACCAGGAGGCGACCCGCGGCCAGGGCACCATGGCGGTGCTGCTGATGCCCGTCGATGAGGTCCCCGCCTTCCTGGCCGACTACCCGCGCCTCGACATCGCCGCCTACAACAGCCCGAAGGCCGTCACCGTCGCCGGCCCGGTGGCCGATATCGAGGCGGCGATCAAGGCGCTGTCGCGCAAGCGCCGCCGCGGCCGCAAGCTCGATCTCGACTATCCCTTCCACGGCCGGATCATGGATCCGACCGAGAAGCCGCTCCTGCGCGACCTCGCCGCCCTGACGCCCGGCGCCGGCACGGTGGCGATGGTCTCGACGGTGACCGGCAAGGTGCTCCCCGGCGAGGATTTCGGGGCGACCTACTGGTGGCGCAACATCCGCGAGCCGGTCCGCTTCTGCGACGCGGTGCAGGAAGCCACCCGCGGCGGCGCGCGCGTCTTCGTGGAGGTCGGCCCCCGCGCCACGCTGATGTCCCATATCGGCGACTGCATCGAGCCCCTCGGCATCGACAACGCCGTGGTCGGCGTGATGCACCGCAAGGAGGCCGGCGGCGACCCGATCGCCAAGGCGGTCAGCGCCGCCCTCGTCCAGGGCGCGGCGGTGGACGAGGCGCTGCTGTTCGGCGACGCGCCGCAGGGCGCGCTGTCCCTGCCGAGCTATCCCTGGCAGCGCCGGCCCTTCCGCCTCGGCGAGACCACCGAGAGCGTCGGCGCCACCAGCGCGCGCCAGTACCATCCCCTGATCGGCTCGCGGAACGCCGCCGACGGGCTCGAATGGCACGGCTACGTCGACATCGCGACGGTGCCCGAACTCGACGACCACCGCATCGAGGGCCAGGCGATCATGCCCGGCGCCGGCTTCGTCGAGATGGCGCTCGCCGCCGCCCGCGAGGCCCTGCGCAGCGACGAGATCGTGCTCGCCGACTTCGAGATCCAGTCGCCGATGGTGTTCAACGAGGACGCCCTGCGCGAGGTCGCGGTGCGCCTCTCCGGCGGCGGCAACGGCATCCAGGTTCTGAGCCGCCCGCGCCTCGCCCAGACCCCGTGGCAGCTCCACGCCTCGGCCAAGATCGTGGAGGGCGATTTCGCCCCCGCCGTCGCCCCCGTCATCGAGATGCCCGAGGACCGCGCCGTCTCCGGGGACGAACTCTACGCCCGTGCCGTGGCCGCTGGCCTCGGCTTCGGCCCGAGCTTCCGTCAGGTCGCGCTCTCCGCCCGCATCGACGCGGAGACCATCGTCTCCGACCTCGTGCCCGCCGAGGCCGATGCCCGCTACGGCCTCGTGCCCGCCCGGCTCGACGCCTGTTTCCACGGCCTGATCCTGCTCTTCGCCGACCTCCTGGGGGAGAACGCGGGCAAGGCCTACATCCCGGTCCGCTTCGGCGAGATCCGCCTCGTGCGGCCGGGCGCCGCCGTCGCCCGCGCGATCATCCGCACCCGCCGCTGCAACGAGCGCAGCATCCTGGCGGACTTCACCGTCCTCGACGCGGACGGCGCGGTGGTCGCCACCATCCGCGAGGGCCGCTTCCAGGCCCTGCGCGCCAAGGGCGGCGGCGATCTCGCGGCCTACGCCATCGCGCAGGTGACCGAGCGGGCCACCGAGCCGACCGCGGTGCCGATGGAGCGCCGCCCCAGTGTCGCGGCCCGGCTGAAGCCCTTCGTGGAGGCGGCCCGCGGCGAGGCCGACGCGCCCCTCTCCCCCGGCCACCTGCTGCTGGAGGGCTGGGCGACCGCGCTCGCCTTCCGCCTCGCCGCCGGTCTCGCGGTCAAGGGCCGCGTCGCGGTATCCGATCCCCGCGTGCCGGAGGCCCTGCAGCCCTGGCTCGCCAACGCCCTCGCCGCTCTGGAGAGCAGCGGCTTGGCCGAGCGCGCCGGCGATGCCTGGACGCTGGGCGACGGTTCGAGCCTGCCCAGCCCCGACGAGATCGTGCGCTGGATCGCCGCCGACCATCCCGAACTCTCCGCGGAGCTGGTTCTGGTGGCCGATGTCGGCGCCCTGGCCGACCGGTTGCTGGCCGGCAAGATCGCCGAGGCGCCGAGCCTGCCGCAGAACGCCCTGGACGCCTTCACCCTGCGCAGCGCCACCGCCCGCCACGCGGCCGACGTGGTCTCCGGCATCGTCGAGGCGTCCGCTGAGAGACTGCCCAAGGACCGGGCGGTGCGGGTTCTCCAGGCCGGCTTCGGCCCGCTCTCCGCGCAGATCGCCGCCTTCGCCGACGGGGCGGAGGCGCGGCTCACCGTGTTCGAGACCGACCGGCGCCTCGCCGAGCGCGCCCGCCTCGCCCTGCCCCGCGGCGTCACCGTGGTGGAGGCCGCCGACGAATTGCCGGCCGCCGCCTACGACCTCGTCCTCACCAGCGGCGCCCTGCACCGGGGCGAGCGCGACCTGCCGCGGCGCCTCGCCGACGCGCTCGCCACCGGCGGCCTGCTCGTCGCGGTGGAGCCCGGCGCCTCGCTGTTCCGCGATCTCGTCTTCGGCCTGACCCCGGGCTGGTTCGAGCCGGGGGCGGGCGGCCTGCCCGTGGGCCGCCTCGACGACATCGCCGGCTGGCAGCGTGCCCTGAGCGCCACCGGCCTCGTCAGCGTCGCGGCCGAGCGCGCGGCCTCCGGCAACGGCGACGACCTCCTCCTCGTGGGCGAGGCGCCGGCCCGGCCGGGTCCCGCCCCGGCCCAGAGCTTCGCCTTCGTCATCGGCTCGGACGACGAGTTCGCCGCCGAGACCGCCTCCTCCCTGGCGACGCTTCTCGTGGCGAGCGGCGTCCACGTCTCGATCATCCTCGATTCCGAGACCTCCCTGATGGAGTTGGAGCGGGAGACGCCGGACACTGTGGTGTTCCTGGCCGGCGCCTTCACCCGCGGCGGCGAGGCCTCCGAGCGCCTGCGCGACCGCTGCCTCAGCCTGAAGCGCTGCATCGAGCATCTGGGCGCGCGCCCGACCCGGCTCTGGGTCGTGGCCCCCGGCGCCACCCGCGACCGCGGCGGCCAGAGCACCTCGGTGGAGGCCGGCGTCTGGGCCTTCTCGCGGACCCTTGCCAACGAGGCGCAGAACCTCGACGTGCGCCGCATCGATCTGGCGCCGGAGATGGCCTCCAAGCGCGCCGCCGAGCGCCTGCGCGACCTCATCCTCTCGGGCACCCCCGAGACGGAGATCGTGCTGGACGAGGACAGCACGCAGGTGGTCCGCTTCCACGCCGGCCGGCCGCGGCGCCGGGCCGGCGACGGCGCGGTCCCGGCCGAGGCCGCGCGCCTGGAGCGCAGCAACACCGGCGGCCTCAACGAGATGGTCTGGGGCCCGGCCGAGCGCGTGGCGCCCGGCGCGGGCGAACTGGAGATCGCGGTGGAGGCCACCGGCCTCAACTTCCGCGACGTGCTCTGGGCCCTCTCGATGCTGCCCGAGGAGATCCTTGAGGACGGCTTCGCCGGTCCCCGGCTCGGCCTCGAATGCGCGGGCCGCGTCACCGCGGTGGGCGCCGGCGTCAAGGGCTTCAAGGTGGGCGACGCCGTCGTCGCCTTCGCCCAGTCCGGCTTCAGCACCCATATCGTGGTGCCGGAACTCGTGGTGGCGCCCGCCCCCGAGGGCCTCGATCCGATGGCGGCGGCCACCGTGCCGGTGGCCTTCCTCACCGCCTATTACGGCCTCGTCTCCCTCGCCCGCCTGCGGCGCGGCGAGTGGGTGCTGGTCCATGGCGGCGCGGGCGGCGTCGGCCTCGCCGCGCTCCAGATCGCCAAGCTGAAGGGCGCGCGCGTCATCGCCACGGCGGGCTCGCGCGAGAAGCGGGCTCTGGTGAAGGCGCTCGGCGCCGAGCACGTGCTCGATTCCCGCTCGCTCGCCTTCGTGGACGAGATCCGGGCCATCACGGGATCCGGCGTCGACGTGGTGCTGAACAGCCTGTTCGGCGAGGCGATGGAGCGCTCGCTCAACGCCCTGAAGCCGTTCGGCCGCTTCGTGGAGCTGGGCAAGCGCGACTACGTCGCCAACACCCATATCGGCCTGCGCCCGTTCCGGCGGAACCTCACCTATTTCGGCGTCGATCTCGATCAGGTGCTCCAGCACCAGGGCGAGGACGGGGCGCGCCTGTTCCGCGAGGTGATGGCCCTGTTCGGCGAGGGCGGCCTGAAGCCCCTGCCCTACCAGCCCTTCACCGCCGAGGAGACCTCCGACGCCTTCCGGCTCATGCAGCAATCGGGGCATATCGGTAAGATCGTGATCGCGCCGCCGAAGCCCGGCCGCGTGCTCGCCGAGCAGCCCTCCGCCTTCGCGGTCTCCGACACCAGCGTCCATCTTCTCACCGGCGGCCTCGGCGGCTTCGGCCTGGAGGCGGCCCGCTGGCTCGCCGACCGGGGCGCCCGGCACATCGTGCTCACCGGCCGCAAAGGCGCGGCGACCGAGGAGGCCAAGGCCGCCGTGGCGGATCTCGCCGCCCGCGGCGTCACCGTCGAGGCGGCCGCCGTCGACATCACCAGCCGCGCGGGCGTCGACCGGCTCATCGCCGGGATCGAGAAGAAGGGCCTGCGGCTCGCCGGCGTGATCCATGCGGCGGCGGTCCTGCAGGACGGCCTCATCGCCAACATCGATGCGGCCTCCCTCGACGCGGTGATCGGCCCGAAGGTGGTCGGCGCGCAGCACCTCGACGCCGCGACCCGCGACCGCCAGCTCGACTACTTCGTGGTGTTCTCCTCGGCCACCACCTTCATCGGCAATCCCGGCCAGGGCGCCTACGTCGCCGCCAACGGCTTCATGGAGGGCCTCGCCCGCCAGCGCCGCCGCAAGGGCCTGCCCGCGCTCGCGGTGGCCTGGGGCGCCATCGGCGATGTCGGCATGCTCGCCCGCAACAAGGCGGTGATGGAGACGCTGTCCTCCCGCGTCGGCGTGACCCCGATGGAGGCGCGCCGCTGCCTCGACCTCATGGCCGAGGCGCTGGAGAGCCAGGGCCCGAGCCCGGACGCGGCGGTGGTCGCCATCGCGGCGATGCACTGGGGCAAGGCGCGCGAGCGCCTCGCCACCCTGCGCTCCCCGAGCTATGCCGGCCTCGGCTCCGACCAGCAGGCGGAGGCCGGCGCGGTGGCGACGATCAACATCGCGGCCCTCCTCAAGGGCGGCGACGTGGATGCGGTCCGCAAGACCGTGTCCGACGCGATCGTCGAGGACATCGCCCGCATCCTGCGCCTGCCGAAGGACGACATCAGCCGCGTGCGCCAGCTCTCGGAGATCGGCCTCGACTCGCTGATGGGCGTGGAGCTCGGCGCCAGCCTGCAGGAGCGCTTCGGCCTCGATTCGCCGCCCGCCGGCATCTCGTCCGGCCTCACGGTGAACGAGCTGGCGGAGACCTTAATTCAGGCGGTTTCCGCTCCCATGGACGAGGCGGCCGGCGTGGCCCTGAGCCTGGCTCAGAAGCATGTCGGCACCGAGGTCGATGCGGCGGCGCTCGCCCCCTTCAAGGACCTCGTGGAGCAGAAAAGCCTCGAGATCAAAGAGATCCTTCCATGACACAATCGCCGAAGCCGGACGGGGGGCGCGCCGCTCTGGCAGGCTTCGTGACGAACCGGCTGGGACGCGCGACGTCCCGGCCGCAACCCGTCCGGGTGGTCGAGCCGGTCCAGGACACCTCGGTCCAGAGCTTCGAATCCCTGCCCGGCTACCGGGAGCTGAAGCTGCAGCGCTCGGCCGCCGAGCTGATCGGCCTCGCCAACCCGTTCTTCCACGTGCACGAGGTCAAGGCCGGGGCGACGACCCGGATCGAGGGCCGCGCCTTCACGAACTTCTCGTCCTACGACTATCTCGGCCTGAACGGGCACCCGCGGGTGAGCGAGGCCGCGCGCGCGGCCATCGACGCCTTCGGCACCTCCTCCTCGGCGAGCCGGGTGGTGGCGGGCGAGCGGCCCGGCCATCTCAGCCTGGAGCGGGCGCTGGCCGCGCATTACCAGGCGGAGGCCTGCGTGGTCATGGTGAGCGGGCACGCCACCAACGTCACCACGATCGGCGCCCTGCTCGAGGCCGGCGACGTGATCTATCACGACGCGCTCAGCCACAACTCCATCGTCACCGGGGCGCAGCTCTCGGGCGCCCAGCGCCGCAGCTTCGCCCACAACGACCTCGACGCCCTGGAGAGCCTGCTCCAGGCGACCCGGCACGAGCACCGCCGGGCGCTCATCGTGGTCGAGGGTCTCTACAGCATGGATGGCGACGCGCCGGACATGGCCGGGCTGATCGCCCTGAAGCAGCGCTACAACGCGTGGCTGATGGTGGACGACGCCCACGGCCTCGGCGTCCTCGGCCGGACGGGCGCGGGCCTGTTCGAGCATGCCGGGCTCGATCCGAACGGCGTCGACATCTGGATGGGCACCTTCTCGAAGACGCTCTCGGCCTGCGGCGGCTACGTCTGCGGCGCCTCGGCGCTCGTCGAGTACCTGAAATGCACGGCCGGCGGCTTCGTCTACAGCGTCGGCATGTCGCCGCCCCTCGCCGCCGCGGCCGAGGCGGCGCTCGCCGTGATGCGGGCGGAGCCGGAGCGGGTCGAGCGCCTGCGCCGGAACGGCCGCCTGTTCCTCGAGGCCGCCAAGGCGCACGGGCTCGATACCGGCTTCAGCCTCGGCCTCGCGGTGATCCCGGTGATCGTGGGCGACTCGCTGAAATCGGTGACCCTGTCGGACCGGCTGTACAAGCGCGGCATCAACGTGCAGCCGATTATCCACCCGGCGGTGCCGGAGCGGGCCTCGCGCCTGCGCTTCTTCCTGACCTCGGAGCACACCCCCGAGCAGATCCGCGAGACCGTCGCCGCGGTGGCCGAGGAACTCGCCGCCATCGAGAAGGGCGGCTCCCTGATCGAGCAGCTCCTGGCCAAGCGCGGCTGAACACCGGCCCTTCACGCATGAGAAAGCCCCCGCGCCGGCCGGCGCGGGGGCTTTCTCGCGTCGGTTCTACGGGTCGGCTCAGCGCGCGGTGGCGGCGACCGAGGCAGCGCCTGCGATGGGTCCTGTGACGGTTGAGAAGACGGAGAGGACCTTCTGGACCTCGGTGAAGGGCGCGTTGGAGACGTAGACGAGGTCGCGGTTTCGCATGCGGAAGGCCTGGGTCAGGAACAGGCTGTTGGGATCGCGCATGTCGAT
>CANEZL010000069.1 GCA_947444195.1 Methylobacteriaceae bacterium | reverse complement strand
GCTGGCCGAGGCGATGGCCCTCGTCTTCGCGGTGATGTTCCTGTTCCTGCAGAACGTCCGCTACACCCTCATCCCGACCATCGTCGTGCCCGTGGCGCTGCTCGGCACCTGCGGCGCCCTGCTGCTCGCGGGCTTCTCGATCAACGTTCTGACCATGTTCGGCATGGTGCTGGCGATCGGCATCCTCGTGGACGACGCCATCGTGGTGGTGGAGAACGTCGAGCGCATCATGAACGAGGAGGGGCTGCCGCCGAAGGAGGCGACCGCCAAGGCGATGGACCAGATCACCGGCGCCATCATCGGCATCACCCTGGTGCTGGTGGCGGTGTTCATCCCGATGGCCTTCTTCCCCGGCTCGGTCGGGGTGATCTACCGGCAGTTCGCGGTCAGCATGGCGACCTCCATCGCCTTCTCGGCCCTGCTCGCGCTGACCCTGACGCCCGCGCTCTGCGCCACCTTCCTGAAGCCGGTCGAGAAGGGCCACGGCCACGCCAAGGGCGGCTTCTTCGGCTGGTTCAACCGCCGCTTCGCCGCGGGAACCGGCGCCTACCGCTCGGGCGTCGGCGCCATCCTGCGCCGGCCGGTGCGGGCCCTCCTCGTCTACGCCGCCCTCCTCGCGGCTCTGGGCTGGGGGTATCTGCGCATGCCGTCGAGCTTCCTCCCCGTGGAGGACCAGGGCTACGTCATCGTCGACCTGCAGACCCCGCCGGAATCCGCCACCGGCCGCACCCTCGACGTGGTCAAGCGGGTCGAGCAGCACTTCGCCGGCGAGCCCGGGGTGGACAACCAGACCCTGCTCCTCGGCTACGGCTTCTCCGGCCAGGGCCAGAACGCGGCGCTCGCCTTCATCGGGTTGAAGCCCTGGGGCGAACGCGGGCCGAACGACGGCGCCGAGGCCATCACGGCGCGCGCCAACGCGGTGCTCGGCGGGCTGCCCGACGCCATCGCCATGTCCCTCGCCCCGCCGGCCATCGACGCCCTCGGCAATTCGAGCGGTTTCAGCTTCCGGCTGCAGGACAAGGGCCAGCAGGGCTACGCGGCACTTGCCGCCGCCCGCGACCAGCTGCTCGCCGCCGCCTCCCGGAGCCCGATCCTGCAGGGCGTCTACGTCGAGGGGCTGCCGACCGCCCCGCAGGTCGAGCTCCTGATCGACCGCGAGAAGGCGAACGCGCTCGGCGTCTCCTTCTCGGACATCAACGACACGCTCTCCACGAGCCTCGGCTCGGCCTACGTCAACGACTTCCCCAACCGCGCGCGCATGCAGCGTGTGATCGTGCAGGCCGAGGCCGACCGGCGCATGAAGGCCGAGGACCTGCTCGACCTGAACGTGCGCAACGCGAAGGGGCAGATGGTGCCGCTGCAATCCTTCGCCCGGCTCCAGTGGACGATGGGCCCGGCGCAGGTGGTGGGCTTCAACGGCTATCCGAGCATCAAGTTCGGCGGCAGCGCGGCGCCGGGCTACGCCAGCGGCGACGCCATGGCCGAGATGGAGCGGCTCGCCGCGAAACTGCCGGCCGGGTTCGATTTCGCCTGGACCGGCCAGTCGCTGCAGGAGAAGCTCTCGGGGAGCCAGGCGGTCTACCTGCTCGCCCTGTCGCTGTTCTGCGTGTTCCTGTGCCTCGCCGCCCTCTACGAGAGCTGGTCGATCCCCCTCGCCGTGCTGCTGGTGGTGCCGACGGGCGTGGTCGGCGCGGTCTTCGCCATGCTCGCGCGGGACATGCCCAACGACGTCTACTTCAAGGTCGGCCTGATCACGGTGATCGGCCTCACCGCGAAGAACGCCATCCTGATCATCGAGGTGGCCAAGGACCTCGTGGCGCAGGGCCGCTCCGTGCACGAGGCGGCGCTGGAGGCCTGCGGCCTGCGCTTCCGGCCGATCGTGATGACCTCGTTCGCCTTCATCCTGGGCGTGGTGCCGCTTGCCATCGCCACGGGCGCCAGCATGAACAGCCAGCGGACCATCGGCACGGGCGTGCTCGGCGGCATGATCACGGCGACCGTGCTCGCGGTGTTCGCCACCCCGCTCTTCTACGCGCTGATCGCGCGCGCCGCCGGAGGCCGCAGCGCCCGGCCGGCGGCCGAGGCGGCCCGTCCCCGGGCGGACGCCCCCGGACGCGGGGCCCCGGCGGCCTGATACGATCTCCGCTCGGTCAAAGCGGGGAGCGTATCGACCGAGCCCGCGCGGCGCCTGAGCGGAGCCCAGATCCGCCATCCCGAAGGGATCGACCGGATCTGGTATGAGGCCGCGCACCGGGGCGCGGCTCGTCGCGGGGGCCTGTCCCGCAGGACTGTACGAGCGTGGCTGTGGTCAGGCGGCTATCGGAGTTCGGCCTCCTGTTCGCCACTGCCCACGGTGAGAGCTTCACGGCCCTGCCCGAGCGCGGCGACGTGCCGGTGATCGAGATGTCGAAGAGCGCGGACAGCCTGCGGCGCGCCTTCCCGTGGCTCACCGTCCTCAGCCGAGGACGACCCGAAGCTTGTTGGCGAGCTCGTCGCGCCGGTACGGCTTGCTCAGGAGCGGCAGGTCGGCCGGGACTGCGTGCTCGTCGAGGGCAGTCCCGGTGTAACCGGAGGTCAGGAGCACGCGAAGACCGGGGCGGAGACGCCGCGCCTCGACCGAGAGCTGCACGCCGTTCATGCCGCCCGGCATCACGACGTCGGAAAACAGGATATCGATGCGCTCGGGACCGCCCAGCCGTTCGAGCGCCTCGGACGCCCGCGTCGCGGTCAGCGTCCGGTAGCCGAGCTCGCCAAGGCTCTCGACCGCCATCTCCAGCACCGCCGGCTCGTCCTCGACCACCAGCACCACCTCGCCCGAGGC
Organism: Methylobacteriaceae bacterium; assembly: GCA_947444195.1. GTDB lineage: Bacteria > Pseudomonadota > Alphaproteobacteria > Rhizobiales > Beijerinckiaceae > Methylobacterium. The sequence continues at coordinate 7,773 of CANEZL010000069.1, read as the reverse complement.
CGCGCGCCGCAGCGGCAGCACGTTGTCCGGCCGGCCCTCGGCGGCCCTCTCGGCGGAGCGCGGCAGGTAGAGCTCGACGGAGGTGCCCCCGCCGACCTCGCTCTTGATCTGCGCGTGCCCCCCGGCCTGCCGGACGAAGCCGTAGACCTGGCTCAACCCGAGGCCGGTCCCCTTGCCGACGTCCTTGGTCGTGAAGAACGGCTCGAAGGCGCGCACACGGGTGGCCGCATCCATGCCCTGCCCGGTGTCGGAGACGGAGACGAGCACGTAGGCCCCGGGGCGCAGGTCGGGCCGATCCGGGATCTCGTCGGCGTCGAGATGCCCGTTGCAGGTCTTCACGGTGAGAACGCCGCCACCGGGCATCGCGTCGCGGGCGTTGACCGCGAGGTTCAGCACCGCGCTCTCGAACTGTCCCGGGTCGAGGCGCACCGGGTCGAGGCCCGCGTCGAGGTCGAACCGGATCTCCACGGTCTCGCCCACGGCGCGGTGCAGCAGCGCCTCGAAGTCCCGCAGCAGCCGGTTCGGATTGACCGTCTCGGGACGCAGCACCTGGCGGCGCGAGAACGACAGCAATTTCTCCGTGACTTCGGCCCCGCGCCGGGCGGCGGTCATCGCAGACGTCGCCAGGCGCTCGACCCGCTGCGGGTTGTCGGGCCTGCGCACGATCATGTCGAGGTTGCCCACGATGACCGTGAGCAGGTTGTTGAAGTCGTGCGCCACGCCGCCGGTCAACTGGCCGATGGCCTCCATCTTGTGGGACTGGTTCAGCCGCTCCTCGGCCTCGCGCTGGCGGGTCGTGTCCATGACGACGCCCGCCATCGACAGGGGCTGGCCGAGCGCGTCGCGGTAGACCTTTCCGCGGACGGTGACCCAGCGGAGCGCGCCGTCGTCGGCCCGCCGGATGCGGCAGTCGACGTCGAGGCGCCCCGTCCCGCTCGCCGCGTCGAGCGCCGCGCGGACCGCGTCGCGGTCCTCCGGCACGACGTGCCCGAGGAAGGCCTCGACGTCCCACGCGTCGACCGGCTCTCGGTGGCCGAAGATCGCGTCGTGCCGCCCGGACCGGCGCGAGGTGCCGGCGCGGAGGTCGAGGTCCCAGCCGCCCATCTCGGCGGCTTCGAGGGCGAGGGCGAGGTTGTCACGCGCCAGCTGCAGCTCCGCCCGCCGCGCCTCGCGCTCGCGGGCGGCGGCCTCGGCCCGGGCGTGCAGGACGTCGACCTCGCGCAGGTAGACGCCGAGCAGGATGAGGCCGGCGACGAGCGCCTCCATCCGCCCCGCGAACCAGCCCACGGTGCCGCGGGCCGCGCCCGGGAGGGTCACGAGGTTGTCGAACACGAGGAGCAGCAGCGAGACGGCGAGCCACAGCTGCAGCACCGTGCGCAATCGGGTCTTCCAGCACAGGACGATCAGCGCGAGGACCGTGAGGGCCACCACCCCGGGACCGATGCCGGAGGTGGTGAGCGCCCAGTAATCGTCGCCCTCGACGCATTTGGGCAGGAGATGCACGTAGCGGGTCGCGGCGACGCCGGTCAGCGCCGCAGCCGCGACGGTCCCGGCCAAGGCCGCCAGGCCGAGGCGTCCGGCGCCGTCCGCCCGGATCCGCGGGGGATGCCGTGCCCCTTCGAGGATGGCGTAGGGCAGCGCGAAGAGCGGCGGGCCGATGTGCCAGAACGTCCAGAGCCACGTCGTCGTGTCCGGGCCGTCGCCGAGGAGGCGCCCCTGCGCCAGGACGTTCGGGAACGACAGCAGTTGCAGCAGGACGACCAGCGTCACGTAGAGGCTGCCCGCGCCGAGCACGAGCAGCGGCACCGCGTGGATGCGGCGGTACTGGGCGAGGAACAGGTAGGTGGTCAGGCCGTAGACCACGATCAGCGCCGACTGGTAGACGGGCACGAAGCCCGGCATCGCCGGCATGGGCCGGTTCGCCAACGGCATCAGGGCGAGCGTGACGGCCCCGAAGACGAGGGAGACGGCGACCGCCAGTCGGCGTTGACTCCTGTCCGCGACGGCGGTCGCGAGGGTCGACAAAGTATCGGACGCCGCAGACTCGCTCATCGTGTGCTCCGAACCGAAGCGCGTTGGCTATCCAGGGCGGCAGGTCGTTCGCGGGGTACGGGGTACCACGGCGCCGTCATCCCCGCCATCGGATGCGTTCCGGCCAAGCTCGCGCGCGCAAGTCCCGTTCCGCACCGCGGTTCCGGCAAGAGTCTCGCGGAGGGGAGGCCGACGGAGCCGGAGCCCGCTTCCGTTGCCGGCGCGCAACACTCCACGCGCAAGATCCTCGATTCCCGGCCGAGGCCGGTTCGCCGTGGAACGGATTGCCGCGGCTGACGTAGAGCGTATCGGCGCGCTCCCTTGTCACCGTGCGTCGGGGAGCCTTCTCGATGGCGGCCGTGGTTACCGCGTTTCCGGCGAAGGGCCGGCATCCCGTCCCGGCGAGAGGCGACGGCCAGGCCGACCTCGACCTGCTGCACGGCATCTGCGCGGAGCTGATCGGCGAGCAGGATCCGGTGTTGCTCTGCGGCAAGATCGTTGACGCCGCGGTGACCATCACGGGATCCCAGTTCGGCACCATGCAGCGGCTGTGCCCGCCGGACCATCCCACCCATCCCGGCCACCTCGAACTCCTGTGCTCGCGGGGGCTGACGCCTGAGACGCAGGGCAGTTGGCACTGGGTCGCCCCGACCGCGGCGACGAGTTGCGCGGCGGCGCTCAAGATCGGTCGGCGGGCGGTCGTCCCGGACTACGAGGCGTGGGACGAGATGGCTGGCACCGAGGATCTGCTCGCCTTCCGTCGCGCCGGCATCCGGTCCGCGCAGACCACGCCGCTGCTGTCCCGGGACGGCAGGCTGCTCGGGATGATCTCGACGCACTGGACCAAGCCGCACCAGCCGACCGAGCGGGACCTCAGCCTGCTGGACATCCTGGCCCGCCAGGCCGCCGACCTCCTCGACCGGACCTTGGCGGAGGAGGCCCTGCGCGCGAGCGAGGAGCGCCTGCGGCTCTCCGAGGCACGCCTGCGCGAGCTCAACGAGACCCTCGAAGCGCGGGTCAAGGAACGCACCGACGAGCTCATGGCCGCCGAGGGCCAGCTCCGGCAGATGCAGAAGATGGAGGCCATCGGGCAACTGACGGGCGGCCTCGCGCACGACTTCAACAACTTGCTCGCCGGCATCTCCGGGTCGCTGGAGATGATGCAGACCCGCATGGGCCAGGGCCGGCTCGGCGACGTCGGGCGCTACATGTCGGTGGCGCAGGGAGCCTCGAAACGTGCCGCCGCGCTGACCCATCGCCTGCTCGCCTTCTCCCGGCGCCAGACCCTCGCCCCGAAGCCGACGGACGTGAACCGCCTCGTCACCGGCATGGAGGAACTGGTCCGGCGCACCATCGGCCCGCAGATCGCCCTGGAGGTCGTCGGCGCGGCCGGCCTCTGGCCGACGCTGATCGATCCGGGGCAGTTGGAGAACGCGCTGCTCAATTTGTGCATCAACGCCCGGGACGCGATGCCGAACGGAGGCCGGATCACGGTCGAGACCGGCAACCGGTGGGTGGATCGGACTTACGCCGCCCGCTACGACATACCCGAGGGTCAGTACCTCTCCGTCTGCGTGACCGACACCGGCACAGGCATGCCGCCGGAGATCGTGGCGCGGGTGTTCGAGCCGTTCTTCACGACGAAGCCGCTCGGCGAGGGGACCGGCCTCGGACTGTCCATGATCTACGGCTTTGCCCGCCAGTCCGGGGGGCACGTGCGCATCCAGTCCGAGGTCGGGCTGGGGACCACCGTCTGCCTCTACCTGCCACGCCACCACGGCGAGGCCGAGGCGGATGCCGGTGAGCGCGAGGCTGCCCGTCTCGGTCGCGTCGGCCGCGGCGAGACCGTTCTCGTCGTCGACGACGAGCCCTCGGTCCGGATGCTCGTCGTCGACGTGCTGACCGATATGGGCTACGCGACCTTGGAGGCGGCCGACGGGGTGGCGGGGCTGAAAGTGCTCCAGTCCGACGCGCGTATCGACTTGCTCGTGACCGATGTTGGCCTACCCGGCGGGATGAACGGGCGGCAGATGGCCGACGCTGCCCGCGGTTGCCGGCCCGACCTGAAGGTGCTGTTCATCACCGGCTACGCCGAGTGCGCGGTGGCCGGAGAAGGGCTCCTCGGGCCCGGTATGCAGGTGCTGACGAAGCCCTTCCGGATGGATGCGCTCGGGACCCGCATCCGGGACCTGAGCGCAGGGCCGCAAGTGGCAGCGGCCTCGACCGGCCACTGAGATCGGGACCGTCCGCCGGGCCGGGTTCAGGATCGCCTCGTGTGGCGGCCTTCGTCGCCAGGCTCGACGCCGATGTCCACTTCGGAGACGTCGTTCTCGAAGCTCGGATGACTGATCCGGGCGCAAAGCCGAGCGCAAAGCCGAAGGTCCAGTTTCCGGCCAAGGCCCGCTGTCCGCTCCCGGCGCGAAGAGGCAGACGCCGACGACCGGTCGGGTTGGCTTCCGCCAGAGCCGTTCCCGATCGCGTTGCATTGTTCTTGCGCGCTCTCTTGCCGAACCGGCGCCCGCTTCGGCGGAGAGCGCGCTAGCCAGATGTCGCGACGACGGCGCTCCGACGGACGGCCGATGCGATCTCGTCTTCCCTGCATCCTCCGTTGATGGCGATGCGCCCGCCGAAGACGAAGTGAGGAACCGACCTGACCCCGGCGGCTGCCGACCGGGCCGCCTCCCGCTCGACACGTCGGTGCTGCTCGGGATCGAGCGCGACGACGCGGGCCTCCTGGCGCTCGAAACCATGGGCCACGGCGATATCCGCGAGGACGTCCGCGTCGGAAATGTTCCTCGCTTCCAGGAAGTAGGCATCGGTGATCGCGACAGCGAGACGATGCTGCGTGCCTCGTTCCCGCGCCGCGAGGATCAACCCGTGCGCCGCCTGCGTCCTGTAGGTCCAGGGTTGCCGGCTCAGGTCGAGGTGGAGGCCGGAAGCCCGCGCCTCCGCCTCGGGCCGGGCGAAAGCCGCCCTCGGGTCGGTCACGCCGTAGCGCGAGAGGAGGAGATCGGGGATGTGGAGGCCTTCCGCCGGCGCATCGGGGAGCAGCAGGATCGGGTGCTGACGGATATCCACGTCGAGCTCCGGGAAGCGTTCCGCCAGGACCTTATCCAGACGGTGATGCCCGACGATGCACCAGGGACAGGTGATCTCGGTATACAGGTCGATGTGCAGCACTGTTTCCTCCTCGGAAGCGGTGTCGGATCGCGTGGTGCTTCGTCGGCGGTCGGAGCGCGCAAGGCCCTCGAGCCGGCCCGATGGGCCGTCCGTCCTCAGACGTGGTCGGCTATTGCCGGCGCGGCGCGCAGGTGCCCCTTGGCGGCGACCTGATCGACGAGGAATTTTGCGAGGTTCCCGCGGGACAGCTTCGCGCCGAGCTTCGTCCTGCCGTACCAGCCGACGTCCACGCGGCCTGTCGCGGGCCCGTCCTTGAGAAAAGGAACGCGAACCAGGGTCCAATCGAGGTGCGAGATGCTCACCAGTCGAGCGGTCGCCTCGATGTCGTCATAGGCGCCATGAGCGATCAGCTTGAACATCGTGACGAGTGCCTTCGTCCTGAGGTCGAAACCGTCCTTCGGATCACGATGGCTGGCGGTGGAGATCTGGATGAGCCGGCGGACGCCGAGTTCTTCCATGACGGAGACGACCGTGCCGACGCCGCGCATGACCGGCCGCTTCTCGCGCGTCCTCTGTCCGTTGGGACCCAGCGCGCTGATCACCGCATCCGCGCCCGCGACGCAGGCCTTGATCGCCGCACGATCGTCGAGCTCACCGACGACGACGATCCGGCCATCGAATGCCGAGAGCTTTCCGGCGTCCCGCGTGTAGACAGACAGCTCATAGCCTCGCCGGAGCGCCTCTTCGATGAGGTGCCTTCCGGTCGGTCCGGTCCCTCCGAAAACAGCAATCCTCATCTCGTCGTCCCTCGATTTTTTCCGGGAGCAATTGCCAGGGCTTCCCACGCGAATGTTCGCGCTCATGGCATGGGAATTCGGCCGGACCGCCCTCAGGCGGCGCTCGCTCCCTCGTGAACTGGGTGGTAAACTCTTGTTACCGACACCACTAAAGTGCCTGCCCTGTCGCCCGCAAGAAGGCATTCCTATGACACTTGGTAACATCGATTTTCCCACCCCCGGCGAGGGGGACGATTGTCGGATGGTTCGGGAAATACTTGATCGCGTTGGCGACAAGTGGAGTCTTTACATTTTCGCAATGCTCAAGGATGGGCCAATTCGTTTCAACGAACTGCGTCGCAGGATCGACGGCATCTCACAGCGGATGCTGGCGATTACATTGCGTGGATTGGAAAGGGACGGGCTGGTGAAGCGGACATTGTTCCCGACTATTCCGCCGCGCGTGGAGTATGAATTGACGGAGGTGGGACGGACGCTTCTCGCACCCGTAATGGGTCTCGTGATGTGGGCGAACGCCAATCAGGAAAACATCAGACACGCTCGCGTCCGATATGACGCAAGCTTGGGCGTGCCGGCATGACAGCCTGCACAGAAGCCCGAAGCTGACGGTGGCGACCTGAACGGCTGAATGGCAGCCCTGCGGCACTGTTGGCGCCTGTTCTCGGCCGATTTCAATATGTTGCCTTCTGTTTGTGCGGATTCGGGCGCTAAAACTCGATTTTCTGCTCAATTTTCAGGAGGACAAAACTGAGTGCTAACGAGCATTTAACCTATTTTCGGCGAGGCTGCACCCTTTCGCGCCAGGGCAATCAGCATGCGCCTCAACGTGTCGGTCCGAGCCCGTCCCATCGGCTGTCTGCTTGCTCTGTTCTCCGTCACCCTCGGACTCGGCGGTTTCTGCCACCACCGCATGAGCGAGCCGCGCGTCGCAGCGAGCGACCTCGGCGACGAGGCCTCGCCCTCGGCCCGGATCGTCGGTCGGCTGGCCACCAGCTTCGAGGCCCTCCGCAGCCGCCAACTCGCCTACCTCTCCGCCAGCCCGCAGCGCCGGCCCGCCTCCCTCGGCCGCCTCCGTGAGACCACAGCGGGCATCGAGACCGACCTGAAGGAGTATGCTCCCCTCGTCAGCCCCGGCGAGGAGGCTCTCCGGGAAGCGATCGGCGACAGCGCCCGCCTGGCAGTTCTCCTGGCGCTGGCGGTCGTCGCCGTCGTCACCCTGGCGATCTCCTGGGTAGCGACCGTGTCCGTGCCGGTCCGGCGCATGGCCGGCGTGATGCTCCGGGTCGCCGAGGGTGGGGGAACAGCGGGGCGCGGCGACGCGGGAGATCGTGCGCAACGTCTCCCGGGCGGCCGGCGCTGGCGAGGCGACCGGCAACATCGCGGGCGTGGCAGGTGCGGCCGAGGAGACGCGAGCCGCGGCGAGGCAGATGCTCGCGGCCTCCGCCGAGTTGTCGCGCCAGTCCGAGCACCTCACCGCTGGGGCGGACCGCTTCCTCGCCACCGTGCGGGCGGCATCGCCGACCTGCCGGTCCGCTGCTCCCGCCCCTGACCCCGACGCTCGAGGGGCGCCGATGGACCGCATTCTCCTGATCTCGGACGATCCCGGACGCAGCCGCGGCTTGGCGCGGGATCTGGCCTGCGAGATCCACGACGTCGCCGACGAGGCTCCGGCCGGGCCGGCCGACGCCATCCTCGCGGACGTGCGCGATTTCAGCGCGGAATCGGTGGAGCGCCTGCGCCGCGTCCTGGGGCAGGCCCGGCGCGGGGCGCCCCTCGTCGTGCTGGTGCAGCAGAACAGCTCGCGCGCCCGCCTGTTCGGGATGGC
>CANEZL010000068.1 GCA_947444195.1 Methylobacteriaceae bacterium | reverse complement strand
TCGACCTCGAGGGTGCGCATGCCGTGCTCGGCGGCCTTGCGGGCGGCGTCCTCGGCGGCGACCTGCGCGGCGTAGGGGGTCGACTTGCGCGAGCCCTTGAAGCCCATGGCGCCGGACGACGACCACGAGATCGTGTTGCCCTGCGCGTCGGTGATGGTCACCATCGTGTTGTTGAACGACGCGTTCACGTGCGCGACGCCGGAGACGATGTTCTTGCGTTCGCGGCGGCGGACGCGGGTCGGTTCCTTGGCCATGTTCTGCTCGTCAGTCCTTCAGGCACGCCCGTAATGCCAGGCGCTCGGGATTCTTTTGGGATTTGGCGGCGCGCCTCTCGAGGGCCGCGGCGCCTGTCCGGGGCCGCAGAGGGACACCCGCACGACGGAGAGGAGGCCGAGCGGGGCACGGCCTCCCAATCGCAAAAAATTACTTCTTCTTGCCGGCGATCGGCTTCGCCTTGCCCTTGCGGGTGCGGGCGTTGGTGTGGGTGCGCTGGCCGCGGACGGGCAGCTGCTTGCGGTGGCGCAGGCCGCGGTAGCAGGCGAGGTCCATCAGGCGCTTGATGTTCATCGAGACTTCGCGGCGCAGGTCGCCCTCGACCACGTAGTCGCGGTCGATCGTCTCGCGGATCTGGAGCACCTCGGCGTCGGTGAGCTGGTTCACGCGCCGCTCGGCCGGGATGCCGACCTTCTCGGTGATCTCCTCGGCCTTCTTGGGACCGATGCCGTGGATGTACTGCAGCGCGATGACGACGCGCTTGCCAGTGGGGATGTTGACGCCTGCGATACGGGCCAAGATAACGCTCCATGTAGTGCCGGGCGGGAAAGGCCCGGTCTTGATCCCGGGAGACGCGCGTCCGGTGGAGTCCGGCCCCTGCGCGCCCGTCAACGACGACGCGGTCCGCGGCCGCCCCTGGAGAGGCACCCCGAACCACGTTCCGGATGGACGAAGACCGGCCTGCTAGCGCGGGCCGGCCGGGTTGTCAACGTATCGTGTGCGGCGCGCGGGCCGTTCAGGCTCCGGCGGTGGCCGCGTGCGGCTCCAGGATCGCCATCAGCTTCTCGGTGACCGTATCGATCGGCTGCATGCCGTCGACGGTCTCCAGCTTGCCGGCCTTGGCGTAGTAGTCGGAGAGCGGCGCCGTCTGGCTGCGGTAGGCGTCCAGGCGCGACCTGAACACCTCGGGGGTGTCGTCCTTGCGCACCGGCTGGCCGCGGGCGGCGGTCTCGGCGGCGCGGTTGCTGATCCGGCCGACCAGAGCGTCCTCGTCCACCTTCAGCTCGACCACCGTGGACAGGGCGATGCCCTTCTGCGCGAGCATGGCGTCGAGGGCCTTGGCCTGCTCCACCGTGCGCGGGAAGCCGTCGAGGATGAAGCCGGACTTCGCATCCGCCTCCTCGATGCGGTCGGCGACGATGCCGACCACGATCGTGTCGGAGACGAGGCCGCCCGCCTCCATCACCGCCTTGGCCTCGAGGCCGACCGGGGTGCCGGCGGCCACCGCCGCGCGCAGCATGTCGCCCGTGGAGAGCTGCGGGATGCCGAACCGGGCCACGATCCGCTCGGACTGCGTGCCCTTCCCCGCGCCGGGCGGTCCGAGCAGAATGATGCGCATGGCGGTGTTTCCTCGTCCTTGTCCGCTATCCGCGGCTTCGTGGGCGATAGCGAAGCCCCGGCCTCGCCTGGATGGCAATGGTCTTTTAGCCGGTCCGGCCGCCCTGGGGAGCCGGACCAAGGGCGGACGCTCCCCGCGTCCCCCGCTTTGTGGCGGTCCTCAGCGGCGGCGCTGCGTGGTGGAGGCGCCGCGCAGCTTCGCCTTCTTCACGAGGCCCTCGTACTGGTGCGCCATCAGGTGCCCGTGGATCTGCGCCACCGTGTCCATCGTCACCGAGACGACGATGAGGAGCGAGGTGCCGCCGAAGGCCAGGCTCTGCGAGGAGAGCGCCATGGCCAGGATCTCGGGCGCGAGGCAGACGAAGGTGAGGTAGAGCGCGCCGATCACCGTGATGCGGGTGAGCACCTTGTCGATGAAGGCCGCGGTGCGCTCGCCCGGGCGGATGCCGGGGATGAAGCCGCCGTGCTTCTTCAGGTTGTCGGCCGTCTCCTGCGGGTTGAAGACCACCGCCGTGTAGAAGAACGTGAAGAAGATGATCAGCGCGGCGTAGAGCGCCATGTAGACCGGCTGGCCGTGGCCGAGCAGCGTGGTCAGCGTGCCGAGGAAGCCCGACGAGCCCTGGTTCGCCGAGAAGCTCGCCACCGTGGCCGGCAGCAGCAGCAGCGAGGAGGCGAAGATCGGCGGGATCACGCCCGAGGTGTTGAGCTTGAGCGGCAGGAACGAGGTCTGGCCCTCGTACATGCGGTTGCCGACCTGGCGCTTCGGGTAGTTGATCAGCACCCGGCGCTGGGCGCGCTCCATGAACACGATGAAGTAGATGAGCGCGATGGCGCCCACCGCGCTGCCGAGCAGGGTGGCCGGCGACATGGCGCCGGTGCGGCTCAGTTCGAGCGCCCCCGCGATCGCCACCGGCAGGTGGGCGACGATGCCCGCGAAGATGATGAGCGAGGAGCCGTTGCCGATGCCGCGCGAGGTGATCTGCTCGCCGATCCACATCAGGAACAGCGTGCCGCCGGTGAGCGTGATCACGGTCGAGGCCAGGAAGAACGGGCCGGGATCGATCGCCGCGCTGGAGCTCTGCAGGCCGATGGCGATGCCCCAGGACTGGACCAGCGCCAGCACCACCGTGAGGTAGCGGGTGTACTGGTTGATGACCTTGCGGCCCGACTCGCCCTCCTTCTTCAGCGCCTCCAGGCTCGGGATCACCGAGGTGAGGAGCTGGATGATGATCGAGGCCGAGATGTAGGGCATGATGTTGAGCGCGAAGATCGCCATGCGCTCGACGGCACCGCCGGAGAACATGTTGAACAGGCCCAGCACGCCGCCGGCCTGCTGCTGGAAGTTGCGCGCGAACTGCTCGGGGTCGATGCCCGGGATCGGGATGTAGGTGCCGAGCCGGAACACCACGAGGGCGCCGAGCGTGAACCAGATGCGCTTCTTCAGCTCATCGGCCTTGGCGATGGCGCCGAAATTGAGGTTGGCGGCAAGCTGTTCGGCGGCTGAGGCCATGACGGTCTATCCTGGGACCTGTCGCCGGACGTCGAGGTCCGGGAAAAACGGGAACGGCGGCCGGTGCGAGGTCGCACGGGCCGCCGCTCGGTTGCTCCGACTTAAGGGCTTCGCGCGCCGCCTGCAACGCGTTGCAGGCGGGCCACGGCGAGGCCTCAGGCGGTGGCGGACGCCGTGCCGCGGTGGGCGACGCCCGCCGCGTAGGCGACGTTGACCGTGCCGCCGGCCTTCTCGACGGCCTCGATCGCCGACTTCGACGCGCGGGTGACCTCGAAGGTCAGCTTCGCGGTCAATTCGCCGACGCCGAGCAGCTTCACGCCGTCGCGGGGACGGCTGAGGATGCCGGCGGCGACCAGCGCCTCGACGGTGACGGGGGCGGAGGCGTCGAGCCGGCCCGCATCCACCGCCTGCTGCACCCGGCCGAGGTTGACCTCGTTCAGGTCGGTGGCGTGGATGTTGTTGAAGCCACGCTTCGGCAGGCGACGATGCAGCGGCATCTGACCGCCCTCGAAGCCCTTGATGGAGACGCCGGTGCGGGCCTTCTGACCCTTCACGCCGCGGCCCGCGGTCTTGCCCTTGCCGGAGCCGATGCCCCGGCCGACGCGCATCCGGTTCTTGGTGGCGCCTTCGTTGTCGCGGATTTCGTTGAGCTTCATGGTGCCCTCCTCAAGCGTCGAGGACGCGCACGAGGTGCTGCACCTTGCGGATCATGCCGCGCACGGAGGGGGTATCCTCCAGCTCGGCCACCCGGTGCAGCTTGTTCAGCTTGAGGCCCACCAGCGTCGCGCGCTGAGAGGCCTCGCGGCGGATCGGCGAACCGATCTGCTCGATGCGGACGGTCTTGGTCGTCATGCCATCCTCCCCTTACGCCACAGCCGCTTCGGACTGATCGTTCGGGTCGGCGTCGCGGCGGCGCGCCTGGAGCGCGGACACCTTGAGGCCGCGGCGGGCGGCGACGGAACGCGGGCTGTCCTCGTTCTTGAGCGCCTCGAAGGTGGCGCGCACGAGGTTGTAGGGGTTCGACGAGCCGAGGCTCTTGGCCACCACGTCCTGCATGCCGAGCGTCTCGAAGACGGCGCGCATCGGGCCGCCGGCGATGATGCCGGTACCGGCCGGCGCCGCGCGCAGGATCACCTTGCCCGCACCATGACGCCCGTTGACGTCGTGGTGCAGGGTGCGGCCCTCGCGGAGCGACACGCGGATGAGGCCGCGCTTGGCCGCTTCCGTCGCCTTGCGGATGGCCTCGGGCACCTCGCGGGCCTTGCCGTGGCCGAAGCCGACGCGGCCCTTCTGGTCGCCGACGACGACGAGGGCTGCGAAGCCGAAGCGACGGCCGCCCTTCACCACCTTGGCGACGCGGTTGATGTGGACGAGCTTGTCCACGAACTCGCTGTCGCGCTCCTCGCGCTCCTCGCGGCGGCCGCGGCCCCCGCCCTCACGTTCACGTGCCATTCTGTTACCCGTTCATCGCACTGGCGCGGGCGGCGGGCCCGCTCGCTTGATTGGTTCTTCGAGGAGCGGCGCACCGCTCCCCTCCGCCGGATCTCTCTTCTCGGTGTTCCATCGAGATGGAACGTCCGCCACAAAGGCGGCGCGCGGTCGCGCTTACGGACCTTCGAACGCGTGTCCGAAGGTCCGTTCCGCGCGGAGCGCTCTCAGAACTCCAGACCACCCTCGCGGGCGGCTTCTGCCAGGGCCTTGACGCGGCCGTGGAAGATGTAGCCCGAGCGGTCGAAGATCACCTTCGTGACGCCGGCGGCCTTGGCACGCTCGGCGACGAGCTTGCCAACGGCCGTGGCGGCAGCGACGTCCGCGCCGGTCTTCAGGTCGCTCTTCAGCGACTTGTCGAGGGACGAGGCGGCGGCGAGCGTCTTGCCCGCCACGTCGTCGATGACCTGCACGTAGATCTGCTTCGACGACCGGAACACCGACAGCCGCGGACGGCCGTTGGCGGCGGCCCGCAGGGCCTTCCGGACGCGGATCTTGCGCCGACGGAGGGCTTCCAGCTTGTTCGACATGTCTGCCCTCCTTACTTCTTCTTGCCTTCCTTGCGGAAGATGAACTCGCCCGCGTACCGCACGCCCTTGCCCTTGTAGGGCTCGGGACCGCGGTAGTCGCGGATCTCGGCGGCCACCTGGCCGACGCGCTGCCGGTCGATGCCGGCGACCACGATCTCCGTGGGCTTGGGCGTCGTGATGGTGATGCCGGCCGGGATCTCGTACTCGATGTCGTGGCTGTAGCCGAGCGACAGCTTGAGCGCCTTGCCGGCCATCGCCGCGCGGTAACCCACGCCGGTGATCTCCAGCTTCTTCTCGAAGCCCTTCGAGACGCCGGTGACGAGGTTCGCCACCTGCGCGCGGGAGGTGCCCCACAGCGAGCGGGCCTCCTTCGACTGGTTCTTGGGCTGCACGGAGACCGCGCCGTCCTCGAACGCCACATCGACCAGGCTCGGCACGACGAACTGCAGCTCGCCCTTCGAACCCTTCATCTTCACGGTCTGACCATCGACCGTCGCCGTCACGCCCGACGGGACGGGGACGGGCTTCTTGCCTACGCGAGACATCTGCCTCTCCTCTCTCGCCGGATCAGAACACCTGGCAGAGCACCTCGCCGCCCACGTTGCGCTCGCGCGCCTCGTGATCGGCCATGACGCCCTGCGGGGTGGACACGATGGTGACGCCGAGGCCGTCGGCGACGCGCGGGAGCTCGCCCACCGACGAGTAGACCCGGCGGCCGGGCTTCGACACGCGCTGGATCGAGCGGATGACGGGCTTGCCGTCGTAGTACTTCAGCTCGATCGCGAACTCGGTGCGGCCGTTGCCGAGGTCCTGCACCGCGTAGTCGCGGATGTAGCCCTCGGACTTGAGGACGTCGAGCACCGAGGCGCGCAGGCGCGAACCGGGGGTCTGCACGACGTTGCGACGGCGCGACTGGCCGTTGCGGATGCGGGTGAGCATATCGCCCACGGGATCGTTGACCATGGGGATGCCTCCTTACCAGCTCGACTTCACGAGGCCGGGGATCAGGCCCCGGTTGCCAAGCTCGCGCAGCGCCACGCGCGAGACGCCCATCTTGCGATAGACGGCGCGGGGACGGCCGGTCATCGCGCAGCGGTTGCGGATGCGGGTGGCCGACGAGTTGCGCGGCAGCTCCGCGAGCTTGAGGCGCGCCTCGAAGCGCTCCTCCATCTCGAGGGCCTCGTTGTTGGCGATGGCAAGGAGGGCTTTGCGCTTCTCGGCGAAGCGCGCCACCAGGGCCTTGCGGCGGTTGTTCTTCTCGACTGAGCTCTTCTTAGCCATGTCTGTTCTCTCCGGTGTCCGCGTCTGAGGCCGTCGGCCTCACTGCCGGAACGGGAACTTGAAGGCGGCGAGCAGGGCGCGGGCCTCTTCATCGGTCTTGGCGGAGGTCGCCACGACGATGTCCATACCCCAGGTCTGCTCGGCCTTGTCGTAGGAGATCTCCGGGAACACGAGGTGCTCCTTGAGACCGAGAGCGTAGTTGCCGCGTCCGTCGAAGGAGCGCGGGTTCAGGCCGCGGAAATCGCGCACGCGCGGCAGCGCGATGGTGATCAGGCGGTCCATGAACTCGTACATGCGCTGCTTGCGCAGGGTCACCTTGCACCCGATCGGCATGCCCTCGCGGACCTTGAAGGTCGCGATGGCCTTGCGGGCCCGGGTGATCACCGGCTTCTGGCCGGCGATGAGGGCGAGGTCGCCCGCGGCGACCGAGGCCTTCTTCGAGTCGGCGGTGGACTCGCCGACGCCCATGTTGATGACGATCTTCTCGATGACCGGCACCTGCATGGGGTTCTTGTAGCCGAACTGCTCGATGAGCTTCTGGCGGACCACCTCGTCGTAGTGCTGGCGCAGACGGGGGGTGTAAGCGTTCTTGTCGGCCTCAGCCATCGATCTGATCCCCCGTGCTCTTGGCGAACCGGACCTTGCGGCCGTCCTCGAGAATGCGGAAACCCACGCGGGTCGGCTTGCCGTTGGCGTCGGCCACCGCGATGTTGGAGAGCTGGATGGCGGCCTCCTTGGAGATGATGCCGCCTTCCTGGTTCTGCGTCTGCTTCTGGTGCTTCTTCACCAGGTTGATGCCGCGAACGAGGGCCTTGTCCTCCTTCGGCATCACCTGGATGACCTCGCCCGAGCGGCCGGCGTCGCGGCCGGTGAGAACGACGACGGTGTCGCCCTTCTTGATCTTGGCGGCCATCACAGCACCTCCGGAGCCAGCGAGATGATCTTCATGTGGTTGCGCGCGCGGAGTTCCCGCGGCACAGGCCCGAAGATGCGGGTGCCGATCGGCTCCTTCTGATTGTTGATCAGGACGGCCGCGTTCTTGTCGAAGCGGATGACCGAACCGTCGGCGCGCTTCACGTCCTTGGCGGTGCGCACGACGACCGCCTTCATGACGTCGCCCTTCTTCACGCGCCCGCGCGGGATCGCTTCCTTGACGGAGACGACGATCACGTCGCCGACGCCCGCGTACTTGCGCTTCGACCCGCCGAGCACCTTGATGCACATCACGCGGCGTGCACCCGAATTGTCGGCGACGTCCAGATTCGTCTGCATCTGGATCACGGAGGTGACCTTTCCTTGTTTCAGGCGGGTTTCCGCACGCGGGCGGTATTGCCCGGCGGACGACGCCTGATGGGGATCTCGCGTCCCCGGCTCATAAGAGAGACCGCGCTATCGGCTCGAGGAGCCGGCGCGGTCACCGCGTACGAAGGGATGCGAACATCCCGTGGACTGTCGCGAAGGCGGGTCCGATACACCGGATGCCGACCGAGCGCAAGTGAAGGTGTGGGAGCGGGGAAGGTGAAGGCGCTTCGGCGCGGATTTTGCCGGTGGTCGCCGGTCCGCTGCCGCTCACGGCCCGAAACGTCGCCAGGCCGTGGCTGCCGGGCCCGTGCCGGCCGGCGGCCTGATGCGTGGCGAACGGGGACGGAGATCGCATGAAGCCACGAATCGCACTCGGCCTTCAGGGCGGCGGCGCCTACGGCGCCTACGGCTGGGGCGTCATCGATCGGCTCCTGGAAGAGCATATCTGGATCTCGGCCGTGAGCGGGGCGAGCGCGGGCGCCCTCAACGGGGCCGCCCTGGTCTCCGGCCTCGCCAGCGGCAGCGACGACGGCGCGCGCACGGCGCTCACCCGCCTCTGGCGCGGCACCGCCGACCGCTCGCCGCTGCGGGCCTGGGACTGGACGGCCCCGGCAGGCGCCGCATCCGGGATGGCGCCCTGGATGGAACCGTGGGCGAAGGCCTGGGTCGAGACCTGGGTGGAACCCTGGGTGGAGCAATCCCTCGCCTTCACCCGGCTCTACGGCAGCCACGTCACGCCCTTCTTCCCGGCCTTTCGGGCGATGCAGGCGTGGCGCGAGGCCGTGCGGGCGAGCATCGATTTCGAGGCGCTGACGGCGCCGCGCGCGATCCCGCTCTACGTCTCCGCGACGGACGTGCTCACGGGGGCGGCACGCCTCTTCACCGGCGGCGCGGTCACCGAGGACGCGCTGATGGCCTCCTGCTGCCTGCCGGAGCTGTTCTCGGCCGTCGAGATCGACGGGCGGCGCTACTGGGACGGCGGCTACGTCGCCAACCCGGCGCTCGACCCGCTCGTCTTCGGCGGCCACGGCGCGACCGACCTCATCGTGGTCCAGCTCACGCCCTTCGTCACGGACGCCGTTGGCGAGCGGACCGGGGATGTGGTGAAGCGCGCCAGCGACATCAGCTTCAACGCCTGCCTGATGCGCGAGCTGAAGACGCTGACCGAGCTGCAATCCGCCGTGCGGCTGGCGGCCTCGCCCTCCCCGCGCCTGCGGCCGATCCTCGACATCAACATCCACCTGCTGCGCGCGCCGGCCGAGCTCGCCTCGGGCTGCGTCGACAAGTACGACACGCGCTGGTCGACGCTCTGCGCGTTGCGCGACCTCGGCCGGGCGACCGCCGGGGCGTGGCTCGCCGAGCGGGGCCACGTGATCGGCGCGGCCTCCAGCCTGATGAGCCTGGACGAGGCGCTGACGGAGCATGCGCCGCGGGCCAGGACCCTCCGCCCCTGACGAGTCCTGAAACGCGAGGAGGCGGACGCCCGGGAGCGCCCGCCTCTGGCGGAATCGGAAGATCCGAGAAGAACTCAGGCTTCGGCGGCGGCGACCGCGGAGGCCTGCTCGCCCTCGACGAGCTTCCAGGTCTTGGTCTTCGAGTAGGGGCGGCACTCCTCGATGAACACCGTCTGCCCGACCTTGGCGGCATTCGCCTCGTCGTGGGCGTGGTAGTTCTTGGAGCGGCGGACGGTCTTCTTCATCACCGGGTGGGTGAAGCGGCGCTCCACCTTCACGACGATGGTCTTCTCGCCCTTGTCGCTGACGACGACGCCCTGCAATACGCGCTTCGGCATAGGTCTCTCCTCAGGCCTTCGACGCGTCGAGCGTCTTCCGACGCTGGAGGGTGCGCACCCGGGCGATGTCGCGGCGCACCTCGCGGATGCGGGCGACGTTCTCGAGCTGGCCCGTGGCCCCCTGGAAGCGCAGGTTGAACTGCTCCTTCTTGAGGTTCAGGAGCTCGTCATTGAGCTGATCCGACGACAGGGCCTTCAGATCAGACAGTCGGTTGGACGACTTCACGGATCCCTCCCTTTAGTCGGCGATGCGGGTGACGATGCGCGTGCGCACCGACAGCTTGGCGGCGCCCAGGCGGAGCGCCTCGCGGGCGATGTCCTCGGCGACGCCGTCGATCTCGAACATGATGCGGCCGGGATGGACGCGGGCGGCCCAGTATTCCGGCGCGCCCTTGCCCGAGCCCATGCGGACCTCGGTGGGCTTCGAGGTGACCGGCAGGTCCGGGAACACCCGGATCCAGACGCGGCCCTGACGCTTCATCTCGCGGGTGATCGCGCGGCGGGCCGCCTCGATCTGCCGGGCGGTGACCCGCTCCGGCTCCATGGCCTTGAGGCCGAACTGGCCGAAGTTCAGGTCGAAGCCGCCCTTGGCCGCACCGTGGATGCGGCCCTTGAACTGCTTGCGGAACTTCGTCTTCTTGGGTTGCAGCATGGCAGCCTCTCTATCCTGTTAGGCGGCTCACGCGTGGGCGGGCTCGCGACGGCCGCGGTCACCGCGGCCACCCTCGCCATCCCGCTCGCGACGGCCGCCCGAACGGCCACCCTCTTCCTGAGCCTTCTTGTCCTGGGCCATCGGGTCGTGCTCGAGGATCTCGCCCTTGAACACCCAGACCTTGATGCCGCAGGTCCCGTAGGTGGTGAACGCGGTCGCCGTGCCGTAATCGACGTCGGCGCGCAGCGTGTGCAGCGGAACGCGGCCCTCGCGGTACCACTCCGTCCGCGCGATCTCGGCGCCACCGAGGCGGCCCGAGCAGGTGATGCGGATGCCCTCGGCGCCGAGGCGCATGGCCGACTGCACGGCGCGCTTCATGGCGCGACGGAAGGCGACGCGGCGCTCCAGCTGCTGGGCGATCGAGTCGGCCACCAGGGTGGCGTCGATCTCGGGCTTGCGCACCTCGACGATGTTGATCGTGACGTCGGCCTTGGTCATCGTGCCGACGAGCTTGCGCAGCTTCTCGATGTCGGCGCCCTTCTTGCCGATCACCACGCCCGGACGGCCCGAGTGGATGGTGACGCGGCACTTCCGGTGCGGACGCTCGATGACGATCTTGGAGACCGCCGCCTGCTTGAGCTGCTTCATGAGGGCGGCGCGGATCGCGACGTCCTCGTGCATGAGCTTGGCGTACTCGCCCTTGCCGGCGAACCAGCGGGAGTCCCAGGTCCGGTTGATGCCGAGCCGGAGACCGATCGGGTTGACTTTCTGACCCATCAGATCCTCCTCAGGCCGCTTCGGCCCGGACTTCCCGAACCACGATGGTGAGGTTCGAGAAGGGCTTCAGGATGCGCGCGCCGCGACCGCGGGCGCGGGCGTGGAAGCGCTTCAGGACCAGCGCCTTGCCGACGAAGGCCTGGGAGACGACGAGATCGTCCACGTCCAGGTCGTGGTTGTTCTCGGCGTTGGCGATGGCGCTCTCGAGGCACTTCTTGACGTCGACGGCGATGCGCTTGCGGGAGAACTGGAGATCGGCGAGCGCCGTCTCGACCTTCTTGCCGCGGATCAGCTGCGCCACGAGGTTGAGCTTCTGGGGCGACACGCGGAGCATCCGCGCGACGGCCTTCGCCTCGTTCTCGGGGAGCGCGCGGGGGGTGGCCTGCTTGCCCATCTCAGCGCCTCTTCGCCTTCTTGTCGGCCGCGTGGCCGGGGAAGGTGCGGGTCGGCGAGAACTCGCCGAACTTGTGGCC
>CANEZL010000067.1 GCA_947444195.1 Methylobacteriaceae bacterium | reverse complement strand
GGTGTCCACCGCCGAGGAGCCGAGGCCGAGGGAGTCCTTCACGGCGGACAGCGAGGCGTTGTCGGTGCGAACCGTGGTGGCGATCGACCAGTAGGCGGCGTTGTCGGCGGCCGACGAGACGCGCTGGCCCGTCGAGACGCGGTTGCTCGTGGTGTCGAGCTGGCTGTTGATGCTCTTCAGGGTCGTCAGCGCCGTCATCGCGGCGGTGTTGGTCAGCAGGCTGGTCACGGAGATGCCTTCAGGAAATTCGAGATGCGGGATCGAGGTCCGTTGCCGGGCTCGCACCGGGGCAGCACGGCTCGCGGGAGCCGATGATCCCAGGGCCGGGATCGCGCTGCGCGTTACACCTCCGGGCTCTCACCGGGGCAGCGGTCGACATCATGTCTCCGGGCAGGCCCGGCCGCTGCGCTCGCATCGGCGCCGCTCTCCGGTCAGGAGCGGGCGTCGCCGTTGCCTGCACATTGGCGCGACCGGCTTATCAACCGATTAAGCCAGGGGGCTCTCCCGCATCGCGGGATGGGACAGGGGGATCCTCAGAAGCAGGGATCCACGAAGACGACGCCGATGAACTCGCCCCGGCGCCAGCGCAGGCCGACATTGTGGATCCGCAGGTCGTGGGCGGCGATCACGAGCTCGAACCGCTCGGGCAGGGCGATCTCGGGCGCCACGCGCACCTTGGCGCCGCTGCGGGAGAGGTCGCGGACCACGCAGGGCACCATGCGGCTGCCCAGCACGATCCGGCCCTGCTGGACCACGCGGTGGCGCTTGGGCCGCGGCGCGGCGTCCGCCTGCGGAACCTCACCTGTCGTCACGCTCACCCGTCCCGCTCCGCTCGAACCCTGCGGGACAGGGGTATCGCCGGGCCCGTTAACGAAGCGTCAAGCATAAATCGGCACCCCTTGGCGATCTTCTCCACCTGCCGGGAACCCCCATGTCCGCCCCGCCGGCCAGACCGCACGACGCGCAGGCGCCCCTCCGGCGGACCGCCCCGGCCGAGCGCGCACCGACCCGCCCGCTCACCGGCGCCGTCCTCCTGCGCCGGGCGCGCGAGGCCAGCCTGGAGCGCGCGGCGCTGGCCGCCGCCGCGCTCCTCGCCCTGACGGCGGGGAGCTTCGCGGGCTACGCCATCCTCGGAGGCGCGCGGCCCTACGACGTGCGCGCCGTCCTGCCCGAGCGGACCGGCCCCTTCGCCTGGAAGCGTGCGCCCAGCCCCGCGGCCGGGCCGGCCGCGATCGACCTCGACCCCACCGTCACGGGCGCGATCCCCGAGAAGCCCGCCGCGGCGGCGTCCGAGCGGGCCGAGGCGCCCCCCGAGGGCGGCTACGCCCTGCGCGCGGTCACCGGCGGCGCCGCCCTCCTCGAGGGCGCGGGCGGCCTCGTCCGGGTGGCGCCGGGGGGCGAGCTGCCCGGCGCCGGCCGGGTGCTGGCGATCCGCAACACGGGGGCGGGCTGGGTGGTCATCACCACGCAGACCATCATCGGGCCGGCCCGGCCGTGACCGCTCCCCGCCGGCAAGCCCCGAGCAAGCCTGGGCTCCTAGAGCACGGCCCTGGATCCTCGATCCTGGACGATGCTCGAGAGCCGAGGCCCGCCGCCCAGGGCGGCGAGAACCGGGAGACGCGGCCTTGACCAGCACGCTCACGAGCTACGCGCTCATCGCGCGCGACCTGCCCACGGCCCTGAAGCGCAAGGCCGCCGAGGCCGGCGTCGCCCGCGAGACCGCCTACTACAAGGCGCATATCGGCGCGGTGAAGTCCGTCGACGACCTGCTCGCTGACCAGCGGCTCTACGCCTACGCCATGAAGGCCTACGGGCTCTCCGACATGACCTACGCCAAGGCCTTCATGCGCAAGGTCCTGAGCGAGGGGACCGACGCCTCCGGCTTCGCCAGCCGGCTCGCCGACGACCGCTACGTGGCCTTCGCCAAGGCGTTCGACTTCACGAAGGTGCTCGGCGCCTCCGGGGCCGGCACGGACGCGGTGACGGCCACGGGCGCCGAGGCCGGCGCCGCGCAGGTGACCGGCTCCAAGGCGCTCTCCGGCACCCTCGATTTCAGCGGAACGAACGAGATCGCCTTCTCCATCGACACGCGCGTCGACGCGAAGACCACCAAGACGGGCACGATCGTCCTCAACCGGCAGACCCTGACCGGCCTGGTCAAGGATTTCGCCGCGGTCCGTCCGGCCGAGCTCGTGGACGCGATCAACGCGCGGATCGCCGCGACGGGGGCGGCCAACCTCGCGGGCAAGGTCGAGGCCGTCCGCGATGGGCAGGACCGGGTGGTGCTGCGCACCATCGCCTACACCGATCTCGGCGAGGACGGGGCGGTCGGCGGCCAGTACGGCAATGCCGACACCATCTACGCGGGCGTCGGCACGCAGCGCACCCTGCTCGTGCAGAACGTCGCCCTCTCCGACGCGACCCGCACCGCCCTCGACATCGGCTTCGGCGGGGAGACGGCCAGCGACGCCCGGACCCGCACGGTGGTCGACACCTATCTGCGCCAGTCCCTGGAGGAGGATGCGGGCGCCGAGGACACGGGGGTGCGCCTCGCCCTCTACTTCGCCCGCAAGGCGCCCACGATCACGAGCGCCTACGCCATCCTCGGCGACACCGCCCTGACCCAGGTGGCCAACACCCTGATCGGCCTGCCGGCCACGAGCGGCAGCGCCACGAGCGAGGCCCTGGAGCGCCGCGCCGAGGCCATCGCCAAGAAGATCGACCTCGCCGGCCTCAAGGATCCGGACACCCTCGACGCCACCGTCCGGCGCTTCGCGGCGATCTGGGACGCGCAGAACAACACCCAGACCGCGCCCATCCTCGCCCTGTTCACGGCAAGCGACAGCGGCGGCATCACCGCCGACATGCTGCTCGGCCTCCAGTCGACCCGCCTCGGAGGCTGAGACCCGTGCAGAACAGCCTCTACGTCGCGCTGTCGAGCCAGATCGCCCTCGAGAAGCGCCTCAACACCACCGCCCAGAACGTGGCCAACATGGCCACCGCCGGCTACCGCTCGGAGGAGACGAAGTTCTCCGCGCTGATGGCCCAGGCGAGCCGGGGCGCGGTGGCCTTCGTGGGCTCGGGCGACACCTACATCTCGCGCACCTCCGGGCAGATCGCCCGCACGGATTCGCCCCTCGACGTGGCCGTCCAGGGCGATGCCTGGCTCAGCGTCGGCGGCCCCGACGGCCCGGTCTACACCCGCGACGGGCGCATCACCATGGACGCCTCGGGCCGGCTCACCAACCTCGCCGGCCAGCCGGTGCTGGATCCCGGCGGCGCGCCGCTCCTCCTCGATCCGCAGGCGGGGCCCCCGGTGATCGGGCGCGACGGCAGCGTCGTGCAGGGGGTGAACCAGGTCGGCGCGATCGGACTGTTCACCTTCGACCCCAAGGCCGCGATCCGCCGGGCGGGGTCCAACACGGTGAGCCCGAGCCTGCCGGCCCGCCCGGTCCAGGACTTCTCGCGCATCGGCATGGTGCAGGGCCACCTGGAGGGCTCCAACGTCAACCCGATCCTGGAGATGACGAAGCTCATCACCATCCAGCGCGCCTTCGAGAGCGCCGCCAACAGCACCGCGCAGTCCGAGAACAGCCTGCAGGACGCCATCAAGTCCCTCGGACCGCAGGGCTGAGGGGGCTGAGCGATGACGGACGCGCTCGGGCGCCTCGAGGCGGCGATGACGGGGGTGCTGGCGGACGGCCTCGTGCGGGTCGGCGGCCACGTGCGCGAGGTCTCGGCGAGCGCCTGCCGCATCGGCGGGGTCGCGCCCTTCGTGCGCCTCGGCGACCGCATGGGCTTCGATGTCGACGGGCGCGTGCAGACCGGCGAGATCGTGCGCATCGACGCCGAGGGCGCCACACTCAAATCCTTCGACGCGCGCATCGAGGCGGGGATCGGCACCCGGGTGTTCCGCTTAGGTCCCGCCGATCTCAGGCCCTGCCCGGCCTGGAAGGGGCGGGTGATCGACGCGCTCGGCCGCCCCCTCGACGGGGCCGGGCCGCTGCCGCAGGGGGAGACCGCCGCCCCCCTCGACGCGGACCCGCCCGCCGCCTTCGCCCGGGCGCGGGTGCGCGCGCCCCTCGTCACCGGGGTCCGTGCGCTGGACCTGTTCACGCCGATCTGCGCCGGGCAGCGCATCGGCATCTTCGCGGGCTCCGGCGTCGGCAAGTCCACCCTGCTCGCCATGCTCGCGGACGCTGCGGGCTTCGACAGCGTGGTGGTGGCCCTGGTGGGCGAGCGCGGGCGCGAGGTGCGCGAGTTCCTCGAAGGCCCGATCGCCCAGGCGCGGGCCCGCTCCGTCATCGTGGTCTCCACTGGCGACGAGAGCCCGATGATGCGGCGCCAGGCGCCGAAGGTGGCCCTCAGCGTGGCCGAGAGCTTCCGCGACCGCGGCGAGTCGGTGCTGCTCATCGTCGATTCGGTGACGCGCTACGCCCATGCCGCCCGCGACGTGGCGCTGGCCGCGGGGGAGCCCGCGGTGGCCCGCGGCTACCCGCCGAGCGTGTTCTCCGACCTGCCGCGCCTCCTCGAACGGGCGGGGCCCGGCCTCGACGGCCAGGGCAGCATCACGGGGGTGTTCTCCGTCCTCGTGGACGGGGACGACCACAACGATCCGGTGGCCGACGCGATCCGCGGCACCCTCGACGGTCACATCGTGCTCGACCGCGCCATCGCCGAGCAGGGGCGCTACCCGGCCGTCGACCTCCTCGGCTCGATCTCCCGGCTCGCCGGCGAGGTCTGGACCCCGGAGCAGCGCGACCTCGTGCGCCGGCTCAAGGCGATGATGGCCCGCTTCGAGGAGACCCGGGACCTGCGCCTGATGGGCGGCTACCGGGCCGGCACCGACGCGGAGCTCGACCAGGCGATCGCCCTGGTGCCGCGCATCTACGGGGCGATGCACCAGGAGCCCGGCGAGGCGCCGAGCCGCGACGCCTTCCTCGAACTCGCACAGGCCCTGCGATGAGGGCCGGTGCGACCTCTCCCGAGGGCCCGGGGCGGCGGCTCCAAGCCCCGCGCAAGCCTGCACCGGCCTAATGCGCGCCAGTCACCGCGCGTCTTCCGAATCCCTTTCGCGAACCCGTTTCCCGAACCCGACGAACCGAACCTGAAGGTGTCCCCATGAGCCTCATCGGCGTGCTCCGAACCGGCGTCTCCGGCATGAACGCCCAGTCGAACCGCATCTCGACCGTGGCCGAGAACGTCCAGAACGCCTCCACCACGGGCTACAAGCGCACCTCGGCCGAGTTCTCGTCGCTGCTGCTCAACAACGGCGACCAGGGCCACTACAATTCCGGCGCGGTCGAGACCACGATCCGCCGCTCGGTCATCGAGGGCGGCCCGACCGCGACCACCACGTCGAGCACCGACCTCGCCATCCAGGGCGCGGGCTTCTTCACGGTGCGCGACGCCAGCAACGGCACCTTCCTGACCCGGGCCGGCAACTTCGTGGTGAACGGCCAGACCGGCAACCTCGAGAATGCCGGCGGCTTCACCCTGATGGGCTACGCCATGTTCCCCGACGGCTCGCCGAACCTCGACGGCGGCCTCGTGCCGGTGCAGATGCCCACGAGCCGCATGCAGGCGCAGGCGACCACCGCGGCGACGCTCACCGGCAACCTGCCGAGCACCACGGCAGTCTACACGGGCACGCCGGGCATCACCGCCGGCACCTACAGCCAGAAGACCTCGGTGGTGACCTACGACACCGTGGGCCAAGCCTCGACCCTCGACGTCTACATGACGAAGACCGCGGGCGACACGTGGTCGGTCTCGGTCTACGACCGCTCGAGCCCGCCGGTGCAGCGCGGGACCGGGTCCGTCACCTTCGACGCGTTCGGCCGGACCACGGGCACGACCACCCTCAACCTCGCCGCCAACGGCTCCAGCCCCGCGGCCACGGTGAGCCTCGGCAACCTGACCCAGCTCGCCAGCGGCTACGACGTCACCGGCAGCGCCAACGGCTCGGCGCCGCGCAACGGCACCGGCGTCGTCATCACCAACGACGGCACCGTCTACAGCACCTACGCGGACGGCAGCCGCAGCCCCGCCTTCCGCATCCCCCTCGCCACCGTGCGCAGCCCCGACCAGCTCGAGCCCCGCTCCGGCAACGTCTA
Source organism: Methylobacteriaceae bacterium (assembly GCA_947444195.1). GTDB lineage: Bacteria > Pseudomonadota > Alphaproteobacteria > Rhizobiales > Beijerinckiaceae > Methylobacterium. Next base: position 5,446 of record CANEZL010000067.1, on the reverse strand, counting down.
CGTCTCCACCGCGCAGTCGGGCCCCGTCGAGATCGGCACCGCCATGCTGGGCGGGCGCGGCACCATCCAGTCGGGCGCCCTGGAGCAGTCGAACGTCGACGTCAGCTCCGAGCTGACCACGATGATCGAGTCGCAGTCGGTCTACACCGCCAACTCGAAGGTGTTCATGACCGGCAACGAGCTGCTCGAAACCCTGATGAACCTGAAGCGCTGACCGCACCGGCGCGGGGCCTCGATGCCCCGCGCCCGCCGCCCGGAGTCGACCGATGGGTCTCCAGCTCGCGCTCAACACGGCGCGCTCCTCGCTGCTCGCCACGTCGAGCCAGATCGCCGTCTCCGCGCGCAACATCGCGGGGGCGAACGATCCCTCCTACGCGCGCAAGATCGCGACGCTCGTCACCGGGGACGTCTCCACGCGCGTCGTGATCACGCGGGCGGCGGACGCGGCCCTGTTCGCCCGCAAGCTCGCGGCGACCTCCGACGCCAGCGCGGCGGGGGCCCGCCTCGACGGGCTGAAGACGCTGGCCCGGACGGTGGGCGACACCGCCGACGGCACCGCGCCGGCCGCCCGGCTCGGCGCCTTCAACGCGGCCCTCCAGGCCGCCGCCAACCAGCCGGACAACGCCGACCTCGCCCGCGCCGCCATCGAGCGGGCGCGGGACCTCGCCACCGGGCTGAACGAGGCCGCCGCCGCCGTGCAGGGCGTGAAGGCGGATGCGGAGGCGGCCACCGCGGCCTCCGTCGACACGATCAACGATCTGCTCGCGCGCTTCGACGCGGCCAACCAGGCCGTGATGCGGGGCATGTCCACCGGGGGCGACGTCAGCGACAGCCTGGACGCCCGCGACAGCATCCTCGCGAGCCTCTCCCAGGAACTCGGCATCAGCACGGTGGAGCGGGCCGGGGGCGACGTCGCGATCTACACCGACAGCGGCGTGCCCCTGTTCGAGCGCAGCGCCCGCACCGTCGCCTTCGACACCGGCTCCGCGGGGGGCACGGTCCTGATCGACGGCGTGGCCGTCACCGGGCCGAACGCACCGATGCCCCTCGAATCGGGACGCCTCGCGGGCCTCGCATCCCTGCGCGCGGCGGCCACGGAATACGGCGCGCAGCTCGACGCGGTGGCGCAGGGATTGATCGCGGCCTTCGCCGAGACCGGCCCGGGCCTCGCCGCCAGGGCCGGCCTGTTCACCGCGGACGCGACCGGCGCCCTGCCGGCCGGGGCGGCCGGGCTCGCCGCCGCCCTGCGCATCAACCCCGCCGCCGACCCGCAGGCCGGGGGCGACGCGGCGCTGCTGCGCGACGGCGGCATGAACGGGGCGGCCTACCGCCAGAACCCCGCCGGGGGCGACGCGGCCTACGGCGACCGCCTGCGCGGGCTCGCCGCGGCGCTCTCCGGTCCCCGCAATCTCGGGGCGGGCACCGCGATCGCCGCGCAGGCGAGCCTCGCGGACTACGCCGCCACCTCCGCGGGCTGGCTCGAAGGCCAGCGCAAGGACGCCGCCGGCCGCTCCGAGTACCAGACGACCCTGCTCGCCCGCGCGGGCGAGGCGCTGTCCAACGCCGTCGGCGTCAACGGGGACGACGAGACCGCGCTGACCCTGCAGCTGGAGCGCTCCTACACGGCCTCGGCCAAGGTCCTCGCCATCGTGGACCAGCTCCTCAAGACCCTGATGGACGCGGTGCGCTAGGGCTTCCCTCGCGAACCGACCTCTTCCGCTTCGGATCCGCACGCTCATGATGACCACGGGCTTCATCGCCAGCATCAACCTCTGGAACGCCCCGCGCAGCGGGCTCGCCCGGATGCAAAGCGACCTCGCCACGGCGACCGCGGAGATCGCCCGCGGCCGCTACGCCGATCTCGGCCTCGCGCTGGGCAGCGGGGTGGGCCGCAGCCTGGCGCTGCGCCAGGACGCGGACGAGATCGCCGCCCTGAAGGATTCGAACGCGCTCGCCGCCGCGCGCCTCGCCACGAGCCAGACCGCGCTCGGGCAGATGCAGTCGGAGGCCGCGGCCCTGCTCAAGAACCTCATCGCCCTGCCGGCGGCCGAGCGCGGGGCGAGCGTGGCCACCGCCTCCGCCAGCGCGCTGTCGACGCTCGCCGCGGGCCTCGGCACGGCGGTGGGCGGGGCCTACGTCTTCGGGGGGACCAACACGGGGGAGAACCCGGTCCGCGACGGCAGCCTCGACAGCGCCAAGGCCGCGGTGGCCGCCGCCTTCCAGACCCGCTTCGGCTTCGCGCCGGGCAGCGCGGGCGCCGCGGCGATCACGCCCCAGCAGATGACCGACTTCCTCGACGGCCCCGTCGCGGCCCTGTTCACCGACGGCGCCTGGCAGGCGGGCCAGTCCCAGGCCTCGAGCCGGACCATCACCGGCCGGATCTCGCTCAGCGAGACCGTGACCACCTCCGCGAGCGCCAACGCCGCCCCGTTCCGCGCCCTCGCCATGGCCTATGCCGTGGCCTCGGCCACCGGGCTCGGCAGCCTCTCGACCCAGACGCAGACGGCGGCCACCGACCGGGTGATGAGCCTCCTCGACCAGGGCGGTCGCGGCATCGTCGCGCTCCAGGCCGATCTCGGCCGGACGCAGGCCAGGATCACGGCCGCCGACGCGCGCCTCGACGCCCAGGCCGGCCTGCTGAAGGGCGAGGTCGACCGCCTCGAAGCGGTCGATCCCGCCGAGGCCAAGACCCGCGTCGACGCGCTGACGACGCAGATCCAGATGTCCTACGCCCTGACGAGCCAGCTCCGGCAGCTGAGCCTCGTCTCCTTCATCGCCTGATCCCGTTCACCCGACGACCCGAAGGGCCGGCGCGCCGCGCGCCCGGCCGGAGCAGACGAGGCCTCGGCAGAGATGTACCGGTTTTCCTATTCCGAGATCCTGGAGGACGCCGCCGAGATCGGGCGCGAGCGCGAGCGCCTCGCCTTCGACCGGGCGCTCGGCCTCCTGCGCGACGTGGAGGCGCGGGGCAGCCGCGGCCCGGAGCGGACCGTGGCGATCGGCTTCGTGCAGGATCTCTGGAACATCCTCATTGCCGACCTGATCGACCCCGAGAACGGCCTGCCGGAGGACCTGCGCGTCAACCTCGTCTCGATCGGCGCCTGGACCATGCGCGAGGCCGGCGAGGCCCTGCGCGTCCCCGAGCGCAGCCTCCAGGCGCTGATCGACGTGAACGCCTCGATCCGCGCCGGCCTGCAATGAGCGGGACCATGCGCCTCTCGCTGCGGGCCGGGGAACGGGTCTACATCAACGGTGCCGTGCTGCGGGTCGACCGCAAGGTCGGCATCGAGCTCCTGAACGACGCCACCTTCCTGCTCGAGGGCCATGTGCTCCAGGCGGAGGAGGCGACGACGCCGCTCCGCCAGCTCTACTTCGCGGTCCAGACCATGCTGATCGACCCCGCCGGGGCCGCGCCCGCGCGCGACCTCTACGCGGGGCTCCAGGCCGGCATCCTGGCCGCCACCCGCGAGGCGGCCCTGCGGACGGGGCTCGCCGCCGCCGAGGCGCACGTGGCCGAGGGGCGCCTGTTCGAGGCGCTGAAGACGATCCGCGGCCTCTACCCCGCCGAGGCCGCCCTGCTGGCCGCCGCCGGCGCCGAGCCCGCGCCCGCCCCGACCGCCCTGCGGGCGGGACCGGAGGCGCTGCCCCGGCGCAGCCGCCCCGTGCCGAGCCCGGCCGCCCGCCTGGAGATCCGCCCCCGCCGCGCCGCCGCGGGCACCCCGCCGCGGATGCCGCGCGTCCCCGCCACCGGCCCGCGGCCGGAGACCACACCGGAACCGGAAGCCTGAAGACCATGGACGTCGCCAGCACCACGAGCACCACCACGACGGCCGCGGGCGCGGCCAAGGCGGCGAGTTCGGTCGCGGCCAAGCTCAACGCCGACACCTTCCTGACCCTGTTCATGGAGCAGCTGAAGAACCAGGATCCGACGAAGCCGATGGACTCCACGGAGTATATCAGCCAGCTCGCGACCCTGTCGCAGGTGGAGCAGGCGACGCAGACCAACAAGAAGCTCGACTCGCTCCTGTCCTCCAGCTTCCTCGATCAGGCCGAATCGATCATCGGCCGCACCGTCACCTCGGCGGACGGCACGACCTCCGGCGTGGTCAATTCGGTGAAGGTCACGAGCGACGGCGTGGTCGCGAGCCTCGCCGACGGGCGCACCGTGCTCATCGCCTCCGGCATCTCGATGTCCTGAGGACGGGTTTGTTCCCCACGGCTCCCTCGGTTACAGCCCGGATCGCGGGGCGCCCGGCGCCCCGGCGCGAGGACGACACCCCATGAACGAGGTCGACGCCCTCGAACTCGTGCGCGCCGCGATCTGGACGGTGCTCGTGGCCGCCGGCCCCTCGGTGGGCGCGGCGATGGCGGTGGGCATCGCGGTGGCGCTCCTGCAGGCGCTCACCCAGATCCAGGAGGTGACCCTCACCTTCGTGCCGAAGATCGTGGTGATCCTGCTCGTGCTCCTCGTCACCGGCACCTTCGTCGGCGCGCAGATCCACAGCTTCGCCGAGATGGCCTACGGGCGGATCGCCACGGGGTTCTGAAGTCCTTCAGGCAGAGCGATCGCACGGCCTCGCCCATCACCTTGGACGCGAACTCCGGGGCGAATCCGGTTTCAAGGGAGGCGCGGGTCCCCTCTCCCGTTCGGGAGAGGGACAGGGTGAGGGTCGAGAACGAGCAGGACAGAGCTGGGCCCGAGACGCGGCACCGGCGAAGCTTCTCCGGAGAATTCTCCTCCCTCACCCCAGCCCTCTCCCGCACGGGAGAGGGAGCACGCCGCGGTTCGTGTGCGATCCGGCTCCCGACCGCCCCAACCCCCGCGCAAGCTTGAGCCCCCAGAACCCTTCCCCGGGAGCGGCGCGCCCTGCGCCGCGGGTTGAGGGATGTTCCGATGGCAGCGGGCGGCGCGCTGGTCGTTGAGCCGAAGTCGCGGCGGGATTTCGGCTTCGCGGCGGGCATCGTCGCGATCCTGGCCGTGCTGTTCCTGCCGGTCCCGGCACTCCTCATCGATGTGGGGCTCGCCTTCTCGATCGCGCTCTCGGTGCTGATCCTGATGGTGGCGCTCTGGATCCAGAAGCCGCTGGAATTCTCCGCCTTCCCGACAGTGCTGCTCATCGCGACGCTGCTGCGGCTTGCGCTCGGCATCGCCACGACGCGCCTGATCCTGGCCAACGGCCAGAAGGGCGTCGATGCGGCGGGCCACGTCATCCAGGGCTTCTCGCAGTTCGTGATGAGCGGCGATTTCGTGATCGGGATCGTGGTCTTCGTGATCCTGATCACGGTCAACTTCCTCGTCATCACCAAGGGCGCCACCCGCATCGCCGAGGTGGGCGCCCGCTTCACCCTCGACGCGATCCCCGGCAAGCAGATGGCGATCGACGCCGATCTCAATGCCGGGCTCATCGACGACAAGGAGGCGCAGCGCCGCCGCCGGGAGCTCGAG
>CANEZL010000066.1 GCA_947444195.1 Methylobacteriaceae bacterium | reverse complement strand
GGCAACCGCAACAACGGCCTGTTCGCCGTCGGCGCCACCGGCATCCCCGTCGGCCTCACCTCCACCACCGTCGGCGTCGTCTCCGGCGGCATCAACCGCCGCGACACCGAGTTCGCCGTCGTCCGCGCCGGTATCAATTACAAGTTCGGTACGTTCTAGGACGCGACCGCCGGCTAGGACGCGACCGCCGGAGCGGACATCGCCTCGGACCTCTCCCGGAAAGCCCGGCCCGCAAGGGCCGGGCTTTCCCGCTTATGCGGAGGGCCGATAGCCGGCGCGATGCCGAGGATTGGGGATAGAGCCCGTTTTAATCCCTGATCGTCGCGCGAATATCACGGCGAAGTTTTCGCGCGCGCCCCTGACAAAGGCTCTCCGGCCTTCCCATGTCTTCTCCGACCGCGCGGACCGTGACCGTTGCGGGACGTGATCGAGGAGGACGACTCCATGAACAGCGAAGAACGCGACGTCATCTCCGGCATCTTCCAGCGTCTGGAGCAGGCGTCGGGCCAAGCCCGCGATGCCGATGCCGAGCGCTTCATCGCCGACAAGATCCGTCAGCAGCCCTACGCCCCCTACGCGATGGCGCAGCTGATCTACGTGCAGGAGGAGGCGATCAAGAGCCTCCACCAGCAGCTCGAGGAGGCCCGGCGCCAGCAGCAGGCCCAGCCCCAGTCCTCGGGCGGCGGCGGCTTCCTGTCGAGCATCTTCGGCGGCGGCTCGCAGCGCCAGGAGCCTCAGCCCCAGTACGCGCCGCAGCAGCAGCGGCCCGGCGGCCCCTGGGGCGGCCAGCAGCCCGGCTACGGCCAGCAGGGCGGCTATCCCCAGCAGGGTGGCCCCTTCGGCGGTCAGCCGGGCTACGCCCAGCAGCCGCCGGCCCGCGGCGGCGGCTTCATGGCCACCGCGCTGCCGATGGCGGCGGGTGCGGCGGGCGGCATGCTCCTCGGCAGCGCCCTCTCCAGCGCCTTCGCGGGCGGCCACTCGCAACTCGGCAGCGCCGCGGCGGCGGGCCTCGGCGCCCCCGCGGCGGATGCCGGCGGCGTGCAGGATTTCGGCGCGCCCCTCGGCGGCGATTTCCAGGACGCCTCGTACGACAGCGGCGGCGATTTCGGGGGCGACCTCGGCGGCGGCGACGACAGCGACTGGTCCTGATCCATCGCGCAGGCCCCCGCCTCGGCGGCGGGGGCGTGACGTCCGGCGGGCCCGGCATCTCCCGATGCCGGGCCCGCGCGCGTTCTCATACCAGATCCGATTGATCCTTTCGGGATGGCGGATCTGGGCTTCGCTCATGCGCCCCGCGGGCTCGGTCGATACGACCCCCGCTTCGATCAGGCGGAGATCGTATCAGATGACCTCGACGCGGGTGCCCACCGGCGTGCGCGCGTAGAGATCGACCACGTCCTCGTTCATCATGCGGATGCAGCCCGAGGAGACCGACTGGCCGATCGTGTGCGGCTCGTTGGTGCCGTGGATCCGGTAGAGCGAGGAGCCGAGATAGAGGGCCCGCGCCCCGAGGGGATTGCCCGGCCCGCCCGCCATGTGCCGCGGCAGGTCGGGGCGGCGGGCCAGCATCTCGCGGGGCGGCGTCCAGTCCGGCCATTCCGCCTTGCGGCTCACCGTCTTCGCCCCGGCCCAGGTGAAGCCCGGCCGGCCGACGCCGATGCCGTAGCGCAGGGCCCGGCCGCCGGGCTGCACGAGGTAGAGGTACTTGTTCGGCGTATCGACGACGATGGTGCCGGGGCGCTGGGGTCCGCCGAAGGCGACCTCCTGGCGCTGGAAGCGCGGATCGATGCCGCGGCCGATCCGCTCCGCGCCCGCCATCTCGGGCTCCGGCTCGGCGTAGGGGCCGCCGGGAGGCAGGGCCGCTTGGCGCCCGGCCCGTGCGGCGGGGCGCTGCATCATCGGGTCCGCCGGATCGCCGTAGCCCGTCACGGGCGCGGGCGGGCGGGCGTAGGCGGGGGCGCGCGGCGCCGCCCCGGCCTGGGGCGCGTCCGGATAGGCCCAGCCGGGATAGGCCTGGGCCGGCGCCGTCGCCGGGTAGGCCGCGGGATAGGCTGCCGGGTAGGCGGCGCGCACGGGATAGGCGCCGCCGCGCGGGGCTGCCGGCCCGGCGGTGTCGCCGGTCATCAGGAACTCGATCAGCCCGCCGCCGTAGCCGGGCTGCTCCGCGTAGCGGCCCTGAGCCTGCGCCACCGCGCACCAGCCCGTGGCCGCCAGGGCCGCCACGCACACACGCATCCCACCCATCGTTCCCACGCTCCACCGGCCGCGTCCGGACCTGAACCGGTCCCGTCCGGCCGGGAGGGTCCGCGAGGCGTCTCGCGAATCCGGTGAAGGAACATGGTGAATCGCGCCCCGTCCCCGGCCGCCGGCGGGCAGCGTCAACGCGGCGTTAAAGGCCGGCGCGCGCCCGAACCCGCTGGGACCGATCGAGAACGGCCCGTCCGATGCGCCGGCGTTGAAGATCTGGAAACCACTTGCCCGCATGATCGCCGCCAAAGACCTGCAAGCCGGCCGCCCGACCCGATGATCCAGAAGCGCTACCGCATCGAAGACAGTCTCGGTCTGGCGCCGTCGGCGCCCAGCCTCGCCCCCGCGGCCCCGGCCGATTCCGCCCGGCTCGACGAGATCTTCTCGGCGATCCAGGACCTGCGGCGCATCACCCAGGCGAGCGCGGGCGAGACCATCGAGGCCTGCCGCCGCGAGCTCAACGAAGCCTTCGCGATGCGCTCCGACCTCGACGTGATGAAGGAGGCGATCACCCGCACCAAGGCGGAGATCGCCGCCCTGCACCGCTCCGAGCACAGCGGCAAGGGCATGCGCCGCGCCGCCGACGAGCTCGACGCCGTGGTGGCCTCCACCGAGCACGCCACCTCGACGCTCCTCACCGTGATGGAGGATATCGAGCAGCAGGCCAACATCCTGCGGGCCACCCATCTCGGCAAGTCGGCCCAGGACAACGTGGACGCCATCCTCGAGCGCGTCGTCGTCGCCTACGAGGCCTGCAACTTCCAGGACCTGACCGGCCAGCGCATCAGCAAGATCGTCAACGTGATGAAGTTCGTCGAGGACCATCTCGACCGCGTCATCGCCGCCTGGAGCGGGCTCGAGAGCTTCCGCGACGTCCTCGGCTCGGGCCCCGAGGCCATCGACCCGAACGACGAGAGCGCACTCCTCAACGGACCGAAGCTCGAGGAGGACCCGGGCCACGTCGACCAGTCGGACATCGACGCCCTGTTCGACTGAGGCCGGATCGCGCGGGCCCGCGCCCGCGCCTCTTCCCCGCGGTCCGGACGCGGCTTAGATCAGCTCTCATGAGCCGGCGCGCCCCGTCCGATCTGCCCCCCGACACCTTCGACGACGGCCTCCCCGAGGGGCACGACGACGCGGTGGCCGACCTCCTGCCCGACGACGGGCCGGAGATCGACTTCGATTTCGAGCCCGGCGCCGTCCAGGCGGGCACCGAGGTGATCCGCCGGTTCTGGTCGACCCTGCCGACCTCGCCCGGCGTCTACCGGATGTTCGACGCCAAGGGCGACGTGCTCTACGTCGGCAAGGCGAAGAACCTGAAGGCGCGGGTGGGCTCCTACGCCCGCGGGCAGGCGCATTCCAACCGCATCGCCCGCATGATCTCGCAGACGGCGGCGATGGAGTTCGTCACCACCGCCACCGAGACCGAGGCGCTGCTGCTGGAGGCCAACCTCATCAAGCAGCTGAAGCCGCGCTTCAACGTGCTGATGCGGGACGACAAGTCGTTCCCCTACATCCTCGTCAGCGACGACGGCCCGGCCCCGCAGATCGTCAAGCACCGCGGCGCACGGCGGCGCAAGGGCGCCTATTACGGCCCCTTCGCCACCGTCTGGGCGGTGAACCGCACGGTGAACGCCCTGCAGCGCGCCTTCCTGCTGCGCACCTGCACCGACAGCTACTACGAGAACCGCACGCGGCCCTGCCTGCTCTTCCAGATCAAGCGCTGCTCCGGCCCCTGCACCGGCGAGATCGCGCTCGACGATTACCGGGGCATGGCGGACTCGGCCAAGGCCTTCCTCGACGGCAAGTCGAACGCCGTGAAGGACCGCATGCGCGCGGAGATGCAGGCGGCCTCCGACGCCATGGAGTTCGAGCGCGCCGCCCGCTTCCGCGACCGGATCGCGGCGCTCTCGGCGATCCAGGGCGTGCAGGGCGTCAACACCCAAGGGGTCGAGGAGGCCGACGTCTTCGCCCTCGACGAGCAGGCCGGCCAGTTCTGCATCGAGGTGTTCTTCTTCCGCAATTTCCAGAACTGGGGCAACCGCGCCTACTTCCCGAAGGCCGACCGCAGCATGAGCGCCGACGAGGTGCTGGGCTCCTTCATCGGCCAGTTCTACGACGACAAGCCGGCCCCCCGCACGGTGCTGACGAGCCATCCGGTGGAGGATGCCGAACTCGTCGCCGCCGCCCTGTCGAGCCGCGTCGAGCACCGGGTCGAGATCCACCATCCCCGTCGGGGCGAGCGCAAGAACCTCGTGGACTACGCCCAGCGCAACGCCCGGGAAGCCCTCGCCCGGCGGCTCGCCGACACGGCCTCGCAGGGCAAGCTGCTGGGCGCGCTGGGCCAGGCCTTCGGCCTCGCGCAGGCGCCGCGCCGGATCGAGGTCTACGACAACTCGCACATCATGGGCACCAACGCGGTGGGCGGGATGATCGTCGCCGGCCCCACGGGCTTCATGAAGACGCATTACCGCACCTTCAACATCAAGTCCGAGGAACTGACCCCCGGCGACGATTACGGCATGATGCGCGAGGTGCTGCAGCGCCGCTTCAAGCGGCTCGTCAAGGAGGCGCCCCGCACCGCGGGCGAGGCCGCGGCCTCCGCGCTGGAGGGCGGCGTCGCCGAACCAGTGCCGGAGCCCCAGCCCGATTCCGACGTCTTTCCGGCCTGGCCGGACCTCGTGCTCATCGACGGCGGCAAGGGCCAGCTCGACGCCGCCCGGGCGGCGCTGGCGGAGATCGGCGTCGCCGACGTGCCCCTCGTCGGCATCGCCAAGGGCCGCGACCGGGATGCGGGCCGGGAGACCTTCTTCGTGGCCGAGCGCGCGCCCTTCAAGCTGCCGCCGCGCGACCCCACCCTCTACTTCGTGCAGCGCCTGCGCGACGAGGCCCACCGCTTCGCCATCGGCAGCCACCGGGCCCGCCGCAAGCGCGAGATGGTGAAGAACCCCCTCGACGAGATCGCGGGGATCGGCCCCACGCGCAAGCGCGCGCTCCTGCACCATTTCGGCACCGTGAAGGCGATCCAGCGCGCGGCGCTGGAGGACCTCGCCAAGGCGCCGGGCGTGAACGCGGCAACCGCGCGCGCCGTCTACGACTTCTTCCACACGGGAGCCTGAGGGTGAGCGAGCAGCCCGACCCGTTGACGCTGGGGGGAACCCGTGATTTCACCGCGCCGATGAACGCCGTCCTTCCCCGACGCCGGTCGCAGGCCTGGACGCTCGCGAACTGCCTCACCTACGGCCGCCTCGCGGCCGTGCCGGTGATGGTCGCCCTGCTGTTCTGGCCCGATTCCGTGCCCGCGCGCTGGGTCGCCTTCGCGGTCTTCGCGGGGGCCGGCATCACCGACTATCTCGACGGCTACGTGGCGCGCACCTACAGCCAGTCCTCCGCGCTCGGGCGCATGCTCGATCCGATCGCCGACAAGCTCCTCGTGGCGGCCTGCCTGCTGATGCTGGTGGCCGACCGCACGATCAGCGGCCCCTCCACCTGGGCGGCCATCGTGATCCTCTGCCGGGAGGTGCTGGTCTCGGGCCTGCGCGAGTATCTCGCCGAGCTGAAGGTCGGCCTGCCGGTGAGCCGGGTCGCCAAGTGGAAGACCACCGTGCAGCTCCTGGCGCTCGGCTTCCTCGTGGCCGGGCCGGCCGGCGAGACGGTCCTGCCCGGCACCGTCCGCATCGGCACCGGGCTCCTGTGGCTGGCCGCCGCCCTGACGCTGTGGACCGGGTGGGACTACATGAGGGCGGGCGTGAAGCACGCCATCGCGGATCCGCGCTGAGGCGCGCGGATCGGGCAAGCCGGGAAGCGCGGATGAAGCTCGTCTATTTCGCCTGGGTGCGCGAGCGGGTCGGCCGTCCCGAGGAGGTGGTGGACCTGCCGGGTGAGATCGCCACCGTGGCCGATCTGGTGGCGTGGCTGCGGGAACGCGGCGAGGAATACGCCTACGCCTTCGAGAATCCGGGCGTGGTGCGCGCCGCCGTGGACCGGGTCCACGCCAAGCCCGAGGCCTCGATCCGGGGGGCTGCCGAGGTGGCCTTCTTCCCGCCGATGACCGGGGGCTGAAGAATCGGGCTCTCCGAGCTTCAGGCCCGCCCGGCTTCAGGCCCGCCTGAGCGCCACGGCGGCGATGCAGGCCGCCGCGAGCAGCGTCGCCGCCACGGGGGTCGCGGAATCGGCCGGCCACAGGGCGACCGCGGCGCTGAAGCCCGCCCCGAAGGTCATCTGCGTGAAGCCGTAGAGGCTGGAGGCCGAGCCGGCGGCGCGCGGGTCGACGTTCATCAGCCCGGCCACCGCGTTCGGCGAGACCAGCCCGACGCCGATCGCGTAGACGACGAGGGGCAGGACGAGGCTGACCACGCCGAGCGCGCCGCTGCGGTCCACCGCGAGCAGGCCGGCCGCGCCGGCGAGGCAGAGCAGGTTGCCGGCGCGGGCGAGCCGCCGGATCGGCACCCGCCCCGCGATCCGGCTCGACAGGGCCGCGCCGATCACCATGCCGAACACGACGATCAGGCAATCGAGGCCGACCTCCTGCGGCGAGCGGCCGAGCCGGTCCACCAGCAGGAAGGGCGCCACCGCCAGGAAGGCGTAGAGGCTGGTGCCCGCGCAGGCGCCGGCCACGAGATAGGCCCGGAAGACGGGGTGGCGCAGCAGCCGCAGATAGGCGGCCCCCATGGCCCCGATGCCCGGAAGCGACACCGTGTGCCGGTTGGTCTCGGGCAGCGTCAGCACCACGAGGGCGCCGAGCCCCGCCACGAGGAGGGCGAGGGCCACGAAGACCGCGCGCCAGCCGAAGGCGCCGCCGACGAGGCCGCCGAGGGCCGGGGCGAGCGCCGGCGTCAGGGTCATCGCCATGGTGAGCAGGGCGAGCTTGCGCGCGGCGTCGGCGGCCTCGGAGACGTCGCGCACCATGGCCCGGCCGATCACCAGGGCGCTGCAGGCGCCGAGCGATTGCAGGATGCGCGCGACCACGAGGACGCCGATATCGGGGGCGGGGATCGCGAGGAGCAGGCCGGCGAGGTAGAGGCCGAGCCCGGCGATCAGGACCGGCCGGCGCCCGTAGCGGTCCGAGAGGGGACCGTAGACGAGCTGCCCGCCCGCGAGCCCGACGATGTAGAGGGTGACGGTGAGCTGCGCCGCCGCCGGCGTGGTGCCGAGATCGGCGGCGGCCACGGCGAGCACCGGCACGAAGACGTGCAGCGCCACGGTGCCGGTCATGGTCACCGCCACGAGGAGCGGGAAGGAGGCGCGGCGCGCGCGGGGCTCCGGCTCGCGGGCGGCCATCAGGCCCGCCGCACGGCGCTCACTGGGTCCGCGCCCGGTCGACCACCGCCCGGGCGGCGGCGAAGGCCTCGTCCGCGTCGAGCTCCGTGGTGTCGAGCACCACGGCGTCCGCGGCGGCCCTGAGGGGGGCCGCGGCGCGCGAAGCGTCGCGGGCGTCGCGGGCCTGGATGTCGGCGAGGATGGCGGCGAGGCTCGCCGCCTCGCCCCGGGCGTCGAGTTCCCGGTGGCGGCGGCGGGCCCGCTCCTCGGGGCTCGCGGTGATGAAGAGCTTCACCCGCGCGTCCGGGCAGATCACCGTGCCGATGTCGCGCCCGTCGAGGACGGCCCCCGCGGCGCCGCCGGCGAAGCGCTGCTGCCAGGCGAGCAGCGCGCCGCGCACCGCCGGGATCCCGGAGATGCGCGAGGCCGCCTCCCCCATCACCCGCTCGCGCAGGCGCGGGTCGGCGAGCTGGTCGGCGACGAGCCCCGCGGCGGCGTGGGTGGCCGCGCGCTCGTCGTCGAGGGAGGCGCCCATGTCGATCAGCACCATGGCCACCGCCCGGTAGAGCAGGCCGGTGTCGAGATGGGGCAGGCCATAATGCTGGGCGAGGCGGCGGGCCAGCGTCCCCTTGCCGGAGGCGGCCGGCCCGTCGATCGCGATGACCATCGGCATCGGGCTCACCCCTCGATCCGGCCGCCGAGTTCCCGCATGGTCGGCAGGAAGCTCGGGAAGCTGGTGGCGATCATCGCGCCGTCGTCCACCGTGACGGGCCGGGTGCTGGCGAGGCCCATCACCAGGAAGGACATGGCGATGCGGTGGTCGAGATGGGTCGCCACCGTGCCGCCGCCGCGCGGGGCGGAGCCGTCGCCCTCCACCACGAGGTCGTCGCCCTCCACCCGGTGGCCGACGCCGTTGGCGGCGAGGCCCGCCGCGACGGCCGCGAGGCGGTCGGATTCCTTCACCCGCAGCTCGTGCAGGCCGTTCATGCGGGTCGTGCCCTCGGCGAAGGCCGCGGCCACGGCGAGCACCGGGTACTCGTCGATCATCGCGGGCGCGCGCTCGGCGGGCACGTCGACGCCCTTGAGCCGGCTCGCCCGAACGCGGAGATCCGCCACGGTCTCGCCGCCCTCCTCGCGCTCGGCCACGCGCTCGATCGCGGCGCCCATCTCCAGGAGCGTGGTGATGAGCCCGGTGCGCAAGGGGTTCATCATCACCCCGCGCAGGGTCACGTCGGAGCCCGGCGTGATCAGCGCCGCCACCAGCGGGAAGGCCGCCGAGGAGGGATCGGCCGGCACCACCACGTCGGTGCCGCGCAGGGTCGGCTGGCCGGTGAGCGCCACGGCGCGGCCGTGGCCGCCGGGCCCGTGCGGGGTGACGGCGACCGCGGCGCCGAACAGGCGCAGCATCCGCTCGGTGTGATCGCGGGTGGCCGCGGTCTCGATCACCGTCGTGGTGCCCGGCGCGTTGAGGCCGGCGAGCAGCACCGCCGACTTGATCTGCGCCGAGGCGGCGGGCGTCTCGTAGGTGATCGGGATGGCCTCGCGGGGGCCGCGAAGCGTCAGGGGCACGCGCCCGCCCGCGGCCTCGGCCACCACCTCGGTGCCCATCCGCACCAGCGGATCGAGGATGCGACGCATGGGCCGGCTGCGCAGGGAGGCGTCGCCGTCGAAGGTGGCGGTCACGGGCTGGCCGCCGACGACGCCCATCATCAGGCGCGAGCCGGTGCCGGCATTGCCGAAATCGAGGGGGGCAGCCGGATCGGTCAATCCCCCGATGCCCACGCCGCGCACGCGCCAGCGCCCCTCGCCGAGGCGCTCCACGCCAGCGCCCAGGGCCTCGGCGGCGGCGGCGGTGCGCAGGACGTCGTCGCCCTCCAGCAGGCCCTCGACCCGCGTCTCGCCGATGGCGAGGAGCCCGAGAATCATCGCCCGATGGGAGATCGACTTGTCCCCCGGCGGCTTGAGGCTGCCGCGCAGGCTCGAGCCGGGCGAGGCGGTGAGGGGCTGGGGATCGGCGGAGGCGTGCGACACGGGCTTCTCGGTCCGGCTTCTGGCGCGGCGACAGACGCGGCGGCGCGGGCCGCCGGACATGTGCGATGGACTTGCGGCGGGCCGGTTACCACCAATGCCCGGCGCCGTCATCCCGGACCGCCGAGGCGCGGGTCCCGCGCGCCCGGATCAACCCGATCGGACCCCGCTCCAACCCGTTGTTTTGACGCGCTCTCTCGTGCCGGATCGGACCCCGTCCGCGCCGGGGCGCGCCCCCGATCCGATCCATTTGACAGGTGCACCCGCCGCGACTAACGGGGCCCCTTCCCCAGACAGCATCGTGACGAGGTTTTCCCGTGGCCCGACCGGAACTCGGCTTGAAGCGCCAGTGCATGAATTGCGGCGCGAAATTCTACGACCTCGCCCGCGATCCTGCGACCTGCCCCAAATGCGGCGCCGTCTATCAGGCCGCCGCCACGAGCCGCGTCGCCGCCCCCGCCCTCTCCCGCCGCGAGGAGGAAGAGGACGAGACGGACGAGAAGGGCCCGGAGATGGTCTCCCTCGACGAGGTGGAGGCCGCCGAGGACGACGTGGACACCGCGACGGACGACGATGCCGGCGACGAGGCCGGGGGCGACGACGCGGACACCTTCCTCGAGGAGGAGGATGCCGGCGACGACGACGTGTCCGACCTGATCGACGGCGATATCGAGAACGACGAGGAGAGCTGATCCGCTCCGCCTCGCGCCCGCCCGCGCGCCCCGCGACCGCGCCGCCGACCCGGCGGCGGCCGGTCCGAAAAATCGGCGGCGGGCGCGAAAAAGGGGGTTGAGTCCGGCCGTGGACCCGACTAAACACCCCCTCGTCGGCGGCCACACGGCCCCGGCGAGACGCCGCAGCGGAAACCAGAGCCGCCGCGGTCGATGAAAGTGGGGCCTTAGCTCAGCTGGGAGAGCGCTTCCATGGCATGGAAGAGGTCATCGGTTCGATCCCGTTAGGCTCCACCATCCTTTCTTCCCCGATGTTGCGGATCGCCGGCGCCCAGCCCCGGGCGGTCCCTGTCGGTTTTCTCGATTCCATCGCCTGGAGCGCTCTCCGCCGTAGCGGACGCCGGTTCGGCGTGAGAGAGCGCGCAGAAACAACGACTTGGAGCCGTGGCCGGTCGCAACGCGATCGCGAACGGCTGGTAGGCTTGCGCGCACGGCCATTGCCGTTCGGTTCCTGATCGAACGTGTCGGCGCCGCAGCAATGCGGACCGCGGCGCCACCCTCGGGCGCGATGTCCCCGCCGGAGCGTGTTCGGCGGGCGTCCCGGGTCCGGCTCAGCGCGCCTGGAGGAGCTTGTCCACCAGGGGCATCAGCGCGTCGACGCAGGCCTTGGTGCTGTCGTCGGCGGCGCATTTGAAGTCGATGCCGGTCTCCCCGCGGCGGAAGCGGAGATGGCCGCCCTTCGCCATCATCATCGGCGGGCGGTGGGGGCGCCAGCCCTCCTCGCGCTCGCCCGGCGGCGGGCCGCGGCGGGCGGGGTCGGGGCGTCCGTCCGCGGCGGGCGCGGGCGGCGGCGGCCCGGGAGGCGCGGGTTCGGCCCAGCAGGTGGAAATACCGAGCAAGCCGGCGATGCCGGCGGCGACAAGGCGCTTCATCGGATGCGTCTCACGGCTTCGAGGGCACGGTGCGGGAATCCGGAATCCGGTTCTCCGGCACCGTCGTGCGACCCCGACGAGGGGCCGGCGCCCGTCGTAGCGGACAGGTGTTTCCCCGATGCGTCACCTGCATGTCCAGGTGTTGCTGCCGCCGGATTTTCGCGGCCGAGCGGGTTCCCGTACCGGCGCCCGCCCCGTATCGAGGCCGCATCGGTGCCGCCGGGTCTCGCCCGTGGCGGCTTGTCAATGCGGGCGGATGCAGGGCGGCGAGTCCAGCCTCTCCGATACCGCCATGGTTCGGGGACCGGCATCGTGCTTCACAGAAGTCCGGGAACGCGCACATCCGCGCGGACGGAGACGGGCGCGATGCATTGGCCGGCGGCCTATGCCGACTTCAACGTCTTCCGCCGCCGGCTGCGGCCGAGCCTGTGCTGCGCCGTGCGCCAGGACTGGCCCGTGCCCGATTTCCTGCACGGCGACATCTGGGAATTCAACGGCACCGTCACCAGCGAGACGCCACCGCCCGGCTTCCGCTCCACCGAGGCGCACGAAGCCATGCGCACGTCCGGATACTACCTGTTCCGCGTCGAGAGTTGAAGCAATTTTCTACCGAAGGTTGTATTTTACGGGAGGTCTGCGCCCCGGCCGCGCCGGCCGGACGCCTTGGCCGGCCACAACCTCCCAGGAGACGGCGGACCCGCACATGAGCGACGGAGCATCGCGGCGCCCCGGCGCGGCCCGGCCCGGTCCCGGCCCTCCCGCCCGGGGGCCGGCACGCGGATCGCATGGACGCCCGGGCGTCGGACCGATATGGCGGACGGCGATGGCTTGGATGCGGCTTGGCCCTCCTCTCCGGATCCTCGGTGCGCTCCTGATGTCCCTGTCCTTCGCCTCGGCAGACCCTGCCCCGCCCCGGCGGGCCGAGGACGCGGCCGGGCTCGCGGCCGACCTGCGCGCCCGCATCCTCGCCGCGCCGAGCGCCACCGCCGTCCTCGAAGCGTGGTGCGCCGAGCGCGGGCTGTCCGACGAGCCGCGCCTCGTCGCCCGCCGGGTGGCGGCGCCGGCCAAGCCCGTCACCGCCGAGCGGCGGCAGCGCCTCGGCATCGGGCCGGAGGAGGCGGTGCGCTACCGCCGGGTGCGGCTCGTCTGCGGCGAGCACGTCCTGTCGGAGGCGGACAACTGGTACGTCCCCGCCCGGCTCACGCCCGCGATGAACGAGGCGCTGGAGACCAGCGAGGCGCCCTTCGGCCGCGTGGTGCGCCCCCTCGCCCCGACCCGGCGCAATCTCGGCCTGCGCCCCGCGGCGCTGCAGGCGGGCGCGTGGCCGGCTCCCGCCGACCCCCTGTTCGAGGTGGATGCCGTGCTCGCCACCGGCGACGGCCAGCCCTTCTGCGAGGTGGTGGAGACCTATCTCGGCGCGGCGCTCGGCCCCGGCCAGCGCCCGTGAGAGGTCAACGCCTCGCGCCAGCCTTGCTCCGGCGGGCGTGCGCCGGCTAATCCAGGCGGCCCGCCCATCCGGCGGGATCGGGAGGATCCATGACCCTGCGCCCAAGCATCCCGGCCCGCGCCGGTCTCTCGCTCGCCGGCCTGCTGGCGCTGGGCCTCGCCCTCGGAGCGGCCCAGGCGGCGGGCGGGGATCCGAGCGGGACCTGGCTGACCGAGACCGGCGATTCCAAGGTGCGCCTCGCCCGCTGCGGCGGCGGCTATTGCGGCACCCTGATCAGCACCGCCGGCAAGGGGCTCGACGCCAACAACCCGGACCCGGCCCTGCGCGGGCGCAGCGTCGTCGGCGTGCAGATCGTCACCGCGCAGACCCCCACCGCGGACGGCTACGAGGGCAGCCTCTACAACCCGAAGGACGGCAAGACCTATTCGGGCTCCCTGAAGATGACGGGGCCGGACACCGTGGTGGTCTCCGGCTGCGTCCTGGGCGTGCTCTGCAAGAGCCAGACCTGGCGCCGGGCGAAGTAGGGCGCCGGAGCGGGCCTCGCCCGCTCACGCCGCCCAGACGGTGCGGTAG
>CANEZL010000065.1 GCA_947444195.1 Methylobacteriaceae bacterium | reverse complement strand
TCCCGACCATGCACTCGGGCACCCAGAACCGCATCGCCAACGCCTTCCCGGCGCTCGGCGTCGACGGGTTCGGCCGCGTCCAGCAGTACTTCAACACGGACAAGGCCTTCATCCAGTTCGCCGGCTTCACCGCGGGCCGCGCCTCGTCGTTCTACGACTTCTACGCCCACGACTTCGAGATCATCGCCTCCACGATGAGTTCCGACGTCGCCTCCACGAACCTCGCGGCCTACACGGCGGTGCTGGGCAACGGCTTCTCGGCCACGCTCTCGATGGAAGACCCGAGCTTCCGCCGCACGCCGATCTTCTCCGCGCAGGTCGCCGCCGCGGCGGCCGCCGCCACGGGTAATTCCAGCGCCGCCGTCTTCGCCCAGGCCAACGCGTTGACGCCGGTCTTCGTCGGCTACACCGCGGCCGGCGCGCCCGCGGGCATCGGCTTCGTGGACGTGATCGAGCGCAACCGCATGCCCGACTTCGTCGGCGTGCTGCGCTACGACCAGCCCTGGGGCTCGGCCCAGATCTCGGCCGCCGTCCACGAGCTGAACACCGGCAACGGCATCCTCGGCACCTTCATCGGCACCAACAACGGCGCCGCGCTGAGCAACACCAACCTGCGCAGCCTGGGCCGCACGCCGAGCGAGTACGGCTGGGCGGTGCAGGGTGGTCTGAAGATCAACCTGCCCTTCATCGCGGCCGGCGACACCCTCTACCTCCAGGGCTCCTATGCGGAGGGTGCGGGCATGTATACCGGGCTCACCGCCTATATGGGTTCCTACGCGGCCAGCGCCTCCTCGATCCAGGGCTCGCCCTTCAGCCAGTTCTTCTCGGACGCGACGCTGAACCCCTTCACCAACCGGCTCGAACTCTCCAGCAGCTTCTCGGCGGTGGCCTCGCTGCTGCACTACTGGACGCCGACCCTGCGCTCGGCCGTGTTCGGCTCCTACGGCGAGGTCAGCTTCGCGCAGGGCGCCCGCTTCGCGCAGGGCGCCTATTACGGCCTGACCGGCACCGGGCCCGGCACGCCGGGAACCCGCTTCTACGCCTTGAGCCAGACCCTGCGCGACAGCTACCGCTACGTGATCGGCGGAAGCCTGATCTGGTCGCCGGTCAAGGACCTCGATATCGGCGTGGAGACCATCTACACGAAGGCCGGCATGCAGAACGGTCGCGTGCTCGACCTGAGCCGCTATCCGGCCCAGAATGCGGCCTACGTCAACAATCTGGCGAACCCGGTCTTCACCACCACCAGCACCGACGCCATCCAGGTGCGCGCCCGCGTGCAGCGCGACTTCTGAGCCCGGAACCCTGGACCGCGAGCCCGCAGAGCGGGCACGGTCGAACTGCCCCGGTCGGTGATGGCGCCCGTTCTCCGGGCGCCATCACCGCGTCCCGTCGTCGGAGCATCATGCTGGCGCGCGGAGGCTCCGCCGACCACGCCGCTCGCCCGACGCCATGCTCACGATGCCTCGCACCCTCGTCGCCTGCCTGACCGCGCTCCTCCCGGGGATCGCCGCGGCGGGAGAGAAGGAGGTGCAGTGGGCCAGGGAGGCGGGAGTCAGGATCGGCCAGCATCTCGCCTGGCCGCGGGGAACCGCCTTACCCCAGAAGCTGGGGGCGACGGTTGCGCTGGTGATCGACCGGGATGGCGCCGTCAGCGACGTATCGCTCATCGGCAGGACCGGCTCCGCCGCTGCCGACCAGGCCGCCCTGTCGGCGGTGAGGGCCGCCAGCCCCCTGCCGCCCCCGCCGATATCGCCTGGGGAGACGAAGTTCCGGGCGACGATGCCGGTGATGTTCGCCCTCGGCGAGGACATGACCCACTGGACCCACGCAGCGGCGAGCCGGATCCGCACCCGCCTGACTTGGCCGAAGGGCGTGAGCCCAGCGCGGAAACTGCTCGCCACGGTCGCCTTCGAGGTGAACCGCACGGGCGCCGTCAGCAACGTCCGGCTTCTCCGGAAGACGGGTGCGCAGGCAGCCGACCGCGCCGCCCTGACAGCGGTGACCGCGACCGGTCTCCTGCCGGCGCCGCCCTTGCCCGCCGATGAGACGTCGTTCACGGCGACGCTCCCCGTGCAGTTCTCGCCGGACTTCGTGCCCGGCCGCTCGATCTGCAACAGTTGCTGACCGTCGGACCCGCGTCGCGCTCGGTCATACACGACAGCGGGGACCGGCGCGTCGTGGGGGAGCGCCCGCATCGGATCGAGGCTTTGGGCGACCTGATCCCGTCACTCAGACCGGGAACGGCCCGCGCGACTCACGGATCCGCGTGCTGCGCGTGAGGCGAACTCAGCGCGGCCTTCATCGCGTCGAGGAAGCGGCGCACGCGCGCCGGCATGTGCTGCCGCGTCGGGAGGACCGCCCAGATCGCGAGCAACTCGGGTTCCGCGTCGGCCAGGGTGACCGCGACCAGAGTGCCCCGGGCGAGGTCCTGGGCCACGTCCCAGTAGGTGAGCAGGGCGAGACCGGCGCCGGCGAGGCAGGCCTCGCGCACCGCGTCCACGCTGTTGGCCGCCAGCCGCCCCTCGATCCGCTTGGCGAGGGGCAGTCCGTCCCGGCTGAAGGGCCACGCCTCCATCGCGTGCAGGGTCAGGCAGGCGTGCGCGTCGAGTTCGGCGAGCCGCGCGGGGCAGCCGTGGACGGCGAGATAGCCCGGGGCCGCGCAGAGGATGCGCGGATTGTCGGCCAGCCGCACGGCGATCAGGTCCGACGCCTGGAGGGTGGCTACGCGAAGCGCCACGTCGATGCCGGACGCCGCGATGTCCACGATCCGGTCGCTGAAGGTCAGGTCGACCCGCAGGGCGGGGTTCTCGGCCATCAGGCGGACGGCGAGGGGCACCACCAGCGCGCGCCCGATCCGATTGGGGGCCGTCACGCGCAGAACGCCGCCCAGGCCCTCGCGCCCCTCCGAGAAGGCCGCCGCGGCCGCCTCCCGCGCCGCGATCATGGCCCGGGCCAGCGGCAGGAACGTCTCCCCGTCGGCCGTCAGGGCCGCCGTCCGGGTGGTGCGATGCAGGAGCCGTACCCCGAGTTCCGCTTCGAGCGCGGCGAGGCGCCGGCTGACCGCCATCGGCGAGCGGCCGGATCGCCGGCCGGCCGCCGAGAGGCTGCCGGTCTCGACGATCGCGCAGAACAGGGCGACGTCCGAGAGGTTCATCGGCCTATCACTGCGCGATAAGATCCATATCGTCCAGCCGCGCTACTGCCGGGCACCGGCAGCCGCTACCTCGTCCTCACGAAAGCGCGGCACGCGAGCGGCGCCGGTGTCCGCGGGACCCGGCCGGGGCGTGCGGACGAGGTGATTCCATGAGCGTGGGCCCGGATGCCTTCTTCACGGCCAGCGATATAGCCGGCCGATCCCTCCGCAACCGCTTCGCCCTCGCCCCGATGACGCGCGTCAGCGCGACCGCGGACGGCGCCGCCACGGAGGCCATGGCGCGCTACTACGCGCGCTTCGCCCGCGGCGGATTCGCCCTGCTCGTCACCGAGGGCATCTACACGGATCAGGCCTTCGCGCAGGGCTACCGCCATCAGCCCGGCATCACGGACGAGGCGCAGGCCCTGGCCTGGCGGCCGGTGGTCGAGGGGGCGCATCGGCACGGTGCGCGCATCGTCGCCCAGCTGATGCATGCCGGCGCCATCAGCCAGGGCAACCGATTCCGCGAAGGCACGGTCGGCCCGTCGTCCGTCCAGCCCCGCGGCAGCCAGATGATCTTCTACCGCGGCGCAGGCCCCTACCCGACCCCGCGCGCCATGACGGAGACGGAGATCGCCGACGCGGTGGCGGGCTTTGCGGCCTCCGCCGCTCGCGCCGTCGCGCTGGCCGGGTTCGACGGCGTCGAGATCCACGGCGCGAACGGATACCTCATCGACCAGTTACTGACGGACGACACCAACCGGCGCACCGACCATTGGGGCGGAGAGGCGCCGCGGCGCACCGCGTTCCTGCTGGCGGTGTTCAGGGCCGTGCGCGAGCGCGTCGGCGCGGGCGTGCCGGTCGGCGTCCGCATCTCGCAGGGGAAGGTCAACGATTTCGCGCACCGATGGCCCGGACGCGAGCGGGACGCGGAGGCGATCTTCGGCGCGCTCGCGGAGGCCGGGGCGGACTACATCCACGTCACGGAGCACGCGGCCTGGGCGCCCGCCTTCGAGGGCGGCCGGGACAGCCTCGTCGCCCTCGCCCGGCGCTACGCGCCGACGACGCGCCTGATCGCCAACGGCGGTCTCCACGACCTGTCGCGGGCCGCGGAGGCGATGGGAGCCGGGGCCGATCTCATGGCGCTCGGCAAGGGCGCGCTCGCCAATCCGGACTTCCCCGAGCGCGTCCGCTCGGCGCGGACGCTCGCCCCCTTCGACCCCGCCATCCTCGGGCCGATCGCCGACATCAAGCCGAGCGAGCTCGCCGCCTGAACCGGAATCCCGCGGATCGGCGCATCCCCGCGCCGCCGCCGCACCGCGGGCACGGATCTCAGCGCGGCGCGCGGCCCCGACAACAGGAGACGGACGATGCTGGAACGCGTGGTCACCGAGCCGGACAATTACGCGCCCTTCCTGCTCTCGCAGGGGATCCGCTACGGCAACCTGCTCTTCATCTCCGGCCAAGCGGGCGCCGCGGACGACGGCAGGATCGTCGCGGGCGGGTTCCTGGCCCAGGGCGAGCAGGCCTTCGCCAACCTGCGCCGGGCCCTCGAGGCCGGCGGATCGAGCTTGGCGGACGTCATCAAGGTGACGATCTTCGTCACCGACATGGGCCACTTCCAGGACGTGGTCGCGCTGCGGCGGCGCTACTTCCGCGAGCCCTACCCGGCCGACACGATCGCGGAGGTGAAGGCGCTCTACGATCCCGCGGCGATGATCGAGATCGAGGCGATCGCCGCGATACGCCCCGCGTGATGCGGGGACTGGGGCGGTCGTCGTGATGCGCCCTTCCGAATCGGTATCCGTTTCAGGGAGGAACGCCCTACTGACCGCCCTCGAGATAGCTCACGAGTTCGCCGACATTCTTGAGGCGGAAGGTCTGCGCCACATCGATCTTGCGGCCGAGACGCTCCTCGATCAGCAGCACGAGATCCACGTGCGAGAGCGAGTCCCAGCCGGGAACCGTGCGGGCGCTGGTGTCGGCCGTGATCGCGCCACGGTAGAGAGGGAACATCTCGGTGATGGCATCGCGCACGACGCCCTCCATCTCCGATGTCGACATGCTCTTAGTCCTCGCGCTTTGCCCAGTTCTGGAGCTGCCCCGCCATGTAGCGGCGCAGGTTCTCGGAGCGTGACATCTTACCGCTCGTCGTCTTGATCAGAACATCGGCCTCGACCAACAGGACGTCGGCCGGTGAGACGCCGTATTCCGAGAAAACCGCTTCCAGTATCGTCGGCACCGCCGATTCGGTGGTCGCGTCGGTCGTCTCCGCCAGCACGACCAGCGTCTGCGTCCCGCTCCGCTCATCCGGAACCCCGAGGGCCACGCAGCGTCCGGCGCGCACGAGTCCGGTCTGGGTCACCGTGGCCTCGATATCGTGGGCGTAGAGATTGCGCCCGCGGACGATGATGAGATCATCGCGCCGCCCGGTGACGAAGAGTTCGCCCCCGTCCAGGAAGCCGTAGTCGCCGGTCTTGTACCACGCGTCCGGGAACCGCTCCGCGGTCAGTTCGGGGTTCCGGTAGTAACCGGCGCAGAGCGAGTCGCCTCCGATCTCGATCTCACCGACATCCCCGTCCCGTTCCGCACCCGCGATCCGCAGATGGGTGCCCGCGACCGTGGATCCGCAGGAGACGAAGGTGACGCTTGTCTCGGCGGCCGGATCGGGCTTCGCCCGGCGCTCGACGATCAGGGCCTCCTTCGAGATCGACAGCGTGCGCACCGGGCGGTCGAGGGCGGTCTGCGTCACGGCGAAGACGTTCTCGGCCATGGCGTAGGAGACCTGCACGGCCGTGGGCGGAAGCTGCGCGGAGGCGAATCGCTTCCGGAACGCTTCCATGTCGGCGGCCTTGCACGGCTCCGAGCAGTTGATGATAGCCTTGACGCCCGACAGATCGCCCTGGGCAGGCGCCGCGGAACGGCGCGCGAGATACGGGAAGGCGAAGTTCGGCAACCATGCGAACGCGCCCGGCGTCACCGCGAGCCCGTCGATGAAAAGCTGGGGCCGTGCAAGCCACGCGAAGGTGTGGATCCAGCGCACCGGCAGGCCGAGCACGAAGGGAAGGAGCGTCCCGGCGATCAGTCCCATGTCGTGATAGACCGGCAGCCAACTCACCACCGCGTCGCTCTCGCCGATGCCGAGGGCCGCGTTGTAGGCGGTCAGCTGATGCTCGAGCTGACCGTAGGTCACCATCACGCCCTTCTTCAGGCCGGTTGTTCCCGAGGAATGCTGGAGGAAGGCGATGGAATCGGCGGTGGCGTCGTGGAACCGGTACGCCTCCGGCGCCATCCCTGGGGCTTCGGCCACCTCCCGAAGAGGCCTGACGAGGCCGACGGCGATCTCCGAGAGCGGGCCGAGGGAATCCGGGTCGGCGAGGACCAGCGGCGGCGCGATGCGCTCGAGCAGCGCCTTGTGGCTCGAACGCCAGGACGCCGGGTCCTGGCGGGCGGTCGGCGGTGGCATGAGCGATGGGATCGCCCCGAGCATCTGAGCGCCGTAGAAGGCGTGCAGCAAGTCCGCACCATGCTGGCCGAAGATGAGCAGCACGTCGCCGCGGTGCAGGCCTCGCTCGGCCAGGTAGGCGGCGGCGGCCTGCACGCGCCCGTAGAACGCGGCATAGGTCGTAGAGGTGGTCTCCGTCTCGTCGACGAACGTGTAGAACGTCTCATGCCCGCAGGCCTCGGCCTTGCGCACCACGCGGCTGAAATACGACGTCGAACTCATTCTCGGCCCGGAGTTTCGGAAGGCGAGCCGCGACGACGCGGCCCGGACGCATCCGGCAGATCAGCCCGCATGTTGCTCGGGAAACGTGTTCGGACGGTCAGCGGCTGAGCGCTGCGTCGATACGATGGAAGCGCGGGAAGATCAATCACGGCCGAGGCTGAAGCCGGCCGCGGCGGCGCTGATCGACCTGATCTCCCGGAAGATCGCAGGCAGGTCGGCCGGATCGACGGCCGCAGCGGCTCGGACCGCCGGACTCGTGCAGAAGACGTCTCCGGATCGACGGTTGCGCGAAGGGGGAAACAGGATATAAGTGCGCCGAACATCGTGTGAATATTGCGCTATGTGATTGGTCGGACTTGCCTTTTCGGGCATGATCATCGGCTTGGTCCTGCGCCGGGCATCCGTCGATGCCACCGATCGTTCGTAAGGGAATGGGCTGGATGTCGGGTACGTGCTTCGTGACCGGGGGGGCCGGCTTCATCGGATGCGCGATCTCGGAGGCGCTCGCTCAGTCATTCGAGCGTGTCATCGCGATCGACAACTTGCACCCCCAGATTCATCCCGTCCGCGCCCGGCCCGCGGCGTTGGCCTCGGGCGTCGAGCTCATCGAGGGCGATGTCACCGCGCCCGACATGTGGGATGCCTTGCTCGCCTCCGCACGTCCCGACGTCGTCGTCAACCTGGCCGCAGAGACCGGCACGGGCCAGTCCCTCACCGAGGCCACGCGGCACGCCAACGTGAACGTCGTCGGCACCACGCAGATGCTCGACGCCCTCGTGCGCCACGACGCATTGCCGCGGCGCATCGTCCTGAGCTCGAGTCGCGCCGTCTACGGCGAAGGAGCTTGGCGCGACGCGGCCGGGCGGATCGTCTATCCGGGCCAGCGCTCCAAGGCGATGCTGGAGCGGGGCGAGTGGGACTTCCCCGGCCTGACCTGCCTGCCCTTCGAGGCAACCCGCGTCGAGGCCCGGCCCACAAGCGTCTACGGCGCGACCAAGCTCACCCAGGAGCACGTGCTGACGGCCTGGGGACTGTCCTTCGGTGTCGAGATCCCGATCCTGCGGCTCCAGAACGTCTACGGGCGGGGGCAGTCCCTCACCAATTCCTACACCGGTATCGTCTCCCTCTTCGCCCAGATGGCGCGCCAGGGACAGGTGATCCCCGTCTACGAGGACGGCATGATCATCCGCGACTTCGTCTACATCTCGGATGTGGCCGACGCTATCGTTCGCGCGACGCTGAACGGTACACCGACGACCGAGCCCTACGACGTCGGCTCGGGCACGGCCACCTCGATCCTCGACCTCGCCCGCATCATCGCGGCCCATTACGGCGCACCCGCCCCGGCCATCAACGGCAAGTTCCGCAACGGCGACGTCCGGCACGCCTCGTGCAGCATCGAGCGGACGCAGTCCGACCTCGGCTGGAAGCCCCGGATGACACTCGACGAAGGTCTGCGCGACCTCTGTGGCTGGATCGACCGGCAGTTGGCCTGAGATCCGCCGTGCCCTCCGATAGCCCCGAGAGCGGGCAGAAGCCCTTCGTCGTCTTCGACGGGAACTGCCAGAGCCACCACCTCGCCGCGGTCTTCGACGCGGCGGGGATCGCGGAGACCTGGGTGAACGGGCATGATTTCGGCACCGTCCCCAGCTTCCGCGGGCGTCTCGCCCGATATGCGACCGAAGATGCCTGCCTGCAGATGATGGCGCATGCGCGCAGCCAGGGTCGCATCTGCATCCAGGCCACCCAGTCGACGCCGTGGTCGGAAGCGACCGCGATGTCCTATACAGGGCTCGCCCACGAGGTCGTCAGGTTCCCCTATCTGCACTGCAACATCTATCTGCGCGCGAGCGGCGGAGGCGGTGCCCGGGCGTCCCTAAAGCGCATCTACGAGTCGGACCTCAGCGTCATCCGTCTCTGTCAGGACTATGCCAAGTCGGGCTTCGACTTCGCAGGCTTCGTGGAAGCGGAGCAGATTCGCCGGCACCTGTTCCACATGCATGTCCATCCCGGCGCCGACTTGGTCGGAGCACTCGTGCGCGACCTCGGCCAGCGGACGGAGACGTTTCCGGACGATGCCGTCGAGAGCGCAGCGAAGGAACTGGAGGCAAGCGAGGGCATCAATGTCTTCACGCAGCATCCTATCTCCGATCAGGCGCGGGAAATGTTGGGTTTCACCTGGCCCCGGGACTATCCGCAATACAGCGCGATGATCGCGACGGTCGGCGCGGGCAACTGGCCCAGCTTCCTCGCCCAGGCTCCCACCTGGGAGCCGCTCTTCGCCCACGAGACACAGTACTGGGCCGGCCTGTTCTACACGGCTCTCGGGCTCGGCCGGGACGATCTCCTGGACCAGGCGTTCGAACGTCTGGTCCTTATGTCGCCAGGCTTCCCGCAATTCTGGAAGATGGCCTACAGCCACGCCCATGTCGAGATGCGTGCGCAGCTATACGAGCGCGCCTGCTCGATCTACGAGGCGCAGCGCCAGCTGAACAACCTGCTGTGCTTCATGCAGAGCACGGACGGGCATCACGATGCGGCCATCGCGCATGGTCGCCGGTTCCTGGAGCAGGGCCAGGATCTCAACGACGGCTTCGTGCCCTTGATGCTCGCCCTGGAGGCGGCCGGGCACACCGAGGAGGCCCGGAGCACCGCCTACGCCTTCGCGGTGGCGCAGCCGGCCGAGCGGCGCGGAGAGATCGAGGCGGTACTGCGCGCCTATCCCCTCGTGCAGGATCTGGTCCTGCCAGCGGAGTAGCCGTCGGCGGGCGCGTCGACGCGAGGAGCTTGGATCGTCGCGACGCGGTCGGGCACGGCTCGCACAGCGGCTATCTGGAACGGCGGCCTGCAGGGGAAGCGATGCGCGTCACGATCTCCAGATTCGTCCCGTTCTGCGCGCTCCTCCTCGGAGCCGTGCCGTGGTCCGGATCAATGACCGCCCCGCGCGCGGACAGCTTCTCGCTGCCGGGGGCCGTGTCCGACTGCCCCCTGGGCAAGGGGTCCTGCACCGACAACACTGCCGCCTTCCGGGCCGCCATCGAGGCCGCGCAGAAGCGGAAGGGCAACGTCTCGATTCCCTGCGGGTCCTACCGCCTCTCGGGCCCGCTCACGATCGCCAACACGACCGATACGTCGATCGCGGACGCGCGGCCCTCTCTCCTCGGGGAAGGGGCGCGCTGCACCTATCTCTATTTCGCGCCCGGCGCGTACGATCCCATCACGGTCGCGGGCACGAACGCGCAGTCGCCCGCGGCGGTGTCGTATCAGACCGTCGCGGGGTTCACGGTCAGCAAGGGCGACTACCAGGGCCGCTGTATCGTCCTGCGTGGCCTCGCCCATGTGGTGGGACGCGACCTCTATGCCACCGGCTGCCAGCACGGCTTCTTCATGGAGGACGTCCAGGAGAGTCAGTTCTTCAATCTCTATGGCGCCTTCAACAGCCTCTGCGGGCTCCATGTGCAGCAGAAAGTCTTCACCGCCTCGAACGCGCTCAATTTCTACGGCGCGAGCTTCTCGGCCAACGGCCTCTGCGGCGTCGATCTCCACAACCCCTATGTCGCCGCGTTTCACGGGGGCGCCATCGAGCAGAACGGCTTCAACGGGGGCGGCGGCTGGGGCATCCGGGTATTCTACCCCGATGCGCGCGACGTGAACGGCGGCATCTCCCTCAACGTCGAGGACGTGTATTTCGAGCGCAATTCCGGCACCGCGGACATCTGGTACGTCAACCATGCCAAGGACGGGACCATTCCCTCGATGGTCCGCCTGACCGGGAATAACTTCAACCGCGCGCCGAATTCCATCGGCCGGGCCGTGACCGTGTCGGAGGGCTCGCCGGCCGTGGTGGGCTTCCCCGATCACGGGTTGGTCGCGGGCCAGCCCTTCAGCCTCGACACCACCGGCACGCTGCCGTCCGGGCTGGGGGCGGGCCAGACCTACTACGTCGCCGCCGCGGGTCTCGGCCGCGACAGCTTCCAGATCGCGTCCGATCCCGGCGGCTCACCCGTCGCGGCGCAGGGCACGCAGAGCGGCACGCACAGGCTCGTCTCGCGCACCCTCAACGTCGTCCGCGTCTCCACCGCCAATGGCAACTCCGTCAAGATCGTGTCGAGTTCCAGCTACGGGCTGACCACCCCAGGCTACGTGCCCTCGGTGACCTCGCCGTATTTCGCCGTGGACGACGAGAGCCAGCCCGTGCAGTTCTGCATCCAGGGCGACCGCTACAACGACTACCAAGAGGCGCCGAACTTCTTCGCGAGCTGCGATTTTGCCGCCATCCAGATGGACATGGCGCCCGCAGCCAAGGTCAGGCGCCGGAGCAACATCAAGGCGCTCACGCGGCACGGGGTTGGGGACTACACCTTCACGTTCGCCTTCCCGAGCCGCCCCGCGCCCGACGGGAGCCCCAAACCCTACAACTGGCACTACGCGTCCGGCACGCCCGGCTACATGACGATCACCGCCTATACGCCGACCTCCTTCCGGGCCCGCTTCTTCACCTACGGGAACGTCGCGGCGGATCCGCAGAACCTGTCCATCCGCTGGATCGACTGAGGCGCGGCGCGGAGGGCTCGCGAGACGCGGGGGCGATGGCGTTCCGCTCCTGTTCTCGTTAAACGGGGGCCATGTCCGAGACCGGCCTCATCGCGCATCCCGACGGCTGCTCCCGCTGCTGGTGGCCGGGAGTCGATCCCCTCTACGTGGCCTATCACGACACCGAATGGGGCGTGCCGGAGCGCGACGGCCGGGCGCTCTACGAGAAGCTGATCCTCGACGGGTTCCAGGCCGGCCTGTCCTGGATCACCATCCTGCGCCGCCGGGAGGGCTTCCGCGACGCCTTCGCGGATTTCGAGCCGGAGCGGATCGCCCGCTTCACGGAAGGCGACGTGGACCGGCTGATGGGGGATGCCCGCATCATCCGCAACCGCGCCAAGATCCGCGCCACCGTCGCGGGCGCCCGCGCCTGGCTCGCCATCGAGGAGCGCGGCCCCGGCTTCTCGCGCTTCCTCTGGGATTTCGTGGACGGGCGCCCGGTCCAGGGCACGGCCCGCGGCCGCGCCGGGATCCAGGCCGAGACGCCCCTCTCGCGGCAGGTCAGCAAGGCCCTGAAGGCGCAGGGTTTCGGCTTCTGCGGGCCCACCATCGTCCACGCCTTCATGCAGGCGACCGGCCTCGTGAACGACCATCTCGTCGGCTGCCACCGGCACGCCGCCTGCGCCGCGCTGGCGGACGGGCCGTGAGCGCCCCGCCGCCCCGGGCCTGGCAGCGCATGCTGTCGGGCCGCCGCCTCGACCTCCTCGACCCCTCGCCCCAGGACATCGAGCTCGCCGACATCGCCCACGGGCTCGCCCGCGTCGCCCGCTGGAACGGCCAGACCACGGGCGAGCACGTCTTCTCGGTGGCCCAGCACAGCCTCCTCGTCGAGGCGATCGGCAGCCACCTGCGGCCGGAGCGCAGCGCCGCCGAGGGGCTGGAACTGCTGCTGCACGATGCCCCCGAATACGTGATCGGCGACATCATCTCGCCGCTGAAGGCCGCGATCGGCGACGCCTACAAGGGCATCGAGCGGCGCCTGCTCGCCGCGATCCGCCGCCGCTTCGGCCTGCCGGGCCCGGACCCGGCCTTCGCCCGCCTCGTCAAGCGGGCCGACCGGATCGCCGCCCATTGCGAGGCGGTGCGGCTCGCGGGCTTCTCGGAAGCGGAGGCGGCGCGCTATTTCGGCCGGGCGGAGGATCTGCCCGCCACCGTGCTGGCCCTGGCCGAGCCCTGGCCGACGGCGCGGGCCGAGGCGCGCTACCGGGACCGGTTCGAGGCCCTGTCCCGCGCCCTCGGCTGCTCCCTTGCCCGCTCCCTCGAGCCCGCCCCCGACCCGGAACCCCGGTAGAACCCTTGCCGACCCTGCACGTCTGCTCCCTCGCGCGCCTGCCCGAGACCGTCGCCGCCACCGGGGCGGGCCACGTCCTCAGCCTGCTCACCTCCGGCACGCCGCCGGACCTGCCCGAGTCGGTGCCGCGGGAATGCCGCGCCGTGATCGCGGTGAGCGACATCACCGCCGCGACCGAGGGCCATGTCCTGGCCGACCGGACCCACGTGGCCGCGATCCTCGCCTTCGTGCGGGCCTGGCCCCGCGCGCGGCCGCTGGTGATCCACTGCTGGGCCGGGATCAGCCGGTCGACGGCGGCGGCCTACATCGCCGCCTGCGCCCTCGATCCGGCCCGCGACGAGGACGAACTCGCCCGCGCCCTGCGCCGCGCCTCGCCCTCGGCCACGCCGAACCGGCATTTCGTGGCCCTGGCCGACGAGATGCTCGGCCGGGACGGGCGCATGGTCGCCGCCATCGCCGCGATCGGGCGCGGCGCCGACGCGTACGAAGGTGCGCCTTTCCACTTCGCTCTCGATCGAGGGCATATAGAAGCACCGCACGAACCCCGCGCCGGTGTGGCGGACCCACGCCAGGGCTGGTGAAAACGCCGGCCCGGCCCGGCCCGGCGCAGCCCCGCGGGTTGTCGCGGGGCGGCCCTCGGGCCTAGAACCGATCCAAAGGAATGCCTCAGGGATGACCGCGAGCCGCACGGAAACGACCCAGACCGCCCCCGACCTGCCCTTCGAGAAGGCGCTGGAGCAGCTCGAGGAGATCGTCCGCCGCCTGGAGCGGGGCGACGTGCCCCTCGACGAATCGGTGGCGATCTACGAGCGCGGCGAGATGCTGAAGCGGCATTGCGAGCACTTGCTGAAGCGGGCCGAGGCGCGGATCCAGCGGATCACCCTCGGGCCGGACGGGCGCGCCGAGGGTACGGCGCCGCTCGACGTCGCTTGAGAATGCGCGTCGCCCTGGACGAGACGAGGTGGATGCCGTGGCCGAGAGAGAGAGCGTGAGTTCGATGTTGGACGGTCTTCCGGATCCGTCGGCGCTGCGTGGTTTGCCGGAGGGCCAGCTTCAGGCCGTGGCGGACGCGGTGCGGGCCGAGATGGTGGACGCGGTCTCGGTGACCGGGGGGCATCTGGGCTCGGGGCTCGGCGTGGTCGAGCTGACCGTGGCCCTGCACCACGTCTTCGACACCCCCGACGACCGCATCATCTGGGACGTCGGGCACCAAGCCTACCCCCACAAGATCCTCACCGGCCGCCGCGACCGCATCCGCACCCTGCGCCAGGGCGGCGGGCTGTCGGGCTTCACCAAGCGGAGCGAGAGCGTCTACGACCCCTTCGGCGCGGCCCACTCCTCCACCTCGATCTCGGCCGGGCTCGGCATGGCGGTCGCCCGCGACCTCGACGCCGCCGCCGCCAAGGCGGCG
>CANEZL010000064.1 GCA_947444195.1 Methylobacteriaceae bacterium | reverse complement strand
CAGATCACGCAGCAGGGCGGGGGCGTGCTGATCAGCACCGCCGAGCTCGCCGGGTCGGGCGGCGTGTACATCCAGAACTTCACCCTTGCCCAGATCCAGGATCAGCTCTTCGTCGTCTGAACAAAGCTCATCGCCCGGATCGAACGGGCCGGCGCAGGGCTGAACCTGCGCCGGCTCCCGGCATCGCGGAAGGCTCGGTTGGCAGCCATCGGCTCCGGGTAAGCGCCGACGCATCCCTGCCTCAAGCCGGCATTATCGGAGCGCGATCGATCGGTCCGCGATCTTGCCGGCCAGGTCCGCGTCGTGCGTGACGAAGAGGACGGCGAGGCCGTCGCGCGCGCTCGCCTCGCGCAGGATCTCGGCGACCTCCCTCTGGTTGAGGGGGTCGAGCCGCGATGTCGCCTCGTCCGCGAACAGGAAGACGGGGTCGAGCAGGAGCACCCGCGCGAGGGCGAAGCGCTGCAACTCGCCTCCCGAGAGCTCGCCGGGGCGCTGCTTGCGGAGATTGGCCGGGAGCTTGAGACGCGCGAGCAGGTGCGCGATCCGCGCCGGGTCCAGGGCGTGCCGCCGGGCCAGGTGGTCGAGGGCCTGTCCCATGGTCTGGTGCGGGACGAAGGCGGCGGGCGGATCCTGGTAGAGCTTCTGGAACCGGACCGGCGCGGCGCCCGGCGCCCGGCGGACCGCGCCGCGGTCCGGCCGCTCGGTGCCGACGAGGATGTTGCCGAGGGTGGTCTTGCCGCTGCCGCTCGGACCGGCCAGGGCGAGGATCTCGCCGGCCCGGATCTCGACGGTCAGGTCCGCGAACAGCCGCCGCCGGCCGAACGCCTTGCTCAGCCCCGTCCCCGCGATCACGGGCGGGCCCGGCTCCCCCGGCGGCCGGGCCGGCCAGGCGGCCGGATCGGCCGCGATCAGCGCGCGGGTATAGGCGTGCGCCGGCGCGTCGAGGAGCCGGGCCGTGGGCCCGCTCTCCACCGCCCGCCCGTCGAGCATGACGCAGGCGGTGCCGCCGAGGGCGCGGGCCAGCCCGACATCGTGGGTGATGGTCAGGAGGAGGCGCCCGGCCTCGACCTCGCGGCGCAGGCGCGCGACGAGATCCGCCCGCAGGGCGCCGTCGAGGCCCTTGCTGGGCTCGTCGGCCAGGAGCAGCGGCGTGCCCGCCGCGTGCGCCACCGCCAGCGCCAGGCGCTGGCACATGCCCCCCGACATCTGGAACGGGTAGTGCCGGGCGGCGTCGGCGAGGCCGACCTCGCCGAGACCCGCGGCGGCGGCGCGGCCCGCGTCGCGGCGCCCGTGCACGTAGCGGTGCACCTCGGCGAGTTGCCCTTCGGCACGCATGGTCGGGTCGAGGGCGGTCCAGGGCTCCTGGGGCAGCAGCCCGATCCGGCGGCCCCACAGGGCCCTTCGCGCTGCGGGCCCGAGGCGCAAGAGGTCCGTGCCGTCGAGGAGGATGCGGCCCTGGGCGGCGACGCCCGGCGGCAGGGTTCCCATGATCGCCTGGGCCACGAGCGACTTGCCCGAGCCGGACTCGCCGAGCAGGGTCAGCGGCGCGCCCCGCCCGACCGCGGCCGAGAAGCCGGAGACCAGGACCCGGTCGCCGGTGCGGATCGTCAGGTCCTCGATGTGCAGGGCCGCCGTCACCGGACCGTTCCCCCGCGCGCGGTGAGCTGCAGGCCGAGCACCAGCAGGAAGATCAGCAGCCCCGGCATCAGCACCGCCAGCGGCGCCTCGGCGTAGTAGGGCAGCAGTTCGACGATCATGCTGCCGAGTTCCGGCGTCGGCGGCTGCAGGCCGACGCTGATCGCCGACAGGGTCGAGATCGCCAGGATGGCGGTGCCCATCGCGAAGGCGGCGAGCGTCAGGAGGAGCGGCGCGATCTCGGGCAGCACCTGATGGCGCAGGATGTAGGGCGTGCCGAAGCCGAGCAGGCGCGCGGCCTCGATCCGCGGCTCCACGAGCAGCCGCGCCGTGGTGGTGCGCGCGACCCGGAAGAACTCGACCCAGAGGGCGAGCGACAGGCCGAGATAGAGCGGCAGGAAGTGGCCCGGGGCGAAGGCGAGGAGGATGAGGACGAGGAGCAGCCCCGGCAGGGCGAGGACGATGTCGGACAGGGCGACCAGCGCCCGCTCCGCCACGCCGCCGCGCCAGGCCGCCAGCACGCCGAGGAGGAGCCCCGGCACCGCGGCGCTCAGCATGGTCAGCAGCGCCATGCCGAAGGAGAGCCGGGCTCCGTGGGCGAGCCGCGCCAGGAGGCTGCGCCCGTAATGGTCGGCCCCGAGCAGGAAGTCGCTGCCGATGGGCGCAAGGCTCGCGGAGAGGTCCTGACGGGCCGGGTCGGCGTCGACCAGGAGAGGGCCGAGGAGGGCGAAGGCCGCGAGCAGGGCGAGGAGCCCGAGGCCGATGCGGCGCGAGAGCGGCCAGGCGGTCGCGGCCGGCCGGTCGGGGCCGGCGAGGCCCTGCATCTGGAGCATCATCGGGCGGCCCCCAGGCGCGGATCGAGGAGCCGGCAGAGCAGGTCGACCCCGAGATTCAGGAGAACGAACATCAGGCCCATGACGAGGGCGGCGCCCTGGACCATGGGCACGTCGCGGGCGATGACGGCGTGCACCAGGGCGTGGCCGATCCCCGGATAGGCGAACAGGGACTCGACCACGACGACGCCCTCGATGAGGTAGACCGCCTGGAGGCCGAGATAGGTGACCACGGGGATGCCCGCGTTGCGCAGGCCGTGCCGGAGCACCACCGCGCCCGCGGGCAGGCCCTTGAGCCGGGCGAAGCGGTAATAGGCCGTGGCGCCGACCTCGGCGACGGCGTCGCGCGCGACGCGGCTCGACACGGCGGCGAGACCGAGCGCCAGGGTCAGGCTCGGCAGCGCCATCTCGCGCCAGGTGCCGTAGCCGGCGGGCGGCAGCCATTCGAGCCGGATGCTGAAGACCAGCATCAGCACGAGCCCGAGCACGAAGGGCGGCAGCGCCCGCAGCGCCACGGCCCCGACGAGCGCGAGCCGGTCGAGGCCCGACCCCGCCCGCAGGCCGCTCGCGAGGCCGAGGGGCAGGCCGATCAGCAGGGACAGGGCGAGGGCGCAGGCGGCGAGCCACAGGCTGGGCCCGAGCTGGCCCGCCAGCTCCTCCGAGACCGGCTCGCCGCTCACCAGGGAATTGCCGAGGCGCCCCTGGGCGAGGTCCCCGAACCAGCGCAGCAGGAGTTCCGGCCAGGGACGGTCGAGGCCGAGTTCCCGCCGGACGGCCTCGGCGGCCTGCCCGGTGAGGGCGTCCGGCCCGTAGCGGTCGGCAGCGATGCGGAAGGCCGCGTCGCCCGGGAGGACGCGGACGAGGGCGAAGCAGAGGCCGCCGACCACGAGGGCGACGAGGACGGCCTGGATCAGCCGGCCGAGGAGGAGGCGCGTCATGGCGTGGCCCAGTGCATGGCGGCGAGCCCGTAGCTCCGCTCCAGGGGATCGGCCCGCACGCCCGCCACGCGCCGGTTGGCGACCACCGCCAGTTCGGACCACGTCACCGGGATCACCGGCAGCTCGGCCTGCAGGATCTCCACCACGCGCCGCCGGAGCGGGGCGCGCGCGGCCGGGTCGGCGAGGACGGCGAGCCGGTCGAGGAGTGCGGCGCTCTCGGGGTTCGACCAGTTCATGGCGCCCCAGTCGCCCCCCTCGGCCCCGAAATCCTGCAGCAGGGTGCCGAGGGGATCGGGGATCAGGGCGAAGCTGCGCGAGACCAGGCCGAGGTCGAGGCTGCCGTCGCGGTGGCGGGCGGGGATGTCCGAGGTGTTGCCGACGGAGACGGCGAGATCGATGCCGACCTCGCGGGCCTGCGCCTGGATCGCCGCCGCCAGGGGCGGCAGTTCGGGCCAGGCGGAATAGGTGCGCAGGGTCGCCGCGAAGCGCCGGCCGTCCCGCTCCAGGACGCCGTCGGCGCCGGGGCGCCAGCCGGCCTCCGCCAGGAGACGGCGCGCCTCCCCGAGGTCGCGGGTCAGGGGCGGCAGATCCGGCACGTGCCAGCCCGCCACGGCGGGCGGGAAGAGCTGGTCGGCGCCGAGGCCGGGGTTGCGCAGGAGCACCCGGGCGAGGCCGGCCCGGTCGAGGGCGAGGCCGAGGGCCCTCCGGGCGCGCGGATCGGAGAAGAGGGGCGAGCCCGCGTTGAGCTTCAGGAGCCGGGTGCGGGGCGGCGTCACCGTCTGCACCGCGAGCTTCGGGCTGCGGCGCAGCCGCGCGAGGGAGACCGGCAGCAGCGAGACCACCACGTCCGCCTCGCCGCTCTCGGCCATCAGGGCGCGGGTCTCGCCCTGGCCGACGGCGAGGTAGCGCGCCCGGGCGATGGCGGGCCGGCCGCCCCACCAGCCGTCGAAGCGCTCCAGGTCGATCCGCAGGGGCGGCGCGACCGCGGCGGCGCGGTAGGGCCCGGTGCCGACGATGCGCACGACGCGCCCGCCCGCATCGTAGGAGGCCGGCGCCAGGACGATGGCGGTGTGGTTGGCCAGGAAGGCCGGCAGCAGCGCGAAGGGCCGGTGCAGGGCCACGACGACGGCGCCGTCGGCGGCCGTGATCGCCGCGATGGGCGCGCGCGCGAGCGGGCCGACATTGCTCCAGGCCCGCCGCAGGCTCTCGGCGGCAACCTCGGCGGTCAGGGGCGAGCCGTCGTGGAAGCGGACATCCGCCCGCAGGGGAAAGCGCCAGGCGAGGCCGTCCGGCGAGACCGTCCAGCCGGTGGCGAGGCCGGGGGCGGGCGCGCCGGACGCATCGACGCCGACCAGGGTCTCGGCCACCTCGAGGCGGGTGAAGGCGTGCCCGTTGCTCGCCGGATCGAGGCCGCCGACCTCCCAGGGGCCGACGACGACCAGCGTGCGCCCGGGCGGGGGCGGCTCCTCGGCGGCGGCCGGGACGGCGGCGAGCGCGAGAAGGCCGGCGAGGCGGAGGGCACCGCCCAGGATACCGCCCAGGGCGGCGTGCAGGGCGCCGCGGCGCGACCGGAGCACGAGCATCATGCGGAAGGGGGGCTCCACGGACAGGCTTCAGAAGCGGGCGGCGACGCCGCCGGTGACGAGGCGCGGCGTGCCCGGGCTCGCGTAGCGGTTCTGCCACCCGCGGTCGTAGTAGACCGCGTCGAAGAGGTTATCGACGTTCAGGTAGATCCGCACGTCCGGGGTGATCCGGTAGTAGGAGATCAGGTTGAAGACCGCGTATTCCGGCAGGTCGAAGGTCGAGACGGCCGTGCCCGCCGCGCGGCGGCCGACGACGTTCACCCCGCCGCCGAGGCCGAGGCCCCGCAGCGCCCCCTCTTGGAACTCGTAGACGCTCTGGAGGGCGAAGGCGTTCGCGGGGACGTTGGCCACGCGCGTCCCGACTGGGATGGTGTTGTCGCGCGTCACCGCGGCATCGAGGGCGGTGAAGGTGCCGATGACGCGCCAGCCCGGCGCGAGGTAGCCCGCCACGCTGAGGTCGAAGCCGCGGCTGCGGATCTCTCCCGTCGCGACGCTGAAGTTCTGGTCCACCGGATCCGCGGTCAGGACGTTCGTGCGGGCGATGTCGAACAGGGCGGCGGTGGCGCTGAGGCGCCCGTCGAGGAGATCGAACTTCGCGCCGATCTCGTAGCCCTCGCCCTCCTGGAAGGCGAAGGGCCGGAAGTTGCGGTCGGTGCCGGTGTTCGGCCGGAACGAGCGCGCGTAGTTGCCGTAGACCGAGACCCAGTCGAGGAGGTCGTAGACCAGCCCGAAGCGGGGCGTGGCGGCCGTGCCCTGGAGGCGGGTGGTGCGGTCGTTGATGTAGGAGGTCGAGGTGAGGCCGATATCCTCGACGCGCACGCCGACGAGGGCGTGCAGGCGCGGGGTGAGGTCGATCTGGTCCTGCACGTAGCCCGCGTAGCTCTGGGTGTTCTCGAGGAGGTTGCTGCCCGGCACGGTGCGGGCGGGCAGGGCCTGCCCGTAGCGGGGACTGAGCAGGTCGAGGAAGAACGGGTCGGTGTTGGCGTTCGAGCGGGTGATGACCTCCCGGTAGCGGTAGCTGTCGTACTCGAGCCCGAGGAGCAGGGTGTGCCGGAAGGGGCCGGTCTCGAACTTGCCCGCGAGGTTCACCTGCACGTCGAGATCCGACCACGTCAGCTCGCGGCGGTCGAAGGTGCGCCGGAGCGTGCGCCCGTCGCCGAGGACGCCCACCGTCTGCACGGCGTCGCCCGCGATGTTGCCGCCCAGCACCTGCGTGCCCGCGGTGAGCACCCAGTCGGGGTCGAAGCGGTGCTCGATGCGCAGCTGCCCGAGCGCGTTGTCGTTGCGGAAGGGCGCGAGGCCAGGCTCGCCGATATAGCGGGTGCGCGGAACGGCGAGGACGCTGCCGCGGAACGGCACGATGCCCCGGTCGAAGGTCTGCCCGGCGCTGATGAGCTCGCCCTCGAGGGTGACCGTGGTGTCCGCGCCGGGTTTCCAGGCGATGGCCGGCGCGAGGTAGTAGCGGTCGCTGCTCACGAAGTCGCGGAAGCTGCCGTTGTCCTCCACCGCCCCGGTGAGGCGGGCCAGCACCGTGCCGTCCTCGCTGACGGCGCCGGTGGCGTCGAAGGTGCTGCGCTTGGTGTTGAAGCTGCCGTACTGCGTGCCGATGGCGAAGGAGCGCTCGGCCAGGGGCTGCTTCGAGACGATGTTGAAGGTGCCCCCCGGATCGCCCCGGCCGTAGAGGAAGGCGGAGGGGCCCTTCAGCACCTCCACGCGCTCGATCGAGGCGATGTCGGGGGAGTTCGGGTAGCCGCGATTGATCGGGAATCCGTTGCGGTAGTACTCGCCGGTGGCGAAGCCGCGGATGGTGAACTCCGCGAGCCCGAGCCCGGCGAAGTTGTTGGCCCGGCCGACGCCGGCGAGGTCGAGGGCGGTGTCGATCCGGGTGGCGGCGGCATCCTGCAGGACCTGGTCCGGCACGACGACCACCGTCTGCGGCACCTCCCGCAGGGGCGTGTCGGTGCGGGTGGCGGCGACGCTCCGCTTGGCCAGATAGCCGTCGGCGGCGCGGCCGGGACCGGCATTGCCGACCACCGAGAGTTCCTCGAGCTGCACCTCCTGGCTCGCGTCGGCGGCCGGCCGCGCCGCGGCGGCGACGGGGCCGACGGCGAGCAGGACGGCCAGGGCCGGCGCGAGGGCGGATCCGGATGGACCCGAGCGGGTGGAACGTGGCCGGTGCGGCATCGCGGGAGCCCTTGATCGGACAAGGGCGGATCCAGGCACGCGTGCGCGCGGGCAGGCGGCCGGGGCCTGCCACGGTCATGCGTTCCCTTCGGACACCCCGCCCGAGAGACGTGAAACACCGCCAAGGCAGGTCTCCTGGCTCGCGGGTCGTCACCTCTGCCTGACCTTCCCGGCGCGGGGCGCCAGTGGTCGCTCTCGGCAGCGGCTCGCCGCTCACAGTTGCGGGGGCAGCTCCGGCCTCGCCCTCGCGGGCTCCACCGGATTCCCTCTTAGCCCACGGTCACGGGACCGTGAGAACCTTGACGG
Source organism: Methylobacteriaceae bacterium (assembly GCA_947444195.1). Classification (GTDB taxonomy): domain Bacteria; phylum Pseudomonadota; class Alphaproteobacteria; order Rhizobiales; family Beijerinckiaceae; genus Methylobacterium. The sequence continues at coordinate 6,934 of CANEZL010000064.1, read as the reverse complement.
GCGCACTCATCGGCCCTGCGGCCCCGGGAGTCAACCGATCGCGCGGCCCCTGCCCCGCCCCTGCCTCAGCCCGGCCCGAGGATCGCTCAGATCCCCGCGTACCAGGAGAAGCCGAGGCCCGCGACCATGCTGCCCGCCCCCTCCACGCGCGCCACCGCCTCGATGCTGGAGAGGTACTTGAGCGACTTGTAGCCGAGCTGGCGCTCCACCCGCAGGCGGACCGGGGCGCCGTGGGCCACGGGCAGGTCGTTGCCGTTGAAGCCGTAGGCGAGGATGGTCTGGGGGTGGAGGGCGTCGAACAGGTCGTAGCTGTCCCACCAGCCGTCCACGGAGCGGATCACCACGAAGCGCGCCTCCGGCTTCAGGCCGGCGCCGGCGAGCACGTGCGCGAGGGGCACCCCCGTCCAGGCCCCGATCGCCGACCAGCCCTGCTCGCAGGAATGCAGGGTGATCTGCGTGCGGCGGGGCATCGCCTTCAGCTCGGCGAGGGAGAGCGTGCCCGGGCGCTCCACGAGGCCGCCCACGGGCAGGCGCCAGTCGGCGAAGCCCTGGTCCCGCGAGCGGCGATAGGCGGGGTCGTCGGGATCGGTGGTGTTGATGGTCGGGAACACCGCCGAGATCGCCTCGGGCCCGAACTCGCGGACCAGGGGCTGGTCGCGCAGGAGGAAGCGCTGGGTGGCGAAGGTCAGGGTGTCGCTCAGGCCGTAGAGGCCGCCGCGGCCGGGACCGCCGTCGAGGATGTCGCAGCCGCCGAGCAGGGAGCCGGCCCCGAGGGCCGAGCCGCCGAGGATCAGGCCGCGGCGGGAGAGATGGGGACGTGCGCGCATCAGGTCTCCTCCGTCCTCGATCGCCCGACCGTCATCCCCCGCATCAGCCGCACCGGCCCGTTGGCGAGCACCTGCCAGAGGTGGACGAGCAGGAACAGGACGAGGCCGCAGGCGGCCAGGAAGTGGATGGTGCGGGCGGATTGGCGCCCGCCGAACAGGGTGAAGAGTTCCGGGTAGGCGGCCGTCACCCCCGGCGACATGGTGAGGCCGGAGAGCAGCATCGCCGGGGCCAGCACCAGGAGCACGCCGAGATAGGCGAGCTTCTGGAGGAGGTTGTAGCGCCGGCCGGGCCCCGGCCCGCGCAGGGCGAGATGCGCGCGCACCTCCGCGGCGACGCTTCCCGGACGCAGCTGGTCGCGCTCGGGCAGCAGGCGCCGCCGGAGGCGCCCGCCGAGGAGGGCGGCGGCGAGGTAGACGAACCCGTTGAGGACGAAGATCCAGGCGGCGAGGAAGTGGAGGTTTCGCCCCCAGCCCGTCTGTTCGAGGTTCACCGGCAGCGGGAGCACGATCCAGGCCGGGGCGTCGTTGGCCCCCGTCTCGCCCCAGAACAGGCGCGGAAGGGCGAGCAGGATCGCGGTGCCGCTGACCACGAGGGCGAGGAAGGCGCCCGCCCCGACCCAGTGGCTCAGGCGGACCCAGACGGGATGGGTGGGGCGCGGCCTCAGGCATCCCCGGCATCCGCGCCCGCGGAGGGGGCTTGCCGGGCGCGCAGCACGTCGATGCGGTAGGCGGCATCGCGCACCTGCCCCAGGACCGCCGCGAAATCCGCGGCCTCCGCGATGAAGCCGTCCGCCGCCTCGTCGCCGGAAAGGGGGTAGTCCGTGGGCCCGAGCCAGTGCACGAGCACGCAGTCGCCCCCCGGCCGCAGGGCCGCGCCGACGCGCCGGGCGAGGCGGGCCAGATCGTGCCGGTCGAGATAGTAGACGACCTCGCTGAGCACGATCAGGTCGAAGCGGCCCTCGGGCCAGTCCCCCGGCACGCTGCCCCGCACGAAGCGGATCCCCGGCAGGTCGGCGCAGCGCGCCCGCGCCGCCTCCAGGACGGCGGGCACCGGGTCGAGGGCGGTGAGCGCCCGGCAGCGCGGCGCCAGCGCCCGGGTGAACACGCCGATGGAGCAGCCGACCTCGAGGGCCGAATCGTAGGCGGGCCGCGGCAGGCTCTCCAGCGTGGCGGCGTATTTGGCGCCCTCGTAGGGGCTGCTGGCGAAGCCCCAGGGGTCGGGCTCCCCCGCGTAGAGGCCGAGGAAGTATTCCGGCGGCAGGGTGGCGGCGTGGCGCGCGCTCATGCCTCCTCCGGCCAGAGGCGGTGGACGGGGCTGTCGGCCGCGCAGGCGAAGGCGGCGGCCCCGGTCAGGGCGGCGTCGGGGGCGGGCTGGCGCAGGTAGACGGCGAGGTCGCGGCTCAGGCGCTCCAGGGGATGGTCCTCGTGGAAGCCCGCGAGCCCCACCGAGCGCTGGGCCAGGGCGAGGACGTCGAGCCCGGCCTGCTCCACCGCCGCCCGCGCGAGGTTGACGTAGGCGACGATGCGCTCCGGGTCCTCCGTCTCGGCAACGGCGAGCGCCGAGGCCCGCGCGACGAGGAGCCGGCAGGTCTCGACCGCGATGAGCGCGCGCCCGAGCCGCGCCTGCTGGTGCGGGTCGCCGCCGCGCCGGGTCGCCGCGAGATGGGCGCGATGGGCCTCGGCCACCGCCTCGATGCCGCCGAGCTGGACCGCCAGGAAGCGCCACGCGCCGGCCAGGAAGAAGGGCGGCCGGAGGTAGTCGTCGACGGCGCCGACCGCCACGGCGTCGCGCATCGTCAGCCCGCCGAAATCGACGCGGCCGGTGGCGGTGGCGCGCATGCCCTGCGCCCGCCAGTCCGAGAGATCCGCCCGCGCGCCGGGCTCCAGGAGAACGACGAGCATCTGGCGGCGCCCGTCCCCGAGACGCGCCGTCACCAGAGGACGCGTCACCGAACCCGCGCCCGAGGCGTAGATCTTGGCCCCCGAGAGGTTGCCGTCCCCGTCGAGGGCGAGGCCGCCGGGTTCGGGCTCGGTGTTCCAGACCCCGAAGAGGTGGCCATCGCGCACGTCCATGGCGAGGCGCTCTTGCGCCTCCGGATCGCCGTAGCGCAGGACCAGGGCGAGGGCGTTGACGTGCCCCTCGTAGAGCCGCCCGAGGGGCAGGCTGCCGCGCCCCACCGCGGTGAGCACCCGGCACAGGGCGCGGCCCGCGGCGGGATCGGACCCGCACAGGCCGGCCCCCCCGAGATCCGGCGGCAGGGGGGCCGCGAGGAGCCGCGCCGCGCGCAGGCGCGCCACCGCCGCCTCCGGGAAGGCCCCGTGCCGGTCGAGCTCCGCCCCCTCGTCGGGTGCCCGGGCGGCGGCCTCGGCGGCGCCGACGAGGGCGGAGAAGGGATCCGATGTCGGCATGGACGGCTCGCAGGGCGATCGCGTAAGGGTCTGTCCGATCTGCCCGATCGATCGGCCCGCCGGCTCTGATCTATGTGGTGCATCCGCGCGGAAGTTCCGCAGGCGCCGGCCCCGCGCGGACGATTTCCCCCGCGGCCCGATGTCCACCCCCGCCCTGCGACAATCGCGGCAGCGCCGGCCGCGGGCCTTGCACGCGGCGCGCCTTACTTCCGCCTCCGGCATCGCCGCTGGTGGCGGACCGCCGCAGACACCCCAACCCTCCGGACCATGGACCGCGCCACGACGAGCGATACCGAGGCCGCGCGCCTTCGCGCCCTCGACCGCTATCGCCTGCTCGACACGCCGCGCGAGCCGGACTTCGACGAGATCGCCGAGGCCGCCGCCGAGCTGTGCGAGGCCCCCATCGCGGTGGTCAACCTGATCGGCGACGGGCGCCAGTTCTTCAAGGCCGAGGTCGGTCTCGGCGTGCGCGAGACCCCGCTCGAGACCTCGTTCTGCCGGCAGGCCATCCTGCAGGAGGATTTCCTCTACGTGCCGGACGCCCGGCGCGACCCGCGCTTCGAGGGCAACCCCCTCGTCGCCGGCGAGCCCGGCCTGCGCTTCTATGCCGGCGCCCTGCTGAAGACGGCGGACGGGCTGCCCCTCGGCACCGTCTGCGTCCTCGATACCCGCGCGCGCACCCTGTCCGAGCGGCAGCGCCGGGGGCTGGCGCGCCTCGCCCGCCAGACGATGGTCCAGATGGAGCTGCGCCGGTCCCTGCGCGAGCAGGAGGCGCAGAGGCTCCTGCACGAGCGCATCCTCGACAGTGCCACCGACTACGCCATCGTCGCGACCGATCCGGAGGGCCTGGTGACCCGCTGGAACGCGGGCGCCGAGCGCATCCTGGGCTGGGGCGCGGCGGAGATGCTCGGGCGCAGCCTGGACGCCGTCTTCACGCCCGAGGACCGCGCGGACGGGCGGCTGGCGGCGGAGATCGCCGGGGCGCGCACGGACGGGATCGCGCCGGGCGAGCGCTGGCACCTGCGCCGGGACGGCAGCCGCTTCTGGGCCGGCGGCGAGATGCGGCCGCTCACCGCCGCGGGCGGCGAGGTCGTCGGCTTCCTCAAGATCCTGCGCGACCGCACCGAGCCGCGGGCGGCGGAGGCGGCCCTCGCGGCGAGCGAGCTGCGCTACCGCTCCCTGGTCGAGGTGAACCCGCAGGTGGTCTGGTTCGGCGATGCGGGGGGCGCGGTCACCTACTGCAACGCCTACTGGTACGCCTATACGGGCCTGCCCGCCGGGGAGACCGGCGCGGTGAGCTGGGTGGGCGCCATCCACCCCGACCACCGGGCGCGCACCCGCGACGCGTGGCAGGCGGCCACGCGCACGGGGCGGCCCTACGAGGTCGAGTTCCCCCTGCGCCGGGCCGACGGGCAGTACCGCTGGTTCCTCTCCCGGGCGCAGCCCGTGCGCGAGGCGGACGGCACCATCGCGAGCTGGATCGGCATCTCCCTCGACATCCACGACCGCCGGCAGGTGGAGGAGGATCTGCGCCGGGCCCGCGAGCAGCTCCGGCTCGCCGTGGAGGCGACCGGAACGGGGGTGTTCGACTATGATCTCGTCGCCGACCGGCTGGACTGGGACGCGCGCACCCGCGCCCTGTTCGGCCTGCCGCCCGAGGCGCCGGTCGGCTACGACGTCTTCCTGGCCGGCCTGCACCCGGAGGACCGCGGCTGGGTGGACGCGGCGGTGCGCGCCGCCCTCGATCCCACCGGCACCGGCTCCTACGACATCGCCTACCGCACCGTCGGGCTGGAGGACGGCATCGAGCGCTGGGTGGCGGCCAAGGGGCAGGCCCTCGTCAGCGACGGCCGCACCGCGCGCTTCATCGGCACCGTGCGCGACATCACCGAGAGCCGGCGCGCCGAGCAGACCCTGCGCGAGACCGAGGAACGCTACCGGCTGGCCGCCCGCGCCACCAACGACGCGATCTGGGACTGGAACCTCGCGGCCAACCACGTCCTCTGGAACGAGGCGCTCCGCACGGCCCACGGCCACGCCCTTGGGGACGTGGAGCCCACCGGGGACTGGTGGCTCGCCCAGATCCACCCCGACGACCGGGGGCGCATCGACGCCTCGATCCACGCGGTGATCGACGGGACGGGCACGGTCTGGTCGGACGAGTACCGCTTCCGGCGCGCGGACGGCTCCTACGCCGACATCCTCGACCGCGGCTACGTGATCCGCGACGGGCAGGGCCGGGCGATGCGGATGATCGGGGCCATGCTCGACATCACCGCGCGCAAGCGGGCCGAGGAGCACCAGCGCCTGCTCACCGGCGAGTTGCAGCACCGGGTCAAGAACACCCTGGCGATGGTGCAGGCGATCGCCAGCCAGACCTTCCGCAACGCCACCGACCACGCCGCCGCCCGCGAGGCCTTCACCGCGCGCCTGATCTCCCTCGGCCGCGCCCACGACATCCTCACCCAGTCGAGCTGGGTCCAGGCGCCCATCGGCGAGGTGGTGGACGGCGTCCTGGCGGTCCACCGGGGCGGCGGCACCGCGCGCATCCGCACCGGCGGCCCGGGCGTGCTCCTCGCCGCCAAGCCGGCGCTGGCCCTGGCGCTCGCCCTGCACGAACTGGCCACCAACGCGGCCAAGTACGGGGCCCTCGCCAACGACGCGGGCAGCGTCGACCTGCGCTGGCACGTGGTGCATGCGGGCGACGCCCCGCGCTTCTGCCTGTCCTGGTCCGAGCAGGGCGGCCCGCCGATCCTGGCGCAGCCGACGCGGCGGGGCTTCGGCTCGCGCCTGATCGAGCGCAGCTTCGCGGGCGAGGTCGGCGGCGAGGTCAGGCTCGTCTACGCGCCGACCGGGCTGGTCTGCCGGCTGGAGGCGCCCCTGGTCGCCATGCAGGAGACGAGCGGCGAGGCGGCGGCCTAAAGCCGCGGAGGCCGGGCCGGATGCTGATTTGACGCGCCGCGAGCTTATCGAATCAGGATTTCAAGAGCGGTTTATTGGATACGATCTACACGGATCAGACAATGGCGCCCGGCCCGGCGAATCCTACCTGAGATCAGACACGCGAAACGGCCACGTTGAAACCTGCGCGAGCCTGGGAAGTTACACTGCTTCGTCAGTCTTCAGCCATGGTCCGATGCCCGCGATGCCAGAATCCTCCGCCGCAGAACCGCCCGCCGTCCTCGTCGTCGAGGACGAGAGCATCCTCCGCATGGTCGCCGTGGATATGCTGGAGGATGCCGGTTTCGCCGTCATGGAGGCTCCGACGGCAGATGCGGCCTGGACGATCTTGGAGCGCGAGGCCGGCGTCGGCGTGCTGTTCACCGACATCGATATGCCGGGCACGATAGACGGCCTCACCCTGGCCGGACGGGTCGCCGAGCGCTGGCCCCGCATCCGGCTCGTGGTGACCTCGGGCCGGTTCGCGCTGCACGATGAGGATCTGCCCGATTCCGGGCGCTTCCTGCCCAAGCCCTACAAGCAGGCGCACCTGCTGAAGGCCATCGCGGGCGCGGCCTGACGGGGGCTCCCGATCAATCGCGCGAGCCCGCGAGGAAGTCGAAGTCGCAGCCCTCGGGCGCCTGCGTGACGGTCTGTCGGTAGAGGGCCTTGTAGCCGCGCTTCGGCGCGGGCGGCGGCTGGAATCCGGCCATGCGCCGGGCGATCTCGTCCGGCTCGACCAGCAGGTCCACGCGCTT
>CANEZL010000063.1 GCA_947444195.1 Methylobacteriaceae bacterium | reverse complement strand
CTCTTGCCTTGCGCCGTCTGCACCTCGATCTGGCGCAGCTTCAGCACGACCTGCTCCGCGCTCGTCTTCCGACCTCGCAGCATGTCCGACTCCTTCGGTCCTGGCTGATCCTCTCAATCAGCCCAGTCCAAAGCCAGCCGGTCAGGTCACTCCGGAAAAACTCGCGTTGTTGCGCCGTCTCGTGCACAAGATCCTCGAAGCCCACCCCTCAGAACTACCTGTCCGCAAAAAGATGAAGCACGCCTCCTGGAGCAAAGACTATCTCTTCAACGTCTTTACTCATGTGCGATAGCTCTGCTCTGATCGGCAGACAGCCGACGCGGCGAGGGCCGGACCGCTGGGAGAAGCGGTCCGGCCCTCGTCGCGTTGAAATATCGTTCCGGACAAAAGGGAAGGGCGCCGCCTCTCCCGAAGCGGCGCCCTCGATCGGTCGCGGAAGCGACCGCCGGCTCAGTTGAAGGTGTCGATCTCAGCCGACTCGTAGCTGGTGACTTCCATGCCGACGCAGACTTCCTGGACGATGGGGGCGGACCACTTCATGGCGTTCTCTCCTGGCTAGACGTGACGAATGGGCGAGGCGCGCGCGGCGGAGGCCGCCGCAACTCAGTTGAAGGTGTCGATCTCGGCCGACTCGTAGCTGGTGACTTCCATGCCGACGCAGACTTCCTGGACGACGGGGGCGGACCAAGCCATGGCGCTTCTCCTCTGTTAATGGCCGGAAGATAGGCGATGTGTTGGGCGCAATACAAGCGGGCCCTACACTTATATTTCTCATAGAGACGCTCAGGAAGCGCTCCGTGCCGGTCCTCGAACCGAATCGCCTTGTTGATCAATGATATGGTGCCGGTCGGCCTGGATTTCAACCGCGCCGTCCGCGGGCAGCGCAGGGAGCCGGACGCCCCCCGCTCAGGCGCCTCGGTCGGCCGCTTTCCCGTCGTCCCGCGGCTGCGGACCGGGGCCCGATTCCATGCCGGTGCGAGCGGCCCGCCTCTCCGCACCGGGACGGCTTGACGCCCCTCGCGCGGAGGCGCAACGGGACGTGACCGCTCCCGCGAGCGGCACCTTCAGATTCTCACGCGAATGCCGAGCGACGGACCCGAACGACCGAGCGTTCCGAGACGGGGCACGCGCCCGCCCGCCTGAGCCGCGGGCCGGCCCGCCTCCGGGCTCGGCCGGCCGCGCCGGGCCCGCCTCTCGGACCGAGGCGAGGCCGATGAACGAGATCGCTCCCTTCGACAGCCGGGTCGACCCCTCCGTGCTCGCCGCGCGGCTCTCCGACGAGCGTGCGCCCGACATCGTGGAGGCCCTGAACGGCGAGCCGTCCGAGGTGGCCGCCGCGATCCTGCTCGGCCTGCCGCACGACCGGGCCGTGGAGGTGCTCGACCAGCCGGAACTGACCTCCGCCCCCGAGATCATCGAGATGCTGCCCCGCGACCGGGTGGCCTCCTACCTGTCGGCCATGTCGGCCGACCGGATCACCGACATCTTCCGGGAGATCGAGGAGCCCGGCCGCTCGGACCTGCGCGCCCGCCTCGACGCGGAGACCCGCGGCGCCGTCGACCGCCTGAGCGCCTACGGCGAGGAGACGGTGGGCTCACTGATGACCACCGAGTTCGTCAGCGTGCCGAGCAACTGGACGGTGGCCGAGACGCTGGACCACGTGCGCCACGTGGAGAAGACCCGCGAGACCATCTACGCGATCTTCGTGCTCGATCCGCGCACCCGCGCCCTGACCAAGGCGGTGCCCCTGCGCCGGCTGATCTCGGGCAACCCGGACGACAACGTGCTGAGCGTCGCCGCCGACCGGGCGCCGCTCGCCGTCTCGCCCACCGCGAGCCGCGAGGAGGCCGCGAGGCTGATCTCGAAATACGATCTCCTGGCGCTGCCGGTGATCGACGCGGTCGGCCACCTCATCGGCATCGTCACCGTGGACGACATGATCGACGCCATGGTCGCCAAGCAGACCCAGGACGTGCAGCGCTTCGGCGGCATGGAGGCGCTGCCCGAGCCCTACATGGATATCGGCTTCTTCACGATGATCCGCAAACGCGCCGGCTGGCTCTGCGCCCTGTTCCTCTCCGAGATGCTCACCGCCTCGGCCATGCAGGGCTTCGAGGGCGAGTTGGAGAAGGCGCTGGTCCTGACCCTGTTCATCCCCCTCATCATGAGTTCGGGGGGCAATTCCGGCTCCCAGGCGACCTCGCTGCTGATCCGGGCGCTCGCCCTCCACCAGATCCGCCTGCGGGACTGGTGGAGGGTGGCCCTGCGCGAATTGCCCACGGGCATCGTGCTCGGCGCGGTGCTCGGGCTCATCGCCGTGGCCCGCATCGTGATCTGGCAGAAAGCCGGCCTCTACGATTACGGCCCGCACTGGATGCTGGTGGCGGCCACCGTCGGCGCCGCCCTCGTGGGCATCGTCACCTTCGGCTCGCTCGCGGGCTCCATGCTTCCCTTCGCGCTCCAGAAGGTGGGCTTCGATCCGGCCACCGCCTCGGCGCCGTTCGTGGCCACCCTGGTCGACGTGACGGGGCTGGTGATCTACTTCTCCGTGGCCCTGGTCATCCTGCGCGGCACCCTGCTGTAGCGGGTCGCCCCGCTACGCCGCCCGCGGCGTGGCGAGCCAGACCACGTGGCGCGGGCCGCTCTGGCCGCTTGCCGGGATCCGCACCTCCTCGACGGTGAAGCCGAGCCGCTGCAGCCGCCCCTTGAACTTGCGGGCCGGGGAACCGGACCAGACGCCGAGCACGCCCCCCGGCCGCAGGGCCCACTCGGCGCGCTTGAGCCCCCATTCGTCGTAGAGCCGGTCGTTGGACCGCCGCATCAGACCCTCCGGTCCGTTGTCCACGTCGAGCAGGATGGCGTCCCAGCCGGCGGGCTCGGACTGGATGAGGCGGTTCACGTCGGCCTCGCGCAGGTCGACGCGCGGATCGTCCAGGCAGCCCGCGAAGACCTCGGCCAGGGGCCCCCGCGCCCAGGCCGTCACCGCGGGTACCAGCTCGGCCACCACGACCCGCGCCTGCGGCCCGAGGGCGGCCAGCGCCGCACGCAGGGTGAAGCCCATGCCCAGGCCGCCGATCAGCACGCGGGGATCGGGCCGGTGGGACAGACGGGCGCAGGCGAGGGCCGCCAGCGCCTCCTCCGAGGTGCCGCGTGTGCTGTTCATCAGCTCGATCGCGTCCACCACGATCGAGAACTCCGTGCCCTTCTGCATGAGCGCGAGGCTCTTGCCGCCGCCGGGCACGGGGCCGGTATCGATGTGCCGCCAGTCGTCCATGGAAATCTTTCTCGGGCCGGCCGGCTCGGGGCGGCCATGCGTCCGGCCCGCCTTGCCCTGTCCCCGCCGCCGCGTCTATCTGCGCCCATGGCCAAGCGCATCAAATCCCTGCCGCAGGAACGCGGCTTCGTTCTCTTCGACGTCGTCTTCGCGGACGGTGCCCGCGCCTCCAACCGGCGCGTGCCCGTGGAGATCCTGGGCGGCCTCGACGGGGACGACCCGGCCCGGCAGCACATCGCCGAGCAGGAGGCCGAGATCGCCCGGAAGTCGGGCCGTCCCCAGCGGGAGATCGAGAGCCTGACCCGCTCGCCCGCCCCCGCCGCCAAGCCCGCCGCGTAAGGCCGTCCGCCCGCGCCGACGCGGCCTGCGCGGGGCGCCGGAGCGGACGGTTCTGCGAAGGATCGCGCCATGCCTGTGTCCCCCGCCGTCGCGCCCGAGGACATCGCCCACGTCATCCAGATCGCGCTGGCGCCTGCCTTCCTGCTCTCGGCGCTCGCGACCCTGCTCAACGTGTTCTCGACCCGGCTCGGCCGGGTGGCCGACAAGGTCGATGCCGCGGCCGCCCGCCTACGCGGCGCCGATTCGGACGAGACCGCGCGGCTCTCGCGCCAGCTCGCCTTCCTGCGGCGGCGCTCCTTCCTGCTCGACGGGGCGGTGGTGCTCGCCTCCGCCGCCGGGGCCATGACCGGCATCGCCGTGCTGACCCTGTTCGTCGGGGCGCTGCGCGATGCCGCCACCGCCTCGGTGCTGTTCGGCTGCTTCGGCATAGCCCTGGTCTGCACCGTGGCGGCGATCGCCGCGTTCCTGGCGGAGATCCTGCTCGCGGGACGCGGCATCCGCGACGAGGTCGAGCGCCAGCAGGACCACGCCGCCGACCGGGCGCGGTCCTGACGGCCCGGCGGCCCTACAGCTTCAGGCGCTTGAACACCGGCTCGGGAATGGCGCGAATGATCATCATGATCGGCGCCCAGATCGCCTTGGCGTAGACCACGTCCCGCGGGGCCACCTCGGCGGCGCGGTGGATCGCCCGGCCGACCGCGGCGGGCTCGGCGGTCAGCGGCTTCGGCAGGGGCAGGCCCGCCGTCATCTTGGTGCGCACGAAGCCGGGCTTCACCGTCACCACCCGCACGCCCTGCTTCGCGAGCCGGTTGCGCAGGCCCGACAGGAAGGCGGTGAAGCCGGCCTTGGCCGCGCCGTAGACGTAGTTCGAGGCGCGCCCCCGCTCGCCCGCCACCGAGGAGACGCCGACGATGGTGCCGCGGCCCCGCGCGGCGAAGCGCTCGGCGACCATGCCGAGGAGCAGGGCGGGCCCCTCGAAATTGGCGCGCATGATGGCCACCGCCTCCGCCGGGTCGGTCTCGGCCCGGCGCTGGTCGCCGAGGAGGCCCACCACGCAGACGACCGTGTCGGGCAGCACGGGCAGGCCGTCGAGGAAGCCCGCGAAAGCGGCGCCGTCCGTGACGTCGAGGGCGAGAACCGGAACGTTCCGCCCGCTCCGCGCCGCGAGGTCGGCGGCGTTGCGGGCGGCGCCCGCCGCATCGCGGGCAGCGAGGACCACGTCCCAGCCCGCCTCGGCATAGGCCTGGGCTGTGGCGTGGCCGATGTCGGAGGTCGCTCCGACGAGGAGCAGGGTGCCGGCCCGTGCGCCGGCGCGGGCCGGCTCGGTGCGGGTGCCGGGCTTGGCCGATCCCGTCTCCGTCTCGGACAGGGGGGTGCGGGCCGAAGCGGCCAGGTTCAGTGCGCTCACAGGCCGAGCCTCCTCGATTGGGCTGAGACGATCTTGTGGGCCGCGCCGGTCTCCCGGCGCAGGCTGCGGAACCGGTCGGCGGCGTCGCCGTAGCCGGCCTCGAAAGTGGCGCGCGTCTGGCGGGCGTCCTTGGCGAGGTAGAGACGCCCACCCGCCGTGCGGACGATGTCGTCGAGCTCGGCCAGCAGCGCGAGGTTCTGCGCGCTCGCCGGCAGGTCGAGGGCGAGCGTGTAGCCCTCCATCGGGAAGGAGATCAGGCCGCTGCCGGGGCCGAGCAGCTTCAGCACCGCGAGGAACGAGGGCGAGCCGAGGCGCGAGACACGGTCGAGCAGGGCGCCGAGGGCCGCGCGGCTCGCCGCCTTCGGCAGCACGCACTGGTGCTGCACGAATCCGCGCGGACCGTAGATGCGGTTCCAGTCGCCGACCCCGTCGAGGGGGAAGAAGTAGGGCTGCCAGGCGGCGAGGTGGTCGGGCCCGGCGGCGGCCTGCCCGCGCCGGTAGTAGACCGCGTTGAAGGCCGACACGCTGACGCGGTTCAGGGTGAAGCCCGGCATGTCGAAGGGGACGGCGAGGGCGCTCCGCCGCACCGGCGGCATCGGCGGCGTGCCCGGCCCGAGCGCGTCGAGATCGGCCCGCGTCGCGTGCTCCGCGCAGTAGACCAGGGAGCGGCCGAGCCCGGCGCCCCGGGCGAGGCAGTCGATCCAGGCGACCGCGTAGGTGGCCGAGCCCGCACCTTCCAGGGCGGCCATGGCCGCATCGAGATCGGGCGCGGCCACGGTGCGCTGGCGCATCCAGCCGGTCTCGACCCGGCGCAGGCGGATCGTCGCCCGCAGGATCGTGCCGGTGAGCCCCATGCCGCCGACCGTCGCCGCGAACAGCTCCGGATGCGCGCCGCGGCTGCAGGTGACCTCGGCCCCGTCCGCGAGGACGAGGTCGAGGCTCTCCACGTGCTGGCCGAACCCGCCCTCCACGTGATGGTTCTTGCCGTGCACGTCCGCCGCGACGGCGCCGCCCACCGTGACGAGGCGGGTGCCCGGCACCACGAAGGGGAAGAACCCGCGGGGCAGGAACAGGTCGATGATCTCGGAGAGCAGCACGCCCGCCTCGACCTCGAGGAGCCCCGTCCCGGGATCGAAGGCCACGAACCGGTCGAGGCCACGCAGCGCCAGGGTGGTGTCGGCGCCGATGGCGGCGTCGCCGTAGGCCCGGCCGTTGCCGCGGGCCACGAACCCGCTGAACGCCCGGTGGAGCCCGGCCACCGCCCCCGGATCGCGCGGGGCGACGAGGCGCGTCTCGGCCCGCGGATAGCGGCCCCAGCCGGAGAGCACGGTCATCGCGCGCCGCCCCGGAACACGAAGCGCCGGTCGAGGGCGTATTTCACAGCGTAGCCGATGGCGAGGCCGAGCACCGCGCCCGCATACTTGGCCTGCGCCGTGCCCCAGAGGGCGTAGAAGCCGAACTCGAAGCCCCAGAAGACCAGCGTGGTGAGCACGCTGAACAGGCCGTAGACCACGACCTTGCGGGCCTCCTCGCCGCGGCTCTCCGAGCGGTCGAGGAAGATCAGGTGCTTGTCGAGGACGTATTTCAGCACGAAGCCGGTCCCGGTGCCCACCAGCACCGAGAGGAGGAGGGGGGCGGCGGGCGCGAGGCGCACCGTCGCCTCCTGGGCCAGCAGGTTGGCGAGCATCGAGAGGACGGCGAAGCCGACATAGCGGGCCGCCAGCGCGACGCCCGCGGGGGACACGGCGAGCGCGCTCATATGGAGGCCAGCACGAGGATGCCGACGGTGGCGGCGGTGATGAGGCTGACCCGGTCGCGCAGGGCGAAGACGATGGGGTCGTCGTGCATCATGCGGCGGTGGGCCAGCAGCAGGGTGCGCGAGATCCAGTAGAGGATCACCGGGCAGACGAACCACATCAGCTCGGGGCGCCGGTAGAGCTGGGTCACCGCGTCCGAGGACAGGTAGAGGGCGAGCACCACCACGGCGTTGTAGCCGGAGGCCGCCGCCATCGCCGCCACCACGGAGAGGTCGGAGAGCTCGTAGTTGCGGTTCGAGGGGCTCGGCAGGCCCTTGTCGAGGCGCGCGGCGAGCTCGGTGTAGCGCTTGATCAGCGCCAGCGACATGAACATGAACATCGAGAAGGCGAGCAGCCAGTTCGAGACCACGACGCCCACCGCGACGCCGCCGCCGACCACCCGCACCGTGTAGAGGGCGGCCAGCGTCACCACGTCGACCAGCATCTTGCGCTTGAGCGAGAAGGAGTAGGCGCTCGTCAGCGCGAAATAAGCGAGCAGGACCGCGGCGAAGCTCCACGACACCGCCACGCTCACGGCGAGCGCGGCCAGGAGCAGCGCGGGCGCGGCCACGAGGGCCGCCAGGGGCGAGACACGCCCGCTCGCCAGCGCCCGGTTGCGCTTCGAGGGATGGGCCCGGTCCGCCTCGATGTCCACGAGGTCGTTCACGAGGTAGACGCTCGACGCGCAGAGCGAGAAGGCGACGAAGGCGAGGATGGCCGCGGCGAAGGGCGCCACCTCGAAGCGGTGGGCCATCAGGAGCGGCACGAAGACCAGGGCGTTCTTGGCGTACTGGTGCACGCGGATCAGCTTGGCCCAGGTCCTGATCGTGGCGAGCCTCTCGTGCCGGGCGTGCTCGGCCGCGGTCCGGCCCGGGGGCGGCGCGTCGAGGAACACGGCGTCGGGCGCGAGGGCGCGCAGCCTGCGCTGCGAGGCGGCGTCGAGGCGCACGGCGATGGCGCGGTTGGCCTGCGCCCAGACCGCGAGGTCGCTCGCGTCGTTGCCGATATAGTCGAAGCCCTTCGCCCCGAAGAGTTCGACGAGATGGTCGGCCTTGGCCGTCCCGCGCAGGTTGCGCAGGGCGCAGGAGCCGAACCAGCCGTCGAAGACGCCGAGATGGGCGGCGACCTTCTCCACCAGGGCCTCGTTGCTGGCCGAGGCCAGGAAAACCGGGCGCCCCGCCGCCCGCGCCTCGGCGATGCGGGCGAGCACCGCCTCGTCGTAGGGCAGCTGCTCCACGTCGACCTTGGCGGCGCTCAGGTGGCGCTTGAGCGCCGCCTTGCCCGCGAAGGCCGCCCGGCCGATGCCGACGAGGCCCATCGGATCGCGTCCGAACTCGGCGAAGAAGGTCTCGACGAGGAGATCCGAGCGGATCAGCGTGCCGTCGAGATCGACGACGAGGGGGATCGCCTCGTCGGTGTCCATCGCGGCGGCGTGGAGTGGCGCGAGCATCGCTTCGCCTCTGTTCGAGTTCGGGACGGCCAGGGGCTTCGGGAAGGCCCCGACCGCATCGGGCGCAACCGCCGTGCCCGGCCGCTCCGTGCCGATCCGGGACAGGGAGGTGCGGCTCACGGATTCGCTCGGGCGGTCTGCTCGCGGGCGGGGGCGCCCGCGCAGGGCCGCTCGACGCGGAAGAGGGTGAGCGGCGCGCCCTCGAAGGTCAGGTTCGGGGCGACGGTGCGCAGGGGCCGGGCGCACCGGGCGAGCGCCCCGTCGGCGTAGCCGCCGCGGGCGCCGCCCATGCCCTGGAACATGGTCGGGAAGTCCACGATGTAGGCGATGCCGGCCCCGTCCACGTACTCGGCGAGGCGCCCGGAGACCACGGCGGGGTAGACCGAGTCGTTGACGAGGCCGTCGAGATTGGTCACCGGCCGGCCGGCGAAGAAGGCGACCACGCCGGCGTTCCAGGCGGCCACCGGCGCGAGCTTGGGATCGTCGCGCAGCATCAGGCCCGCCTGCATCGTCGCGCTCTGCCAGGGCCAGGGGGGATTCATGAAGCGCATCACCGCGGAGACGCCGTAGAGGGCGATCAGGCCGGCGACCACGGCGCGGCCGCGCACGGGCAGGGCGACGGCGAGGGCGGCGGCGAGGATCGCGGCCGCCGCGTAGAAGGTGGCCGCGTACCAGTACTGCACGGCGCCGTTGAGCGCGTAGGCGGCGCCGTAGCCGAGGATGACCGCGCCGGCCGCGAGCGTCAGCGGGTTGTCGAGGACGAGGCCGAGGCGGCGGCGCAGGGCCAGCCAGAGGAAGGCGAGGCCGAGGAGGGCCGGCACCAGCATCCGCGGCACCGCGTAGGGCTGGAACAGCTCGACCACGCGGGCGAGGCCCGGCATCGGCGTGTAGCCGCTCACCGAGGCCCAGAAGTGCTTGATGCTGGCGCTGCGCTGCACGAACCCGCCGGTGAAGGCGTAGGTGTGCAGGGTGACGAGGGCGACGCCCACAACCGCACCGAGGCAGAGGGCCACCGGCACGGCGAGCGTCCGGCCGGGCCAGCGGCGGTGCCAGAGGGCGTGCGCCAGGATGCCGAAGAGCAGGGCGAAGGGCAGGAGCGCGTAGTCCGAGCGGGCGAACACGCCCGCGATGCCGGTGAGCAGCGCCGCGAGGGCGGCGCCCGCCGGGTTCCCCTCCGCCGGCCGCCCCGGCGCGACGAGATAGACCGAGAGGGCCGCGAACAGAACGACGAGGCAGGATTCCATGGGGAAGGCGGCGAGCTGGAGCCCGCCCGCCGACAGCCCGACGAGGAGGACGCCGAGGCCCGCCCGCGGCCCGAAGGCATCGCGGCAGGCCGAGGCCAGCATCAGCACGGCGCCCGCCAGGAGGAGGGCGTTGAGCACCGAGACGACGGCGTAGATCTCCACGAAAGCGATGCCGGGCGCGAGGCGGTAGATCCCCGCCAGGAGGTAGCCGAACATCAGGTGGAAGCCGGTGGCGGCGTTCTGCCCGTCGAAGGTCCAAGTGCCGCTCGCGGCGAAGTTCTTGGCGAGCAGGAGGTAGTAGAAGGCGTCGTCGGGCGTCCGCGCCAGGATCGCGTCGAGGCCGAGCAGGATCGGGGCGAGGCTGTAGGCCAGGGCCGCGCCGAGGACGGCGAGGGCCGCGGCCTTCGGTGAGATGGTCATTCCGCTTCCTCGCCGCTGGATCGGTGGCGCGTGGTCAGGCTGGACACTCGGTGCGGGCGCTTAAGGGACCCTCACCAGACGGGCCGCGGGGCCGGCCATGGGGCGGGGCATCCCGCGGGAACCCGCCGTATCTCTAACGGCGGGTTACGCCGGGCCGCGTCTCCTTCAGGGCCCTGGCAATGGCCTGGTAGGCATCCTTCGGGCGGTACTCGGCGTCGAAGGGGAGGGGGCGCGGGGCCCGGCCCGGGCGGGCGCCCTCCCGCAGCCAGGTCTGGCCGTCGCTGAGTTCCCAGGTCTGGATCACCTTGACCGCGGGCTCGGCCAGAGCCGCGCGCATCAGTTCGGCGTAGCGGGCCGCGACCAGGGCGTCGCGGTGGGCCGCGTCCCCCGGAAAGTCCCGGTCGTTCACGTCGATCTCGGTGAGGTAGACGTCGAGGTCGCGCGCGGCGAGGTCGCGCACGAGTTGCCCGAACGCCTCCGCGTCGAAGGTGAAGCCGGGAAACCAGTGGCATTCGAGCCCGACCGCATCGAGGCGCACGCCCGCGTGCTGGAGATCGTCGACGAGGCGCAGCAGGTCGGTCCGATAGCGGGCCCCGGGGGAGAACCCCTGCTTCCACTCGGGGCCGGCCTCGTTCAGCACGAGGCGCACCTTCGGGTCGGCGGCCCGGGCGGCGACGAAGCTGCGCCGGATGTAGTCGGCCCCGAGCCCCTTGTACCAGGGTCCGCCGCGCAAGCCCCCGGGGAGTCCGTCCTCCGGCCAGAGCGGCTCGTTCACCACGTCCCAGGAATGCAGGCGACCGGCATAGCGGCCCACCGTCTCGGCGATGTGCCGTTCGAGCCAGTAGGCGCATTCCCGCTGCGACAGGCGCTCGACCCAGTCCGGCTGCCAGGAATTCCAGGCCAGGGTGTGCCCGCGCATGGCGAGGCCGGCCCGGCCCGCGAAGTCCACCAGCGCGTCCGCCTCGCCGTAATCGGCGACCTCGGGCCGGGGGCGAATGGAGCCGAATTTCAGGGCGGTGTCCGTGGTGACGATGCGGGTCTGATGCCGGTAGAGCGCGGCGAGCCGCGGATCGCCGAGGACGGTGCGGTCGACGGCCGCGCCGAACAGGATGCCGCGCCGGGCGGCGAGCTCCCCCAGCGAAGGCACCGCGGCGATCGGGTCGGAGGTGGCGTCCGCGGCGTTCCCGGCCGCCATCGCGAGGGCGAGGGCGCCCCCGCGCAGGAAGCCGCGCCGCGTCGCTCCCGCGGTCGGATCGGTGCGTCCCTGGTACTCCCGCGGCATCGTTGTCCCTCGGCGCATCTGCCGAAGCCCGGCAGGCCCGGGCTGGGGCAATGGCCGTGCCGGCCGGACCCGTGCCGTTCCGGCACACCGGAGGACGCCGTCAGGCCGTCATGGTCTCCCTCAGCCGCCGGTTGAGCCAGGTCCCGCGCTCGGACCCGTCCAGCGCCATCACCAGCGCGACGAACAGGGTGAAGGTCACGCCCTTGCTCGACAGGCCGGTGGAGGAGACGTTCAGGGAGAGGAAGAAGACCAGCGCCATGATGCCGGGACGGGAGAGCACCCGCCCGAGATCCACCGAGAAGGCGGCCAGCCCCGCGAAGACGAGGCTCGCGGCGAAGATGCCGTTCTGGAGCAGCATCGCGATCACGAAGCTCTCGATGCCGTATTCGAGGCCCGCCCGCAGGCCCGCGGCGTCGAGATCGGCCGGTTTCGGCCCGAGGACCAGTTCCTCCCACGAGAAGTTCGCGAACAGGCCGAGCATGCGCACCCGGGCCTCGGCGCTGCCGTCGTCGTCCACGAACCGGTCGAGGAAGGCCACCACGTAAGCGCTGTCGGACACGGACCAGAGGAAGGCCGCGAGCACCGGGATGCAGAGGCAGAGCCAGAGAAGCTTGCGCAGGGGAAAGCCCTTGCCGAAGGCGATCAGGAGCGCCTCCTTCAGGATCCAGAGCACGCCGAGCCCCATGAGGAGCACGGTCGCCGTGCGCCCGCCGAAGGCCGGCAGGGCCAGGAACTGCAGGGCGAAGGCCGGCAGGACGAGGTGGCGCGGCAGGCCGCCGCGCGGGCCGGTCAGCAGCAGGAAGGCGTAGATCGCCGTGATCGCGGCGTTCTGGAGGGGGTGGCCGAGAAGGGCGGTGGAGCGCCAGTCGTAGTCGATCGGCCCGTCGTTCAGGTAGAACGGGATCAGGCGCCACTTGAAGGCGGCCTCCGAGAAGCCGATCACCGCGTTCAGGTTCAGGACGACGTGGATCACGAGGGCGATGCGCCCGAGCGCGGCCGGGCTCGTCCGGCAGAGCAGCAGGAACAGCAGGCAGGGAACCGTCAGCGTGTCGATCACGAAGGTGACCGGCCGCCCGATGACGATGGCCACGTAGGCGGCGTGGTAGCCGAGGCAGGCGAGATAGACCGCCGAGAGGGGATGGCGCGCGAGGATCCAGGCCGTGATCCGGCTGAACCCGCCCTCGAGCAGCAGGAGCGCGAAGGCCGCCGACAGGACGTAGCTCGACGGATGGAACTTCTCGAGGGGCGAGCCGCCGGTGCTGCCGTAGCGGAATCCCACATGGGTCAGCAGCATGGCCGAGCAGCCGAAGGCCAGAGCCACGCCGAGGACGGTGAGCCGCACGCGCCACGCGGCCAGGGCGATGCCCCGGCCGGGAGCCTGCCCCGCGAGCGGCGGCGCTTCGAGGTCGTGTGAGATCAATGCCGCGTATCCGCCCGACGTCCCGCGCCGGGAGAGTGGGGCAAAACCGTAAAGGCTTCGCCTCCGGCGGAGGCCCTGCCCACCCTCCGGCGGGGCCGCCGCGCTTGTGTTTTGCCATGCTTGTGTTTTGCCATGGCCGGAGCTAGGTAGCCCGCTGATCGCGCAGCGGATCCCCGGAGGATCCGCGCCCCGCCTGGAGAGACGAGCCTTGGCCGAAGCCGGCTCAGCGTCCGTGACCGAGAGCGCCGCCCACGCGGCCGCCCGGTCGCGCGCGCTTCTCCTCGGCCTGCCGCTTACCCGCCCCTGAGGGCCGTCCGGGCGCGCGCCTGGGCTCTCAGGGGATCGCAAGCCGCCTCCATCCGACGAAACACGCCGCGACCGGCTGCGCCCACGCGCCGGCCGGCCCGCGACAGGGTCCTTCCATGAGCACGATTCCCGCGACCTCGGCCCGCGACCGGGTGCTGATCTTCGACACCACGCTGCGCGACGGCGAGCAGTGCCCCGGCGCCACCATGACGCTGGACGAGAAGCTGGCGGTGGCCGAACTCCTCGACACGATGGGCGTCGACGTCATCGAGGCGGGCTTCCCCATCGCCTCCAACGGCGATTTTGAGGCGGTGGCCGAGATCGCCCGGCGCTCGAAGCGCGCGGTGATCGCGGGGCTCGCCCGCGCCATTCCCGCCGACATCGCCCGCGCCGGCGAGGCCGTGCGCCATGCGCGGCGCGGGCGCATCCACACCTTCGTGTCGACCTCGCCGATCCACCTCGCCCACCAGATGCGCAAGAGCGAGGACGAGGTCGTCGAGATCATCCTGAAGACGGTGGCGCAGGCCCGCGACCTCGTGGAGGACGTGGAGTGGTCGGCCATGGACGCCACGCGCACGGGGCTCGACTACCTGTGCCGCTGCGTCGAGGCGGCGATCGGAGCTGGCGCCACCACGATCAACCTCCCGGACACGGTGGGCTACGCCACGCCCGCCGAGTACCGCGCCATGTTCGAGGCGGTGCGCACCCGCGTGCCGAACGCCGACGAGGCGGTGTTCTCGGTCCACTGCCACAACGATCTCGGCCTCGCCATCGCCAACTCGCTGGCCGGCGTCGAGGGCGGCGCGCGCCAGATCGAGTGCACGATCAACGGCATCGGCGAGCGGGCCGGCAACGCGGCGCTGGAGGAGATCGTGATGGCGCTCCGCACCCGTGCCGACGCGCTGCCCTACGAGACCGGGGTCGAGACCACGATGCTCACCCGCGCCTCGAAGCTCGTGAGCCACGCCACCAACTTCCCCGTGCAGTTCAACAAGGCGATCGTGGGCCGCAACGCCTTCGCGCACGAGAGCGGCATCCATCAGGACGGCATGCTGAAGCACGCCGAGACCTACGAGATCATGACCCCGGCCTCGGTGGGCCTCGCCAAGACCTCGCTGGTGATGGGCAAGCATTCGGGCCGGGCCGCCTTCCGCTCGAAGCTCGGCGAGCTCGGCCTGCACCTGTCGGACAACCAGTTCCAGGACGTGTTCGAGCGCTTCAAGGCGCTGGCCGACCGCAAGAAGCACGTCTACGACGAGGATATCGAGGCGCTGGTCGACGAGAACCTCGCCACCGCCCACGACCGCATCCGCCTCGTCTCGCTCTCGGTGATCGCGGGCACTCACGGACCGCAGCGCGCCACCCTGAAGCTCGCCCTGGACGGCCGCACGGTCACCGAGGAAGCGGACGGCAACGGCCCGGTCGACGCGGTCTTCAACGCGGTCCGGGCCCTGGTGCCGCACGAGGCGGGCCTCGAACTCTATCAGGTCCATGCCGTGACCGAGGGGACGGACGCGCAGGCCGAGGTCTCCGTGCGCCTCAAGGACGGCGAGCGCACCGTGACCGCCCGCGGCGCCGATCCCGACACCCTGGTCGCCTCGGCCAAGGCCTATCTCTCGGCCCTCAACAAGCTCGCCGCCGCCGCCCGCCGCCTGCACGCCCAGGACCCCGCGGCGGTCTAGAAAAAATGCGGACCCGGGGGTGGACAGCCCCCAGGTCCCTTGGTATCAGCCCTCCACCGAAGGCGGACTTGGTGGCCGCCTCGCGATTGCGTAAGCAATCGGGCGCATAGCTCAGTTGGTAGAGCAGCTGACTCTTAATCAGCGGGTCCTAGGTTCGAACCCTAGTGCGCCCACCAAGATCCCGGACAGCCGAACACAGCTTCGTTGAGCCCAGTTGGCCGAAAAGATCCCGGTCTTCATGTGTGGGGTCTGAGGCTTCCGCAGCGAGGCTGCGGCTAATCCCGATCCGTTGCCGTTTTTCTTACCTCCGCGTGAGGTATCGATGCAACATGCGTAGAGTTTAGCAATCAGCGCATTGTCCTGGATATCGCTTCAGAAGCGATGATCTGGAGCGTCGTGTCTGAAATCGGAATCGCGGGTTGCCGTGGCGGGCCTAGCCTGATTCCCTCCTTCCTGGAGGTGGATCATGGGCGAATGTTTTTCGCTGGACCTTCGTCAGCGGATCACCCGGTGTGTCGAGCAGGGTCACTCGCGGCGCGAGGCAGCGCGCCGGTTTGCCGTCAGCGCCAGTTGCGCGGTCAAGCT
>CANEZL010000062.1 GCA_947444195.1 Methylobacteriaceae bacterium | reverse complement strand
GACCCAGCGAAGAGCTTCCTGAAAGACAACCGTGTCGGCCCTATCGTCTCACGCCCCAGCCTAAGCCAGAGCCGCAAGAGACAACGCCGCCCACGCTTCCCTTCCTCAAATACAAACCTGTCAAAGAGCCCGGAGCCGAAACCCCGCCACCGTCACCCGGCACGACCCCATCGCAGCGACAAACAAACCAGCCCCGGATCAGACCGATCCGGGCCAAGCCCGCTCGCCATGTGCAATGAAAGCCTGCCTCAAGAGACAGAACAGCGCCCGAACCACTCCCGCGGCCGGCGCCGATGAACAGCGGTATAGGGATCTCACACCGGCCCGTCAACACCGATTCTTCGCAGGTGCGGGAAAAAGGTGGCCGCGGTCCGCGCGGCCGGCCCCTCAGAGATCGACCGCGAGGCTGAGCCCGTCATGGGCCGGCACCACGCCGGCCGGCAGTTTCGCCGCCAGCGTCGCGTAGTCGAGATCGGTGTGCAGGTTCGTCAGGACCGCCCGGCGGGGGCGGACCCGCGCGATCAGCGCGAGCGCGTCGGACACCGAGAAATGCGTCGGGTGAGGGGTCTCGCGCAGGGCATCGACGATCAGAAGGTCGAGCCCGTGCAGGCGGGCTTCCACCGCCTCGGGGATCCGGCTCACGTCCGGCATGTAGGCGGCCGGACCGAACCGGAAGCCTGCGGCCGCCTCGTTGCCGTGCTCCACGGGCAGCGTCTCCGCTCCGATCATACCCCCCTCCCCCGATACCCGCGTCTCGCCGTCCTCCGAGAGGTCGTTGAGGTCAAGAATCGGCGGGTAGACGCTGCCCGGCGGCGTCTGGAAGCAGTAGCCGAACCGGGCGGTCAGCAGCGCCCGCGTGCCCGCATCGGCGTAGACCGGGACGCGGGCGCGCATCTGCAGCACCAGGGGCCGCAGATCGTCGATGCCGTGGGTGTGGTCGGCATGGGCGTGGGTGAACAGCACCGCGTCGAGGCGCGGCACGGCCGCGTCGAGGAGCTGCTCGCGCAGGTCCGGGGAGGTGTCCACGAGGACGCGGGTGGTGCCCGCCCCGTCGCGCCGCTCCACGAGGAGCGAGCAGCGGCGGCGGCGGTTCCTCGGCTCGGCCGGATCGCAGGCGCCCCAGCCGTAGCCGACGCGGGGCACGCCGCCGGACGAGCCGCAACCGAGGATGCGCAGGGTCAGCGTCGCCATCCGGACCTCCGGCTCCGGTCGTATCCGAGGGGCGCGCCGCCTGTCACGCCCCCTGATCCGTCGCGCGCGCCTTGGCGAACAGGCGGAAGAAGTTCGCGGTGGTGGCCTCCGCGAAGGCCTCCGGCGTCAGGCCGAGGGTCTCGGCGAGGGAGCGGGCGGTGTCGGCGGTGTAGGCCGGCTCGTTGGTGCGCCCGCGATGGGGCTCGGGCGCCAGGAACGGCGCGTCGGTCTCCACCAGGATCCGGTCCAGGGGAACGCGCCGGGCGATGTCCCGGAGCGCGTGCGAGCGGCGGAAGGTGACGATGCCGGAGAAGGACACGCCGAGGCCGAGCTCGACCCCGGCCTCGGCGAGCCGCGCCCCAGAGGAGAAGCAGTGCAGCACCCCCTGGAAGGGGGCCCGCGCCATCTCCTCGGAGAGCACGCGCTCCATGTGCGCGTCGGCGTCGCGGGCGTGGATGACCAGGGGCAGGCCGGAGAGGCGCGCCGCCGCGATATGGGCGCGCAGCACCCGCTCCTGAACCGCCTCGGGCGCCGCGTCCGCGTAATGGTAGTCGAGCCCCGCCTCGCCGATGCCGATGCAGCGGGGGTGGGCGGCGAGATCCGCGATGGTCTCGGGCGCCACGTCCGGCTCCTCGGCCGCCCCGTGCGGGTGGGTGCCGACCGTGCACCAGACCTGCGGATGCGCCTCGGCGATGGCGCGGTAGCTGTCGGCCTTCGCGACCCGCGTCGCGATGGTGAGCATGCGCGTCACGCCCGCGGCTTCCGCGCGGGCGATCACGCCGGGCAGGTCGGCGGCGAATTCCGCGAAGTCGAGATGGCAGTGACTGTCGATCAGCATCGGTCGCTATCGTGAGGCGTTCGAGATTCCGAGATCCCAAAGGGCCCGAGGCCCTTTGGCGGGGTCCTGGGGCGCGGAGCCCCAGGTTCGATATTCGGTCCCCGGCGAAGCCGGGGACCGAATATCGATGGCAGGGCGCCGCCCTGCACCCGCGAAAGGTCTCGACCTTTCGAGACCGTGAGCCGCGCGCTCACGCGGCCGGCGCCTCGGGCCTCTCGAAGCGCGGGAAGATCGGGGCGGGCGCGGGCAGCGCCGTGCCCGGCACGAGGCGGGCCCCCTCCCCCACATCGGCGAGGGTGCGGCGCTCCGCCGGCACGGCCAGCAGGTCGAGGAGCTTGGCCGCCGCCTCCGGCACGAAGGGCTGGACCAGGATGCCGACGAGCCGCAGGGTCTCCAGGGTCACGTAGAGCACCGTCTCCATGCGGGCCGGATCGGTCTTGCGGAGCTTCCACGGCTCCTCGCCCGCGAAGTAGCGGTTGGCCTCGGCCACCACGGCCCAGATCTCGCCGAGCGCCGTGTGGGGGGCGGGCACGTCCATGGCGGCGCGCGCCTTCCCGGGCAGAGCCGCGGCGGCGTCGAGCAGGGCGCGGTCGGCCTCCGAGAACTCGCCCGATTGCGGCACGGCGCCGGCGCAGTTCTTGGCCACCATCGAGAGCGAACGCTGGGCGAGGTTGCCGAGATCGTTGGCCAGATCCGCGTTGATGCGGTTGATGATGCCCTCGTGGCTGTAATTGCCGTCGCCGCCGAAGGGGACCTCGCGCAGCACGAAGTAGCGCACGGGGTCGGTGCCGTAGGTCTCCACGAGGTCGATCGGGTCGACCACGTTGCCGAGGGACTTCGACATCTTCTCGCCCCTGGAGAGCAGGAAGCCGTGGCCGAAGACGCGCCTGGGCAGCGGCAGACCGGCCGACATCAGGAAGGCCGGCCAGTACACCGCGTGGAAGCGGACGATGTCCTTGCCGATGACGTGCAGGTCCATCGGCCAGAACTTTCTCCGCGCGTCGGATTCGTCGGGAAAGCCCGTCACGGTGAGGTAGTTCGTCAGCGCATCGACCCAGACATACATGACGTGGCCGGGATGGCCCGGCACCGGCACGCCCCAGTCGAAGGTGGTGCGGCTGATCGAGAGGTCGTTGAGGCCCGAGCGCACGAAGCTCGCCACCTCGTTCATGCGGGTGTCGGGCCCCAGGAAGTCGGGCCGGTCGGCGTAGAGCTTCAGCAGCCGGTCCTGGTAGGCAGAGAGGCGGAAGAGGAAGTTCTCCTCCTCCATCCACTCGACGGGCGTGTCGGTCCGGGCCGAGCGGCGGCTGCCGTCGGCCTGCAGCACCGTCTCGGCCTCGTCGTAGTAGGCCTCGTCGCGCACCGAGTACCAGCCGGCATACTTGGCGAGGTAGATGTCGCCGCTCAGCTCCATGCGCCGCCAGAGTTCCTGGGCGGCGGCGTAGTGCGGCCCCTCGGTGGTGCGGATGAAGCGGTCGTAGGCGCAGCCGAGCCGGTCGGCCATGGCCTGGAACGGGGCGGCGGTGCCGTCCACGTATTGCCGGGGCGCGATGCCGGCCTTGGTGGCCGCCTGCTGGATCTTGAGGCCGTGCTCGTCCGTGCCGGTGGAGAAGAGCACGTCGTAGCCGTCGAGGCGCTTGAAGCGGGCGATGGCGTCGGTGGCGATCACCTCGTAGGCGTGGCCGATATGCGGCGCGCCGTTCGGGTAGGAGATCGCCGTCGAGATGCCGAAGGTCTTGCTCACGTCAGTCCCGTTCCCGCTCACGGGCACCGTGCCCGGTCAGCCGCGTGCGGGGCCCGGCGCGCCCGCGCCCGCGAGATCGGCGAACAGCGCGAGGACGACGGGCCGGCGATCGAGGTTGTAGATCGCGGCTTCCCGGGCGGCGCGGGCGAACTTGTCACACACCTCGACCAGGGCCGCAAGGCGGGCGGGCGGCTCGTGGCGGCGCCGGTCGAGCTCGGTCGAGACGAAGCGGGAGACCGTCTCGCAGGCCGCCTCGAACAGGGGCTCCGCGTCGCGGCCGGCGAGACGCTCGGCGAGCGCGAGGACCCGGCGCCAGTCCGGGTGGTCGAGGCGCGCGAGCAGGGTCTCGGTCTCGGCCACGATCCCCGCCCGGCCGGGATCGAGCATCGCCACGGCGCGGGCGACCGAGCCCTCGGCGAGCGCGGCGGCGCGGGCGAGCCCCTCCGGGTCCGGCGCGGCGAAGGGCGGCGGGAGACCCGCCACGACATCCGCCACCTCGGCCTCGGCGAGGGGGCGCAGGCTCAGCATGCGGCAGCGCGAGCGGATGGTCGGCAGGAGGCGGCCCGGGGCGTGGGCGAGGATCAGGAACAGGGCCCGCGGGGGCGGCTCCTCCAGCATCTTCAGGAGGGCGTTGGCGCTGTTGGCGTTGAGATCCTCGGCGCTGTCGACGAGGCAGATGCGGTAGCCCTCGTTGCCGGCGGTGGAGCCGAACAGGTCCAACCCGCGCCGCACCGCGTCCACCGAGATCCGGGTGGGAAGCGTCTTGGTGCCCGGCGCCCGGTGCCGGCGCAGAGCCACGAGGTTCGGGTGCGAGAGCGCGGCGACCTTGCGGGCCACCGGATGGTCGGGACCGATATCGGGAAAGCCCTGCGGATCGGCGAGCAGGCGGCGGGCGAGCCGGTAGGCGAGCGTTGCCTTGCCGATCCCCTGCGGGCCGGCGATCAGCCAGGCATGGTGCAGGCGCCCGGCCGCGAGCGCCTGCGCGAAGGCGGCCTCGGCGCCTCCATGCCCGACGAGGCGCACGGCCGCCCGCGGGCGGGGCACGCCGGGCAGGTCGCCGGCCTCGACGTCGTCCGGGTCGCGCGGATCAGGCGGCATCGCCGCGCTCCTTGTCCGGCGCCAGCGGCCCGGCGAGGACGGGGAGCCGCGCCGCCACCGCCGCGCGGACCGCGGCCTCCACCGCGTCCGGCTCGGCCGCGGCGTCGATCAGCACGCAGCGCTCCGGCTCGGCCGCGGCGATCGCCCGGAAGGCGGCCCGGAGCCGGGCGTGGAACGCGAGGGTCTCGCCCTCGAACCGGTCGGGCGCGCCGCTGCCGGCGCGGGCCCGGGCGCGGGCGAGGCCCGCCGCCGGATCGAGATCGAGGATCAGGGTGAGGTCGGGGCGCGTCGGCCCGACGACCACGCGTTCCAGGGCCGCGAGCGTATCCGGATCGAGGCCGCCCGCCGCGCCCTGATAGGCGCGCGTGGAATCCATGAAGCGGTCGCACAGCACCACGCCGCCGCCGGCGAGCGCCGGGCGGATCAGCCGGTCGAGATGGTCGATGCGGGCGGCGGAGAACAGGAGCGCCTCCGCGAAGGGGCCGTGGGGGCGGGCGAGGCCGCCGAGCACGGCGGCGCGGATCGCCTCGGCCCGCTTCGTGCCGCCGGGCTCGCGGGTGACGGTCACCGTGCGGGCCGGGCGCAGGGCATCGGCGAGGCGCCCGATCTGCGTCGACTTGCCGGCGCCCTCCCCGCCCTCGAAGGTGATGAAGGCGCCTGAGGTCATCGCGGCGGCATCAGGCCTTGCGAACCCCGCGTCAAGACGGGTTGGCCGCCTTGTCCCCCTTCGCGTCCCCCTTGCCCGCCGCCTTGTCGAAGGCGCGGCGCACGAGGTCGGTGCCGACCTCGAGGGCGGCGTCCATCGCCCGCTGCGAGAGGGAGCCGGTGGCCACCGCCTCGCCGGCATAGACCGGCTGGTCGAGGGCGACCGCGTCGCCGCGCATCACCCGCAGGCGGCCGATCTCCTGGCCCTGCTCGATCGGGGCGGGCAGCGGGCCCTGGTAGACCACCTTCGCCGTCACCCGCTCGCCCGAGCCCCGCGGCAGCAGGAGGCGCACCGGCTTCCTGGACACCACCGGCACCGCGCCCTTCTCGCCGCCGAAGACCGAGGCCTCGGCCACCGTCTCGCCGCTCGCGAAGATCTGGCGCGGCTCGAAGGCGCGGAAGCCCCACTCCATCAGCTTGCGGCTCTCGGCGGCGCGGTCGCGGGCGGTCTTCAGCCCCGAGACCACGAGGATCAGGCGCTGGCCGTTCTGCACCGCCGAGGCCGTGAGCGCGTAGCCCGATTCCTCCAGGTAGCCGGTCTTGAGCCCGTCGGCGCCGATGTCGAGGGTGAGCAGGGGATTGCGGTTCTGCTGCTTGATCTTGTTCCAGGTGAATTCGCGCTCGGCGAAGATCTTGTACAGGTCGGGATAGGTCTCGATCAGGTGCAGGGCGAGCTTGGCCATGTCCCGCGCGGTGACCTTCTGGTCGGGGGCCGAGTAGCCGGTGGCGTTGCGGAAGGTCGAGCGGGCCAGGCCCAGTTCCTTGCCGCGCTGGGTCATCATGCCCGCGAAGGCCGCCTCGGAGCCGGCCATGTTCTCGGCGATGGTGATCGCCGCGTCGTTGCCCGATTGCACGATGAGGCCGCGGATCAGGTCCGACAGCTTGATGCGGCTGTTCACCTGGGCGAACATCGAGGAGCCGCCGCCCCCCGCCCCGCCCCGGCGCCAGGCGTCCTCGGTCACCGTGAACTCGGTATCCATGTTGAGGCGGCCGGATCTCAGCCCCTCGAACACGATGTCGGTGGTCATGAGCTTGGCCATGCTGGCCGGGGCGAAGAGCTCGTCGGCGGCCTTCTCGAACAGGACCGAGCCGGATTCGGCGTCCATCAGGATCGCGTGGGGCGCGGCGGTCTGGAAGCTCTGCGCCCGCGCGGGTTGAGCGAGGGCCAGCGCGCAGGCCGCGGCCAGGAGGGTCCAGAGGGACGTGCGCATCGCCATCTCCCGCGCCGGCCGGGACCCGTCCGGTCACCCGCCGCCGACGCCTGTTCGGATAACAAGCGTGACCATAATGCGGTTTCAACCCGGGATCGAACGGGAAAACGCCGCAGCGGACGACGGAGTGCGCGCTTCCCCAGGCTCCGCGCGATCTAGGCCGGGGGCGCTCGAGGCCTGCGCCTCAGTAGATGCCGGCGAGGCGCTCGCCGCGGCGCGGGGCGCCGGGCTTCGCGGGCGGAGCGGCCTTGGCGGGCACGGCGTCGGGCCGCGCGGCCGGCGCGGTCTTGGCGGCCGGGGGGGTCCTGGCGGGGGTGGCGCTCGCCGCGAGCTGGGCCATCGCCAGCTTGGCCGAGTGGGGCATCGGCGCGTTCCGCGGGGCGGCGCCGCGCACGGGCTCGGCGGCGGCGAGCTTGACCTGCGGCGCGGGCCGGCCGGCGTCCCTGGCCGGCTCCCTGGCGGCCGCGGCGAACCGGGCCGGGCTCACGCCGGGCTTGGCAGGGCTCGCGCCGGGCTTGACCGGCGCCGGGTTGAGGCCCGCCACGGGGGCCGGGCGGAAGGCCGAGACGCGGGGCGCGGTCGGCTGGAGGGCGGGGGGCACCGCCACCGCGGCGGAGGCCACGAGCACCGGCGCGTGCCGGGGGGCGGGACGGGGCGCCTCCTCCGGCTCTGCCTCGGGCGCGGGCTTGAAGGCGAGGGGCGCCCGGGCGGGCTTGGCGAAGCGCTCCACCGGCTCCTCCGAGGGACCGAGATCGGCCATCATCACCGGGCCGCCGCGGCCCGCCGGGCGCCCGTCCGTGCGCAGGGTCGCGAGGAGCTTGCGGTCGTCGCTGCCGGCCACCGAGGCCTTGCCGACATACTCGACGCGCACCCGCGCGGTGCCCTTGCGGTGGAACTCCAGGGCGCGCGCCGCCTCCTCGGAGATGTCGATGACCCGGCCCGCATGGTAGGGGCCGCGGTCGTTCACGCGCACCACCATCGAGTGGGCGTTGTCGAGGTTGGTCACGCGGACGTAGCTCGGCAGGGGCAGCGTCGGGTGGGCCGCCGCGATCGAGTGCCGGTCGAACACCTCGCCGTTGGCGGTCATGCGACCGTGGAAGGCCGCGCCGTACCAGGAGGCGAGACCCTCGCGCACGTAGCCGCGGGCATCCTCGCGCGGCACGTAGGTCTTGCCGGCCACCACGTAGGGCTTGCCCGAGAAGCGGCGCCCGCCACCCTTCGGGATCGCGTCGCCCTCGTTGTAGAGGCGCGGACTGGCCTTCACGCCGTATTTCGGATCGACGCCGTTGCCGGTGGGTCCGGCGGCGAATTTCTGGGGATTGCTGCTGCAATTGGCGGTGAGCAGCGCCACCGCCGAGACGGCGGCGAGGCGCAGGACCGGCCCCCGCAGGCGGCCCGGTTCCACCGGGCGCGAGAGCGTCTTGCGCGCCGTGTCCGTCACTTGACCCGTCACTCGACTCAACTCCCGATACGCCACACGGGACCCCGGACGCGAACGGCGCCGGGGTTCCGGACCGGACGGGGGCGGAACAAGCCCTCGCCCGGACGCACCGAGATTTGTCCGGATGCCGTAAAGGAAGCCTGAACGACGATGCTAGGGCCGTGCCCGATCGCGCTGCAATCGTCTATGGCCCTAAGTTATTGTTCTTGCACGCTCTCTTGCGCCGAACCGGCATCCACTTCGGCGAAGAGCGCTCCAGGTGCCGGCAGAGACCGCCGTTCTCCACCACCGATTCCAAGCGCCGATCCCAGGGCCCGCGGCGCCCCTCAGGCCTCGTCGGCCTCGGTGAGCTGGGCGATGGAGCGGGCGCCCCGCTGCCGGAACAGCCCGTCGAGGGCCTCCAGCATCAGCACGTGCATCTTCGTGCGCTCGGCGTGGGCGAGGTCGCGGAGCTGGTCGTAGACCGCCGGCTCCAGGTAGACCGACATCTGCCGGGCGCGCTCCTTCAGGGTGCTGCCGCCCCGCCGGGGCGCCTGGAGGGGCTCCGGCGTCACGATCTCGGGGATGGCGGCCCGGGTCTTCGGCAGGATCCGCACCGGGGCGGGCGCCGCCGCCGCGACGATCGCGGCGAGGCTCGGCTTGGCGCCGCGGGGACGGCCCGCGGGGGCCGGCGCCGAGGCGGTGCGGCGCGCCGGCCCGGCCGCCGCCGCGAGGCGCGCGTCAGGCCGCTTCGGCATGCTTCATCACCCGCCGGCCCACGTCCCGGAGGCTCTTGCCGGCCTTCATGCGGCGCTCGATCCAGCTCCAGAGCCGGCGCACCTCGCCCGCGGCCTGCCCCTTCGGGTTGAACTCGGTGACGCCCTGCCCCAGGCCGATCGCGTCCTGGTGGTCCGTGCGGGCGACGATGTTCACGTCGGGCAGGATGCCGAGCACGGCGAGCCCGTCCGCCGCGTCGCGGATGCGGTAGGAGCGCGGCGGCGTCTGGTTGAGCACGAAGGCGAAGGTCTTCTCCAGACGGTAGATCGCGGCGAGCGTCGGCTTGAAGGCGCGCAGGTCGGCGGGCGTCGGCCGGCAGGGGATGATGCAGAGATCGGCCGCGCGGATCGCCGCGAGCGTGCCCGCGGAATCGACGCCCGGCGTATCGATGAAGACGTAGTCGTAGGCGGAGGCGCGCAGGCACTCCATCACCGCGTCGATCCGGCTGACGTCGATCTGCGCGACCTCCGGCCCCTCGGCGCTGCGGTGGTCGAGCCAGTCCGAGATCGTGGCCTGCCGGTCCATCTCCAGGATGCAGACCGTGTGGCCCGCCTCCTGCGCGGCGACGGCGAGGGAGATGCAGAGGGTGCTCTTGCCGCTGCCGCCCTTCTGGGTGACGAACGTGATCGCTTTCATGACGGCTCGCCCTTCCCGCCGGCGCCCCCGGCCACGTCCCGTGGTCCAAGGATCTTCTTCTGTTCGCGGAACCTCGCCAAACATGGTTAAGGCGAGGTTAAGGGCCTCGGCCGGCAGGGCCGTCGATGGCTTCGCGGCCCCTCGGCAGCCCCCCGGAAGACGCGCCCCGGCCATCCGCTGAAAATCAATCTGAGGTTTGCAAGCGTGGCCGCATCGGGGCACGACTCGTGCGGGCTTCCCCACGAAGGCGTTGTGTCCTAAGATATAACCCGACGGTCGTCCCGAGGTCAGAATTTATACCTCAGGTTCCATGACTCCCTGAAGCGGCCCCGATTTCGCCGAGGACCCCCATGGCACGAGAGGCCCCGATCCCACAGGCGATGCTCGACGCGTCGGGCGTCGTGGGGGCCTGGACGCACGACCACTGGCGGGGCAGCTTCGTGCTGTCGCCGCCCTTCGCCGACCTGCTCGGGCTCGACCCCGAGGCGGCGGCCGCGGGCGTGCCCGTCGCCGCCTTCCTCGACCGCACCCATCCCGAGGACCGGACGCGGATCGAGAACTACCTGCACGCGGTCGGCGAGGTCGGCGGCCCGCTGGAGGCGGAGTTCCGCACCCGCGAGAACCGCGACGGCGTCCGCAAGGTGCTCATGCGCGGGCGCATCGAGCGCGATTCCTCCGGCCGCGTCGGCCAGGGCCGCGGCATCGCCATCGACCTCACCGAGAACCGGGCCGCCGACCTGCACCGGTCGGAGCAGCTCGTGAACCGGATGGCCGAGCACGCCATCGCCCTGCGCGGCCTCGCCGAGGCGATGCGCCGGCCGGACCTCGTCGGGCGCGTGGAGGGGCTGATGATGGAGATCGGCTTCGAGCTCGCCCGCTACCTGCGCGCGCCGGAGGACGGCCCGCGGCACTGAGCGCGGGCCGAATGCCGGTAGCCACCTCCCGGGACCGGCCCTAATCTCGTCCCGAAGGCCCGGAGAGGGCCGGCCGGGAGGATCCGTTGGCCCGCGACACTATCTACGACCGCGACCTCGACCGCGTCGCGGCCAACCACCAGCCCCTGACGCCCCTGGGCTATCTCGACCGGGCGGCCCGCACCTTCCCCGATCAGGTCGCGGTGATCCACGGGCCGCTGCGGCGCAGCTACGCCGAGCTCTACGCCCGCTGCCGCCGCCTCGCATCGGCGCTCAGCCGCCACGGCATCGGGCGCGGCGACACGGTGGCGGCGATGCTCGCCAACACGCCCGCGATGATCGAGTGCCATTACGGGGTGCCGATGACGGGGGCGGTGCTCAACACCCTCAACACCCGCCTGGACGCCGCGGCCATCGCCTTCTGCCTGGAGCACGGGGAGGCCAAGGTGCTGATCACCGACCGGGAATTCGCCCGGACCATCGCGCCGGCGCTCGCGAAGCTCGCCGACCCGCCCCGCGTCATCGACTACGACGACCCGGAATATGCCGGACCCGGCGAGCGCCTGGGCGAGACCGAGTACGAGGCTCTCCTCGCCGCGGGCGATCCCGAGCACGAATGGGCCCTGCCCGGCGACGAGTGGGACGCGATCAGCCTCAACTACACCTCGGGCACCACGGGCGACCCGAAGGGCGTGGTCTACCACCACCGCGGCGCCGCCCTGCTGGCGCTCGGCAACGTCGTCACCTGCACCCTCGGCCAGCACCCGGTCTATCTCTGGACCCTGCCGATGTTCCACTGCAACGGCTGGTGCTTCCCCTGGACGCTCTCGATCGTGGCCGGCACCCATGTCTGCCTGCGCCAAGTCCGGGCCGGCGCCATGTACGCGCTGATGGCCGAGCACGGCGTCACGCATCTGTGCGGCGCGCCCATCGTGATGCAGCTCCTCATCAACGCCCCCGAGGGCGAGCGCCGACCGCTGCCCCGGCGCGTCTCCTTCTTCACCGCGGCCGCGCCCCCGCCCGAGGCCGTGCTCGCCGGGATGCGCGAGGCCGGCTTCGACGTCACCCACCTCTACGGGCTCACCGAGTGCTACGGCCCGGCCGTGGTCAACGCCTGGCACGCGGACTGGGACGCGCTCCCCCTCGAGGAGCAGGCGGCCAGGAAGGCCCGGCAGGGCGTGCGCTACCCGGTGCTCGAGGGCCTCGACGTGCGCGACCCCGCGACGATGGAGCCGGTGCCGGCCGACGGGCAGACCATCGGCGAGGTGATGATGCGCGGCAACGTGGTGATGCGCGGCTACCTCAAGAATCCCCCGGCGACCGAGGCCGCCTTCGCGGGCGGCTGGTTCCGCACCGGCGATCTCGGCGTGCGGCACCCCGACGGCTACATCCAGCTGAAGGACCGCTCGAAGGACATCATCATCTCGGGGGGCGAGAACATCTCCTCCATCGAGGTGGAGGACGCGCTGTTCAAGCATCCCGCGGTGGCCGCCGCGGCCGTGGTGGCCAAGCCCGACGACAAGTGGGGCGAGACCCCGTGCGCCTTCGTGGAGCTGAAGCCCGGCGCGGAGGTGCCGGCCGAGGACCTGATCGCGTGGTGCCGGGAGCGCCTCGCCCCCTACAAGCTGCCCCGCCACGTGGTCTTCGGGGAATTGCCCAAGACCTCCACCGGCAAGGTGCAGAAGTTCGTCCTGCGCGAGCGGGCGCGGGAGGGGTAGCAAGGCATTCGGTCAGCTTGTGCGCTCCCCGCCGAAGTGGATGCCGGTTCGGCGCGAGAGCGCCTTGAAACAAAAACTTAGAGGGTGGTCATGTTCGTGTGCCGCCGCCCCGCCTCGACCGGACGCTGGCGCCACGCATCCACGGGGACAGGATGCAGCTCGCCCTCGGAAGTACGGACGAAGATCACGACGGTGCATGCGGACAGGGCTCCGTGACGAGCATGGTGACTTAAGCCTGCTGGGCGACCCATTCCCGGGCTTCGACGGCCTCAATGCGTTCCCCGTGGAACTGCATCAAGGCTAACTGGAGAAGTTCATATCCAGGACGACCGGCGCGCGTTGGCTGAGTGGATGATTCAGCCCGTTCGTAGCCTATCTCATGAGATGTGCACCCGACGCATTTGCGGCCGGTCAAAAGTCAAGCGTGCCTGGGGGCTGGCACTGGTTGCGAACCCCAGAGCATTCATCCCCCTTATACCGAATCCGGCTGATTGATTCGGAGTGGATTCCCCTTGAAGCGGCCTGGGATTAGCCTTTCGCCTTCTTGCGGAGGCGGACATGGCTCACATCGCCGACCATCTGAGCATTGAGGAGTTGGGCCGGCGAGACCGCACCCACGCGGACGCCTGCGCGGCGCGGCGCGGCGCTACCAAGCGATCTGGCTTCTGGCCCAAGGACAGACGATATCGGACGTCGCCGCCGTGACCGGCTTCGTGTCGCGCTGGCTGGAGCGGCTGGCGCAGCGCTACAACCAGTTCGCCCCCGACACGCTGGGCGACCGCCGCCAGCGCAACGGCGCGACCGCCCGGCTTCTGACCCCGAGCTTCTGGATCGCTTGCGCACCCACCTGGAGACGCCGCCTGATGGCGGGGCGTGGACCACCCCCAAGATTGCCGCCTGGATGGCCCAGGACCTCGGCCTCGTCTCGGTCTGCCCGCAACGCGCCTGGGATGCGCTGCAGGCGCTCGGCTGGTCGATCCAGGCGCCGCGTCCCAAGAACCCGGCGGCCGTCGGCCTCGAGGAGCAGACCGCCTTCAAAAAAACTCGCCGCCACCCTCGCCGAGGAAGAGGCGCGCCATCCCGGCCGCCCAGTCGCGCCCTTCTGCGCGGACGAGCACCGCATCGGGCTGAAGGCGGACACAGGCCGACCGCGCTCGGCCATCATCGCCACGAGTGGCTCTACGTCACCGCCTTCGTCGCACCCGCCACCGGCGAGAGCCACTGGTACGTCGGCAATGGCGTCTCCAAGCCGCTCTTCGAGCGCCTGCTGGCCCTGTTCACCCGCGTGGCCGGTGCAGGCCCGCACCGCACGATCATCCTGCTGCTCGATGGCGCCGGCTGGCACACTGAGCCCGGTCTGGCCATCCCCGACGGCCTGCGCCTGATCTACCTGCAGCCCTACACCCCCGAACTCCAGCCTGCCGAGCATCTCTGGCGCCTCGTCGATGAGTCCATCATCAACCAGCACTTCGATCGGCTGGCGACATAGTCGCGAAAGCGCTCGCCGTTGGTGGCGCCATCCGCGAGGTCGAGGGCGCACAGAGCGGCGGTGACAGTGGTCGTTTTGTAATGGCCCTGCGGTACGAGGAGCCGGCGGCGCTCGCCGCGCGGGGCGCGGCCGTAGCGGCGGGCCATGTTGGTAGCCGCCGCCGTCTCGTCGAGGAAGACGAGCGTGTCGGGGTCGAGGTCGGGCTGAGCCGCGAACCACGCCTCACGCGCCGCCTTCACGTCGGCCTGCTCCTGCTCAGTTGCGTACAGCGCCCCCTTTTACGGGTGATGCCGTGGCGAGCGAAGAAGCGTGACAGCCCGCTCGTGCTGGTCTGCACGCCCTGCTCGGCCAGGGCTTCGCGCAACTCGCCGAGGCAAGCGTTCGGGCCGGGCCTCGTCGAGGGAGAGGATCAGATCCGCATGCGCCTCGATCGCCGGCAGGCGGTCGTCGCCGTGGGTCGGCTTGGGGGCGACGTGCCCCTGCTGCGCAAACCGTTGCGACCAGCGACTGACGCTCGACACGCTCACCCCGAACCGCGCCGCCGCCCGATGGAAGGAAGCGCCCTCTGCCACAGCCGACACGACGCGTTCGCGCAGATCGACAGACAACGGCGAAGGCATCGCGGACTCCTCCACCCGTCAACGCTCCAGCCACCCTCCTGTCGCAACACCGCCGGGCACGGCTCTAATCAACCGGAAACGGTATTAGAGCCTGTTTGAGGCCCTCTGCCGACCGTCCCCATCTGTCTGGTGTGCCAACACGAATTCCGCCCGGCGAGGCGGGATGGAGAGCAGATGTGGACGGACCAGCATCGGATGCGCCATGAGGCGCGCCTGAAAGACATCGTGCTGCAGGCGGGTCTGGACGAGGTCGCCTACTTCTTTGAACGGGCAGATCCGTCGAGCAGAGGGCCGCGCCGCTGGATCGCGCCGGGTCGTGACAAGGGCGCCGCGCCGATGGCTGGCCCCGACGAGGCCGGCCTCTCGCATCATCCGGGCGATGCGCTTGCGGGAGTGCCGCACACCCTGTTCGCGCGGGTCGGCGTGGACACGCGGCGCGCCGTCGGTCGCGTGCGAGCCGAGGTGGACGGTGCGAATCCGCTTCAGCAGCGCGGCGTCCGCTACCGCCCGCGCCCAGGGCTCTCGGCCGGCCCGGGCGTAGTACTCCGCCTTCGACACGCCGAGCACGCCGGCCATCACCGTGATCGGGAAGCCAGCCTGGTTGGCGCTCATGAATCGGAAGACCCCGGCGGCAGGACCCCGGTCTCCCGCGCGAACCAGGCCGTCGTGCGCGAGAGGATATCGCACCCCAGCTTCAGCTGTCGGTTCTCACGGCGGAGCCGGATCAGTTCGTCGCGCTCGGCTGCCGTCAGGCCGGGATCGGCCGTAGGCGACTTGGCCTCATCGGCCCTCACCGCGGTCGGCCTCCGCGACCCAGTTCTGGATGGTCTGGCGCAATGGCTCGAACGCGCGGGCGAGGTCGGTCGGATCGCGGCTGGCGCGGCACCAGATCGACCATCTGCCGGTGGAACTCAGCCGAGTGTGCAGGACCGGTCTTGGGCATCGGGCAAACACCTCACGCGAGAGCGCTCTCGGTGTCCGCCAAACCGAGGCAATCCCACTGCGCTTACGTCCGGCCACATTCGTCTCTGCGGGACCAAATTATCGACACAGATCACGTTTCAGAATTGGCCCGTTCGATTGCCTTCGCCCGAAGCCATGTAGCGGCCTCGGCCAACGCGGCTCAAAATACCGGCTGGGTCACTTGCTTGCATATCCGCGTTCATGCAAATAGCGGCGGCCGTATCCTTATCCTCCACTCTCCGACCTCGAGCGATTAAATGACAGCCAAACGCGCGCTGATCACTGGCATAACGGGGCAGGATGGCTCCTATCTAGCACAGCTGCTGCTCCAGAAGGGGTATGCTGTGCACGGTGTCGTGCGTCGCTCCAGCCATGCGGGCGTGTACGACCATCGACTCAAGTGGTTGAAAATCGAAGGCGATGTGGTCCTTCACGACGGCAACCTTCTGGATCTGTCGAGCCTCGCCAGGATCGTCCAAGAAGTGCAACCCGACGAGGTCTACAATCTTGCCGCCCAGTCATTTGTGACGTCGTCTTGGCAGCAGCCGGTGCTGACGGGGCAAATCACCGGCATCGGTGCCGTGAACCTACTCGAGTGCGTCAGGACTTTGCGGCCTGAGGCGAGGTACTACCAGGCTTCCTCATCGGAGATGTTCGGTCTCATTCAGGAGACGGTACAGAGCGAGAGCACCCCGTTCTATCCGCGCTCGCCGTACGGTGTGGCCAAGCTTTATGCCCACTGGATGACGATCAACTATCGAGAAAGCTTCGATCTGCACGCATCCAATGGGATCCTATTCAATCATGAGAGTCCGTTGCGCGGCGTTGAGTTCGTCACCCGCAAAGTGACGGATGGTGTCGCGAGGATAAAGCTTGGGCTTGCCAAAGAACTGCGGTTGGGCAACATCGACGCCAAGCGCGACTGGGGCCACGCGCGCGATTACGTGGCAGCAATGTGGATGATGCTGCAGCAGGAAACTCCTGACGATTATGTCATCGCCACGGGACACACCACGACCGTCCGGGCGATGTGCGAGATTGCCTTCGCACATGTTGGCCTGAATATCGACGATCACCTTGTGATCGATCCCAAGTTGTTCCGACCCGCCGAGGTGGACGTCCTGCTCGGTGATCCTGCCAAGGCAAAAGCGGCTTTCGGTTGGCAGGCCGAGACTTCGCTCGAAACGATGATTCAGGAAATGGTCGAAGCGGACCTCGCGCGACTCGGGAATTCGAGGGCGACGTCCTGATGGTGTCTATCGATCGCCGCATCCTTGTTACTGGTGCGGCGGGGTTCGTTGGGCGGCATGTGATCGAAGCACTTGCAACCCTCGACACCGAGGCAATGCTCGGCGTGGGGCGGCGGATGGCCGCCCCTCTCCCAAACGGCACCCGGTTCCTCTCGGTTGATCTCAACGACCGGGAAAGCCTTGCAGCTTGCATAAAAAATTTTCAGCCGACACACGTCTTGCATCTCGCTGCGCAAGCGTCAGTGGGACAGGCAACCAATCGAGCTGCGGAAACTTGGCGCATCAACGTTTCCGGCCTTATCAACTTGGCTGAAGTTGTTCTGAGGGAACTGAAATCGGCAACATTCATATATATCAGCTCCAGCGAGGTCTACGGACGTGCATTCCTGTCCGGCGAGCCGCTGACGGAAACCACCATACCCGAACCGATGAATGTTTATGCTCGCACGAAATATGTAGGCGAGAAACTATTGGAAGATATTTTCGGTAGAACAGATATTAAACTAATCACACTGAGACCATTCAATCACATTGGGAAAGGACAAGACGAGCGTTTCGTTGTTTCTGCATTTGCCCACCAGATTGCTCGGATCGAGACAGATGCAATGCCGCCGAAGCTGTTCGTCGGCAATCTATCTTCATATCGAGAGTTTCTGGATGTGCGTGACGTAGCGCGAGCTTATGTGCGTGTCGTAGAGATAAGTGACAATCTTGAGCCAGATATTATTCTGAACGTGGCAGGCGGTATGCGGCGGACAATTGCGGACGTCATCGAAGACTTACGGTTATTGGCCAAAGTTCCATTTGAGATTATCGTCGATCCAAGCCGGGTGCGTCCTTTGGAAATTCCTGTGGCGCTGGGGAATGCAGATAGAATCAATAGCCTAACGGGCTGGAAACCTCAATTTTCGTGGCCGGAAACGCTCTCCGAGATCATAGATGATGCTCGCATTCGGATTTCGGAAACAACACTTATACGATGAATGCCGCGAATTAAGTATAGCCTCCTTCTGCTGCATTTCCTCCCGATCAACTGCGGTCTGACGGCGCATTGAGCCGACCTACCTTCGTGATGGTGCAGTGTCATTGTTTGGTCCCGGCATTTGGTGGGGTGGATTTGCCCTGAAGCGGCTGGGCTCAACGGAACATGCTTTGCAGATTGACCTGACCGGCTGGCTTTGGACTGGGCTGATTGAGAGGATCAGCCAGGACCGAAGGAGTCGGACATGCTGCGAGGTCGGAAGACGAGCGCGGAGCAGGTCGTGCTGAAGCTGCGCCAGATCGAGGTGCAGACGGCGCAAGGCAAGAG
>CANEZL010000061.1 GCA_947444195.1 Methylobacteriaceae bacterium | reverse complement strand
GGCGGAGCCCGTGACGACCGCCCCGCCGGCCGAGACCGCCCCGGCTGAGACCGCCGCGGAAGCCCGGCCCGTGCCGGCCGTCGCCCGCCCGGTCGAGGCCGCCGCGCAGGCGCCGCAGCCCGGTCAGGACGCGGATGCGCACCGCGCCGAGGCGCGGCCCGCCGGAACCGGCCCGCGGGAGGCCGCGGGCGGGATCGGGGAGGCGGCCCGGGCGGAGCCGCGGGGGCCGGCCGCCCCGGCGGAGATCCAGCCGTCCGGCGGGCCCGAGGCCGCGTCGGGCGCCGGCCCCGTGCCGGGTCCCGCCCAGGGCCTGCCGGGGGCCACGCTCCGGCAGATCGCCACCGCCGTGGCGGCCGCCGCGCCCGCCCCCGCTCAGACCCCCGCTCAGCCCCCGGCGGCCCTGCCCCAGGCCGAGGGCCCCTTGCGCCTCCTCACGCTCCAGCTCCATCCGGCCGATCTCGGCGCCGTGGTGGTCCGCATGCGCCTCCAGGGCGCGCGCCTGGAGATGAGCCTGCGCACGAGCCGCGAGGAGACCGCGGCGCTGCTGCGGGCGGACGGCGAGGCCCTGGCCGGCCTCCTGCGGGAGGCGGGCTACCAGCCCGACATCGTCGCGATCCAGTCCGGCGGGGCCGACGCGCCCCAGGGCCGGTCCGGAGGGGAACAGGCCGCCTTCCAGCCGATGGCGGGCGGCCAGGACGGCGCGGGGGCGAGCCCCGGCCAGTCCGACCGCCGCGGGGCCGCCCCGCGCACGAGCGCACCGACCAGGGAACCGG
Source organism: Methylobacteriaceae bacterium (assembly GCA_947444195.1). GTDB lineage: Bacteria > Pseudomonadota > Alphaproteobacteria > Rhizobiales > Beijerinckiaceae > Methylobacterium. The sequence continues at coordinate 18,804 of CANEZL010000061.1, read as the reverse complement.
GACATGAGACGCCTTCTGCCGATCGCGATCGCGGCGGCCTGTATCTCTAGCGGGGCGCAGGCCCACCGGAGCGCGGCCCCCGAGGCGGAGATGGCCGCGTCCCGGCCCGCCGCCGCGGCGGCGGCCACCGGCAACGTCTGCGAGCGGCAGATGGCCGAGGCCGCCGCCCGCCACGGCGTGCCGCTCGGCGTGCTCTACGCGGTCGGCCTGACCGAGAGCGGCCGGCGCGGCTCGCTCCAGCCCTACGCCATGAACATCCAGGGCAAGGCCTATTTCGGCGCGAGCGCGGCGGACGTGGTGCGCAAGCTCGGCGAGGCGCAGGCGGGGGGCATCCGCCTGGTCGATCTCGGCTGCATGCAGATCAACCACCACTACCACCGGGCGAAGTTCCCCTCCCTCGAGGCGATGATCGACCCGCGCCAGAACGTCGAGTACGCCACCCGCTTCCTGAAGGAGCTGAAGCAGCGCGAGGGCAGCTGGACGCTGGCCGTGGCGCGCTACCATGCGGGGCCCAACAACAACCCGGCCCAGAAGCTCTACGTCTGCCGCGTGATCACCAACATGGTCGCCACCGGCTTCGGCAACTGGACGCCGGGGGCGAAGGCGTTCTGCCAGTAGGGGCGGGCTCGATGGGGCGGACCGCGTGAGCGGGCCGTATCGGGTGGGGAGCGGACGAGTCAGAACGGCATGTCAGCGCCCTTTCGGTAGAAGTCCTCAAACGTTGCGGCACTGATCCTTATCAAGCGTCGCATCGGCCACGCCTCTGCGCCAGTTGCCGTCAAACAGGGACTCAGGGGAACGCCAGCGATCTGTAGATATCGGATGTCGGCCTCACGCCGGAGAGCTGACCTTCGGCTCCCGGCCCAACGCGATCATCTGGATGTGGCTAGGATCATTCGCCATGCGGGTCACCGCTCATCCGGCGCCCACTCGGGGCTATAGCCACCGAGGGTAGGATGATACATCTCGTCACCCGAATGCTGCGTGAACTCCACGTTGAGGCGATCCTCGGTCAGCCTGAGGATCTCGACGCAATGGGCGCACAGCGCCTTGGCGACCTCTATCCGCAACGCGGCCGAACGCCCTTTCCGGATGTCCAGCATCATCACGGACACCGGCACCGGCTCGCCGTCGGCCTCCGGTATCCGCCACACGCCGCCCTCGCCGAGTTCGCGGATGGCGACGCTGATCCGCCTGATGTCGACCGACATCATCTCCGCATAGGTCCGGCTCATCTGCGCCGCGAGGCGCTTCTTGGAGGCCACGGAATGCGTGCCGGTCACGTCGAGTTGCAGGTACGGCATGGATGATCCCCCGGGTTCAGGCAGCGTTCGCCGTCGCGAGCCCGTAGCGCGCCGAGGGCTTCGCGTTGCCGAACTTGGCGGAGATCGCCCGGCGATCCTCCTCCCAGCGCGTCCAGTCGTCTACGTCCTGCAGGCCCGGGATGGTGACACGCTCACCCTGGTCGAGACCGGCCAGCGCAGCGTCGACCAGATCGGCCGCCGACATGGTGATCGCGGACGTCTTCTGCGCCGCGTAACCGGCGACATCCCAGAACTCGGTTGCCGTCGCGCCGGGCAGCACGGTCTGGACGCGCACGCCCTTGTCCGCGAGGTCCTTCTGCAGGGAGTGGCCGAAGCTGAGGACGTAGGACTTCGAGGCGCTGTAGACGCCGTTGAGCATCTCGACCGCGATGCCGACGACGGACGAGATGTTGACGATGGTCCCCGATCCGCGCGCCACGAAGGCCGGCGCGACCGCGTGGGTCAGCCGGGTCAGCGCGGTGATGTTGAGCTGGATCATCGCGTCCATCGCCTCGACGTCCGCTTGCAGGATCGATGCGACGGAGCCGATGCCGGCGTTGTTGACGAGCATGGTGATGGTCGCGTCCTCGCGCAGACGAGCCTCCAGGCGGGCGAGATCGTCCCTGCGGCCGAGGTCGGCCTGGAACGGCTCGACCTTGCGCCCCGTCTCGCGGGTCAAGCGCTCGGCCAGCGCCTGCAGGCGCTCGTCGTTGCGGGCGACCAGCAGGAGGTCGTACCCCCGCTTGGCCAGACGGTCGGCGTAGGCCGCGCCGATGCCGGCGGATGCACCGGTCACGACGGCGAGGCCCCTGCTGGATTGGGTGGACATGGTCGTTCTCCTCTTCCTTCGCGCCGCAGGCTGGCGGCGTTCGATGGGAGGAAGCTACCGTTGCCCTGGCACGACGCAAATGTCATAGTTGCGTCGATTTAGGTCATAGGATGCGGGCATGCAGCGCGTCGGCTTCGTCGTCTATCCGGACTACTCGATGATGGCGCTGGCGGCCGTGCCTGCCTTCGAGATCGCCAACCTCGCGGCGAACGAGGCAACCTACGACATCCACTTCATCTCCGAGCATGGAGGTCCGGTCAGCACATCGGCCGGCATGAACGTGGACACGGAGGCATTCGGCGAGACGCCCTTCGACACGCTCGTCATCGGCGGCGGCACCTTCGTGCGACCGTCGACGCCCGGCCTCGTCGCGCTCGTTCAGCGCGCGGCCGCTCGGGCCCGGCGCGTCGCCGCCATCTGCACGGGGGCCTTCGTCCTCGGCGAGGCCGGCCTGCTCGACGGACGGCGGGTCACGACGCACTGGATGCACGCGCGGGAGCTGCAGACCCGATTCCCGCAATGCTCGGCCGACGCGGACCGCATCTTCATCAACGACGGCCCGATCTGGACGTCGGCGGGCATGAGCGCCGGCATCGACCTGGCACTCGCCCTCGTCGAGGCGGATCTCGGTCACGAGGTGGCGAAGGAGATCGCCAGGAAGCTCGTGCTGTATCACCGCCGGGCCGGTGGCCAGTCGCAGTTCTCGACCCTGCTCGACCTCGACGCGAAATCGGACCGCATCCAGGCGGCCCTGACCTACGCCAAACAGAACCTCCACCGCCCGCTGTCGGTCGAGGAGCTGGCGGAAGCCGCCCATCTCAGTCCGCGCCAGTTCAGCCGCGTCTTCCATGCCGAGACCGGTCAGTCGCCGGCCAAGGCGGTCGAGAACCTGCGCGTCGAGGCCGCGCGCGTGTTGATGGAGCGTAGCCGGCATCCCATCGACGCCATCGCCGACCAGACCGGCTTCGCGGACCGCAATCGGATGCGTCGTGCTTTCCTAAGGGCATTCGGGCAGCCGCCGCAGGTCATCCGGCGCAATGCGCGCGGAGCGCTGGATGCGGCGAGCGCGTAGCGTAGGACGATTGCTACACGCCGAGCCGTACAACCGAGCCGCTCCCCCTACCTCTGCTCCCGAGCGGACGGGATGTCATCGGCCGGCCTGGGTTGTTCAAGGTCGAATAGATCGCCGGTAGCAGACCTTCCGAACGTCAGAGGCGGGTCGCAAGCAGACCCCAAGGCGGGGCGCCGATCGATCTCAAGCCCTATCCCACATACACGTAGCCCATATACCGCTTGGCCTCGATCGGGTCGTAGCCGAGCCCCTGGACGAGCTTCTTGCGCAGCTTGCTCACGTGGCCCTCGACCACGCTCTCCTCGACGCCGTTGCTGTAGACGCCGTAGATCACGTTGAAGACCTGCGCCTTGGTCAGGCGGCGGCCGCGGTTGCGCACGAGGTATTCGAGGATGTGCCGCTCGCGCCGGGGCAGGGGGAAGGTCACGCCGTCGATCTCGGGGTCGCGCCCGTCGAAGAAGCATTTGAGGCGCTCGGGCCGGGGCGCCGCCTCGCCGGCGGGGGCGGGCAGGGTGCCGCCGTTCACCCGGCGCCAGATCGCCTCGGAGCGGGCCAGGATCTCGCGGACATGGACGGGCTTGGGCAGCACGTCGTCGATGCCTGCATCGAACAGGACCAAGGTCTGTTCCAGGGAGCGCGCGTCGGCGAGCGCGATGATCGGCGCGCGCGAGTGCTTGCGGATGATGCCGGCGCATTTCGCGCGCGCGTCGAAATCGCCCAGCAGGAACCCCTGCACGGCGTCGAGATCGGTGGGCGAGGCGCTCTGGAGCCAGTGCGTGAACTCGTCCGGCGAGAGGCCGAAGGCGGACACGCCCTCGCGGTCGAAGCTCGCCGCGTAGCCGGCATTCACCGATTCCCTGGCATCCACCAAGCAGTACATCCGCCAAAGCCCCCGACACGGCACGGCCCCCGTGCCGATCCCGCCGCCCAGAGCATCGCCCCGGACGGTGGCTGCCGGCCCTCCGGGAAACGACGATGCGCGGTCGGAAAACGCGTTGTGCGCCGCGCACGACAGCACAACGACAGGCATGTGGCGCCAGTATGACTCGCGGCGGGGCCGTGGATCAATCCGGCCCGGCATCCGGACCGTTCCGGCCGGGACCGCCCGCGGCCCCGCCGAAAAAGCCCCGCGCAAGCCTTGCGCCCTAATCCGGCTCCCGAGAACGGCGCCCGGTGCGCGCCGGGGGAGCTTGAGCCATGGGCATCGGAATCGGCCTGCTCATCGCGATCGGCTGCATGCTCGGCGGCTTCGTCGCCATGGGCGGCCACCTGATCGTGATCTGGCAGCCCTGGGAGTTCGTCATCATCGGCGGCATGGCCGTCGGCGGCATGGTGATGGCCAACCCGATGAAGACGGTGGTGGATTCCGGCAAGGCCACCATGGAGGCGATCACCGACAAGGTGCCCAAGCGCAAGGACTTCCTCGCGCTGCTCGGGCTCCTGCACGCCCTCCTGCGCGAGTTGAAGACCAAGCCCCGCAACGAGGTCGAGACCCATTTCGACGATCCGGCCAATTCCGAGATCTTCAAGGGCTACCCGGAGGTGACCAAGAACCAGGAACTGGTGCTGTTCATCTGCGACTACTGCCGGCTGATCCTCATCGGCGGCGCCCGCTCGCACGAGATCGAGGCGCTGATGGAGGAGGAGATCAGCACCCACAAGAAGAGCGTGCTCAAGCCCTACAACGCCATCAACACGGTGGCCGAGGCGCTGCCGGCGCTCGGCATCGTGGCCGCGGTGCTCGGCATCGTGAAGGCGATGGGGGCGCTGGACCAGTCGCCGCAGATCCTCGGCGGCCTCATCGGCGCGGCGCTGGTGGGCACCTTCATCGGCGTGTTCGCCTCCTACGGGGTGCTGGCGCCGCTCGCCGTCAAGATCAAGGGCGTGCGCGAGAAGCAGTGCGCCGTGTTCACGATCACCAAGCAGAGCCTCATCGCCTACATGAACGGGGCCCTGCCCCAGATCGCGATCGAGCACGGCCGCAAGGGCATCGCCTCCGCCGACCGCCCGACCATCGACGAGGTCGAGGCCGCCACCGTGCCGGGCGCCCGCGCCGAGGCCGCCTGAGATGGAGAACGCCGCGATCCGGCGGGCGCCGGACGACATCCGCGCCCGCATCCAGGAGGCCGCCGGCCTGTCCCTCGACAGGCTGCCGATGCTCCAGCTCATCCTCGACCGGCTGGCCACCGGCTGCGGCGACGCCCTCAAGCACCGCGTCGCCTCGACCATCATCTACTCGCTCAACGGGGTCGAGACCGGGCGCTTCGGCGAGTTCCTCGACGCCTACGACGCCAACGCGGTGGCCGGCATCTTCCACGCGCCGGGCTGGGACGGGCACGTCCTCGTGGGGCTCGACCGGGACTTCATCTACACGATGGTCGAGGTGCTGTTCGGCTCGGACGGCTCGGAGCCCCCGGTGGAGGACGAGCGCGCCTTCTCGGCGGTGGAGCTGCGCGTCGCGCAGATGGTGCTGGAGCAGGTGGGGCGCGCGCTCGAGGCCGCCTTCGGCCTCGTCTCGCAGACCGCCTTCCGCCTGGAGCGCACCGAGACCCGCATGGAATTCGCGGTGATCGGCCGGCGCTCGAACCACGCGGTGCAGGCCAAGTTCCTGTTCCAGGCGCTCAACCGCGGCGGCGAGATGTTCCTCGTGATCCCGCAGGCGCTGCTCAACCCCCTGCGGCCGAGCCTCGCCAAGGTGCTCACCGGGGAATCCACCGCCCGCGACCCGCGCTGGAGCCAGCAGATCGCCGCCGAGGTCCAGAAGACCGAGGTGACGCTGCGCGCCGTGCTGGAGGAGCGCCACCTCACCCTCGGCGAGATCGCCGGCCTGAAGGTCGGCCAGGTGATCGGGCTCGACGCGACGCCGACCACCCGGATCAAGCTCGAAGGCAACGACCGCCCGCTGTTCTGGGCCCATGCCGGACAGGCGCAGGGGGCCTACGTGCTGCGGATCGACGAGGTCATCAACCAGGACAAGGACGCGACCGCATGACGACCCTCGTCGACGGCGTGCTGCTCGCCGCCCTCGTCGGCACCAGCGCCTGCGTGGTGCCGATGTACATCAAGCTGAAGCGCCTCGACCGCACCCAGGCCGAGTACGGCCGCGCCATGGCCGCCTCCGGTCACGCGCTCGCGAGCGCGGGCGAGGCGGTGAAGAGCTTCGCGGGCGAGGGCCGTGCGGTGCTCGACGCGCTGAGCCGGGAGATCGACGAGGCGCGGGCGACGCTCGCGGACCTGGAGGCCGCGCGCCGGGGGCTCGTCGAGGCGCGGGCGAGGACGGGGCAGGGCTGAGCGCGCAACGCCGCCTCGAGCGGGCCGGGATCCTGCGGGCGAAAGCCGAAGCCGGCCAGGAACCGGCATTTGTCCCGGCCTTTCGGATGGTTCGGGTCGAGCAGGTAGCCGGTCAGCTTCGCACGCGCGACGACATGCCCCGACGGCTGGGGCACGAAACCGATCATGATCTAACCGTTCGTGCGCGCCAGGTGCTCGATGCGCACGGTCGCGAGACCCAGGACGGGCTCGGCGAACTCGATATCGAAAGCGGCGCCGCCAGCCCAGGCCGCGACCACCGTGCCCTCGGTGCCGGCGGCGATGGTCTCGCCCTCGTCCGTCTGAACGGGGACGAGGATCCGCACCACGTCGAGCTCGCCGATCGGGAGACGGGCCTCCGACGGTCCGATACGGGAGAAGGCGCGTTCGGCAGACATGCCCGTCAAAGCTTCCGATCTTGAACGCTCAGGATCTTACAAGATCAAGATACGACCCCGATGCCGGTTTGCAACGGGGCCGGACACTCCGCCGGCGACAGCCTCGCATCAGCTACGATCCCTAAACCTCGTCTCCACAGCACGGCCGAACGCGTACGAGCCCTCGATGAGCGACAGCCCCTTCCCCGCCGCCGAATCCGTTCTCGCCGCCGAGCCCCGCGTCGGCGACGGGCGCAACCTCGATTCGATCCTGCGCATCCCCGTCCTGGTGCAGGTGGTGCTGGGCTCGGCCACCATGCCGGTGGCCAACCTGATGAAGCTCGGCCGCGGCGCCGTGGTGCCCCTCGACCACCGGGTCGGCGAGCCCGTCGACGTGATGGTCAACGGCCGCGTCATCGCCCGCGGCGAGATCGTGATCGTCGAGGAGGACAATTCCCGCTTCGGCGTCTCGCTGACCGAGGTGGTCGGCCCGGCCGATGCCGAACAGGCCGGCTGAGGCGTCCATCCCGATGGCGGCGTCCGCAAGCGTTCCCCCCGCAAGCGTCCTCCCGGGCTCCCCGCCGGTGCCTTCCCCGGCGACCGGGGGGCGCGGGCGCATGCTCGGGCCCGTCGATCAGGTCGCCACGCTGCTGCTCGCCATGGGCAAGCCGGCGGCGGGGCGGATGCTGAAATACTTCGAGCCGGACGAGCTGAAGCGCATCACGCGCTCGGCGGTGCATCTCGGCGCCGTGAGCTCGGACCAGCTCGACACCGTGGTCGAGTCCTTCGCCACCGAGTTCTCCGGCGGGTCGAGCCTCGTCGGCACCATCCAGGAGGTCGAGAAGCTGCTCGCCGGCCTGCTGCCGGCCGACCAGATCGCCGACATCCTGGCCGAGGTGCGCGGCAACGCCTCCCGCTCGGTCTGGGAGCGCATGGCCGCCGTCTCGGAGAGCGTGCTGGCGAGCTACCTCGTCAAGGAGCACCCGCAGACCGCGGCGCTGATCCTGTCGCGGATCAAGCCGGCGATCGCCGCCAAGGTGATGGGCCACCTGCCCGTCCCCTTGCGCAACACCCTGATGCGGCGGATGCTGAGCTTCAAGTCCGTGGACGACGAGATCCTCGCCATGCTGGAGAAGACCCTCCACGAGGACTTCATGATCAACGGCGCCCGCAACGCCGGCGCCGACACCCACGCCAAGATGGCCGACATCATCAACAAGATGGACCGCGTCCTGATGGACGAGGCCCTGTCGAGCCTCGGCGAGTCGCGCCCGAAATCGGTGGAGATCCTCAAGGGCCTGCTCTTCACCTTCGACGACATCGTCAAGCTGGCGCCGCGCGCGCGCACCACCCTGTTCGACGCGGTGCCCAACGACCGCCTCGTGCTCGCCCTCAAGGGCACCGACGCGGAGTTCCGCGGCGTCATCCTCTCGGCGCTGTCGGCGCGCGTGAAGCGCATGGTCGAGCACGAGCTGAACGGCGGCGAGCCGGCGGCGCAGCGCGACGTGCTGGAGGCGCGCCGCTCCATCACCGACCTCGCCATGGACATGGCGGGCCGCGGCGAGATCGAGATCAATCCGGGAGGCGAGGATGAGGCCCTCATCCGCTAGAGCGCCCTCCGCCCGGATCGCACGCCGCGGCGGCGCGCATGTCTGACGACAACGATCCGGAGAGCAAGACCGAGGCCGCCACCGAGCGCAAGATCCGCGAAGCGGTGGAGAAGGGCGACGTGCCCTTCTCCCGCGAGGCCCCGGTGCTCGCCTCGATCCTCGGCCTGCTCGTCGCCCTCAGCCTGTTCGTGCGGGAGCGGACCGGGCAGCTCGCCCGGGACCTCGTGCCCTTCTTCGACCAGCCGCGGGGCTTTTCCCTCAACGGCGCGGCCGACGCGGCCCAGCTCCTCCAGGCGACGGCGCTCGTGGCCGGGCGCTTCCTGCTCCCGGTCCTCCTGCTGCTCGCCGCCTGCGGGCTCAGCGCCTCCATCCTGCAGAACGTGCCCCGGCTCGTCTCCGAGCGGATCCGGCCGAAATGGCGCAACGTCTCGCCCGCGGCGGGCTGGGGACGGCTGTTCGGGCGCTCGGGTCAGGTCGAGTTCCTGAAATCGCTCCTTAAAGTCTTCTCGGTCAGTGTGGTCGTCCTCCTGCTCCTGCGCTCGGAGCGCGAGAAAGCCGTGAATGCCATGTTCGTCGATCCGAGCCAGCTGCCCGAACTGATCCTCACCCTGTCGATCCGCCTCGTCTCGGCGGTGTCGATCGCCACCATCGTCATCGTGGCGGGCGACCTCGTCTGGGCGCGCCTGCGCTGGCAGCGCTCGCTGCGGATGTCGGTCCAGGACGTCAAGGACGAGCACAAGCAGACCGAGGGCGACCCGACCGTGAAGGCGCGCCTGCGCTCCCTGGCCCAGGACCGCTCGCGCAACCGCATGCTCGCCGCCGTGCCCCGCGCCACCGTGGTGATCGCCAACCCAACCCATTTCGCGGTGGCGCTCCGCTACGAGCCCAGCGAGAACCCCGCCCCCCTCGTCGTCGCCAAGGGGCAGGACCTCATCGCGCTGCGCATCCGCGCCATCGCCGAGGAGAACGGCATCGCCGTGATCGAGGACAAGCCTCTCGCAAGGTCCCTGTACGATGCTGTGCAGGTCGATCAGACGATCCCGGCCGAGTTCTACCGCGCGGTCGCGCAGATCCTGTTCTTTCTGTTCGCGAGGCCCCGATGAGTGCCCAGGCTCACGACTTCACGCCCGCGCGGGCCGCGAACCCCGACCTCCTGGCCGCGGCCGAGCAGGTCTTCGCCACCGAGCTGCGCGACTTCATCGCCGAGCTCTGCCTCCTCGACGGGGGCGTGCTGATCGGCTGGGTGCGGGGCGAGCACCACGGCAACATCGCCGACCTCGTCGCCTCCTCCGCCGAACCCTTCTTCAAGGACGCGACCCTCGCCTACGCGGACGCCGCCGACGTCAGCCTCGCCTGGGGCCGCTCCATGCAGGTCGTCCTCGACATGGAGTTCGTGACGAAGCCGGTGACGGTGTTCTTCAAGCTCGTCCTCGACGGCTACTTCGCCGGGGTCGCGATCCAGCGCATCCTCGCCGAGACCGAGCCGCCGTTCAGCCTCGACCGCTTCGCCCACGTCCTGTCGGAGGCGCGCCTCGTGCGGGCGAGCGCCTGAGGGCCGGCTCGACGGGCGTTTCCGGCCCTGGGACGAGGCGAGGCCTCGACGAGGCGGCCCGAGGCGGGCTCCGGAGGCCGGGCCCGGCCGCCCCGGATCGACATCCGCCCCGGCGGAGCGGGCCCTAACGGTCGGCCTTGTCGCCCGCCAGGGTGAGGTCGAGGTAGCGCCGCGTCGTCGGGGCGACGAGTTCGCGCACGCGGGCGGCCATCGCCTCCTCCTCGCGCAGGGATTGCCGGAAGCCGGTCGTGTGGCCGCCCTGGCCGGCCGCGTCCGCGATGACGAGGAGCGACTCGTAGGCCGCGATCTCGAAATTCTCGAAGGCGTGGTTGGCGTAGGCGTTCTTCAGGATCTCGTCCTGGGCCGGGACGTGGCCGAGCGCCATCAGGTTGCCGACGAAGCCGAGGAATCCCTCCTTCAGGGTCGAGGGGCTCTCGGCGAGGCTCGACAGCGCGTCCTCCAGGCGCTGTCGCTGGCCGTGGGTCTCCTCCACGTGGCGGCGCAGGGCCTCCTCCATCTCGGGATAGTGCTGCAGCCGTTCGATCTGGCGCTCCATGATCTGCAGGGCCTGCATCTCCACGGCATGGGTGTTGCGGAGGGCGGTGACGTAGATCGCGCGTGCGTCGAGGCTCATCGCGGGTCGTTCCTCTCTGGGATCGCGAGGGACATTCCCCGCCGGGATCGACCCCGGACCCGCCCGCCAAGTTTCATCGAGAACGGCAATACGCGCGGGGATTGCAATGCCGCCGGCCCGCGGGTTCGGCTGCGCGGGTCGGGCGCGGGGTGGGGCAGCCTCCCCGACCGGGAGGCCCGGGCGAGGTGCTCAGGCCCGGCCGGGGAGGGGCAGGGGGACGGCGGGGAGATTCGCCTCGATCCAGCGCGGCGACAGGATGTCGCCGCGCTCGGTCACGATCCAGGTCTGGACGTCGCCCGCGTCGAGGGCCGCGGCCGCGGCCCGGAGCGCCTCGCGCACGGACGGGTAGGGCAGGCTGCGCGCCGTCCGGGCCGGGGTGGCGCGCGGCCATATCGTCAGATCCGCCGCCTGATCGAGATCGTCACAGGTCATGCTCGCTCACCGTCTGAGGGCCGGCCCGGGGCGCGTCGGCGGCGCCGACAAGCCGGAGAGGGGGCTGCGCGGCGTCCGGTCCGACGGGGGCAGCCCTAGCGCAGCCGCATGGCCATCGTTTGACAGCGGGGCCGTGTCCGGCCCGCGCCGACATTCCCGTGACACAGACGCCGCCGTATGAGACTGCCGCGACAACGCGAGACTTGCGTGGATGGAGCGCGGATCTATCCTCCGTTCATCCTTCGTCCCAGCCACGCAGGGCGCGGCGACCGAGGCGCGGACATCGTCCGCCGGCCTCGGTATGCCTGGGTCTCGCGCGGCGCGGGGCGGAGTTCTTGCGCGGGCCGTGCTTTGCGGTAGGTACGGCGCGCCCGCACGGATCGGCGCGCGCGCCTCGCGACCAGGAATGCTGGCATCCAGATGACACCGGATTCTGCCATGGCGAACTCCACCCCGCTCGAGCGCGACGCGCACATCGCCATGGGCGACCACAAGGTCGCGCCCGGCGAGATCGCCATCGGCGTCGTGATCGGCCGGGCGGCGGAGTATTTCGACTTCTTCGTCTACGGCATCGCCTCGGTGCTGGTCTTCCCGAAGGTGTTCTTCCCCTTCGCCCCGCCCCTGCAGGGCACCCTCTACGCCTTCGTGCTCTTCGCCCTCGCCTTCATCGCCCGGCCGATCGGCTCGGTGATCTTCATGGCGATCGACCGGCGCCACGGGCGCGGGGTCAAGCTGACGATCGCCCTGTTCCTGCTCGGCGGCTCGACCATGCTGATCAGCTTCCTGCCGGGCTACAACACGATCGGCGTGTCGGCGATCTACCTGCTCGCCGCCCTGCGCATCGGGCAGGGGCTGGCGCTGGGCGGCGCCTGGGACGGGCTCGCCTCGCTGCTCGCCCTGAACGCCCCGGTGGAGCGCCGCGGCTGGTACGCGATGATGCCCCAGCTCGGCGCCCCCGTCGGCTTCATGCTGGCGAGCCTGCTCTTCGCCTTCTTCGTGATGAACCTCGACGAGGCCGACTTCATCGACTGGGGCTGGCGCTACCCGTTCTTCTGCGCCTTCACCATCAACGTGGTCGCCCTGTTCGCGCGGCTGCGCCTCGTGGCCACCCAGGAGTTCCAGCACCTGATCGAGCGGGGCCGCCTGGAGCCGGCGCCCTTCTCCGCCCTGCTCAAGGCGCACGGGGACGACGTGCTCATCGGCGCCCTGGTGCCGCTGGCGGGCTTCGCCCTGTTCCACCTCGTCACGATCTTCCCGATCTCGTGGATCACCCTGTTCACCGAGCGCTCGGCGGGCGCCCTGCTCCTCGTGCAGTTCGGCGGCGCCATCCTGTTCGCGGGGGCGATCGTGTTCTCGGGCCTGATGGCCGACCAGATCGGCCGGCGCATGCACCTGCTGATCTCGGCGGGCCTGATCGCCGCCTTCGCGGTGGCGAGCACGGTCGCGCCCCTGGTGATCGAGGAGAACGTGATCGGCCAGACCGTCTACGTGCTGGCGGGCTTCACCCTGCTCGGCCTCGCCTACGGCCAGTCCAGCGGCGCGGTCACGGCCCGGCTCGGACCGCGCTTCCGCTACACCGGCGCCGCCCTGATGTCGGACCTCGCCTGGCTCCTCGGCGCGGGCTTCGCGCCGCTGGTGGCGCTCGGCCTCTCGGCCAAGTTCGGGCTCGCCTGCGTCGGCCTCTACCTCCTCTCGGGCGCGGTCGCCACGCTCCTGGCGCTCGCCCTCAACCGCGCCGAGATCCGTCAGATGTAGGGAGCTTCCAGACAGCTCCGCCGCGCGGCACGGGGACCCCGTGCCGCCGTCCGAGCGTCCCCCGCGGGAACGCCCGCCGCACCGTCGCGGCCGGGGCATCCCGCGGGGGGCGCCCCAAGCCTCCCGGGACGTTCGCCGCGCGACGCGGCAAGGGGACACGATGTCGATCGCCGCGGCCACCTCCGCCCTCGCCACGCGCGCCGGACGCGCGATCCGCAGCCGCAGCTTGCGCGGCAGCCGCACCTTGCGCGGCGCGCTCCTCCTGCCGCTCTTCTGCCTGCTCGCGGGCTGCAACATGGTGGTGATGCAGCCCTCCGGCGACGTGGCGATGCAGCAGCGCAACCTCGTCCTCGCCTCGACGGGGCTGATGCTGCTCATCATCGTGCCGGTGATCGTGCTGACCCTGCTCTTCGCGTGGCACTACCGCGCCTCGAACAAGTCGGCGACCTACGACCCCGACTGGCACCATTCCACGCAGCTCGAGGTGGTGATCTGGGCCGCCCCCCTGGTGATCATCATCGCGCTCGGCGCGCTCACCTGGATCAGCACCCACACCCTCGACCCGTTCCGGCCCCTGGCGCGCATCGAGCCCGGCCGCCCCGTCCCGGCGGAGACCAAGCCCCTGGAGGTCGAGGTGGTGGCCCTCGACTGGAAGTGGCTGTTCTTCTACCCCGAATACGGCGTCGCCACCGTCAACGAGCTCGCCGCGCCGGTGAACCGGCCGATCACCTTCAAGATCACCGCCTCCTCGGTGATGAACGCCTTCTACGTCCCGGCGCTCGCGGGCATGATCTACGCGATGCCCGGCATGGAGACGAAGCTCCACGCGGTGATCAACAAGGCGGGCGTCTACGAGGGCCTGTCCTCGCACTACAGCGGCAGCGGCTTCTCGCGGATGAACTTCAAGTTCCACGGCCTCGACGCGGGCGGCTTCGACGCCTGGGTCGCGAAGGTGAAGGCCGAGGGCAAGGACCTCAGCCGCGAGGCCTATCTCGAACTGGAGCGCCCGAGCGAGCGCGAGCCGGTGCGCTACTACGCCAGCTTCGCCCACGGGCTGTTCGGGTCGATCAGCAACATGTGCGCCTTTCCCGGCAAGATGTGCATGAACGAGATGATGAAGATCGACGCGGCCGGCGGCGCGGGCGTGCACAGCCACGAGAACCGCGAGCGGCTGCGCTACGACAACCGCCACGTCCAGCAGGGCGACGAGGCCCCCGGCGCCACCGTGCCCGCCACCGGCCGCGCCCCGCGCTCGGAGCCGCAGCCCGGCGACACGCCCCCGGCCGGCGACCACCAGGGCCACGACCATCGCGGGCATTCCACGCCCGGGCCGAACGATTCCGTCGCGCCCGCGCAGCGCAACAACAACTGAGGACGGCGGTCAGCCGACGCATCGCCGGAGAGCCCAACCCATGTTCTCGAACCTCGACCTGCAGAAGTTCGTCTTCGGACGCTTCACCCTGGCCGACATCCCCTACCACGAGCCGATCCTGCTCGTGACCTTCGCGGGCGTCGCCCTCGGCGGCCTCGCCGTCGTCGGCGCGATCACCTACTACCGCTTCTGGGGCTCGCTCTGGCGCGACTGGGTCACGAGCGTCGACCACAAGAAGATCGGCATCATGTACGTCATCCTGGCGCTCGTGATGCTGCTGCGGGGCTTCGCCGACGCGCTGCTGATGCGCTCGCAGCAGGCCATCGCCTTCGGCTCCAACGAGGGCTACCTGCCGCCGCACCACTACGACCAGATCTTCACGGCCCACGGCGTGATCATGATCTTCTTCGTGGCGATGCCCTTCGTCACGGGCCTGATGAACTACGTGGTGCCGCTCCAGATCGGCGCGCGCGACGTCTCGTTCCCGTTCCTCAACAACTTCTCCTTCTGGATGACCACGGCGGGCGCGATCATCATCATGATCTCGCTCTTCGTGGGCGAGTTCTCGCGCGCCACCTGGCTCGGCTACCCGCCGCTCTCGGGGGCCGACATGAGCCCGGGCGTGGGGGTCGACTACTGGATCTGGGGCCTGCAGGTGGCCGGCATCGGCACCCTGCTGTCGGGGGTCAACCTCATCGCGACCATCGTGAAGATGCGCGCGCCCGGCATGACGATGATGAAGCTGCCGGTCTTCGTCTGGACCTCGCTGTGCACCAACGTGCTCATCGTGGCCGCCTTCCCGATCCTCACCGCCGTTCTCGCGCTGCTGACGCTCGACCGCTACGTCGGCACGCACTTCTTCACGAACGACCTCGGCGGCAACCCGATGATGTACTTCAACCTCATCTGGATCTGGGGCCATCCGGAGGTCTACATCCTCATCCTGCCGGCCTTCGGCATCTTCTCCGAGGTCACCTCGACCTATTGCGGCAAGCGCCTGTTCGGCTACGCCTCGATGGTCTACGCCACCGTGGTCATCACGATCCTCAGCTACCTCGTCTGGCTGCACCACTTCTTCACGATGGGCTCGGGCGCCAACGTGAACTCGTTCTTCGGCATCACGACGATGATCATCTCGATCCCGACGGGGGCGAAGATCTTCAACTGGCTGTTCACCATGTACCGCGGCCGCATCCGCTTCGAGCTGCCGATGCTCTGGACGGTGGGCTTCATGGTGACCTTCGTCATCGGCGGCATGACCGGCGTGCTGCTCGCCGTGCCGCCGGCCGACTTCGTGCTGCACAACTCGCTGTTCCTGATCGCGCACTTCCACAACGTGATCATCGGCGGCGTGCTGTTCGGCATGTTCGCGGGCGTGGCCTACTGGTTCCCGAAGGCGTTCGGGTTCAAGCTCGATCCGTTCTGGGGCAAGATGAGCTTCTGGTTCTGGCTCGTGGGCTTCTACTTCGCCTTCATGCCGCTCTACGTGCTCGGCCTGATGGGGGTCACCCGCCGCGCCCAGCACTTCGACGATCCCTCCCTGCAGATCTGGTTCGTCATCGCCGCCTTCGGCGCGGTGCTGATCCTGTGCGGGATCCTCTCCTTCATCGTCCAGCTCGTCGTCTCGGTGCGCAACCGCGAGGCCCTGCGCGACGTGACCGGCGACCCCTGGGGCGGGCGGACCCTCGAATGGTCCACCTCCTCGCCGCCGCCGGACTACAACTTCGCCTTCACGCCGGTGATCCACGACCTCGACGCGTGGCACGACATGAAGAACCGCGGCTACGCGCGTCCGCTCACCGGCTACAGGCCGATCCACATGCCGAAGAACACCGGCACGGGCGCGATCCTCGGCGCGCTCAGCGTGGTCTTCGCCTTCGGCATGATCTGGTACATCTGGTGGATGGCGGCGCTCGCCTTCGTGGCGATGTTCGTGGTCACCGTGGTGCACACCTTCAACTACAACCGCGACTACCACATCCCGGCCGACGCGGTCGTCCGGATCGAGAACCAGCGCACCGCCGCGCTGGCCGGACGGGTCTGACAGCGATGATGCACACGGACACCGCCCCGCCCGGCACCGAGCCGGTCTTCCACCTGGAGGAGGAGCACCACCCCGAGGGCAGCACCCTGCTCGGGTTCTGGCTCTACCTGATGAGCGACTGCCTCATCTTCGCGGTGCTGTTCGCCACCTACGGCGTGCTCGGGCGCAACTACGCGGCCGGCCCCTCGCCGAAGGACCTGTTCGACCTGCCGCTGGTGGCCCTGAACACGGCGATGCTCCTGTTCTCCTCCATCACCTACGGCTTCGCCATGCTCGCCATGGACAAGGGCCGGCAAGCGGCGACGCAGGGCTGGCTCGCGGTCACCGGCCTGTTCGGCCTCGCCTTCCTCGGGATCGAGCTCTACGAGTTCAGCCACCTGATCCACGAGGGCGCCGGGCCGCAGCGCTCCGCCTTCCTGTCCGCCTTCTTCACGCTGGTGGGCACCCACGGCCTGCACGTGACCTGCGGCCTGATCTGGCTCGTGGTGCTGATGGTGCAGGTGGGCCAGCGCGGCCTCATCCCCGAGAACCAGCGCCGGCTGATGTGCCTGTCGATGTTCTGGCACTTCCTCGACGTGATCTGGATCGGCGTGTTCACCTTCGTCTACCTGATGGGAGTTCTGCAATGAGCGCCGAGACGGCCCATCACGGCGGCGCGCACGCCCACGGCGCCCACCAGGACGGCGCGAGCCACGGCTCCTTCAGGGGCTACGTCACCGGCTTCGTGCTCTCGGTGATCCTCACCGCGATCCCGTTCTGGCTGGTGATGGCGCGGCCGCTCGAGAGCGCGCTCTGGACCGGCATCGTCATCATGGCCCTCGCGGTGGTGCAGATCGTGGTCCACATGATCTACTTCCTGCACATGAACACGAAGTCGGAGGGCGGCTGGACCATCCTGGCCCTGATCTTCACCGTCACCCTCGTGGCGATCACCCTGGTCGGCTCGCTCTGGGTCATGCACCACCTCAACACCAACATGATGCCGATGTCGGCGCACGACGCGCGCCACGCCCCCTGACCGGGCCCGAGCGCCGCGGCGGGTCGCGATGAACGGGCCGCGGCAGGGCTCCCCCCGCGGGCGGGAACACCCGCTCGGGGAGGAGCGCCCGCTCGGGGGGGCGCCGTCCCTCGAACGGCCGCGGCGGCGCGGCCTCGTCCGGCTCCTGGCCGTCGACGCGCTCGCCCTCTCGCTCGTGGCGGCCCTCCTGGCGCTCGGCACGTGGCAGGTCCATCGCCGCGCCTGGAAGCTCGACCTCATCGCGCAGGTGGAGGCGAACGCCCACGGGGCGCCGGCCGCGGCGCCGGGCCCCGCCGCCTGGCCGGAGATCGGCCCGCGCGACGCCTACCGCAACCTGCGCCTGAGCGGGCGCTACCTCGCCGGGCGGGACACCCTGGTCCAGGCGGTGACGGAGCGCGGCGGCGGCTACTGGGTGCTGACGCCCCTGCGCAGCGAGGCGGGCTTCCTCGTCCTGGTCAACCGCGGCTTCGTGCCGGAGCGGCAGGCCCCGGCCGCGCCCGCGGGACCGGTCGCGCTCACCGGCCTGCTGCGCCTCAGCGAGCCCGGCGGCGGCTTCCTGCGCGCGAACGATCCGGCCGGGGGGCGCTGGTACTCGCGGGACGTGGCCGCGATCTCGGGGGCGCGGGGGCTCGCGGGCGGGGGGGAGCCCGTGGCCCCCTACTTCGTGGACGCCGCGCGCGGCCCCGCGGGGGAGACGCCGGAGGGCGGGCTGACGGTGATCCGCTTCCGCAACGACCACCTCGTCTACGCGCTCACGTGGTTCGCCCTCGCCCTGATGGTCGCGGGCGGAACGGTCTATCTCAACTGGGATGCGTGGCGGCGGGGCCGCTGAGTCAGGACCGCCCGGGCGTCCGTTCGAGCCGCTTTCCCGGGGCCTCGCTCATCCCGAGGTGCCGGGTTGAGCGAGGGCGAACAGGCTCTCGGGAGGGCCCGGGGGCGGGCCCGTCGATCGCCCGGCCGGAGAACGGCGTCGGACAGGCCGTCAGCGCCGGCCGTCGTCGATCTGGGCGAGCAGCATCGCCCGCAGGCGTGCGCCCGGGGCGTCGCCCGCGCGCCGCTCGGCGCGGATGGCGGACCAGAGCGCGGCGTCGCTGCGGCTGCGGGCGGCCTCGCGCGCGCCGCCGCGGACCGGGGATGAATCCTCGTGCCGGGTCATGGATGATCCTCCCCGCTTCGTTCGGGCCGGGCCCGTTCCGGGGCGGATAGGCGCGCGGACGCGCCGGGTCCAGCCCAAATACTGGGCAGGACTGACAATCCCCTCCGCTGTCCAGAGCATGCTGCTTTTTCACGGAAACAGCAGCATGCTCCATCTCTTTGTCGTCGCACGATGATTTCGGAAAACCGGATTCCACTTTTCCGCATCGTGCTCTAGAGGGTGTTATGAACTTGAGGCGATTGCAGCGGCCTGTTTGAGCATGATGCAGACGAAGGCGACGCGGTGCAGGTCTGCCAACGTTGTGGCGTAGCGCTCGTAATCTTTGACGAGCCTGCGGAAG
>CANEZL010000060.1 GCA_947444195.1 Methylobacteriaceae bacterium | reverse complement strand
TGGGGCGAGCGGCTCGAATACGTGGCGGAAGCCGGGCCCGGCGACTTCATCTTCGTGCCCCCTTACGTGCCGCACCAGGAGATCAACGCCTCCACCGACGAGCCCCTGCACTGCGTGCTGGTGCGGTCCGACAACGAGGCGGTCGTGGTCAACCTGCCGGACGTCGCCGCCGCGGAGGCGCCCGAGACCGTCTACTGGATTGATCCCATCCACAAGCAGCCGTGAGCGACTCGGAGGTCGCGCGCCGAGCCAGGATCGCTGCCCCTCCAAGCGGGACACCGAGCACGGCCACGGCGGCATCGGTCTTCATCCTTCCGCCGCGAGCCGCCGGACGGCGTGGCTCAGCCTGATCGATGTCGGGTCACGCCTCTGGCCTCTTGTTCCGCTGCGCTCTCTCGTGGCGAATCGATGTCCACTTCGTCGGAAAACGCTTGGGCGGCCCCTGGGACAGGCTGGTGTCGCGCACAGTGTGCGGCGCCCTGGCCGTTCTCCCGATAGGACGACGCCCGCACTGTCGGCGGCCCCGCGCGAAAGCGTTGAAGGGTGCTCGCGCGGTCTCTCCGCGGCACAGCACGGCGCGGCCTTTTTCCATAAGTGCATCCGCGCCCGCCACGCCCGACAAGCCGCCCCAGGTCATCCGGGGCGTGGCCGAACGCGGCGCTCGGCCATACTACCGGGGTCGCTTGGGACCGCGCCTTCGGCTACCTGCGCCCGACCTCGTCAAGACCAGCAGCCCTGACACCGGAGGACGTCCATGTTGCGCATCCCGGCCCTTGCCTGCACGGCCCTGTTCCTCGCCGCCCCGGTCGCCGCACTCGATATCCGGACCTCGAAGGTCCCGGGGCGCGGCGACCCAGGGCTCTGCGCCACGGACGGGGATCGGATCGTCCTCAACCGGGCCGATCGCACCCTCGCGCTCTGTGACGCCTCGGGTGCGCCGAGCGTCACCACGCTCCTCACGGCGTTGCCGTCCGGTCGCCGCGCAGTCGAGCAGGGGCGGGCCGACGACCTCATGCTGGCCCTGCCCTCACCCTCCAACGGCACCATGCCCGCCCCGCTCGCCACCCTGTTCACGGATGCGGGCCGCTCTGCCTTGTTCGGAGTGCGATGCGACGGCGCGTCGGGCACCGACAACACGTCCGCGATCAACCGCATGGTGCTCGCCCTGACGGATGCGGTTCTGCCGCCTGGCGTCTGCCGGATCACCGGCAGGCTTACCGTCCCGGCGGGCCGCACCCTGCGCGCGCACGGGCGCTCCGCGACGACCCTCGCCGTCCGCCCCGACTTCGACATGGCGGCCGACGCGGTCGTCGGTCTCGGCAGGGGCTCTCGCCTCTCCGATTTGCTGATCGACTTCGCGCAGCCCGATAGCGGTCTGCGCGCCCAGTGGACCCGCTACCCGACCGCGATCACTGCGCTCGGCTCCGGCGGCGAGTGGACGATCGACGAGGTGCGCGTGCAGCGTGCCACCAAGGCACTCGAGATGCGCGGCGAGCAGCAGCGCGCGAAGGTCGGCACGTTCGAGGCCAGCTTCTCTGAGATGGGCGTCGACATCGACGGCACCACCGACAGCGTCCGCTTCGGCACGTTGCGGTTTTGGTCCTACGGGCTCACGCCCGCCCAATATGGGGTGGTGATCGATCGCGATCAGATGATCAACGACGGCCAGGGTCTAATCGGCCTCAATACCGGCAAGATTGACGGCCTCATCATCGATCAGTTCTTCTCGATCTTCTACGACAAGGCGATCCGGGCGTACTACTCCGCCGGCTATGCGGGGGATACGAAGCGGAACGGCGTTACCACTGGGCTCATCAACAAATTGCAGCTCGACACCACGGGCGGCTTCTTCTGCGAATGGTGCGATCTGACTGTCGCGGCGGCCTACATCAACCTGGGCGCCCCCGGCTATAGCGCGATGGTCGTGCGCGGCGGCAATGTCAACGTCGGGCAGGTCAGCGTCGTGAACTTCGGTACGGTGGATTTCCGAGGAAATCCTTTCCCCGCGACCGACGTACCGATGATCCAGATCGACAATAATTCCACGCAGCCCAGGGTGACGATCGCCGGCCTTAACGTTGAAATGGGAGACAAGGACCGCACCCTACTACAAACGGCATCGCCGAATGGCGGTAACGCGCCCCCAATCCTCAACATCGCGGGCGTGGCGGTGCAGCATACCAACGGGACGGGCAAAGCCTACACCAAGCCGCTCTTCGATCTGCCGGTTGGCATCGGCTCGATTCTTGGCTTGACGCTCGGCGACCTCACAGCGCGCGGCTCCAAGACGGTCTTCGCCGCGCCGGCCGACATCCCGGTGATGGTCCTCATGTCGCCCGCCACCGGCTACACGCTCGGCGTGCCGGACCATTACCGGAAGTTCACCGTTAATTTCGGGTTCAAAAACGGCTCGCTGACGCTGCCGTCAGGGTCAATCTTCGCGAGGGACAACGTCACATCGGGGGGCGCCCTCGTCGGGGCGTCTGGCCTTTTCACGGGCAACGTCGCGTCTCCCGTGCAAGTTGTCGACCAGTTCCAAAACGTCACTGCGGCCAAGTTCGGGGCGAACGGTGCCGTCCCCCAGGGCAAGTGCGCCCTGCCGGCCGCGCTGGCGACCGACGGTAGCGCCACCTCCGCGGCCTCGGCGAGCGCCATCAACGCCCTGCGGGCCTGTCTGATCGCCGCCGGTCTCGCGCAGTGAACATCGCCCCGTCAGCACGACGAGCGAGCGCCCGACGGAAAGCGCCGCCAGGGCTTCAGCGGCACTCCACGGTCCGTGCCGGCATAACCTTTAATATTGCGTGCCCTGCCATTCGATTTCGCGCGGGACACATGTTCTGCCATGCCCCGGATAATGTGCAGCCACATCCCTCGATGGAGGAGCGTGGGTCGGCCGGATCGATCTTAGCTTTGGCGCGACAGCGCAGTTTGCGGAAGGGACGGCCGATGAAATCGGCCGTCCGACAAGAAGCAAGGAACGCGGATAGAGGGCGAAAATTTTAGCTAATATAATGTCATAGATCGCAGCCGCCAAGGACTACATCATCCGGTAAAATCTGTTTCAATCCGCCGATAACCCACATCTGGAGCGTGTTATGAACTAATGGGTATGTTGGGTGTTGTGGTTGATGCTGCTTGATCGCCCCGCCTATCCGTCCGACGTGTCCGATGAAGAATGGGCGCTGGTGGCGCCCTACCTGGCGCTGCTGCGGGAGGACTCGGCCCAGCGCGACCACGACCTGCGCGAGGTGTTCAACGGGCTACGCTACATCGTGAAGACGGGGGCACCGTGGCGGTTCATGCCGCACGATCTGCCGCCGTGGGCAGCGGTCTACCAGCAGACGCAGCGCTGGCTGTCGGCCGACAGCTTCGCGGACGTGGCCGGCGACCTGCGGGCGGTGCTGCGGATGGCGGCGGAGCGAGAGCCTGAACCGTCCGCGGTGATCCTCGACAGCCGGACGCTGCGCTCCTCGCCCGAGAGCGGCGCGCGGGCCGGCTACGACGGGGCCAAGCGCAAGCGGGGGGCGAAGGTGCATCTGGCGGTGGACACGCCCGGTCATGTCGTGGCGCTGCACGTGACGCCCGCCCGTACCGACGACCGGGCCGAGGTCGGCCGGCTGGCAGCCGAAGTTCAGGCGGAGACAAGCGACAGCATCGAACTGGGCTTTGTCGACCAGGGCTATTCCGGGCCCAAGCCCGCAGCCGCCGCGAGCACCCACGGCATCGACTTGGAGGTGGTGAAGGCACCCGAGGCCAAGCGCGGTTTCGTCCTGCTGCCGCGGCGGTGGGTGGTGGAGCGCTCGTTCGCCTGGGCCACGCGCTGTCGGCGGCTGGTCAAGGATTACGAGCGCTACTCCAGTACGTTGGCTGGCCTGCACAGGGTCGCCTTCGTCTGTCTCATGCTCAGACAGGCCGAAAAGATCATGACAAGTGGATAACAGGCTCTAGCTTCAGAATGAGGGCAGGCCAGGGGGCAAGGTCATCGCCAAGATGGGCGTCGGCCACACGCAGGCGGACGAGGTCGCAGCCGCGGAGCTTGCTGTCGATGGCGGTGTTGAACAGGGCGAGGTCGCAGGTGCGGCCCTCGCGCTGCAGGCAGATGCGGATCGCCCGGATCTGCTTGGGCTTGAAGGGTGGCTTGGCTCCGATGAGACGGCCGAGATTCCACGGTCGGCGGGTGGTGCCGCTGGTGGGATGCTGATGGCGCTCCGTTTGAGGAGCCATCAGCATCCCACCTCGACTGGGGTCCGTTCGCCGAGACACGCCGCCCCCGCGTGCTTGATCTACGGCCGCGCGACCGAAAAGGTGGGGCATGGCTCGCAAGCGCACCCATCTGACGACCGACATCCTGGCAGATGCTCTGCATCGCCTCGGCATCGGGGCAGCCGCGGTAGATCGCGAGGCTCTGCGCCTTCGCATGGGTCTGCCCGAGCGCGACGGCTTCGTCGAGGATGAGGCGGTCGCCGCCGCCCTCAGGGACGTCGGTGCACGGCGCGCCTTCCTCGAGGCGGGCGTCGCCGCCCTCCGTTCGACGATCCCGGCGTTGCGGCCCGAGCCCGGGCGCGACGACATCGTCTGGCGGCTTCGGGTGAACATCCCGCTCCTGGACGACGGCCGGCTCGATCTCCGCCTGGACGTCCCGCCCGGCGAGACGGCCGCAGAGATCCTGGAGGAGATGGCGCTGGGCAACGACCCGACCCGGCGGCTGGACGGGCTGCGCGCGGCTCTCGCCGAGACCGCCGCGGGACTCGAAGGCACGCTGCGTCGGGCGGTCGCCCGGCTACGCGACCAGATCCGCGACGATCTCCACGAGATCGGAGCGGATGCCCCGACCTACCTCGCCCATCTCGACCGATCGCTCCGCGCGCGGGTCTTCACACCGTCGCCGAACCTCGCACACGCCGTCGGTGACACGCTCAAGACCGTCCGCACCCGGGCGAAGGTGGTGGCGCGCGAGGAAGCCGGCCGGCGGCGCCTGCGCGACCGCGTGGGGTTCGGCGGCTACATCGACAAGTTCGCGCCCGCCCGGAGGCTGAGCCGGCGGATCGTCTTCCACATGGGGCCGACCAATTCCGGCAAGACCTACGCGGCGCTCGAAGCGCTGGCGGGTGCCCGGACCGGCACCTACCTCGCGCCGCTGCGCCTGCTCGCACTGGAGAACTACGAGGCGTTGCTGGAGCGCGGGCTGCGCGCCGGCATGGTCACCGGCGAGGAGGTGCTCGGCGAGGCCGACCCCAGCCACACCGCGCGCACCATCGAGACCGCGGATCTACGCCGCCCGGTCGACGTGGCGGTGATCGACGAGATCCAGATGCTGTCCGACCCCGATCGCGGCTGGGCGTGGACCAACGCGCTGTTCGGGATCCCGGCGAAGACCGTCATCGTCTGCGGCTCGGACGACGCGCTCTCGCATGTCCGCCGCGCGGCGGAGGCGGCGGATGAATCCCTCGACGTCGTGACCTTCGAGCGCAAGACACCGCTGGTGGCGCTGGATGCGCCGGTCCCGCTCGGATCCGTGCAGCCCGGAGACGCCGTCGTCGCCTTCTCGCGCCGCGCCGTGCACGAGATCCGCGAGACCCTGGTGGCGGCCGGGCGGAGCGTCGCGACGATCTACGGCGCCCTGTCCCCGGAGGTGCGCCGCGGCGAGGCGCGGCGGTTCCGCGACGGCGAGGCCGAGGTGCTGGTCACCACCGACGCGATCGGCATGGGCCTCAACCTCGGGCCGCTCAAGCGCGTGATCTTCTCGGCGGTCACGAAGTGGGACGGCACGGCGACGCGGCCGCTCACCAATCCGGAGATCCGACAGATCGCCGGCAGGGCCGGACGTTTCGGCCATCAGGACGAGGGTCACGTCTCGGCCACGGACGATGCGTGCCTCGGACCGATCCGCAGCGCGCTCGCCGGCGCCCCGACGGCACCCGCCGCCGACACCCGGTTCTACGTCCGGCCGGATCTGATCGCGATCGAGGCGGCGGCCCTGGAACTCGGGACCGCGTCGCTCGCCGCGGTGCTGGCCCACTTCTCGCGAGCCACCTTCTACGACGGCTCACCGTTCCAGCCCTCCGAGATGGAAGAGGCGCTGGACGCGGCGCGCGCCGTCGACGAGGCACGGCTGCCGATCCGGGAAGCCTTCGCCTTCGCGGTCGCCCCGATCGACCGGCGTGACCCGGCCTCGAAAGGCGTGCTCGACCGGTGGGTACAGGCCCGCGCGGCAGGCGCTGCCGTGCCCGCGTTGCGGGCCAGCGTCGACGGCGAACTCGACGATCTCGAGCGCACGGTCAAACTCGCCGCCGCCTATCTCTGGCTTGGCCGGCGCTTCCCCGACACGTTCGATGAGGTCGAGGCGACGAAGTCGCTGCGCAATCGTGCCAACGCTGCGATCGAGGCGCGGCTCCGAGCGACGGCCTCGCACAAGGTCGCTGCGCGGGTCGTTATTGCGTGAAGGCCGGATACGGTGAGCGCCAACGGCGGTCGTTCGATCCGTTCACGCACGAGGTCTGCTCGGGAGAAGAGAGCCGATCGAGAAATCGGCGCTCGCCGCCAGGAGCGTGCACAGCCTGCATCGACCGGGCACAAGGCCCGGCCGTCGCATTGCCGTGCGTAAACCGCCGTCTCGCGCTTTCGAGGGCTGGACGCGCGGCCCAAGCCGGTATCGACGATGAACGGTCCCCGTCATACCAAATCCGATTGATCCCTTCGGGATGGCGGATTTGGGCTTTGCTCATGTGCTGCGCGGGCTCGGTCGATCCGATCCCCGCTCTGATCAAGCGGAGATCGTATCACTGCAGCGTGAACGGGTTCTGGATCGACGATTTCGCGTTCAGGAACACGCTCTTGGTCTCGAGATACTCGTGCATCGCCGCGATGCCGTTCTCGCGCCCGAGGCCCGAGTTCTTGAAGCCGCCGAAGGGCGCCAGGTAGCTCACCACCCGGTAGGCGTTGACCCAGACCGTGCCCGCGCGCAGCCGCTTCGGCAGGGCCAGCGCCCGCTGGAGGTCGGTCGTCCAGAAGCCGGCGGCGAGCCCGTAGGGCGTGTCGTTGGCGATCGCGACCGCCTCGTCGTCGGTGTCGAAGGTCATGATCGACAGGATCGGGCCGAACACCTCCTCGCGGGCGATGCGCATCTCGTTGTTCACCCCCGTGAAGATCGTGGGCTCGACGAACCAGCCCTCGCCCAGGCCCGGATCGCTGGCACGGCGCCCGCCCAGCACGCAGCGCGCGCCCTCGCCCCGGGCGATCTCGATGTAGTCCAGCACCTTGGCGAGTTGCGGCTCGGTGGCGATCGGGCCGATATCGGTGTCGGCCTTGCGCGGGTCGCCGAGGCGCGCCTCCTTCATCCGCGCCACGAGTTTCTCCACGAAGGCGTCGTGGATCGAGCTGTGCAGGAGAAGGCGCGAGCCCGCCATGCAGGTCTGGCCGGCGGCGGCGAAGATGCCGGAGATCACGCCCTTCACGGCCGCGTCGATGTCGGCGTCGGCGAAGACGATGTGCGGGGACTTGCCCCCGAGCTCCAGCGAGACCCGCTTGAACTGGCGCGCCGCCGTCTCCGAGATCCTGGCCCCGCCGAGATCCGAGCCCGTGAAGGCGATGCGCTCGACGAGCGGGTGCTCGACGAGCGCCCGGCCCGCCTCGGCGCCGAGGCCGGTGACGACGTTGACGACGCCCTTCGGGAAACCCGCCTCCTCGAACAGCCGCGCGAGGCCGAGCATGGAGGCCGAGGCGAACTCGGAGGGCTTGACCACCACGGTGTTGCCGGCGGCCAGCGCCGGGGCGAGCTTCCAGACGGTGAGGAGCAGCGGCGAGTTCCAGGGCGTGATCGCGCCCACGACGCCGATCGGCTCGTGCACGACGTAGTGGAGCATGCCGGGCTTGTCGATCGGCGTCACCGCGCCCTCGATCTTGTCGGCCAGACCGCCGTAATACTGGAACCAGCGCGGCAGGTACTTCATCTGGCCGAGCATCTCGACCAT
Source organism: Methylobacteriaceae bacterium (assembly GCA_947444195.1). Lineage (GTDB taxonomy): Bacteria > Pseudomonadota > Alphaproteobacteria > Rhizobiales > Beijerinckiaceae > Methylobacterium. The sequence continues at coordinate 14,520 of CANEZL010000060.1, read as the reverse complement.
CAGCTTGCCGTTGTCGCGCACCTCCAGGTCGGCGAGCACCTGCGCGTTGGCGGCGATCACGTCGCCCAGCCGATGCAGCAGCAGGCCGCGGTCGCTCGCGGTCATGGAGGCCCAGGGCCCCGAGGTGAAGGCGGCGTGCGCCGCGCGGACCGCCGCGTCGACGTCGCCCGCATCGCCCTCGGGCAGGCGGGCCCAGGCCTTGCCGGTGAAGGGGTCCTTGGTCTCCAGCCAGCGGCCGCTCGCGGAAGGGCGCCACTGCCCGTCGATGTACATCTCCAGCGTCGTCAGCTCGCCGCTCTCGCGGTTCGGTTCGGTGTTCATGGATGACTCCCGGTCTGCGAGGCGGGTGGCGTCGGATCGTGCGCGGTTCGGTTTGTGAGGGGATCTAGCGCCCGAAGCAGCGCTCGTAGATCCCCACGGCGTCCGCGACCGTCATGGTGCGGACGGCCGGGGCGGCGATGGGTGTCGATGCATCGACGTGCTCGGGCGTCCGCGGGGCGTAGAGCCCGGGCACGGCGAGCCGCGCCATCTCGCCGACGCGCTCGGCGGGAAGCTGGTCCGGGCCGAGATGGCGCGGGAAGCCGAGATCGTCGTAGAGGCGGAACAGGGCGTCCTGCCCGGCCGCCACGGCCTCGGCGTCGGTGAGGCCGCGGATGTCCGCGCCCAGCGCCCCCGCGAGCCGGCGCCCCTTCTCGGGCGCGGCCTCGGCGTTGAAGGCCATCGTCCAGGGAACGAGCGTCCCGACGCCGAAGGGATGGGCGAGGTCGAGATGGCCCTCCAGCGGCAGCGAGAGCGCGTGGGCGTGCGAGAGCCGGGCGTTGCCGCAGGCGATGTTGGACATCGCCGAGGCCATGAGGTTGCGGGCGCGCGCCTCCGCGTCGCCGTCGAGGATGGAGGCCCGCATCGAGCCGGCCTGCAGGCTCGCCGCCTCCAGCGCGAGGGCGTCGGTCAGCGGCGTGGCGAGGTCGGTGAAGTAGGCCTCGATGGCGTGGGTCAGGGCGTCGACCGCCGACATGACGGCCGCGCCCCGCGGCAGCGAGGCGAGCACGCAGGGGTCGAGGATCGCGACGGCCGGGAAGCTCAGCGGGCCGCCGGCCAGCAGCTTCAGGTGCCGCTCCTCGTCCTTCACGATCGTGTACTGGGAGACCTCCGAGCCGGATCCGGCCGTCGTCGGCACCATGATCATGGGCAGCGCCGGCCGCTCGAAATTGCCGGCGCCGAGATGCTCGCGCAGGCTCGTGCCGTTGGCGGCGACGATGGCCACGCCCTTGCCGGTGCACATCACCGAGCCGCCGCCGATGCAGACGACGCCCGCGACGCCCTCGGACCGGCAGCGCGCGGCCTGGGCGTCGATATGGCTGAGGCGGGCGTCGATGCCGCACTCCTCGAACAGCGCGACCGCGACGCCGGCCTCCCTCAGGCTGTCGAGGGCGGCGGCGAAGAAGGGCTGCGCCGCGATGGCCGGATCGGTGACGACCAGCACCCGGCCGAGCCCGAGGCCGCGCGCGGCGGCCCCGATCCCGTCGAGCGCGCCGACGCCCCAGGCGATCCGGGTCGGCATGAAGTAGGTGTAGCTCATGACAGGCTCCACGATGCGCCGGGGTCAGGTCCGGGCGATGTCCGTGCCGCGGGTCTCGCGGGCCAGCAGCAGGGACAGGATCGCCGAGAGGATCGCGATGCCGATCGGGTAGTAGAGGCCCGCGTAGGTGTTGCCGGTGGCGGCCACGATGGTGAAGGCGGTGGCGGGCAGGAAGCCGCCGAACCAGGCCGAGCTGAGGTGATAGGGGAAGGACATCGCGGTGTAGCGGATCCGCGAGGGGAACATCTCCAGGAGCGCCGTGGTGGAGGCCGAGAAGGTCATCGTGCCGAAGCTGAGCAGCACGAACAGCAGCAGGACGATCATCGGGCCGTTGACGGCGTTCGGGTCGGCGTCGCCGAGCGGGTAGCCGGCCGCCGTCAGCGCGGCCTTGAGCGCGCCCTCGAACCGGGCCTTCTGCGCGCCCGCATCGGGCGCGTCCCCGGCATAGCCCGGCACCTCCACGGTTCCGACCTTCACGGCCGCGATCCCGGCGGAGGCCGAATCCACCCGCTCGTAGCTGAGGCCGAGGCGCGCCACCGCGTCCGTGACCACGTCGCAGGACGAGGTGAATTTCGCGGTCCCGACCGGGTTGAACTGCAGCGCGCACTGGGCGGGATCGGTCACCACCGTGATCGGCGCGCTCGCTTGCGCGGTGGCGAGCGCCGGGTTCGCGTAGTGCGTCATCGCCTTGAAGATCGGCAGGGTGAAGAGCGCCGCGCACACGAAGCCCGCGATGAAGACGGGCTTCCTGCCGATGCGGTCCGACAGCGCGCCGAACACCACGTAGAGTGGGGCCGAGAGCGTGGTCGCCACGATCAGCAGCGTGTTGGCGGTCAGGTTCTCGACCTTCAGCACCTTGGTGAGGAAGAACAGCGAGTAGAACTGGCCCGTGTACCAGACCACCGCCTGGCCGGGGATGATGCAGAGCGCGGCGATCAGGATCAGCCTGAGGTTCCGCCACTGGCCGAAGGTCTCGGAGACGGGCGCTTTCGAGCCGCGCCCCTCCGCCTTCATGCGCTTGAACTCGGGCGTCTCGTCGAGCATCAGCCGGATCCAGACCGAGACCGCCAGCAGGACGACCGAGATCAGGAACGGCAGGCGCCAGCCCCAGGCGGTGAAGGTCTCGGAGCCGAGGCCGAGGCGCAGCGGGATGATGATGCCGACCGCGAGCAGGAAGCCGGCGGCGGCGGTGAGCACGACGTAGCCGTTCCAGGCGGCGCGCCGGTCCGTCGGCGCGTGCTCGGCGACGTAGATGATGGCGCCGCCGAACTCGCCGCCGAGCGCCAGCCCCTGCGTCATGCGCAGGACGACGAAGGCGACCGGGGCCGCGAGCCCCAGCGTCGCGTAGGTCGGGATGAGGCCGATCAGGAAGGTCGACACGCCCATCAGCACGATGGTGACGAGGAAGGTGTACTTGCGGCCGACGAGGTCGCCGAGGCGCCCGAACACGATCGCGCCGAAGGGCCGCAGCATGAAGCCCGCCGCGAAGCCGAGCAGCGTGAAGATGAAGGCCGCCGTCGGGTTCACGCCCGAGAAGAAGGCCTTGGCAATCTCGCCCGCGAGCAGGCCGATCAGGAAGAAATCGTAGAACTCGAACACCGTCCCGAGGGACGCGGCCAGGATGACGCGCTTCTCCTTGCTCGTCATGCCCGCGCTTCGGCCCACAACACCCGCGGTCGCCATGATGTGACATCCTCCCTGAACGGCCGCGGCCCGGCGCGTGGCCGGCGCGGATGCGCGCATCCCGAAGCTTCCGCTCGTGTCGGGCGGCCGGGTGGTTCGGGTGAGGTCCGGGAGGATCGGCGTCGCACGGCGCCGCGGCCGCCCGGCGACGCGCTGCCGGAGCGCCTCGGGGCGTCGGGTCTGCTTCCTCCCGGACGGACAGGGCCGTCCCACTGGTCGCCCGGCGCGGAACGGAACCGCGGGGACCGGTGATTCTTCGATCACGGAATTTCCTCTATAGAAGAAATTGGAGCGGCGGAAGACCCTTCGCGCAAGATCGATCCCGGTTCGTGGTCCGCGGCCGGTGTCGTCGCGCCGTCGCCGCTTCCTTGAAGTGGGCGGGGAAGGGGCTGTATGCCGATGCGATCCGCCGCACGCCCGAGCGGGACGACTTCGCAGCCGGAATGACGCCGATGAAATCCTCGTCCGCGAGCGGGCGGATCCGCGACGAAGCGCCGGCACGGATCGAGCTGCGCCGCTCCGACCTGCGTGCACTGAGCGAGCCGGGCGCCCGGGAGGATCGGGCCGCCGAGGCGGTCTCGGCCAATCTCGGGATGCGGATCCGTGCCCTGCGCAAAGAGGGCGGCCTGACGCTGAACGACCTCGCCGAGCGCTCCGGCGTCAGCCGGGCCTTCCTGTCGGCGATCGAGCGGAACGAGAAGTCGCCGACGCTGCCGATCATCGTACGCATCGCCAAGGGGCTGGCGGTGACCATCTCGTCCCTGCTCGGCGACGAGCCGGAGACCGCCGAGGTCGCGCTCCAGCGCGGCCGGGACCGCGTGGCCTACCGCGACCCGCGCAGCGGGTTCGAGCGCGAGGTCCTGTCCGCGTCGCAGGCCGGCAGCGCGGTCGAGATCGTCCTGCACCGCATCCCGCCGAAAGGGTCCTCGGGCCTGCTCCCGGCCTACGAGACGCCCACCGAGAAGCACATCTTCGTCCTGGAGGGCGAGTTGACCGCCCACATCGCCGAGGAGACCTACGTCGTCACGCCGGGCGACACGCTGTTCTTCGAGGTCAAGGCGCCCTACCGGCTCTGCAACGCGGGCAAGCGGCTCTGCGCCTACATGGTCGTGATGGTGCGCAAGGGCTGAAGGCCGTTCCTCAGGCCGCCGCCGGCGCGGGTGCCCCGGGGTCTCCGGCCGCGCCGAGTTCGGCCGCGAACTTGCCGAAGAATTCGTCGGCGAGCTTGCGCGAGGTCGCCTGCATGAGTCGGCCGCCGAGCGTTGCGATCTTGCCGCCGACATCCGCCTTGGCCGTGTAGGTGAGGACCGTGTCGCTCCCCTCGCTCGCCAAGCTCACGGCGGCGCGGCCCTTGGCGAAGCCGGCCATGCCGCCGTTGCCCTGCCCGACCAGGGTGTAGCCCTCCGGCGCGCGCACGTCCTCCAGGCGGACGGTGCCCGCGAAGGTCGCCGAGACCGGGCCGATCTTCAGGGCGACCCTGGCGTTCATCTCCTCGGGGGAGACCTGAGTCAGCTCCTTGCAGCCCGGGATGCAGCGGGCGAGCACGTCCGGATCGTTCAGCGCCGCCCAGACGGCCTCCCGCGCCACCGGGATCCGGTACTCGCCAGCGATGTCCATCCGCCTCTCCTCCGGAACCGCGCCGCCGGGCAGGGCCGGGGCTTCTGAATTCATGTTTCGATGCGCGCTCTCGCGCCGAACCGGCGTCCACTTCCGCCGGGAGCGCTCTAGACCGCGCAGTAGCGCGCCTGGATCTCGGGATCCGCCCGCAGCTCGGAGGCGGGCGCGTGGTAGACGACCGCGCCGCCGTCGACGATGTAGACGCGGTCGGAGACGTCGAGGGCGAGTTCCACGTTCTGCTCGACCAGCAGGATCGTGGTGCCGGCCCGCTTCATGGCGACGAACTGCTCGAACATCTCCTCGACGAGGATCGGCATGATCCCCTCGGAGGGCTCGTCGAGGAGCACCATCACGGGCTCGGCCATCAGCGCGCGGGCGATGGCGAGCATCTGCTGCTCGCCGCCCGACATCGTGATCGCCTCCTGCTTCAGGCGCTGCTTGAGCCGCGGGAAGGTCTCGGCGATCGCCTCGATCCGCCGCGCCTCGTCCCGGCGCGAGGCCCGCGCGCCGCGCGCCGCCAGGATGCCGAGGCGCAGGTTCTCCTCCACGGTCAGCCCCGGCACGATGCGGCGCTCCTCCGGGACGTAGGCGAGGCCGCGGTGGAAGCGCTCGTGGGGCGGCCGGTCGAGGATGTCGGCCCCCGCGAAGGTCACCCGGCCCGCGCGTCTGGGCACGAGCCCCATGATCGACTTCAGCGTCGTCGTCTTGCCGGCGCCGTTGCGGCCGACCAGCGTGACGATCTCGCCCGGGCGGACCTCCAGCGAGAGGCCCTGCAGGATGTGCGAGTGGCCGTACCACGCGCTCAGGTTCTCGACCGCGAGGAGCGGCGCGGCGGCGCTCGTGCCCGCGCTCATGCGCTCTTGCCCAGGTAGACGCGGCGCACCTCCGGGTGGGCGCGGATGTCGTCGGGGCTGCCCTCGGCCAGCAACTGGCCCTGGTGCAGGACGACGAGGCGGCGGCACAGGCCCATGACGAGCTTCATCTTGTGCTCGACGAGGATGAGCGTGCGCGTCTCGGCGAGCCGCTGGACGAGGTCCATCATCGCGCGGGTCTCCTCGGGGCTCATCCCGGCGGTCGGCTCGTCGAGGAGGAGCAGGCTCGGCTCGGCGGCGAGCGCCACCGCGATCTCCAGCGCGCGCTGCTCGCCGTGGGCGAGCTCGCGGGCGAGCCGGTCCATCCGGGCGCCGAGGCCCACCTCGGCGAGCAGCGCCTCGGCCCGCTCGGTCAGCTCGGGATAGGCCGAGCGGTTCCGGAAGAGGGCGAAGCGGACCCGCCGCGCTTGCGCTGCCACCCGCACGTTCTCGCGCACCGTGAGGTGCGGGAACACGTTGGTGATCTGGAACGACTTGGCGATGCCCATCCGGGCGAAACGGTGCGGGGCCGCCCCGGTGATGTCCTGGCCCCGGAACAGCACGCGCCCCTCGCTCGGCGGGAAGGCGCCGGAGATCAGGTTGAAGAAGGTCGACTTGCCGGCCCCGTTCGGCCCGATGATCGCGGTGATGCCGCCCTCCGGAAAGGCGACCGTAACGTCGCTGAGGGCGCGGAAATGCCCGAAGCGCTTGCCGAGCCCTTCCGTGGCGAGGATCGGCGGCGCGGTGCCGGGGGCGTTGGCCCGGGCGAGGAGGGCGGCCGCATTCACCATCCGGCCCTCCGCAGGCGGGCCAGCACCTCGCCCCAGATGCCGAGCGGCAGGAACAGCACGAAAACGATGAAGATCGCGCCGACGAAGAGCTGCCAGTGGCTGGTCAGCGTGGCGAGCCCGTCCTGCAGCAGCGAGAAGGTCGCGGCCCCCACGAACGGCCCGAAGAAGGTGCCCATGCCGCCGAGCAGCGCCATCATCACGGCCTGGCCGGAGGTCGAGTAATGCATGGTCTCGATCGGCACGATCGAGAGGTGGATCGCCTGGAGCGCGCCCGCGAGGCCGCAGAGAGCCCCCGAGATCACGAAGGCCATCAGCTTCATCCGGGCCACGTCGTAGCCACAGGCCTGGGCCCGGTTCTCGTTCTCGCGGATCGCCTCCAGCGCGGCCCCGAAGGGCGAGGAGAGGAGCCGCGAGAACAGCCAGACCGCGACCCCGACGACCGCGAGCACGGCGTAGTACTTCACGGTCGGGTCGAGCAGGTTGAGGCGGAAGCCCGGCAGCGCCACGCTCTGCACGTTGATGCCGCGCAGGCCGTTCTCGCCGCCGGTGAAGCGTTCCGCCTGATAGAACGCGTAGTAGATGCACATCGAGAGCGCGAGCGTCGTCATCGCGAAGTAGATGCCCCGCGTCCGGATCGCGAGCGCGCCCATCGCGGCGGCCAGCAGCGTGGCGAGCAGCGTGCCGGTGAGGAGCGCCAGGCCCGGATGCAGGCCGTAATGGACGATGGCGATGCCGCTTCCGTAGGCGCCGCCGCCCAGGAAGGCGGCGTGGCCGAAGGACAGGAGCCCGGTATAGCCGAACAGCAGGTTGAACCCGAGCGCGTAGAGCCCGAGCACCAGGATGTTGACGGCCAGGGCCTCGTAGGGCGCGATCCAGGGGAACGCGATCAGGAAGGCGAGCGTCAGGGCGACCCGGTGGCGGCCGGCGAGAGCGAGCCAGCGCCCGGTGCGGCCCGAGCCCGGGCGGGCCGCCGGCACGGCCGCGCCGGCCGCGACGGAGTCTCCGGCGATCCGCGCGCTCATCCGAGGGCCCCCGCCCGGCCGAGGAGCCCGCGCGGGCGCACCAGCAGCACCAGCGCCATCAGGGCGAAGATCGCCATCTTGGTCATGTCGGGGGCGATCAAGGAGGTCATCGCCACGACGATGCCGACGACGAGCCCGGCGAGCACCGCGCCGGCGAGCGAGCCCATGCCGCCGACGACCGTGACCACGAAGGCCTCGGCGAGAACCGGGATCCCCATCTCGGGCGTCACGCCCTGGAGGGGTGCGGCGAGGATGCCCGCGAGGCCGGCGAGCGCGCAGCCGAGCCCGAAGACGGCGAGCCAGACCTTCGAGATCTCGATGCCGAGCACCTGTACGATCTGCGGATCGCGGGCGCCGGCCCGGATCACGAGGCCGAAGGGCGTGCGCTCGATGAAGAGCCAGAGCGCGCCCACCACGGCGAGCGAGAAGACGATCAGGAACAGGCGGTAGAGCGGGAAGTAGCCGATGCCGATATCGACGGCGCCGCGCAGTTCCGGCGGCGCCCCGAAGGGCAGGCCGGTGAGCCCGAAGGCGATGCGCACGCTCTCGACCATCACGTAGGACAGGCCGAAGGTGAGGAGCAGCGGGTCGTCGATGCCGCGCCCGTAGAGCGGGCGCACCAGCACGCGCTCGACGGCGAGCCCGAGGAGGCCCATCGCGAGCGGCGCGGCGACGAGGCTCAGCCAGAAGCTGCCGGTATAGCCGTAGAGGAACACGCCCACGTAGGCGCCCACCATGAAGAAGGCGCCGTGGGCGAAGTTCACGACGTTCATCAGCCCGAAGATCAGCGACAGGCCGATGCCGACGAGCACGTAGATCGCCCCGAGCGCGACGCCGGTGACGAGCTGGAGACCGATGAGATCGAGGGGCAGACCGCCGACCGTGATGTCGCTCACCGCGGCGCCCTCCGGTTGTCCGAACGCATGCGTCAGGCCTTGTGGCCGAGTTCGTCGCAGCCGCGCAGGAAGCGCTCGTCCGGCCCCTCCGTGCCGAGGATCGTGAAGACGTCGTCGGGGGTCTTCATGCCCTTCGACTTCGATTCGACGATCAGCACCGACTGCACCGACTGGTGGTCGCACTTCCGGAAGCTCTGGGGGCCCTTGTAGAAGTCGGCCTTCAGCGCCTCCATCGCGGCGATCACCTTGTCGGTCTCGATGGATCCCGCCTGCTTCACGCCCTCCAGCACCGAGCGCACGCCCGCGTAGCCGAGCGCGCCGTAATCGGAGGGCACGGCGCCGTTATAGGCCGCGCGGAAGCGGTCGTTGAACGCCTTGGCGGAGGGCACGCTGTCCTCCAGGCGCCAGTAGTAGGAGGTGCCGCCGATCACGCCGTCGAAGCTGTCGCCCCCGGCCTTGCGGGACGTGAAGAGCAGCACCGGCGCCACCAGCTTGGTGTTGCGCTTCAGGCCGAACTCGGTCGCCTGCTGGATCGAGACCACCTGATCGCGCCCGAAATTGCACAGGCAGAGCACGTCCGGCTTCAGCGCGGCGATGCGGGGCAGGAAGGCCGAGTAGTCGGAGGCGCCGATCGGGTGGCGGATGTCGGCCACCACCTCGATGCCGGAGGCCTCGCCCGCGCGCTTGAAGCCGCGCATCATCTCGTGGCCGTAGGCGTAGTCGGCGCTGAGGAAGGCGACCCGCTTGCCGGATTTCGGGAAGACGTAGCGGCCGACCGCGCCCGCGGTCATGTGCGGGTTCAGGGCCTCGTGGAAGGTGGTGCGGCCGAAATCCTTGGCCTCGTTGATCGCGTCGGACTGGCTGATCGAGTTGTAGATCACACCGCGCTCGCGGGCGACGTTGTTGATCGAGAGCGTGACCGCCGCCGAGAGGCCGCCGACCAGGAAGTTGACTCGGTCCTTCTCGATGAGTTCCAGCGTCCGGGTCGCCGCCTCGCCGGGGTTGATCTTGTCGTCGCGCACCAGAAGCTCGGCGTTGCGGCCCTGGAAGCCGCCGGCCTCGTTGAACTCCTTGATGGCGAGCTGGGCGGCGCGCACTTGATCGTTCGCCTCGGCCCCGAAGGCGCCGGTGAGCGGCACGGGGAAGCCGATCCGGATCGGGCCCCCCTGCGCCGCGGCCGAGCGCAGCAGCGCCGGGGCCGCGAGCACCAAAGCGGATGCGGCTGCGCCGCCCTGGAGCAGCCGGCGCCTGTCGATGCCCGTCGTCATCCCTCGTCCCTCCGCGCGCGTGGCGTTTCCTCTGCGGGACCGGTCTCGTTCTGGCGGACCGGTTCCCGGCATCCGTTCAGATCAGGCCCAGCGCCTCCAGCACCACGTCCGGCGTCACCGGCTGGCGCGAGACCCGCGCGCCGTGCGGGCGCAGCGCGTCGTTGATGGCGTTGACGATGGCGGCCGGCGCCCCCGCCGTGCCGGCCTCGCCCGCGCCCTTGGCCCCGAGCTCGGACGAGGCGGTGGCCGAGACGACGTGGGCGACCTCGATGTCGGGCATCTCGCAGGCCATCGGCACGAGATAGTCGGCCATCGAGCCGTTCAGGAGCTGACCTTGCGCGTCGTACAGGCAGTGCTCGAACAGCGCGCCGCCGATGCCCTGGACGATGCCGCCGCGGATCTGCTCGTCCACGAGGAGGGGGTTCAGCACCGTGCCGCAATCCTCCACGCACCAGTGCCTGAGGAGCCGCACGAAGCCGGTCTCCACATCGACCTCGACGTAGGAGGCCTGGACGCCGTTGGTGAAGGCGAAGGGGTAGTCCTTCGGCACGTAGTGCCGGGTCGCGACGAATTCCGGCTGCACGCCCGGCGGCAGGGTGTCGGGCCGGAAGTAGACGATGCGGCCGAGCTCGGCGAGCGGCATGCGCTCGGTCCCGGTCTGCATGTCCACCACCGCGCCCTCGCGCACGTCGAGGCTCGCGGGATCGGCCTGCAGGATCGCGCCCGCCACCGCCACGACGTTGGCGCGCAGCGCCTTGCCGGCCTGCCACGCCGCCTCGCCGCCGATGCCCGCGCCGCGCGAGGCCCAGGTGCCGCCACCGTAGGGGGTGGTCTGCGTGTCACCGGAGATGACCCGGACCTTGTCCATCGGCACCCCGGTGGCGGTGGCGACGATCTGCGCGATGATGCCCTCCGTGCCCTGGCCCTGCTCGGTGACGCTGACGGAGGCCACGATCCCGCCCTGCGGGTCGAGCCGGATCGTGCAGCCGTCCTGCGAGGAGATCCGTGCGCCGCCGACCCCGTAGAAGGCCGCCGAGGGGTTGGTGATCTCGATGAAGGCGGCGAGCCCGATGCCGCGGTGGATGCCCCGCTCGCGCAACGTGGCCTGCTCGGCCCGGAGCGCGTCGTAGTCCATCATCTGCTTGAGCTTGGCGAGCGCGGCCTGATGCGACAGCTTCTCCAGCTTGATGCCGGAGGCGCCCGCGCACGGATAGGCGTCGTCCGGGATGACGTTGCGCTCGCGGATGCCGAACGGGTCGAGCCCGAGTTTTTCAGCGCCGAGATCCACCAGCCCCTCGGCCACCATGGTGGCGATCGGGTGGCCGACCGCCCGGTACTGGCAGGTCGGCGCCTTGTTCTGGAGCACGACGCGGGCGCGGGCCCGGTAGTGTTGATGCTTGTACGGACCGCCCGTCAGGTTGACGACCTGGTTGGCCTCGACGGCGCTGGTGCGCGGATAGACCGAGTAGGGGCCGATCCCCGTGAGATCGTCCATGTCGATGGCGAGGATATCGCCCTCCGCCGAGAAGGCCATGCGGGCGCTGACCCGGTGGTCGCGGGCGTGGATGTCGCTCTGGAAGCTCTCCAGCCGGTCGGCCACGAACTTGACCGGGCGCTTCAGCATCAGGGCGAGCGCGCAGGTCGCCATCTCGTCGGGGTAGATGTGGACCTTGATCCCGAACGAGCCGCCGACATCCTTGCAGATCACCCGGACCGCGCCCTCGGGGAGCGCGAGATGCTTGCACAGGATGTCCTGCATCATGTGCGGCGCCTGGAAGGAGTGGTGGACGGTGAGCATCCCGTCCGCCGCCGCCCAGTCCGCCAGGATCGCACGCGGCTCCAGGCAGACGCCGGTGTGCCGGCCGAACCCGAAGGTCTCCTCGACCACGACGGCCGCGTCGCGGAAGGCCGCATCGACCTCGCCCACGTCGAGGACGCGCTCGAAGGCGAGGTTGTCGCCGAGATCGGCGTGGATCGCCGGGGTGTCGGGATCGAGGGCCGTCTCCATGTCGGCGACGGCCGGCAGCGGCTCGAACGCCACCGCGATCGCGGCGAGCGCGTCCTCGGCCTCGGCCCGGCTCCGGGCGACGACCGCGCAGAAGGGCTCGCCGACCCAGGTGACCCGGTCGATGGCGAGCGCGTGCTGGGGTGCCGAGCGCAGGCCCTTGAAGTGCCCGAGCACGCCGACCCAGGGCGTGCAGATCGCGGCGAGTTCAGGCCCCGTCACCACCGCGATCACGCCGGGCATCGCTTTGGCCTCGGCGGTCTCCAGCGACAGGATGCGGGCGTGGGCGTGGGGGCTGCGAAGATACGCGACGTGGCCGAGGCGCGCGACGGCGACGTCGTCCACGTAGACGCCGCGTCCTTCGAGGAGGCGCCGCGCGTTCGGCCGCGGGACCGAGCGGCCGATATAGCTGTTCGGCCGGTCGAGGAAGGTGAGGCCGCCCATCTCCGCGCTCATTCGGCGACCTCCCGGCGGGCGGCGTGGCGCGCTTGCGCGGTCACCGCGACCGCGTCGACGATCGCGTGGTAGCCGGTGCAGCGGCAGTAATTGCCGGAGATCGCCGCGCGGATCACGTCGCGCGAGGGGACGTCGCCCGCTTCCTCGCCCTCGGCCAGGAGTTCGGCCGCCGTCACCAGCATGCCGGGCGTGCAGTAGCCGCATTGCAGGGCGTTGCGGGTGTGGAAGGCGTCCTGCAGGTCGCGGATGCGCCCGCTCTCGGTCAGCCCCTCGACCGTCTCGACCCTGGTCCCGTCTGCCTGGACGCCGAGCATCAGGCAGGCGCGCACCGCGCGACCGTCCACCAGGATCGTGCAGGCGCCGCAGACGCCGTGCTCGCAGCCGAGATGCACCCCGGTGAGGCCGAAGGCGCCGCGCAGGAGGTCGCCGAGATGCATCCGGGCCGGAACCCGGGCGCGCACGGCCTCGCCGTTCAGCGTGAAGGCGACCGCGTGCTCGCGGTCCGGATTCTCAGAGGCCCGGTTCTCAGACATCTTGGCTGCCCCCCTGCCGCCCCAGCATGCGGCTCGCCGCGCGTCCGAGGATGACGCGGGCGAGCTGGAGCCGCGTCGCGGCCCTGGTGGCCGGATCGTCCGGCGGGTCGAGCTCGTCGGCGAGCGCGGCCTGGGCGCCCGCGACGTCGCCGGCCTCCAGAGCGGAAGCGGCCCCGCGCGCCAGGACCGGCCTGTCGGCGACCCCGAAGAAGGCCAGACGCACATCCCTCAGGCCGGCCCCGTTCCGCCGCGCGGTCGCGGCGAGGCCGGCGAGCGCGTAGTCCCCGTGGCGGCGGGACAATTCCTCGAAGGCCCAGACGGAATCGGATTCCGGCACCGGGAACTCGACCGTGGTGACGATCTCCCCCGGCTCCAGGGCCGTGGTGTAGAGGCCGAGGAAGAAGTCCTCCGCCGCGACGCGCCGCTCGGTCCCGGGGCCGCGCAGGACGATCGTCGCGCCGCCCGCGAGGCAGCAGGCGGGCCACTCGGTCGCCGGGTCGGCCAGCGCCACCGAGCCGCCGATGGTGCCGCGGTTGCGGATCGCCGGATGGGCGATGTGGGGCATGGCGGCGGCCAGCAGCGGCAGGCGCGCCCGCACGGTCTCCGCCGTGCCGACGTCGCGGTGGCGCGTCAGGGCGCCGATCCGCACGATCCCCTCCGCCTCGGTGACGCCGGCGAGCCCCGGGATCGCGTTCAGGTCCACCAGCAGGGCGGGCGCGGAGAGGCGCATGTTGAGCGCCGTGACGAGGCTCTGGCCGCCCGCGAGCGGCACGGCGTCCTCGCCGTGCGCGGCGAGCAGCGCCAGGGCCGCGTCGAGCGAGGCCGGGCGCGCATAGGCGAAGTCGGGCGCCTTCATGGCCCTCGTTCTCCTCCCGATGGGCTTGCCCATGCCGGCCCGGATGGGACAGGCTGGATGCCCTTATTGATCGTTCGCTCAATAGAAGGCCAAACGGCGATGGCGTCAAGCGAGCCCGTGAGCAGGAAGGACCGCGTCCCGACCGGCCGGCGGCTCAGCGCGGAGAGCCGCGAGCGGCAGATCGTCGAGGGCGCAATCGCCTATTTCGCGGAGGTGGGGCTCGACGGGCATACCCGGGAGCTGGCCCGCCGGCTCGGCATCACGCAGCCGCTGCTGTTCCGCTACTTCCCCACCAAGGCGGCGCTGATCGAGCGCATCTACGCGGAGGTGTATCTGAAGCGTTGGGACGCGGGCTGGGAGGCCACGGTGCGCGACGGCTCCGTGCCCTGCCTCGAGCGCTTCCGCCGCTTCGAGATCGACTATCAGCGCCGGATCGACGATTACGCTTGGCTGCGGATCTTCGTCTCGGCGGGCCTCAAGGGCTTCGACCTGCCGAGCCGCTATCTGGGGATGGTGCGCGAGCGCATCTTCGCGCCGCTCCTCGAAGCGATGCGGGCCGAATCGGACCTGCCGAGCCCGCGGGCGCAGCCGCTGGCGGCGGACGAGTTCGAGCTCCTCTTCGGCATCCACGGTGCCCTGGTCTATGTCGGCCTGCGCTCGCGCGTCTACGGCATCGAGGGTACCGCGGACCGCGACACGGTGCGGGCCGCCATGTTGGATGCCGCCCTGCCGGGCCTCCTCGCGACCCATCGGCGGGTGGTGGCCGCCGCGAGCTTTTCGGGACCGGCCGCCGCGCTCTAGTACTACAGCCGGGTTTTATCGGCTTACGCTTTTTGATGGGTCGTTTGGGCATTCGGGTCCGTCGTCGCCAATGGGCGCGTCTGGCCCGCTGCTGATGGCGTCGTCGCCAAATGGACCAGCGCAGGACCGCGGCACTGTCGGGCGGAGGCAGGCCGACGAGGG
>CANEZL010000059.1 GCA_947444195.1 Methylobacteriaceae bacterium | reverse complement strand
TCGCCGAGGTGGGCGCCCGCTTCACCCTCGACGCGATCCCCGGCAAGCAGATGGCGATCGACGCCGATCTCAATGCCGGGCTCATCGACGACAAGGAGGCGCAGCGCCGCCGCCGGGAGCTCGAGGAGGAATCGGCCTTCTTCGGCTCGATGGACGGCGCCTCGAAATTCGTGCGCGGCGAGGCGGTGGCCTCGCTCATCGTCATCGCCGTCAACGTGTTCGGCGGCATCATCATCGGCACCACCCGCCACGGCATGCCGCTGGGGCAGGCGGCGGACGTCTTCGTCAAGCTGTCGGTGGGCGACGGCCTCGTCTCGCAGATCCCGGCGCTCATCGTCTCGCTGGCCGCCGGCCTCCTCGTCTCGAAGGGCGGCACGCGGGGCGCCACCGAGGAGGCGGTGCTCGGCCAGCTCGGCGCCTATCCCCGCGCGCTGATGGTGGCCGCCGCGCTGATGTTCCTGTTCGCCCTGGTGCCGGGCCTGCCCTTCGTGCCCTTCATCGCGCTGAGCGCGCTGATGGGCTCCATCGCCTACGTCATCCCGCGGCGGGCGGCGGCCAAGCAGGCCCTGGTCGAGGCCAGGGCGGCGGAGGAGGCGCAGGCCAAGGCGGTCTCGGCGGCCGACGCGGTGAAGGACTCCCTGCGCACCCCCGAGATCGAGCTGATCCTCGGCCGCCAGGTCGCCGCCCAGATCCAGGCGAGCCACGCCGAGCTGACCCACCGCGTCGCCAAGATGCGCAAGAAGTTCGCCCGGCAGTACGGGTTCGTGGTGCCCGACATCAAGCTCAGCGACAGCGTGGCGCTGCCGCCCAAGAGCTATCAGGTCCTCATCCACGGGACCGTGGTGGCGACCCAGGACCTGCGGCCGGGGGAGATGCTCGTCGTCGTCGGCGACGGGCCCAAGCCCGACGTGCCGGCGGAAGAGGTGCGCGAGCCCGCCTTCGGCATGAAGGCCCTCTGGGTGCTCGATTCCTACACGCCGGAGGTGAAGCGGGCGGGCTTCGAGACCATCGACGGCGCCTCGGTGCTGCTCACCCATCTCTCCGAGGTGATCCGCAACAACCTGCCGCAATTCCTGTCCTACAAGGACATGCGCGCCCTGCTCGACCGGCTCGACCCCGAGTACAAGCGCCTGCTCGACGAGATCTGCCCCTCGCAGATCTCGCATTCGGGCCTGCAGGCGGTGCTGAAGCTCCTGCTGGCCGAGCGCGTCTCGATCCGCAACCTGCACCTGATCCTGGAGGCGGTGGCCGAGATCACGCCCCACGCCCGCCGCGCCGAGCAGATCGCCGAGCACGTGCGCATGCGCGTCGCCCAGCAGATCTGCGGGGATCTGGCCGAGAACGGCGTGCTCAACGTGCTCAGGCTCGGGGCCAACTGGGACCTCTCCTTCCACCAGAGCCTCAAGCGCGACGCCAAGGGCGAGGTCGTCGAGTTCGACATCGACCCGCGCCTCGTCGAGCAGTTCGGCACCGAGGCCGCGGGCGCGATCCGCGAGCGGCAGAAACAGGTCCACGGCTTCGCCCTGGTCACGGCGCCGGACGCGCGCCCCTACGTGCGCATGATCATCGAGCGCCTGTTCCCGACCCTGCCCGTGCTCTCCCATCTCGAGATCGCCCGCGGGGTCGAGATCAAGTCGCTGGGCGCGATCTCGTGAGGGCAGGGCGGTCAGAGGGCGCTCCCTCCCCCGTATGGGGGCTAGGGTGTTCACACATCGCTGGGGGAGGACCTTCCTCTCGATCGTGCAAGGAAAGGCGTCCAGATCCGGCACGGGCTCTCCCTCCCCCCTCTGCGGGAGAGGGTGGCCCCTGCATCAGCAGGGGTCGGGAGAGGGGTGCGACGGTGCAGGACAGCGCTCGGCATCGACGCCGCGCCTCTGCCGGAAACCGGGCTCCCCTCTCCCGCCTCGCTCCGCTCGGCACCCTCCCCCGCAGAGGGGGGAGGGAAGAGGCGCGCCCGTGACCAACGCCTCCGACTCCATCCTCGGCGTGTTCCTGATCTTCTGCCGGGTCGGCGGCTGCCTCCTCGTGGTGCCGGGCTTCTCGAGCCCGCGCGTCTCCCAGCAGATCCGCCTGCTCATCGCCGGCGCGGTGTCCCTGGCGCTCGCGCCCCTGCTGCTGCCCCTGTTCCAGGGCCGGCTCCCCGGCCAGACCCCCGGCGAGACCCTCGGCTTCATCCTCACCGAGACGCTCACCGGCCTGCTCATCGGCTTCCTCGGCCGCGTCTTCCTCGTGGTGCTGGAGACGGTGATGAACGCGGCCTCCGTGATGGTGGGCTTCGGCAGCATGCCCGGCACGCCGGTGGAGGGGACCGATCCGGTGCCCGCCGTCGAGGCGCTGATCCTGCTCAGCGCCAGCGCGCTCCTGTTCGCGGCGGACCTGCACTGGGAGCTGTTCCGCGGCCTCGTGGATTCCTACGGCCGGATCCCGCCGGGGGAGGGGATCGGCGCCCAGGCGGGCCTCGTGCGCATCGTCGATCAGGTCTCCGACGCCTTCACCCTGGGCCTGCGCATCACCGCGCCCTTCGTGATCTACGCGGTCACGGTGAACCTCGCGGCGGGCTTCGTGAACAAGCTCACCCCCACCGTGCCGGTCTACTTCGTGGCCACGCCCTTCGTGATGTTCGGCGCGCTCCTGATGCTCTACCACCTCGGGGGCGAGATGCTGATGCAGTACCTCATGGGCTACGCCGCCTGGCTGCGGAAGGGCTGAGGCGATGGCCGGGGACAGGCGCCTGGAACGGGCGGCACGGCTGGTGCGGGTGCAGGAGCAGATGCGCCGGGTGGCCGAGCGCGACCTCGCCGCGACCCGGGCCGAGGCCGCCGCCCTCGAGGCCGACCGGGCCGCGCTGCTGGGAGCGCTCGCGGAGGGCGGCTTCGGCCATCTCCTCCTGGGCGCCGCCGACCGGCGCCTGCGCAGCCTCGCCGTCGAGGCGACGGAACTCGGGCACCGGGCGGTCCGGCAGGCGGAGGCCCTGCGCGAGCAGGGGCTCGCCCGCAAACGGGCGGAACTCCTGGCCGAGCGCCTGGGCGAAGAGCGCGCCCGCGAGATCGAGCGCCGCGAGGCCCTGGAGCGCCTGGACGGGCTCGCGGGGCGGCGCCCCGGCGACGCAAGCCTCCCGTAAGCCAGGGGGCCTAGAACCGCCCCCGGTCGATCACCCCGGTTCTGCGGGCGCCTCTCTCTCCCCCTTGCGGGGAGGGGACGGAAGCCCCGGCGCCCGCCGAACCGTCCGCGAGCCTCGCAAGCCATGAGCATCTCCCCGCCCACCGACATCGTGATGGACGTGGCCCGCGCCGCCGATCCCGGCCGCTACCAGGAGGCCGCCGCCAAGCTCCAGGCCCCCGGCGATCCGGCGGCCTTCGGCGACGCCGCGCGGGCGGCAGGCCTCTCCCTGCACATGCCTCTCGATGCCCGCGGCACCCTCACCGGCCTGCAGAACCAGACGGCGGTGGGCCGCGCAGGCGGGAGCGATCCCTACAAGCGCTTCGAGGGCCTCGTGCTCCAGCAATTCGTCGAGGCGATGATGCCGGAGAAGTCCGAGACCGTGTACGGCAAGGGCAATGCGGGCGGCATCTGGAAATCGATGCTGGCCGAGCAGATCGGCGCGCAGATCGCCAAGTCCGGCGGCCTCGGCATCGCCGCCATGCTGAGCCGGGCGCATCCCGCCACCGACAAGGCGGCGGGCGAGCCCGCCGTCCCGCCGACGATCGCCTCGGTGAAGGGGTGACCGCGATGCTGCTCGCCGCCCTGAAGCGCCTGGAAGCCACCGTCGAGGCGGAGACGGAGGCGCTGCTGGCCCACCGCCCGGCCGACCACGCCGCCCTCAACGCCGCCAAGAGCCAGAGCCTCCTGGAGCTCACACGCCTCACCCGCGGCCTCGACGCGGAGAGCCTGGACGCGGCCACCGCGATCCACCTCGCGCGCCTGCGCGACAAGCTCGCCCGCAACCAGGAGGTGGTCGCCCTGCACCTGCGCGCGGTGGAGGAGATCGGCGAGACGCTCGCCGAGGCGGCGCTGCGCGCCGATTCGGACGGCACCTACAGCGCCCGGATCGCGCCGGGCCATGGCTGAGGCCCGCCCGCGAGAGGATAGGCTCCGATGAAGGTCCTGATCACCGGCCTGTGGATCTGCGCCGTCACCATCCTGTCCTGCTACGGGGCGGTGACCTGGGGCGGCAACCTGTTCGCCAAGAAGGCCGAGCCCTACCTCGAAGGCTTGCAGTACCAGAAGCTCGCGCCCATCAACATTCCGATGGTCACCGAGGGCAAGGTGCAGGGCTACGTCATCGCCGTGCTGGTCTTCACCGCGGACGCGCGGCTGATGCACACCCTGCCGGTGCCGCCCAACGCCTTCGTGGTCGACGAGGCCTTCCGCCAGATCTACGGCGACGCGACGATCGATTTCCGCAAGCTCGCCCGCTACGACATCAACAAGCGCCTCGCCGAGATCCGCGCCAAGGTCAACGAGCGCCTGGGCGCCGATGTGGTGAAGGACGTGCTGGTGGACGAACTGAACTTCGTCGCCAAGCGCGAGGTGCGCTCCTGAAACGCGGGCCTCTCCTCCGCCCGGATCTCGGGCTTGCCCGAGATCCGCACCTTGCTTGCCCGGATCGGGCAAGGCCGATCGGGGTGGGGAGGGGGCAGAGCCCTTCCCGGCACCGAGGCGATCGAACGGACCGGGCATCACCGATCCGGCTTCAGGTACCCGCTCACGCCCCCTCGATGAACCGGGCGAGGTCCGCCCGGCCGAGCCAGCCCGCGAAGCGCTCCTCGACCGTGACGTCCGTCGTCATCAGCAGGCCGCCGCAGACCGTGCCGGTGCCGGCGAAGGCGTAGCGCAGGGTGCCGGACGGCTGCAGGCCGCCGCGGCCCGCCACGAAGCCCTGGAGGGCGGCCGGATCGTCGTCCCGCCCGCAGGCGATCTCCAGCCCGGCATGGCGGCCCGCGAGCGCCACCGGCACGAGGCCGAGGCGGCGCTGGCCCTGCTGGGCGAGCGCCCGGCGCGGGCCGGACAGGGCCACCACCGCCTCGGGGGCGAGGTGGAGGAGGCCGGCGAAGGCGAGGGGGCCGGCGCCCGCGAAGCGGTCGAGCACGCATATCCCGTCGAGATCGTCGGCGAGCACGAAGACCCGGACATGCTCGTAATCGGGCCCGTGCACGTCGGTCCTGATCGCGTGCGCGGTGGCCCCGTCGAGGCGCAGGCTGCCGCGGGTGCGCCCGGTGCCGGCCACCGGCTCCAGCCCGTCGGGCCAGGCGACGTTGTGGGCGCGGGCGGAGAGCAGGTAGTGGCGCGCCGCCCCCGCCTCGGCCGCCGCGGTGCCGCCGGCCTCCACGATCCAGCGGATCCCGTCCACCGCGTAGACGAAGGAGGTGCAGTCGGCATGCGTGTGCGGGGCCTGCTCGGCGAAGGTGCAGGCGAAATGGGCGGGGCCTCGTCCGACCGGATCGGCCCGTGCGGCGAGCCCGTCGCGGGGCTGGGGCGGGGGGAGGGGCTCCGGGGCGGGACCGGCCACCAGCGCGGCCGGGCCCGCCCCGCGCAGCCGGCCGATCCAGGCGCCGGCATCGCCGTCATGGGGGCCGTCGCCGAAGGGGGGCAGGCGTCCCGCCGCGTCGACCAGGGCGGCGAGGGCGGGCAGGGCGGCCTCCACGCGCCCGGCGATCAGCCCCCCCGGCTCCTCCGCGCCGTCGAGGATGTCCGCGAGGGCCCGGCCGAGGCCGAGGAGGTCGAGGCGGCGCTGGGGCGCGGGCTCGGCGATCCGGCCCTCCGCATCGATCAGCGCGCGGAAGCCCGCGTCGAGGCCGGCCTGGGCCAGCGAGGTCCAGAACGGGGCGAGCGGCAGGCGGGGCAGGGCGCGGGCGAGGACGAGGAGGGCGGCCGCCGCCTGAACCCCGTGCAGGGAGCGCCCGAAGGCGTTCTGGCCGACGATCTCGGCCAGGGCGAAGCCGTGCTGCAGGCAGGCCCCGAACAGGGCGGGGGCCGCGTCCTCCCCCCCGCTCAGGAGCGTGGCCAGCACCTCGGCCCGGACGGCGAGCGCCGCCGGGTGCAGGGCCAGGGCGTCGGCGGGCTGGCCCCAGGGATTGGCCGCGGCCCAGGCGGCGGCGAGCGCCGGCGCCTCCGGCCCGAGGGCGGGAAGCCAGGCGAGGGACTGGTATTCGAGGCGCCAGGCCACGGAGCGGAACGGGTCCTCCCGCCAGTCGGGGCCCTCGGGCAGGGTCCATTCGGGCAGGGCCGCGAGGGTCAGACGCGGATGCCCGTAGCCGTCGCGCAGGGGCGCCCGCTCGGGCCCCTCGCGCAGGGCCCGGGCGCGGGCCAGGACCGGCATCGTCGGCGCGGCCGGCAGCCAGGCGGCCTCGGGGAGGCCGAGGCGCTCGGCGAGGCGGGCCGGGAAGGCGGCGGGATCGAGGGCGTCCTCGCCGCACAGGCTCTCCAGGCGGAAGGCTTCCTCCAGCATCGCCTCGGGCGGCGCGACGAGCTCCACCTCGGGGCAGGCCTCCCCCGCCTCCTCCCAGGTGCGCAGGCCGAGTTCCAGGCTGGCAGCATTCCGCGGCGGCGACAGGGCGAGGGTGAAGCGGCGGGCCTGGGGCGTCGCCGAGAGGTTCACCGAGGCGCCGTGGCCCGGCACCGAGACCGTGCCCGGATAGGGCAGGGGCAGCACGGCGCCCGCGGCGTCGCGGTAGACGACGGCCGCGTAGGCCGCGTGCTCGTCGGCCTGCGCGGCCACGATCTGCCCGCGCAGGACGAGGCCGACCTCGGGCACCAGGGCGTGGCGCAGGCGCCAGGGCTCGGGCCCGAGCAGGCGGCGCGGGAGCGGGGGCGCCGCGCCGCCCGCGGGCCGCAGCCGCACGGCGGCGATCCGGAACGGGGCGGTGTTGCGCCAGGAGCGGAAGCCGAGGGCGAGGCCCGAGGCCGCGGCGGGCATCCGGAAGGCGATGCGCAGGCGCGCCTGGCCGGTCTCGGGGCCCGGCTGGTAGGCCGGGCCCGCGATCCAGGCGCCGTGCGGATCGGGCAGGGTGCGCACGAGGCCTGCGACCAGCTCGACGTCGAGGCTCGATCCGTCCGCGGCCAGGAAGTCGAAGCCGGCCAGCGCGAAGTCGGGCACGGCACGGGCCGTCTCCTCCGGCTCCCAGGCCAGCACGGCTTCGAGCAGGTAGCGGGCGCCGGCTTCGAGATCGCGGAAGCCCAGCACCGCGCGCGCCCAGCGGTTCTTGGCCGCCACCACGTGCTCGCCCGGGCGGGGGCCGGCCCCGGCCCCGCCCGCGTAGCGCGCGGAGACGGGCCGGCGGACGGAGGCCTCGGCCTGGGCGTCGGCACTGCGGTCGTGCGCGTGCCCGGGGCTGTCCGGCACGGCGTCCGGGGGGCTGTCCGGCTGCATCGCCTCGGGTGGCGTCCCTGTCGCGCGTGGAGTGACCGGCCAGTGGGACGGGCGGGCGCGCCTGTCAAGGCGCCCGCCAGCCTCGTGCAAGATTGCCGACCTAAACCCCGTATCCGCGGGGCGGCCTTCGGGGCCGGCCCGGATTCGGTGGCCGTCGGCGACGGGAGGGCGGGATGACGGGCGTATATCTCTTCGATCTCGCCGCGCGGCAGGCGCGCCACCTCGCGGTGCGGCAGGCGACCATCGCCGGCAACGTGGCGAACGCCAACACCCCGGACTACCGGGCGCGGGACGTCACGCCCTTCGCCCAGGTGCTCGCCCGGACGGGCCTCGAACTGGCGACCACGAGCACGACCCACGGCGCCGCGCCGGGCACCGGGGTGCCGGTGCGGGCGATGCCGGCCCGCGACGGCTGGGACGTCCTCGAGACCGCGAGCAGCGTGAGCCTGGAGCAGGAGATGCTCAAGGCGAGCGAGGTCTCGCGCCAGCACAACCTCAACACCGGCATCGTGAAGTCCTTCCACCGGATGCTGATGCTCGCCGTGAGGAGCGGTGGATGATCGATCCCCTGCTCTCCGCCTCGCGGCTCGCGAGCGCCGGCCTCGAGGCGCAGTCCCTGCGCATGCGGGTGGTCTCCGAGAACCTCGCCAACGCCCAGTCCACGGGCGAGGCGCCGGGCTCGGACCCCTACGCGCGCAAGACCGTGAGCTTCCGGGCCGAGCTCGACCGGGCGATCGGCGTGGCCTCCGTGCGGGTCTCCGACATCGGCACCGACCGCACGCCCTTCCGCACCGAGCACGACCCCTCGAACCCGGCCGCCGACCCGAGCGGCATGGTGAAGCTGCCCAACGTGAACATGCTCGTGGAGATGGCCGACATGCGCGAGGCCAACCGCTCCTACGAGGCCAACCTCCAGGTGATCAAGCAGGCCCGCGCCATGGTGGCCAGCGTGATCGACCTGCTGAAGTCGTGAGGGATCAGAACCGATGATCGAGGCACTCGCATCGCTGTCGGCCTTCGACAAGGCCGTGCAGGCGGCCGCCCTCTCCCGGCCCGAGGGCGCCTCCGTCCAGAAGGCCGCCTTCTCGGGCCTCGGCGGCGTGGCCGGCGCGGGCACGGCCTCCGCGACGGGCGGGGCCGACTTCTCCGACATCATGGCCCAGTTCGCCACCGGCGTGCGCGACCAGCTGCGCGCGGGCGAGGCGGCCTCCATCGCCGGCATCCAGGGCAAGGCCACCGCCCAGCAGGTGGTGGAGGCGGTGATGTCCGCCGAGCAGAGCCTCCAGACCGCGGTCGCGATCCGCGACAAGGTGGTGTCCGCCTATCTCGAACTGAGCCGCATGGCGATCTGAGGAAGCCCGACCGATGAGAGCGCTCGCCATCGCCGCCACGGGCATGTCCGCCCAGCAGCTCAACCTCGAAGTCATCGCCAACAACATCGCCAACCTCAACACCACGGGCTTCAAGGGCGCGCGGGCGGAGTTCACGGACCTGCTCTACCAAGCCGAGCGCCAGCAGGGCGTGCCGAACCAAGCGGGCCAGGAGGCGATCCCCGAGGGCGCCATGCTCGGCCTCGGCGTGCGCGCGGCGGCGATCCGCAACCTGCACCGGCAGGGCTCGCTCGCCAACACCGGCAACCAGCTCGATCTGGCGGTGAACGGGCGCGGTTACTTCCAGATCACCAACCCGAACGGCGAGATCAACTACTCGCGCGCCGGCTCGTTCAACAAGAACGCCACCGGCCAGCTCGTCACGCTGGAAGGCTACCTCGTCGACCCGGCGATCCTGATCCCGCCGAACGCGAGCGAGGTGACGATCAACCAGTCGGGCCAGGTCTTCGCCAAGATCGAGGGCCAGGTGAACCCGCAGCAGCTCGGCCAGATCACCCTCGCCAACTTCGCCAACGAGGCGGGCCTGGAGCCCCTCGGCAACGGCCTCTACCGCGAGACCCCGGCCTCGGGCGCCCCCGTGATCGGCAATCCCGGCGACGTCAGCTACGGCAAGATCCAGCAGGGCTACCTCGAAGGGTCGAACGTCGACCCGGTCAAGGAGATCACCAACCTGATCACCGCCCAGCGCGCCTTCGAGATGAACTCCAAGGTGATCCAGGCCGCCGACGAGATGGCCTCCACCGTCTCGAAGGGCATCCGGTAGCCGGCAAGGCCCGGTCCCGGCGGCCTCCCCCCGCGTCCCTCGATCCAGTCCCGTGCGGGCGCGCAGGCCGCGCCCCGTCCAGACACCCGAACGGCCCAGACACCCGAACGGCGCGGAACCCCGCGAGAAACCCCCGCGAGAAACCCAATGGCCCGCCTCGTCCGCCTCACCCTCGCCGTCCTGCTCGCCGCCGCGCCGGTCGCGTCGCCGGCCCTCGCGCCGGCCGCGTCGGACCCCGCGGAGATCATGCTGCCGGTGCCCACCGTCACGATCTACGCGGGCGACACCATCAAGGAATCGATGCTGCGCCTCCAGGCCTACCCGGCGACCTACCGGGGCCGGCAGGCGGTGATCGACGCGCCGCTGGCGATCGCCGGGCGCACCGCCCGCCGCATTCTGCTGCCGGGCGAGCCGGTGCCGGTGAACGCGGTGGACGATCCCCGCCTCGTCAGCCGCGGGGCGCCCACCCAGATGATCTTCGAGGAGAACGGCCTCGTCATCACCGCCGTGGGCGCGCCCCTCCAGAACGGCGGCCTCGGCGAGACGATCCGGGTGCGCAACACCGACACCAACCGCATCGTGCTCGGCACCGTGATGCCGGACGGGCGCATCCGCATCGGGGCCCAGTGATGCGCCGGCTCCTCCTGGCGCTCGCCGCGCTCGTCCTCGCCGCGCTCCCGGCCGGCCTCGCCGCGAGCCTGCCCGCGGGCGCGGGCACCCGCATCAAGGACATCGCCACGCTCAAGGGCGTGCGCGACAACCAGCTCTTCGGCTACGGCCTCGTCACCGGCCTCCAGGGCACCGGCGATACCCTGCGCAACGCGCAGTTCACCGAGCAGTCCCTGCAATCGCTCCTCGACCGCCTCGGCATCAACGTGCGCGACGCGCGCCTGCGCACCCGCAACATCGCCGCCGTGATGGTGACCGCCGACCTGCCGCCCTACACCGGCACGGGCTCCCGCATCGACGTCACCGTGACCTCCATGGGCGACGCCACCTCGCTCAGAGGGGGCACGCTGCTGATGACCCCGCTCACCGGCGGCGACGGCCTCGTCTACGCCGCGGCGCAGGGGCCGCTCGCGGTCTCGGGCTTCAGCGTGCAGGGGGCGGCCGAGCAGCTGACGCAAGGGGTGCCCACCGCCGGCCGCATCCCCAACGGGGCGCTGATCGAGCGCGAGGTGCCAGGCGCCTTCCGCGACCTGCCCGAACTCGTGTTCGAGCTGAAGAACCCCGACTTCAAGACCGCGACGCTCGTGGCCGACGCCATCAACGCCTGGTCGATGGCCCGCTTCCGGCGCCGCATCGCGAGCCCCCGCGACCAGCGCGCGGTGGTGGTCCTGCGGGGACGCGAGGCCAGCCAGACCCGACTCGTGGCCGAGATCGGCGACCTCACGATCCAGCCCGACATCCCCGCCAAGGTGGTGGTGGACCAGCGCACCGGCACCGTCGTCATCGGCCGCAACGTGCAGATCTCCACGGTGGCCGTCACCCACGGCAACCTCACGGTCCGCGTCACCGAGACGCCCGAGGTGTCCCAGCCGGCGCCCTTCTCCCGCGGGGAGACCACGGTGGTGCCGCGCACCGAGGTGGCGGCGCGCGAGGAGCAGGGCAAGCTCGCCATCCTCGGGGGCTCCGACCTCCAGACCCTGGTGCGCGGCCTCAACTCGGTGGGGCTGAAGCCCACCGACATCATCGCGATCCTGCAGGCGGTGAAGACCGCAGGCGCCCTCCAGGCGGAGCTCGTGGTGCAGTGAGAGCGCTCCTCCCCCTTCCCCTCGCCCTCCTCCTCGGCCTGAGTACCGCGCCGGCGCCGGCCGCCGGCGGCGGCGACAAGGCCGACCCCGCCAAGGAGGCCGCCCTGAAGGCGCTCGCGATCCGCGACGCCCCCAAGGAGCCCTCCGCCCAGGACTACGTGAAGGAGCCGCAGAAATCCGGCTACTGCGCGGGCATCGCGGACGCGGCGGCCGATGCCCGCTTCGCCTGGCAGAAGGAGCAGCTCGCCACGCTGGAGCGCGAGGTCGAGGCGCGCATCGCCCGGCTCGAGGAGAAGCGGGCGGAGTACGAGACCTGGATGAAGCGCCGCGAGGCCTTCCTGGCCAAGGCCGACGAGGGGGTGGTGGCGCTCTACGCCAAGATGCGCCCCGACGCCGCCGCGCCCCAACTCGCCACCATGCAGGAGGAGGCGGCCGCCGCCATCCTCGTGAAGCTCAACGCCCGCACGGCCAGCGCCATCCTCGCCGAGATGGAGGCCGCCCGCGCCGCCGGCCTCGCCCGCCGGATGTCGGATCTCGGCCGCCGGAAGGACGAGACCAAGAAGGACGAGAGATCGTGAGCCACCGCTTCCGCCGGCCCGCCCGCGCCGCCCTGGTCTGCACCGGCCTCGCCGCCCTCGGCGCCTGCCACAGCAACGTGGCCGAGCTCGGCCGCCAGCCCGTGCTGACCCCGGTGGGCGCGGGGCTCGCCGCGCCGCGCGAGCCGCTTCCCGTCACCTTCGGGGCGCTCGGGCCCCGCTCGGGCTACCACTCGACCTGGTCGCCGGGCAGCGCCGAGCTGTTCCAGGACCCGCGCGCGCGCAACGTCGGCGACGTGATCACCGTCAACATCGCGATCAACGACAAGGCCCAGTTCGACAATACCAGCGAGCGCTCGCGCAGCCAGAAGTCGAGCCTCGGCTTCGATTTCGGCTACGGCGTCTCGGGGCTCAAGGATTCGGCCACCGCCGACACGGGCATCCGCTCCGGCACCGAGACCAAGGGCGCGGGCAACATCGACCGCAAGGAGACCCTGAGCCTGTCGGTGGCCGCCGTCGTCACCGAGGTGCTGCCCAACGGCAACGTCCTGATCGCCGGCTCGCAGGAGGTGCGGGTCAACAACGAGGTCCGGGTGCTGCAGGTGGCCGGCATCGTGCGCCCGCGCGACATCTCGCGCCGGAACACCATCGACTACGACAAGATCGCCGAGGCGCGGGTCTCCTACGGCGGGCGCGGGCGCATCACCGACGTGCAGGCCCCGACGCTCGGCCAGCAGATCTTCGAGACCGTGGCCCCGTTCTGAGGATCACCCATGGCGGACGGCGCGGACAAGAAGAAGGGCGGCAAGGGCTGGATCGGGGCGCTCGCCCTCGCCACCCTGGTCGCCGGCGGCACGGGCGCCGGGCTCGGGATGTACCTCGTGTCGAGCGTCGAGAAATCCGTCGACCTCAAGAAGCGCGAGGAGGCCGACAAGGCCGTCAAGGTGCTGAACTATTCGGGCGACCTCGCCCTGCGCAGCGTCGGCTCGGTGGTGACGAACCTCGCCGAGCCCGCCGATTCGTGGATCCGCCTCGAATCCTCGGTGGTGTTCAAGACGGGCGCGCTCCAGAATCCCGACGTGACGCTGGCCGAGATCCGCGCCGACGTGATCGCCTATCTGCGCACCCTGTCGATGGCCCAGATCGAGGGGCCGAGCGGCCTCCAGCACCTGCGCGAGGACCTGAACGAGCGGGTGGCCCTGCGCTCCAAGGGGAGCGTGCGCGAGATCATCGTCGAGACCCTGGTGGTGCAATGAGCGTGCGCGGGATCGCCCTCCTCGTCGGCGTCCTCGGCCTGAGCGTCGCGGCCGGTGCCGCCCAGGCCCAGGGCGCGGGGACCGTCACGGGGGTGCCGGGCCTCGACGCCCTGCTGCCGCAGGGAAACGGGGCCGCCTCGGGGCGCATCCTCCAGCTCGTCGCCCTGCTCACGGTGCTGTCCCTGGCGCCGGGGCTCCTCGTGATGATGACGAGCTTCACGCGCTTCGCCGTGGCGCTCTCCTTCCTGCGCTCGGGCCTCGGGCTGCAGAGCACGCCGGCCAACCTCTTCCTCGTCTCCCTGTCCCTGTTCATGACCTTCTACGTCATGGCGCCGACCTTCGACCGGGCCTGGTCGGAGGGCCTGAAGCCGCTTCAGGAGAACCGGATCGGCGAGGAGGAGGCGTTCGGGAAGATCGTCGAGCCCTTCCGCGAGTTCATGACGGCGCAGGTGCGCCCGAAGGACTTGCAGACCTTCTCGGATCTGGCGAGCCGCACGATGCCGAAGGTGGAGGCCGGCGCGAAGATCGACCTGCGCATCCTGATCCCGGCCTTCATGATCTCGGAGCTGCGCCGGGGCTTCGAGATCGGCTTCCTGATCGCCCTGCCGTTCCTCGTCATCGACATCATCGTCTCGACGATCGTGATGTCGATGGGCATGATGATGCTGCCGCCCACCGTCATCTCGCTGCCGTTCAAGGTGCTGTTCTTCATCCTGATCGACGGCTGGAACCTGCTGGTGAGCGGGCTGGTGCGATCATTCTTTTGAAGAATCCGCTCGATCACGGATCCGTGATCGATCTCGGCCGCGCCGTCCGCGGTCGAGATCCCGTTTCATAAAAATTTACGGGCCAATCCTAAGACTTATCCACCTTTGAGATCTGCAAGGGCGCTTTCGGATCCGGCCGCGGCGGGACGAATGCTCACTTCTTCGCGCTCGTTCCCCCAATGCGTCTGACCCTGAAAACCACGCTGGTCGGTAGTTTCGTCCTGCTGATCGCGGCCCTGGCAGGCCAGGGCGTGTTCGCCCTGCGCGGCCTGAGCGCGGTCAACGCGAACACGGTGGAGATCAACACCAACTGGCTGCCCAGCGTGCGCGCCCTCGGCGAGGTCAAGTACGCCCTGGCCCGGCTGCGGCTGATCGATTCGCGCTTCGTCCTCGCCAGCGAGCCGATGGCGGAGCTCGACGCCTTGGCCGCGCGGAGCCTAGCCACCCTCGAGACCGCGATGCGGACCTACGAGCCCCTGATCTCCAGCGCCGAGGAGGGCGCGATCTGGAAGGGCTTCCAGGACAGCTTCGCCCGCTACCGGGCGGACCGGGCGACCCTGCTGGCCGCGGCCCGCGCCGGCGACCGGCGCGCGGCGGGCTCGACCTTCCTCGCCCTGCTCGCCCCCTTCGACGCGGCGCTCGGCGCCATCGACAAGGACACCGCCCTCAACGACGCGGGCAGCGCGGCGGCGGCCAGGGCGGCGGCGCACACCTACGACAACGCCGTGTTGATGACCCTGATCGTCCTCGTCTGCGCCGTGGCGGCGGGCCTCGGCGGCATCCTGTTCGTGCTGCTGGGCGTCACCCGCCCGATCGGCCGGATCACCGGGGCCATGCAGGCGATCGCCGCGGGGCATCTCGACACGGCCATTCCCCACGCCCGGAGCCGCAACGAGATCGGGGCCATGGCGGCCTCCCTCGCCACCTTCCGCGACGGCCTCGCCGAGACCGAGCGCCTGCGCACGGAGCAGCGCGCCCAGGCGGACACGACCGAGGCGCAGCGCCGGACGGCCGCCCTCCGGATGGCCGACGGGTTCGAGGCCGCGGTGGGCGGCATCGTCGGCACCGTGTCCGCCGCGGCGACCGAGCTCCAGGCCACGGCCCAGGCCCTGACCACGAACGCGCGCGCCGCCGCCGACCGGTCGAGCGACGTCGCCTCCTCGGCCGAGGAGGCCGCCACCAACGTGAACACGGTCGCCGCCGCGGCCGAGGAACTCGGCTCCTCGGTGCAGGAGATCGGCCGGCAGGTCTCGGGCTCCGCCGACCTCGCCCGCGCCGCGGTGGCCGAGGCCGACGAGACGGCCGCGCTGATGCAGACGCTGAGCGGCGCCGTCGCCCGCATCGGCGACGTGGTGGCGATGATCTCGCAGATCGCCGGGCAGACGAACCTCCTCGCCCTCAACGCCACGATCGAGGCGGCCCGCGCCGGCGAGGCGGGGCGGGGCTTCGCGGTGGTGGCCTCCGAGGTGAAGGAACTGGCGAGCCAGACCGCCAAGGCCACCGAGGAGATCGCCGGCCAGATCGGCCGGATCCAGGGGGCCACCGGGCAGGCGGTCGAGGCCATCGGCACGATCACGACCCGCATCCGCGACATCGACGCCGTGGCGACCGCCATCGCGGCGGCGGTGGAGGAGCAGGGGGCGGCGACCCAGGAGATCGTGCGCAACGTCGCCCAGGCCGCCACCGGGGCCAACGCGGTCACGGGCACCATCGTCGAGGTGGCGCGGGCCTCCGAGGACACGGGCAGCGCCGCCACCCAGGTGCTGGCCTCCGCCTCGGAACTGTCGCGCCAGTCCGAGCACCTCACCGCCGAGGTCGGCCGCTTCCTCGCCGGCGTGCGCGCGGCCTGACCCACCCGCCGGGGCGGACGCCGCCCCGGCGAACCACCGTCCGCGACGGCCTCCCGCGGGGCGCCGCAACCCCCGCGCAAGGCTGACCCGCCAGACAGGCTCCCGACGCGTGTCAGGTCGCCAGCGGGGTGGGTGCAGGGATGTCCGGTCGCGAGCAAGCCGAGCGGTTGTGGAGCAACATCGTCGAGCTGGGGCCGCGCCGGCTCGCGGCGCTCGGCCTCGTCGGGCTCCTCGTCTTCCTGGGCGTCGGGCTCGGCGCCTACTACCTTAGCCGGCCGGCGCAGGAGCCCCTCTACACGGGCCTGTCGCGCGAGGATGTCGGCCGCATCGGCGGCGTCCTCAAGGACAACGGCATCCCCTTCGACGTCAGCGCCGACGGCACCGCCGTGATGGTGGCCTACGGCAACACCGCCCAGGCCCGCATGCTGCTCGCCGAGAAGGGCCTGCCGCAGAGCTCGAAATCCGGCTACGAGCTGTTCAACGACCTCGGCTCGCTCGGCATGACCTCGTTCATGCAGGAGGTGACCCGGGTGCGCGCGCTCGAGGGCGAGCTCGCCCGCACCATCCAGGGCATGAAGGGCGTGCGCGCCGCCCGCGTCCACATCGTGCTGCCCGACCGCGCCTCCTTCCGGCGCGACCAGCAGCCGCCCTCGGCCTCCGTG
The DNA here is from genome assembly GCA_947444195.1 of Methylobacteriaceae bacterium. Lineage (GTDB taxonomy): Bacteria > Pseudomonadota > Alphaproteobacteria > Rhizobiales > Beijerinckiaceae > Methylobacterium. The sequence continues at coordinate 6,990 of CANEZL010000059.1, read as the reverse complement.
GTGGTGCGCACCGAGCCCGCCGACGACGTCTCGGGCGCGCAGGCGATCCGCCAGCTCGTGGCCGCCGCGATCCCCGGCCTGAAGCCCGACCGCGTCACCGTGATCGGCTCGGACGGCACCGTGCTGCTCGCGGGCGACGATGCCAGCATGGCCGCCACCGGCAAGATGGCGAGCCTGGAGAAGATCGTCAGCCGCGAGGTGCAGGACAACATCCGCCGGACGCTCAGCCCCTATCTCGGCACCGGCAATTTCGAGGTCAGCGTCGCGGCCCAGCTCAACACCGACAAGACGAGCACCAACGAGACGATCTTCAACCCCGACCAGCGCGTGGAGCGCTCGACCCGCTCGGTGCGCGAGAGCGAGAACTCCCAGAACCGCAAGACCGACCGGCCGACGAGCGCCCAGCAGAACCTGCCCGACCAGCGCACCCGCTCGGACGGCAACGACAGCGCGAGCAACGAGAGCTCGAAGAAGGAGGATCTCACCAACTACGAGATCTCCCAGAAGACGATCCAGACGGTCAGCGACGGCTACGCCATCCGCCACCTCTCGGTGGCGGTGCTGGTCAACCGCTCGCGGCTCGCCGCGCAGGCGGGCGCCGACGGCAAGGGCCCGAGCGTCGAGGCGCAGATCGCCGAGATCGAGCAGCTCGTGGCCTCCGCCGCCGGCTTCAGCAAGGAGCGCGGGGACAAGGTGAAGGTGGCCGCCGTCGGCTTCATCAACGACGGTCAGGCGCTGGAGCCGGTGCCGCCGCTCTCGGCCACCGACATCCTGCTGCGCCAGTCCGGCACGCTCATCAATGCCGCCACCATCCTCGTGGTCGCCGCCCTGCTGATCTGGTTCGGCCTGCGCCCGGCGCTGCGCGCCATCCTGGCGACCCCCGAGGCCGCGCGGAGCGAGAGCCTCGCCCTGGAGGCCGCCGGAAACCCCGCCCTGGCCGCGGCCGGCGCCGCGCTTCCGGGCGCCCTGCCCGGTGCCGTCCCCGGTGCCTTGCCCGGCTCCTTGCCCGGCGAGGCGGCCCTCGCCCCGCCCGGCGCGGAGGCCCCGGCGCTCGCCGCCCCCGCCATGGCGAGCCTCATCGAGGACATGGCCGGCAAGATGGAGCGCTCGCCGCAGAAGCGGCTGGAGCAGATGATCGACCTCGACGAGGAGCAGGTCGCGGCCATCCTCAAGCGCTGGCTGGTCCGTGAGGAGGCCACCGCGTGAGCGCGATCCTCGCGAGCTTCCTGCCGGACTTCTCGGAGGCGCTGCCCAACGGGACTTCTCTGAGGGCTTCTCTGGGGACCTCTCCGGAGACTTCTCCGGGGATCTTCCCGCTCGCGCAGCCCGCCGCGGCGCCGGCCCGCCCGGCCCCGCCGCCGATCCCCGCGGCGCTCGCCTCCGTCGCGGGCGCGCCGCCCTCCGCCCTGATCCCGCTGGCCGCCGCTCTCGCCGCGGGCCAGGCGCCGCCGCCGCCCGCCGATCCCTTCGTCAATCCGTGGGCGGGCCTGAAGCGCTCGGCCGCGGTGGCGGAAGCCGTGCCGTCGGCACCCCCCGAGCCCCCGGAGGACCGCGCCGCCCTCATCGCCGAGGCCGAGGCGCGGGGCCGCGCCCAGGGCCTCGCCGAGGCCCGCGCGGAGGCCGAGGCCGCCCGCGCCGCGGATCAGGCCGCCTTCGAGGCCCGCTTCGCGGCGGCGCGCCGGGACTGGTGCGCGGGGGAGGCGGAGGCTTTGGCCTCGGGCTTCTCCGCGGCGCTGCGCGCCCTCGACGGCGCGCTCTCCGAGCGCATCGCGCGCCTGCTGGCGCCGGTCCTCACCGACGCCCTGCGGCGCCGCGCCGTGGCCGAGCTCGGCGCGGCGCTGGGGCGGCTTCTCGCCGACCCGCAGGCGGCCCGCGTGCGGGTCTCGGGCCCCGCCGACCTCCTCGAGGCGCTCGGGCGGCAGCTCGGGCCCCTGGCGGAATCCGTATCCTTCGAACCCGGCGCGGCCCCGGAGGTCACGGTGGTGGCCGACCAGACCGTGATCGAGACCCAGCTCGCGGCCTGGACGCGCCTCCTGAGCGCGGCGGCGGCGGAGGAGTGAGCCCATGGCCGAGGGCCACCACGAGATCATCATCATCAAGCGCCACGGCGACCACGAGGAGGGCCATCACGGCGGCGCCTGGAAGATCGCGCTCGCCGACTTCATGACGGCGATGATGGCGCTGTTCCTGGTGATGTGGCTGATCAACTCCACCAGCAAGGCGCAGAAGCAGTCCATCGCCGAGTACTTCAACCCGGTGAAGCTCGCCGAGGTCACCCACGACCGGAAGGGCCTCGCCGACCCGCAGGACACGCCCTCCGACCCGGCCGCGGCCGGCGGGGGCAAGGCCGAGGCCGAGGGCAAGGGGGACGGGGAGGGCAAGGGAGAGGGCAAGGGCAAGGACGCCAGGGGCGAGCCCGCGCCCCCCGGCAGCCGCGCCCGCGAATCGGCCCTGTTCCAGGACCCCTACGCGGTGCTCGCCAAGCTCGCTGCGGAGGCCGAGCGCTCGGAGGTGGCGAGCGCCGACGCGGCCACCGTCGAGACCGGCCAGCCCGGCATCAGCGGCGGCGAGGCCGCGCGCGACCCCTTCGACCCCCTCTACTGGCAGACCGAGGCCCGGCCGCCGGCGCGCAGCGCCCAGCCCGGGGCGGTGGACACCGTGGCCCGCGCCCCCAGCGAGGCGCGCCTCGACGCCCGCGGCCAGACCCCGCAGAGCGCGCGCCCGAAGCCGGCCGAGGGCAAGCCCCTCCAGCTCGCCTCCGCCGAGGCCGAGTTGCCGGCGGCCGTGCGCGACGCCCTGAAGGCCCCCGGCCGCCCGGGCAAGGCCGAGGCGCCCAAGGAGGGGCAGAAGGAGACGTCCAAGGAGGCGGCCCTCGCCAAGGAGGCGGCCCTCGCCAAGGAAGCGGCCCTCGCCAAGGAAGCGGCCCTCGCCAGGGAAGTTCCGGGCAAGGACGCCCCGAAGGAGCCCGCGGGCCCGGACCCGCGCGCGGCCGAGACCGCGGCCATCGCCGAGATCAAGGCCGAGATCGCCAGGGCCGTGCAGCCCATGGCCACCGGCGCCCCGGCGCCGCGGGTCGAGGTGCGGCGCACGGGGGAGGGGGTGCTCATCAGCATCACCGACGAGATCAACTTCAGCATGTTCGAGGTCGGCTCGGCCGAGCCCACGCCGAAGGTGGTGCGCGCCCTGGAGCGCATCGCCAAGGTCGTGGCCGCGCGCCCCGGCCGCATCGTGGTCCGCGGGCATACGGACGGGCGCCCGTTCCGCTCCGAGAGCTACGACAACTGGCGCCTGTCCTCCGCCCGCGCCCAGATGGCCTCCTACGCCCTGGTCCGCGCGGGCATCGACGAGAAGCGCCTGGAGCGGATCGAGGGCTATGCCGACCGCCAGCCCCGCAGCCCCGACCCGAAGGCGGCCGAGAACCGCCGCATCGAGATCCTGCTGCGGGGACAGGCGGAGTGAGGACGCGATGAGGACGACCCGCCGCCTCGCCGCCGCCGTCGCGCTCTGCCTCCTCGCCGCGCCGGCGCTGGCCGCGGGCGACGGACACGGGGACGCCCACGGCGCGCCCCCGAAACCCGTCGAGCCCCTGCCGGTCACGCCGCGCAGCCTGCCGGTGGAGCTGGTGCGCACCCTGCAGCTCCTGCAGGACCGGATCGCGCGCGGCTCGACCCAGGCGCACCTCGCCCAGCGCGCCCTCCTCGGCCATATCGAGAGCCGCCTGCTCGCCGCGGAGCCCGAGACCTGGGCGCTGCCGGAGAACGCCCGCGCGGGCGTGGCCTTCGGGCTCGCCGGCGGCGGTCCCGCGGTGCTGCGGCGCATGCTCGACGGGGGCAGGCTCGGCGAGGCGGACGCGCCGCTGGTGCTCGGCGCGCTCGCCTATCTCGAGGGCCGCGAGCGGGAGGCGCGCACCCTGCTCGCCCGGTTCGACCCCCGCGAGATGCCCGCGAGCCTCGCCGGGCAGCTCGCCCTGACCCAGGCCGCGGTGCTGGTGCGCGAGGCCCCCGTGCGGGCGGTCGCGCTCCTCGACCTCGCGCGGCTGCTCGCCCCCGGCACCCTGGTGGAGGAGGGGGCCCTGCGCCGGCAGATCTTCGTGGTGGCGCAGGGGGGCGACGCCCAGCGCTTCGAGACCCTGTCGATCCAGTACCTGCGCCGCTTCCGCCGCTCGGTCTACGCGGGCAATTTCCGCCAGCGCTTCGCCGCCGCCCTGACGCGGCTCGACTTCGCCAGCGACGGGGCCCGCACCGCCCAGCTCGAACGCATGCTCGACGAGATCGAGCCGGAGGGCCGGCGCGACCTCTACCTGCTGGTCGCCCGGGCCGCCCTCGACCAGGGCCGGCGCGGGACCGCGCTCTTCGCCGCCGAGCGCGCGGCGAGCCTCGCCGAAGCGGAATCGCGCCCCGCCGCCCAGGCCCGCCTCTACCGGGCGGCGGCGCTGATCGTGGCCGAGGGCCGCTTCGAGGAGGGGCTCGACGCCCTGCGCAGCCTGGAGCGCGGGCTGTTCGCCGAGAGCGACGCCCAGCTCCTCGACGCCGCCCTCTCCACCGCCCGGCAGATCCGCACCCCCGCCCCGGGCTCCGCCTCGCCGAGCCCCACCGTGCCGAGCCCCGCCGCGCCGATCCCGGCCGCATCGAGCCCCCGCGCGCTGCCCGAGCCCGCCGCGATCGGCCGGGCCCAGGAAGCCCTCGCGCGCATCGACCGGATGATGGACAGGAACGCCCCGTGACCGCCCTCGACGCCATGCTCCCCGGCCTGCGCCAGCGCCCCGATGCGGACGCGCGCCCCGCCGCCCGCGGCGGCGCCACCGGCCCCTCCGAGAGCGGGACCGGTTTCGAGGCCCTGCTCGGCCGGCTGGAGGCCCGCGCCGGCGACGGCGGCTTCCGGAACCCCGCGGCGCCGGAGACGGAGGCCGGGGAGCCCCCGCCCGAGCCGACTGCCCCCCCCGCGACCGCCCCCGCCGCGCCGGCGCCGGACCCGCAGGCGGCCCTGCGGGCGCTGATGGCGATGCCGGGCGTTCCCCAGATGGCGGCCCAGGCGGTGGTCCAGGCGGCAGTCCCGGCCGCGATCCAGATGGCGCCGCAGGCCCAGGCCCGGAGTCCCGCGGAAGCCGCGGCCCAGCCCGGCGCGCCGGCCGCGATGCCCGGCCCCCGCGCCGATGCCGGCGGCGATCTCGCCGCCCTCGCCGAGCGGGTCGCCGCCCGGCCCGCCCCGCTCCGGGCCGCGGACGGTACGCCCACCGTGGCGGCGGAGCGTCCGCGGATCGAGGTGCTCGCCCAGGAAACCCACTTCGCCCCCGTGGGCACGGCGCGGCCCACCGGCCTCGACGCCCCCGCGCGGGCCGCGCCGGCCCCCGTGCCCGCCGAGCGGGCCCAGGTCGCGGGCGTGCCTGTCGCGGACGTACCTGTCGCGAGCGTGCCCGTCGCGGGCGCATCCGCCGAGGGCACACCCGTCGCCGCCGGCGCGGTCCCGGCCCCGCGCCCGTCGCCGGTCCCGGCAGCCCCCGCCGCCCCGGCATCAACCGCGGCCACCGCGCCCCGCGCGCCCGCTCCGGCGATGCCCGGCGAGGCGCCGGCCCTGTTGGACGCCGTCCCGGCGGACGCGCCCCCCGTCGGCACGCCGGCCCCGTCCGTCCCCCCCGCCGGGACCGACGCCCCCGCCACGCCGATCCCGGCGACGCAGGGACCGGCCGAGGGGGCGCAAACCGCCGGGCAGGCCGCGCCGCGGACGATCCCCGCCGGGGACGAGCCCTCCCACCCGCTCCCGCCGGGACTGCCGAGCCCCGCCGTGGAGGACGCCGCGGATGCCGCGACACCGTCCCGCGTCGCGGAGCCGGCACCCGCCGGCCCGGCCCGGCCTATGGCAACGGCTCCGGGCCCCCGCCCCGCCGGGGCGAGCGAGACGCCGGACGCGGCCGAGCGGCCGGTTCCGCGGACCGGCGAGCCCACCCGCCCTGCGGCGCCCGGCGAGACCACGGCCTCGCCCGCGCGCGCCGGGCCGGGCGCGGCGATGCCGGCCGCCGACGCGCCGGTGCGGACGCTCCCGCAGCCCACCGACCTGGCCCCCGCGGCGGCGCTTCCCGGCGAGGCCACGCCGTTGCCCGCGGGCCCCGGCCCGCGCGAAGCGTCGGTGCGGATCGCGGCGGCACCGGTCCCTGGCGAGCCCGACCGGCCGGTGCCGCAGCCCGTGGGTCCTGCCCCGGACGGCGCAGCCGTGCGGGCCACGGCGATGCCGGTTCCCGCCGAGCCTGGGCAGCGGGCTCCGCAGCCCGCAGGGCCTACCCGGCCCCAGGCCGCCCCGCCTGCGGCGGTGATCTCCCTGCCCGCGGGCCCTGGCCCGGACGGCGCGGCCGTGCCGTCCGCGGCGATGCCGGCTCCCGGCGAGCCCGACCGCCCGGTGCCGCAGCCCGCGGCCCAGGCCCCGGCTCAGGCCGCGCGGCCTGCCGAGGCGGCGTCCCCGTCCGCGGGCCCGGACGCAGCGGCGGCATCCGCCCCGCCGATCCCGGCCGCCGACGAGCCCGACCGCGGCCTTGCCCCGCCCGCGGGCCCGGCACCGAGCATGACGACGCCGCCCGCCGGGACGGCAGCGGCCGCAGCGGCACCCGCCCGACCGATCCCGCAGGCCGCCGGCCCCGAGGACACGGCCCCGGCGCTGCCGCGACCCGCATCGCCCCCCGAGCCCGAAGCGCGCCGGGAAGCCCAGCCGAGCCTCGCGCCTCCCACCGTGACGGCGCCCCCCGCGGAAGGTCCGCTGTCGCCCGCGGCACCCGCTCCGTCCGCGCCGCAGGCCCTGATCGCAGCGCCGCCTGCCGAATCGCAGGAGCGGACACCCGAGGCGACCGTGCGGGCCGCGCCAGTCCAGCGGGAGGCGGATCCGGTCCGCCCCGATCCGGCGGCCGCGCTGCCGGCGACGCCCGCGCCCCTGCCGGCCGCGCCCGCGGCGGCGGCCCCGCTTCCGCCAGGCCCCGAGGCCGCGCCCGCTGCCCTCGCCGTGCCG
>CANEZL010000058.1 GCA_947444195.1 Methylobacteriaceae bacterium | reverse complement strand
CACGACAACCAAGATGACCCGTCTGCGCGGACGGACTCGCCGCGGTGCCCGGCTGAAGGCAGAGGCGCCGTTCGGGCACTGGGCGACACAGACCTTCATCGCCGGCCTACGCTGCGACGGCCTGACCGCCCCATGGGTGATCGACAAGGCTATGAACCGGGCCGCCTTCGAGACCTATGTCGAGACCCAACTCGCCCCGACCCTGAACAAGGGCGACGTCGTCATCCTCGACAATCTCGCCGTCCACAAAAGCCCCAAGGCCGCCGCCTGCCTGAAGCAGCGCGGCGCCTGGTTCCTGTTCCTGCCGCCCTGTTCGCCCGACCTCAATCCGATCGAGCAGGCCTTCGCCAAGCTCAAGGCCCACCTGCGCAAGGCCAAGGTGCGCACCTTCGAAGCTCTCTGGCGCGCCATCAGCAACATCTGCGGCCTGTTCGAGCCCCAGGAGTGCTGGAACTTCCTCAAGGCCAAAGGATAGGCGTCCAATTAATGGTTCGACGCTCTAGGTCCTAGAAAAATTGCCGATGACTGTGTCTGCCATCTGAGGCTTATGTCGAGATAGCTGTCGGGCAACTATCACCAGATGGTCTAAGTACTGGTCGGAGTGGCAGGATTTGAACCTGCGACCCCCACGTCCCGAACGTGGTGCGCTACCAGACTGCGCTACACTCCGAAGGCCGGCACCGCCGACGAGCGGGCTTATAGCCAGGGCTCCGGCGGGCCGCAAGCGGTGTGACGGTTCTTTTTCGCGGGGCTCAGGCGAGGTCCGTCGTCCAGTCCGCCGGCAGGGCGGCGAGGGCGGGTTGCGTGAGGGGGCCCGGGGCGGCGAGGGCGCCCACCGTGCCGGGGCCCGGTTCGAGATGGTGCAGCGTCCAGGCGCGGGTGCCCTTTGGCGCGCGCAGCATCCGGGCGGGGGCGGGCGGCGGGCTGACGCTGAAGCCGTCGAGGGGAATCGAGAGACCGCCGCCGAGGGCCTTCACCACGGCCTCCTTGCGCGTCCACAGGCCGAAGAAGGCCGCCTGGAGCTGCGCGCCGTGGAGGCGGGACAGCGCCGCGGTCTCGTCGGCCGCGAAATGGGTGCGGGCGATGCGCACGGCGTCGGACAGGGGACGCAGGGTCTCCACGTCGACCCCGACCGTCGCCTCGCGCGAGAGGGCGACGAGGGCCCGGCTGCCGGAATGGGACAGGTTGAAGGCGAGGTCCGCCCCGTCGAGTTGCGGCCGGCCGCCGGGCGCGGCGGTGAAGGCAAGGGTTCGCGGCGGGCGGGCAAGGGTTCGGCCGAGGATCAGGCGGAGCGCCGCGTGGCTCGCCGTGTAGCCGTCCCGATTGGCTGCGCGCATGAAGCGGTCGGCCCGCGCACGCTCCTCCGGCGCGAGGATGGCGCGGCAGCGGGCGAGGGCGTCGGGGGGCAGGGCGAGGTCGATGTTCCAGACCTGCGTGCGGGCTTCCAGGCCGGGCGTGGCGATGGGCCAGCCGCTCATGTGAAGCGTCCAGGCGCGTCGGGGCAGGGGGCGGTGGGGGACACGGGCGGGCTCGCGCAGGGGGGCTCGGCTCCTTCCGGAACCCGGCCATCGCCGCGCGGAAGGATGCCGAGGATCGGCCGGCCCCGGGGCGGGCGCAAGGTCGGAAGACCCCGCGGGAAACATCCGTGAACGACGGGGGCGGACCGGTGCGGGCGGGTTCGCCCCGGCGCCCGCGCGTGCGATAGAGGCGGCTCTTCCGTGCAGCCGCCGACACCCCGAGACCATGCCGTCGAAGAAGCCCATTCCCAACGACCGCGACATGGACCTGACGCCGGAGGGTGCGCGCGCGGCCCATGCCGCCCTCTCCGAGGCGATCGCGGAGGCCGACCGGCTCTACCATCAGGAGGACGCCCCCGAGATCAGCGATGCCGCGTACGACGCCCTGCGCCGCCGGCTGGAGGATCTGGAGACGCGCTTTCCGGACCTCGCCGGCACGGGGGCGGCGAGCGCCTCGGTGGGGGCCAAGCCCTCGGAGAAGTTCGCGAAGGTGCGCCACCCGGTGCCGATGCTCTCCCTCGGCAACGCCTTCAGCGAGGACGAGGTCGCCGAGTTCGTCGCCCGGGTGCGGCGCTTCCTGAACTGGCCGGAATCCGAGTCCCTGGCCTTCACGGCCGAGCCGAAGATCGACGGCCTGTCCCTGTCCCTGCGCTACGAGGACGGCGTTCTCGTCACCGCGGCCACCCGCGGCGACGGCGAGGTCGGCGAGAACGTCACCGCCAATGCCCGCACGGTGCGGGACATCCCCGAGCGGCTCGCGGGCGAGGACGTGCCGACGGTCTGCGAGGTGCGCGGCGAGGTCTACCTGAGCCACGCGGATTTCGCGGCCATCAACGCGCGCCAGGAAGCCCAGGGCAAGCCGCTCTTCGCCAATCCCCGCAACGCCGCAGCGGGTTCCCTGCGCCAGCTCGATGCGAGCGTCACGGCATCCCGTCCTTTACGCTTCTTCGCCTATGCCTGGGGGGCGGTGGAACCGGCCTTCGAGGGGGCGCAGTCCGGGGTGCTCGCCCGCTTCCGGGCCTGGGGGCTGCCGGTGAACCCGCTCAGCGTGGTCTGCGACGACCTCGCGGCCATGGTCGCCCATTACCGGCTGATCGAGCGGCAACGGGCCGATCTCGGCTACGACATCGACGGCGTCGTCTACAAGGTGGACGATCTGGCGCTCCAGCGCCGCCTCGGCTTCGTCTCGCGCTCGCCGCGCTGGGCGCTCGCCCACAAGTTCGCCGCGCAGGAGGCGTTCACGGTGGTCGAGGAGATCGCCATCAATGTCGGGCGCACCGGCTCCCTCAACCCCCTGGCCAAGCTCCGGCCGGTGACGGTGGGCGGCGTGGTGGTGTCGAACGCCACGCTCCACAACGAGGGCTACGTGCGGGGCGTCGGCGGCGACGGCGCGCCCATCCGCGAGGGCCGCGACATCCGGGTCGGCGACACCGTGGTGGTGCTGCGGGCGGGCGACGTGATCCCGAAGGTGATGGACGTCGTCCTCGACAAAAGGCCGGCGGATTCCGTGCCCTACGCCTTCCCCGAGACCTGCCCGGCCTGCGGCAGCCGGGCGGTGCGCGCCTTCAACCCGCGCACGAGGAAGCCCGATTCCGTGCGCCGCTGCACCGGCGGGCTGATCTGCCCGGCGCAGGCCGTGGAGCGGCTGAAGCACTTCGTCTCGCGCAACGCCTTCGACATCGAGGGGTTCGGCGAGACCTATATCGAGACCCTGTTCGAGGACGGGCTGGTACGCCAGCCCGCCGACATCTTCACCCTCGATTTCGAGGCCGTTGCAACCTCGCTGGCCGCCCGCCGCCGGGCGCTCTCCGAGGCCCGGGCCCGCCAGAAGGAGGAGGCCGCGCGCGCCGCGGGCGAGCCGGTGAAGGCGGTCAAGGCCGCCAAGCGCAAGGAGGGCGAGCGCCAGCTCGCCATCGAGAACCTGTTCGCGGCCATCGACGCCCGCCGGACCATAGCCCTGCCGCGCCTGCTCTTCGGGCTCGGCATCCCCAATGTCGGCGAGGTCACCGCCAAGGAGCTCGCCAAGGTGTTTCCGGACATGGAGGCGCTGATCGCCGCCGTGGACGCGGCCGCCGCCTGCCGGCCGGGCGTGGCCTGGCTCGAGCTCGACGCGGTCGAGCGGATCGGCCCGGTGGTGCGCGACGCGCTCCTCGACCACGTGGCCGCCCGGACCGAGGCGGGCGAGCCCCTGGACGTGCTGGCACCGGGGGCGGTGAAGGGGCTCGGCGCGGCCGCTCGCGAGAACCTCGCCGCGCAGTTCGGCGACGATCTCGACGGGGCCCTCCAACGGGCGGTCGCGGCGCGCCCCTGCGCGGCGTATCTCGGCTTCGCGGAAGGGGCGAGCGATGTCGGCGACGTGGTCAAGGACGCGCTGATCGACTTCTTCTCCGAGGCGCACAACCGCGACGCCGTCCAGGCCCTCCTGCGGGCGGTGACCCTGGCTCCCCCCGAGGCGGCAGCCCCCGTGCGGGACACGGCGGTCGCCGGCAAGATCGTGGTCTTCACCGGCACCCTGGAGCGGATGACCCGCAACGAGGCCAAGGCCACCGCCGAGCGCCTCGGCGCCAAGGTCGCCTCCTCGGTCTCCGGCAACACCGATTTCCTGGTGGCGGGCCCGGGCGCGGGTTCGAAGCTGAAGGAGGCGGAGAAGCACGGCGTCACCGTGCTCACCGAGGCCGAGTGGCTGGAGCGGATCGGGGGCGGCTGAGCGGTCAGCGCCGCCGCAGGGCGGCCTTGGCCGCCTCGCGGGCGCGGTGCTCGAACCAGGCGAGGCGCAGGCGGCGGTCGAGGGAGAGGTGGTCGGCCCCCGGGGGCACGGCGATGATCTCGGCGAGCGTTTCCCGCTCCGGGTAGAGGCTCTCCAGGGCCGAGCCCGCCAGGGTCGCCGAATCGAGGCGCTCGGCGAAGCCGTCCGCGTGGCAGAGGCGGACGATCTCGGATTCGAGGACGAGGCCGGGGGCGAGGGCGCGCAGGCCCTCGTCGTAGGTGGTCTTCAGGAGGGTGGCGACGCCGCCGCCCACCAGGGCGAGGCTGATCGCGGCCGGGCGCCCGTCGAGCATGAGGCTGTCCGCCCGCGCCGTGATCGGTCCCGCGGCGTCCGCGAAGACCGCGCGGGCGAGGTGTTCCGTCTCGCGGCGGCAGGCCATGGCGGTGCCGCCCGTGCCCTTCCAGCCCGCCTTCTCCAGGGTGAGGAAGGTGTCGACGGCGCTCCGCAGGGCAGGGCCCTCCGTGGCGCTCTCCAGGCGGACGCTGCCCTGGTCCGCGAGGCGGCGGGCGCGGCGACGCAGGTCCTTCAGCCGGCCGCGGTTCGGGTGTGTGTCGAGGAAGGCCGCGTGGCTCGGCCGGCGCGCCAGGACCGGGCGCTCGAAGGCGGCCACCGTGCCGACCGACCAGCCGGCCCGCACCATGGCCGCCTGCATGGCGCCCGCCGCAACGCTCTTCTGCCGCAGCAGGGGCCAGCGCCAGGCCCGGCCCCCGGAGGCTCGGGCGAGGCCGGCGACGAGGGCGTCGGCGCTCTCCTCCAGCCCGGGACCGGCGGCGAGCAGCGGATCCGTCGCGGTGACGAGGAGCGAGAGGAAGGGCCGCCCGATCCGGCCGCCGAGGCCGCTGACGTCGCGGGCGAGGCGGTAGGGCAGGAGCCCGTCGAGGCGGCCGGCGCGGCGTACCGTCAGCACGGCGAGGTCGTCGCCCGCGAAGCCCGCCGCGCGGTGCGCCGCCAGCGCGTGCCGGCTGAAATGGGGATGCGTGTCGGCGGCGCGGGCGAAGAGATCGTCCCAGGCCGCGCCGTCGATCCGCGCGAGGGGTTCGGAGGCGAAGGCCATGTCGGCGGCCGGCATGCGGGCGGGGGCGGGGCTCATCGGGCGACTCCGAGCAGCCCCGACCAGACCGGGGTGGACAGGCCGTGGACGGCGCGGGCCGCCGCCGCGAGGAGGGCGGCCCGCAGCACGGTGGCGAGCGCGGTGGCGAGCGCCGCCCCGATCACGCCCAGCAGGGGGATCAGGGCGAGGCAGAGCAGGGCGGCGGCGGCGAGGGCGGCGAGGGTGAGCACCGCGCAGAGCCGCTCGCCGCCGAGCATGGTCAGGAGATCCTCGCTCGGTCCGAACAGGCTCGCCGCGACGCTGCCGGCCGCGAGCACGGCGAGGATCGGAACGCTCTCGGAGAAGCCGGAGCCGAACATGGCGAGGAGGAGGGGGCTCGCGGCCACCACGGCGACGGCGACGGCGAGCGTCGCCGCGGCGGTGGCCTGGCCCTGGAGCCGGACGAGGCCGGCGAGGGCCGCCCGGTCGCCCCGGGCATGGGCGGCGCTGTAGCGCTGCGCCGTGGCGGCGGCGGCGGCGAAATGCACGAAGACCACGAATTGCTGGATGCGCGTCGCCGCGAAGTAGAGTCCCACGGCTGCGGGCGGCATCAGGAAGCCCAGCACGATCACGTCGACGAAGCCGAAGGCGGCGGTGGCGAGGTCGGTGGCGGCGATGGGCAGGCAGGCCCCGAGCCAGCGGCGCAGGTCGGTCCGGCGCGGGCCGGCGGGCAGGACCGCGCGCAGGCGCACGAGCAGGAGCCCGGCCTGGAGGGCCGTGGCGAGGCCGGCGGCGGCCAGCATGCAGCCCATCGCCAGCTCGGCACGGGCGGGCGCGCCCGCCAGCACCGCCGCGAGAAGGGCGGCCATGGTCGCGACCTGCCGCAGCAGGTAGGGCGGCGCGATGGCCAGCACCGCCCAGTTCTGGCTGCGGGCGACGCCCTCCAGATAGTCCTGCAGGGCGAAGAGCGGCAGCAGGCAGGCCGCGACCGCGAGGGGCGCGTGATAGGGCTCGGCCAGGATCGCGGGCGCCGTGCGCAGGAGGACGAGGCCCAGCAGCGCGGTGAGGCAGGCGGCGCCCAGGGTGATCATGGCCCCGGCCGCGAGGTAGCCGCGAGCCTCGGCGAGGTCGCCCCGCGCCTGCGCCTCGGGCAGGAAGCGGCAGGCCCCCTGCGAGAGGCCGAGGGTCAGGGTATGGCCGAGCATCGCCGTCCAGACCCAGACGGTGGCGAACACCCCGTACTCCTCCCAGCCCATCAGGCGGGCGGCGAGCACCTGCGCGCCGTAGGCGAAGCCGGCCGCCGCGATGCGGATGAGGAAGACGGAGAGCGCGGCCCCGGCGGCGCCGGAGCGAAGCCGCGGGAGGATGAGGCGCAGGCGCGGAAGGACCGTGCCGAGGGTGAGCCGCGCCGCCATGTCCGTTCCGCGCCCGAGGAGCCAGCTCCCCGGCTTACAGGCCCGCGCTTGCGGGGCCGTTAATGCGGCTTCGAGCGTGCTGCTGTTCCACGGAACCAGCAGCGCACCCCATCTCCTTCCGGGCGCACGACGATTCCGGAAAGCCGGATTCCGCTTTTCCGTATCGCGCTTCAGTGCGCGTCGGGCTTGCCCTCGGCCTTCTGGGCCGGCGGCTCCTTCGGGGGAGCGGAATCCGGCTGGAGCAGCGACAGGCTGATGGCGCGGGTCACGTGCTCCGCCATGCAGCGCAGGCCGAGATCGTTGATGCGGAACTGGCGCCCCAGCATGTGGCCCTCGCCCTTGTCGGTGCGGCCGGCGAGGTAGCGCATCGCCTCGTAGCGCTGGACCAGGGGCACCCGTTCCCGGGCGGCCACCGCGTGCACCGCACGCACCACGCTGGTGTAGTAGTCGTCCTCGGCGAGCGTCGGGGTGTAGAGGGGATCGACGAGGACCACGTCGATCTCGTGCGACTTGATCCAGCGCACGGTCTCGTCGAGGGCGTCGGTGAAGGCGGAGAGCTCGACGCGGGCGAGTGCGTCGTGGGTGCCGACCTGCCAGACCACGAGGTCGGGCTCCACCTCGGCGACCATGCTGCGCAGCCGCTCGGCGGCGCCCCCCGCGATCTCACCCTGCAGGCCGCGGGCCTCCACCACCACGTCGACGTCGGGCAGGGAGCGTTCGAGCGCCGTCTCGAGCTTGACCGGGTAGGTCGCGGCGGCGCCGAGCCCGGCGGACGTGCCGCCGATGGAGAGCACCCGCACCGGACGCTTCTCCTTGAGGGCGGCCCTCACGGCGTTGAGCTTGGCCAGGGTGTAGAGCTGAGAGCCCGGCACCCGGCATTCCGGCGACAGGCTGGCATCCCCCGTCTCCGGCATGGTCGGCGACACCACCGTCGCGGCGGGCGCGCGCGGCGCCTCCTGGGCCCGGGCGGGCAGGCCCGGCCAAGCGAGGGCGATGAGCGCGAGGCCGCAGAGGCGGCGGAGCGCTCGGGTCAGACCCGCGGGCGCGGCTTGCGGGAGCGCCATTCGACGAACCATGCGGTGAAGCCCAGGACGAGCAGGCCGAGACAAAGGATGACCAAGTCGATCAAGAAGCCGCCGCCCGTCCAGAAACGCAAGAGTTGTCCGCCCAGGCTGAGCAGAGATCCCATTGAGAAAACGGCGAGAGAGTTACGGCCGAGCCGCGCCAGATAGGTCACGGCGGGGCCGATCCGCGGCGCGATCAGCGCGTAGACCGGCCCGAAGGCGAGGAGGACGGCGATGAAGTGGATGAGCCGCGCGGGCGTCAGGTAGGTCTTGTCGAAGGTGAAGAGCAGGCGCGGCTCGGGCACGCGCAGGGGGTCCGGCCGGATCTCCATGAGCGCCAGCACGATGCCGAGCAGAACCACGGCGACGCCCACCGGGAACAGGCGCCGCGCCCAGCGCCGCAGCGTGTCCGATTCGCGGTCCCAGCTGTGCAGGACGAAGCCGAGCACGAGGAGGAGCTGCCAGCAGAGCGGGTTGAAGAACCAGTCGCCCTGGCCTGGCCAGGAGGGCAGGTTCCATTCCTCGACGAGGCTGAGGAGGTAGAGGCCCCCCGAGAAGAGCAGCGCCGCCGCGCGGCTGCGCCGCGCCACCAGCACGAAGAACGGGGCGATGCCGAGGAGCACCACGTAGAGCGGCAGGATGTTGAAGAAGCCGAGCTGGTGGGTGAGCAGCACGATGCCGACCACGGTCTGGATCGGGTCGGCGAAGAAGCCGCCGGCATTGTGCCATTCGAGGATGAGCGGGTTGTCGAGGACGAGGGCGGTGCCCGCGATGAGGGCGAGCGCCATCAGCATCACCGTGAGCTGGGCCCGGTAGACCTCGATGGTGCGCGAGAGCAGGCGCACCACCGAGCGCCCGCCGGGTTCCGGCACCCCGTCGCGCCCGCGGGTGGCGATGCCGATCGACCAGCCCGCCAGGAAGACGAACAGCTCGGCCGCGTCCGAGATGCCGTACTGCGAGTAGGTGTAGCGCTCGAAGGTGTTGCCCGGGACGTGGTTGATGAAGATCGTCACCAGGGCGAGGCCGCGCCAGAAGTCGATCGCGTTCGGGTCCCGCATCGCGGTGGCGGCTCCGTTTGGGCGCGGGGGGAGGGGCGAAGAAGCGCGTCCTGATACGGCGGGCGGCCTCCCTCTGCCAAGGTGGGATTCTGCGGGCCGGCCCCCGGAGCGCTCACGAAGCGGCGAACCCGAGGCGGCCTGCCGCGTTCTCGGCGAGGTAAGGAGAACCGCCCGATGCCCCGTCCGACCCTCGCCCTCTGGCTCGCCGCGCTCGCGCTGGCCGCGCCCTCCGCCGCCCGCGCGCAGGCGCAGACCGGCACCGGCGGCGGACCCAGCTCCACGATCACCGCGCCCAACACCTCGACGGTGGGGCGCACGATGCCGCCGAGCAGCGGGGCCGGCAGCGCCACCGCGAACGACCGCACCGAGCGGACGCAGCAGATGAAGGAGGACGACCGCATCCAGAAGGGCATCTGCATCGGCTGCGGCGCCAAATGAGGCCGGCCGGCCTCAGCCGGCGTGCAGAACCGGGCGGATGGAGAAGCTGGAGCGCAGGCGCGAGACGCCGGGGAGCGCCGACAGCACGTCCCGGTGCACGCGCTCGTAGTCGGTCATGTCCTGGAGCGCGAGCTTGAGCTGGTAGTCCGAACTTCCACTCATCAGGTAGCACTCGCGCACCTCGGGGCAGCGCCGCACCGCCCGCTCGAAGCGGGCCATGAACTCTTCGGTGGTGCGCTCCAGGGAGACCTGCACGAAGGCGACGAGATCGCCGCGGGCGTGGCGGGTGTCGAGGAGCACGGTGTAGCCGCGGATCACGCCGCGCGTCTCCAGGGCGCGCACCCGGCGCAGGCAGGCCGATTGCGACAGCCCCACGGCCTCGGCCAGACGCGCGTTGCTGATGCGGGCATTGGCCCGCAGCTGGCCGATGATCCGGGCATCGAGGGCGTCCGTCTCCGACATGGCAGATCCTTGCGCCAGCTTCGCAGATCATTGCGCGTCACGGCGATGATCGCACAAAGCTGTGCGGGAACGCCCGCAAATTTTTCGACGCTCCGGTAGTATCCCAGACCGTGGAACTCACGGAGCGCGGGCCTCTGCGGCAGACGTCCGCGCCCTCCGCCGGAAGTCTGGCACCATGAAGATCCTCGTCCTTGGCAGCGGCGTCGTCGGCACCACCTCCGCTTATTATCTCGCCAAGGCTGGCCACAGCGTCGCGGTGATCGACCGGCAGCCGGGTGCCGGGCTTGAGACCTCCTTCGCCAATGCCGGTCAGGTCTCGCCGGGCTACTCGGCTCCCTGGGCCGGGCCCGGCATCCCGCTCAAGGCCCTGAAGTGGCTGATGATGCGCCACCGGCCCTTCGTGATCTGGCCCCGCGCCGATGCCGGCCTCGGCTGGTGGCTGGCCCAGATGCTCGCCAACTGCACGGAGGAGGCCTACCACCGCAACAAGGGGCGCATGGTGCGGCTGGCCGAGTACAGCCGTGATTCCCTCCGGGCGCTTCGCGCCGAGACCGGCATCGCCTACGACCACCGCGAGCGGGGAACGCTCCAGCTCTTCCGCACCCGGAAGCAGCTCGACCACGTGGAGGGCGACACCCGGGTGCTCGACGGCTACGGCGTGCCCTACACGGTGCTGGATCCGGCGGGCTGCATCGCGGCGGAGCCGGCGCTCGCCGGGCAGCGGGCGAAGTTCGTCGGCGGCCTGCGCCTGCCGGGTGACGAGACCGGCGACGCCCACCTGTTCACCCGGCGCTTGGCCGAGATCGCCGAGGGCCTCGGCGTGCGCTTCCGCTACGGCACGCGGATCGACCGGATCCGCACGGAGGGCGGCCGCGTCACCGGCGTCGAGACCGATGCCGGCCTTCTCACGGCCGACCGCTACGTGGTGGCGCTCGGCTCCTACGCCCCGGCCATGCTGCGGCCGCTGGGCATCCGCCTGCCGGTCTATCCGGTGAAGGGCTACTCGATCACCGTGCCGGTGACCGAGGCGGACGCGGCCCCGGTCTCCACGGTGATGGACGAGACCTTCAAGGTCGCGATCACCCGGCTCGGCGACCGCATCCGCGTGGGCGGCACGGCTGAGCTCGCGGGATTCAGCACGGCCCTGCGCGCGCCGCGGCGGCGCACCCTGGAGCACTCCCTGAGGGACCTGTTCCCCCGCGGCGGCGACCTCGGGCAGGCGAGCTTCTGGACGGGCCTGCGCCCGATGACGCCGGACGGCACGCCGGTGGTGGGCGCCACCGCCTATCCGAACCTCTTCACCAATACCGGGCACGGCACGCTCGGTTGGACCATGGCCTGCGGCTCGGGCCGGGTCCTCGCCGATCTGGTCTCGGGCCGCCGCCCGGAGATCGACCACGCCGACCTCGCCGTCGGCCGCTACGCCGCGGCGCGCGGCGGGCCGCTGCGCCTCGCCTCGGAGCCCGTCTGAGGCGGTTCTCGGTCGGTCGCTACGCGTTTGCCGCCGTCATTCCGGATCGCGCGAAGAGCGAGCCCGGACCCGGGAGGGGCGCGCGGAGCGTGCAACCCACGAACACCGCCGTTGCCCACCATGCCTTCTCGGAGGGCCTGGATCCCGGGCTCCGCTGCGCGGCCCCGGGACAACGGTGCGGGGCTTACCCCGAAGCGATCGACCGGAGCCCTATAACACCTCGGACAGCCTCGGAGCGGGAGACTTGGCGGCGTCCAACGAAAAAGGCCCCGGAGCCTGAGGCTCCGGGGCCGGATCGTTGCCGATCCGTGTCAGGTCAGTTGATGACCTCGACGATGCGGTGGCCGCGGTCCACCAGCACCGCGGTGTCGTTCACCACCGTGTAGCGGTAGCCCGGACGCACGCGGTACTCGTCCGGCACATCGTAGTAGGTCACGCCGGAGTTCGGCAGGGTGGTGCCGACCGCCACGCGCCCGTCGTAGTCGTAGGAGCGGACGTTGCGCTCGCGGACGTAGGTGCGGAAGCGCGGGGCCATGTCGACGCCGAGGATGCCGCCGACCGTGCCGGTCGCCGCGCCCACCGCGCCGCCGACGATCGCGCCGACCGGGCCGGCCGCATCCGCGCCGGCGGCCGCGCCGCGCTCGGCACCGGGGATGGTGCCCTGGGCCTGGGCGGCCAGCGGCAGCGAGAGGGCGAGGGCCGAGGCGGCGAGAAGGGTCTTGAAGCTCATTGCAGTCTCCGTTCTGGGCCGTCCGCCGCGCCCGAAGGCGCAGCGAAGCTCGGGCCGGTAACGCACGACCTCGCGAAACGGATGCGTCGAAATATCCATCTTTTTCCGCCTGCCCACGATTCGGGCAGGGGTGGGGAATCCCCGGATTTCAGCCCTCGCCGGGCATCGCCGACTTGATGAAACGGTCCGAGCCGAGGTCCTCCTCGTCGTAGCCGAGGAGTTCGGCGAGGCGGCCGCGGGCGCGGCTGACGCGGCTCTTCACGGTGCCGACCTTGCAGCCCATGATCGCGGCGGCCTCCTCGTAGGAGACGCCCTCGGCGCCCACGAGCACCAAGGCCTCGCGCTGGTCCGGCGGCAGCTTGGCGAGCGCGCTCTGCAGATCCTCCACGTCGAGGCGGTCGCCCTGGTGGGGGGCGGTGGCGAGCCGGGCGGCGTAGGAGCCGTCCTGGTCCTCCACCTCGCGCACGCGCTTGCGGTGATCCGAGTAGAAGATGTTGCGCAGGATCGTGAACAACCACGCGTTGAGGTTGGTGCCCGGCTGGAAGCGGGCGCGGTGCTGCCAGCCCTTCAGCAGCGTGTCCTGCACGAGGTCGTCCGAGCGGGCCGGGTTCGAGGTCAGGGACAGGGCGAAGGCGCGCAAGGACGGCACCGCCGCGAGCAGGCCCTGGCGGAATTCGGGCTCGATCGCCTCGCCGCGGGCGCGCAGCGCGGCCTCGAGCCGGTCGAGCAGCTCGGCGAAGCGGCTCGGCATCTCGTCCGCGCCGAGGCGTTCGTAGGTGTCGCGCAAGTGGCCGGCGAGGTGCGTTCGGATCGCGTGGTCGAGGTTCGGGCGTGCGGACGGGGCGTCGTCCTTCGTCTGGGTGAGGACGTGGTCGGTCTCGTCGCGGGTCATGGCTCGTCGCAGGGGTTCAAGCGGATTGGACTCGCCCGGTGGTCCGGACCCGGCGAGACGGGCAGTTCGAAGCGGCCGGACATGGCCGCAGCTGCCCTGAGGTTGAGGCATGTTGTAGCGCATCGGCTCCCGGCATGCACCTTCGCCGCGGAACGCTCGCGCGATCCCTTCAACGGGCGGGGGCGGGCTTGAGCCGCCGGGCGATCCCGCCGCGCAGGACGAGGAGATCCCCCCGCTCCAGGTCGATCCAGGCCTCGTCGCGGGTGAGCGCCTTGGTGGCGACGACGGAGACCACGTCGTGCTCCGTGGTCTCCTGCGCGAAGTCGACGCGCCAATCCTCGTCGATCAGGGTCGCGGTGCCGAACGGGGCCTGCCGGGTGAGGTAGCACAGGCGCTTGCCGCAATGGGCGTAGAGGGTGCGGCTGTCGCTCATCAGCATGTTGAACACGCCGAGCCCGTGCAGCTCGGCGCACAGCGCCGCCACCGCCCGGTCGAGGGTCGCGGGCGCCGGCAGGCGCCGGAAGCGGCCCTGGAGGCGGCCGAGCATCCAGCAGAAGGCGTGCTCGCTGTCCGTGGTGCCGATGGGCGCGAACGCCCCGAGCGGCAACCGCTTCACGCCCTTGAGCTGGCCGTTATGGGCGAAGGTCCAGGGCCGGCCCCAGAGTTCGCGGGTGAAGGGATGGGTGTTCTCCAGGCTCACCCGGCCGCGATTGGCCTTGCGGACATGGGCGATGACGGTGCAGCTCTTGATGGCCGCGTTGCGCAGGAGCTTGGCGAGTTCCGAGCGCGCCGAGGGCTCGGGCTCGTGGAAGCTGCGCTGGCCGCGCCCCTCGTAGAAGCTGATGCCCCAGCCGTCCGCATGGGGCCCGGTCTCGCCCCCGCGCCGGGCCAGCCCCGCGAAGGAGAAGCGGATGTCCGTGGGCACGTTCGCGCTCATGCCGAGCAGTTCGCACATGGTCCTGCGGTATCCACCCCTCGGCGCGCCCGGCGGGCGGACGCCCCCGTCGCGCC
The DNA here is from genome assembly GCA_947444195.1 of Methylobacteriaceae bacterium. GTDB lineage: Bacteria > Pseudomonadota > Alphaproteobacteria > Rhizobiales > Beijerinckiaceae > Methylobacterium. The sequence goes on along the minus strand of CANEZL010000058.1, from coordinate 10,564 downwards.
GCGGCAGCGTCCCACGAAATCCCTGCCGCACCGTTGCATGCCCGCACACCCGCGGGGAGAGGCGGTTTAGGAGCCTTCGCGCCGCCGGACAACCGCCGCGCGGGGTCGGCCGCGCCGGATTCCGGGGGCCGGCGCCGTCGAGGTGCGCTGCCGCGCTTTGCGCGGGCGCCGGCGTCGACTATGCGCGGGGCGACCCCGTGCGCCGCGGGGCGCGCAGGCCGTCCCGCGGCTGACGGAGCGGCATCACGGCTGACGGAGCGGCATGGAGTCCGACCCCATCGTCCTGACCTGGCGCGCGGCCCGGCGCCAGCACGTCACGGCCCTCGCCCTAGCCCTCGGGCTCGGCGCGCCCCTGTGCGGGCTCGTTCTCCTGTGCCTGCGCGACCTCGCCGCGACCCTGATGCGCGACGAGGCGGCCGCGCTGCCCTTCCTGCGGATCGCGGTGCCGATCCAGGATCCGCGGCCCGATCTGGTCCTCGCGGAGGGCTGGTCGCTGCCCCCCGCCAGCCTCGAACTCTACGCCTTCCTGATCCTGGCCGGCGGCGCCCTGGCGCTCGCCGGCCTCGGCTGGGCGGTGGCGCGGCTCTGCGTGAGTGCGCAGGGCCGCGCGATGGCCACCGTGCGCGAGGCGGTGACGGACGCGATTCTCGGCTCGCCCGCGGGCGCCCGCGACGAGGCGCGCGGCCTCGCCGAGCTGATGGGCCGGGCGGTGGCGCGCCTCGACGGTCCCCTCGGCGTCGGGGTGGTGCTGCCGGCCATCGGCGCGGCCGGCGTGGCCATCGCCCTCGGCTTCGCGGCGCTCGCGGCCCCGCGCCTCGTGCCGGTGGCCGCCTGCGGGCTCCTGGCGGTGGGCCTCGCCCAGGCGCTGATCCTGGAGCGGACGGCGCGGCGGCGGGACCTGCGCCGGGACGCGGGCGCCGCGGCGGCGCGGACCTTCAGCGACCTCGTGCGGCGGATGCCGGCGGTGCGCGCCCACGGCTCGGGCCTCCTCGAACGGGCGCGCATCCGCGCCAAGTCCGGCGCCGGCCGCGGCCTCCTCGCCCGCGCCGAGGCGCGGCTCGCCTATGCCCGCGCCCCCGCCATCGCCCTGGCGGTGCTCCTGCCGGCCGTGGTGCTCGGCACCGCGCTCTGGCGCGGCAGCGGGCCGGGGGCGCCCCCGGCGCAGCCGGTCGATCCGGCCTCCCTCCTCGCCGCGGGGGGCGCCTTCGCCCTGGCCTCCGTCCTCGTGGCCGCCGCCGCCCGGCTGTGGTCGGTCCGCTCCGCGCTGGCGCCGACCCTGCGCGCCATCGCCCGCAGCGTGTCCGCGCTGACCGAGCGGCAGCGCCGGGGCGCGGTCGACACGGCTCTGCCGCCGAGCGGCGAACTCGTGGCGCAGGGGGTCGGCGCCTTCGATGCGGCCACGGGCGAGCGCCTCGCGGGCGTCGATGCGCGCCTCCTCATGCCGGGCCACGTGGCCATCACCGGCGGGCGCGGCAGCGGCGCGCGGGTGCTCGCCGCGGTGCTCGCGGGCCAGGTCGAGCCGACCGCGGGCGGCGTCACCTTCGGCGGGCACGACCTGCGCAGCTTCAGCCCGGCCGAGCGCGCCCGCCGCATCGCCTTCGCCGCGGGCGAGGCGGTCCTCATGGAGGGCAGCCTGCGCCAGAACATCCTCTACGGCTCGGACCGGGAGCCCGGCGCGGACGGGCTCGTCGACCTCCTGAACCTCGTGGGCCTCGACGGCTTCGTCTACGCCCGCGGGCTGACCGGGCGGATCGACCCGGCCGCCGAGCCCGATCTCGCCCGCGCCGTCGTCGCCGCGCGCGGACGCATGCGGACGATGCTGCGGGCGGAGAAGGCCGCGCGCCTCGTCGAGCCCTTCGACCCCGCCCTCTACAACCACCAGGCGGAGATCGGCGAGAACATCCTCTTCGGCGAGCCGGTGGGGCCGGCGCTGGCCCCCGCCCGGTTCGCGCGCCACCCCTACCTGCGCGCCGTGCTGGAGGCCGAGGGGCTGACCCGTCCCTTCACCGAGATCGGGCTCGCGGTGGCGCGCAACTCCGTCGAGATCTTCGCCGATCTGCCGAACGACCACCCCCTCTTCGACGCCTACTCGCTCTTCCCGGCATCCGAGCGCGGCTATTTCGAGGATCTCGTGATGCGCCAGCCCGACGCGACGCTGCGCCGGGGCCCGGGCGGGCAGCGCGACCGCGAGCGCCTGATCGGCCTGGCGCTCCGCTACAGCGAGACGCGCCACCGCTTCGGCCTGATCGACGCGGCCTTCGAGGACCGCATCGTGGGGGCCCGGCACACCTTCGCGCGCATGCTGCCGGTGCCCTTGCGCGGGGCGGTGGAGTTCTACGATCCCGCCCGGGTCAACCCGGCCGCGAGCCTGGAGGAGAATCTCCTGTTCGGGCGGATCAGCACCGGCGAGGCCGGGGCCGAGGCGCGGGTGCGGGCCCTGGTGCGGCGGGTGCTGGCCGAGGCCGGGCTGGAGGGGGAGGTCTACCGCCTCGGCCTCGACAGCCGGGTCGATCCGGGCGCGGCCGGCGGCCTCGCGGAGGGGGCGCCGGGGCCGCGCGAGCGCGTCGCCATCGATCTCGCGCGCTGCCTCGTGCGCAAGCCCGACATCCTCGCCGTCGCGATCCTCCTCGACGAGCGCAAGCCCGCCGACTTCCGCGAGCGCCTCGCAGGCCTCCGGGCGGCACGCCGCGACCGCGGCCTCATCGTCTGCCTGCCGGACGACACCGACCTCGCCGCGCTGCCGCCCTTCGACGAGGTGATCCACGTGGCCGGCAACGCGGTGGTGGAGGCGGGCTGATCGGAGCCGCGGGGCGGCGCGCCGGTCAGCGCGCCACGCTCCAGCTCGTGGTGCCGTCCTTGTTGTCCTTGACCGCGACGCCCATCGCCTTCAGCGCGTCGCGGGCGCGGTCGGAGGCCGCCCAGTCCTTCGCGGCGCGGGCCTCGGCGCGGGCGGCGATCAGGGCCTCGACCTCGGCCGCGTCGATGCCGGCGGCGGCCACGCTGTCGGCGGCGCGCGCGCTCGCCGTCCGGTCGAGCAGGCCCAGCAGGCCCGCGCCGGCCTTGAGCGCCTCGGGCGTGTCGAGCCTGTGCAGCTCGGCGAGCGCGGCTGCGGTGTTCAGGTCGTCGAGGAGCGGCTCCAGCACCGCGGCCGGAGCCTCGGCGGCGGGCTCGGCATCGCCCACCGCGGCGTACCAGCGCTCCAGCATGCGGCTCGATTCCTCCAGCCCCCGCACCGTCCAGTCGATGGGCTGGCGGTAATGGGTCTTGAGCATGTTCAGGCGCACGACCTCGCCGGGCCAGTCCTTCAGCACGTCGCGGATGGTGATGAAGTTGCCGAGGGACTTCGACATCTTCTCGCCCTCCACCTGCAGGAAGCCGTTGTGGAGCCACCAGTTGGCCATCACGGGCGTGCCGAAGCAGCAGCGCGACTGCGCCACCTCGTTCTCGTGGTGGGGGAAGATCAGGTCGATGCCGCCCGCGTGGATGTCGAAGGTCTCGCCGAGATGCTTGGCCGACATCGCCGAGCACTCGATGTGCCAGCCGGGCCGCCCCGGCACCGCGATGCCCGCGGGCGAATCCCAGGCCGGCTCGCCCGCCTTCGAGGGCTTCCAGAGCACGAAATCGAGGGGCGAGCGCTTGTAGGGCGCCACCTCGACGCGGGCGCCGGCCTCCATCTCGTCCAGCGGCCGCTTCGAGAGACCGCCGTAATCGGGCATCGAGGGCACGTCGAACAGGACGTGGTCGGCGGCGACGTAGGCGTGGCCGGCCTGCACCAGCCGCTCGATCATCGCCACCATCTCGCGGATGTGATCGGTGGCGCGCGGCTCGACGAAGCGGGGGCTTGAGCCCGCCACGTTCACGTCCTCCGGCATCAGGATGCCGAGGTCGCGGATGTCCCGGTGGAACTGCGCCAGGGTGCCGTCGGTGAGTTCGCGGATGGTGATGCCGCGCTCGGCCGCGCGCGCGTTGATCTTGTCGTCCACGTCCGTGACGTTGCGGGCGTAGGTGACGTGCGCGGGCCCGTAGAGGTGGCGCAGCAGGCGGAACAGCAGGTCGAAGACGATGATCGGGCGCGCGTTGCCGATATGGGCCGCGTCGTAGACCGTCGGGCCGCAGGCGTAGATCCGCACGCGGGCCGGATCGATCGGCCGGAACGAATCCTTGGCGCCGGTCAGCGTGTTGTAGAGCCGCAACATCGGCGCCATGAAACCCCTCCCTCCGCCGCCGTCCAATCCCAGCCCGCCCCGCGGCGGGCCGCCGTCGCGCATCCGGAAACTCGCCTGCGCGCTCAGGCACCTGTCAGCCGGCTGGGCCAGCGGGGCCGCTGTCCCAGATCCGGGCGCCGCCACATTCCGGCCCGGTCCGGTCCACCGCCCTGTTGCGCATCGGCGACGGTGCGGCCGGCCGGATCGGGCTAACCCAAAACGGTGATCAATTCGAGAACGGCGTGCGCTCCCAGGTCCGGACGGATGCGGGCCAACGCCGAAAGCTTTTGTTTACCGCCGCGTCGGACTTTCGCCGCAGGTTTCCCTGCACCGCTCACCGAACTTCCAAGGATTGCTCCATGCGCGCTTCGGCCGCCGTCAGCGCCCTTCTCGCCACGCTCCTCTCCGGCTCCCTGATGGTCGCCGCCCAGGCCGGCGGCGAGGCCGGAAAGCCCACGGGTCACGTCGAGAAGACCTTCCTGATCCCGTCGAGCGAGGGCTACGGCGTCGCCGACTGCCTGACGACGCCGGGCAGCGCCTGCGGCCAGGTCGTCGCCGATTCCTGGTGCGAGGCGCAGGGCTTCGCCTCGGCCAATTCCTTCGGCGTCGCGGCGGCCGACGAGCTGACCGGCGCCATCGACGTGCCGGTCTCCAAGCCCGCCGAACGCCCCCTGCGCATCACCTGCCAGGATTGAGCCGCGGCAGCGCCCGGGGCGTCCCGGCCGGGACGCCGGGTGGCGACCGCCTCACCTCAGGAAGTCGCCGCATTTGGGCGGGGCTTCCGTGCCCCAGGGCATGAGCGGCACCGTCGAGGTGGAGTTCTTCGGCGAACCCTCGATCACCTTGTCCGAATAGACCATGTAGATCAGCGTGTTGCGTTTCACGTCGCAGCCGCGCACGATCTGCATGGACTTGAAGATCAGCGACCGGCGCTCGCTGAACACGACCTCGCCCTGCTTGAACTTCTCCTTGAACTGGACCGGGCCCACCTGCCGGCAGGACAGGGAGATGTCGGACACGTCCTCCGCGAGGCCGAGGGTGCCCTTGATCCCGCCCTTCTCGGGCTGCGTGTAGTGGCAGGCCACGCCGCCGACGATGGGATCGTCGATGCCGTAGACCACGAGCTTGTCGTTGGGCGTCAGCGGCCGCCAGACCGTGGACTTGTCGAAGATGCGGTCCGGCTCCTGCGCCCCGGCGGGCCCGGCCGATGCCAGAAACGCGGCGAGCGCGGCGAGACCGAGCGTGCCGCCTGTGAGACCCCGAAACAACATCGCCTGCCATTCCCCTCGCTTGAGCGCGGCCGTGATGTAGGAGGGGTGTCGCCGCCCTGCGAGGGGGGTTAAAACGGATCCGCTTCGGTGCGGCGGACCCGACGAATCCGGTGTCCCGCTTCCGCCCGGTCCCCGTATCAGATGCCGCTGCCCTCTCCCGCGGTCGTTGCAGTCCCGGTCGCCCATGTCGCTGTCGCCGATGCGTTCGTTGATCTGCCGGATGGCCCGCGCCCTCGCCGTCCTCGCCGTCGCCTGGACGGGGCAGGCCCTCGCCCAGGACGCCGCGCCGTCCCCGGCGGCCGTCGCGGCGCCGCACCCGGCCTGCGGGCGCTACCGGGCCGAGCTCGCGAGCATGCCCGACGGGGCGAGCGTCACCCGCGCCCTCCAGAGCGAGATCGGCCGCCTGGAGGCCTATCACCGCAGCCTCAATTGCGAGGGCGGCCGCTTCCTGTTCTTCGATACCCGCCCGCCCCAGTGCGGCGCCGTCGAGCAGCGCATCCGCGCCCTCAACGCGACCTATGGGGGTGCCGCGAGCGAGGATAACGGCCCGCGGCGGCGCCAGCTCCAGTCCTTCATCGCCGCCAATTGCGGGCCGGGCCGCAGCGAATCGGTGTCCGGCGAGCAGCATGCCCGCGGCGGCGCGCAGGTGATCTGCGTGCGCAGCTGCGACGGCGGCTACTTCCCGATGAAGAACCTGCCCGCGGGCCGGGCCGGCGCCGACGAGCTCTGCCAAGCCCTCTGCCCCGGCACCGAGGCGGCGGCCTACTCGATGCCCTACGGCGACGACGCCCTCAAGCACGCCGCGGCCGTGAAGGGCAGCAAGGCCTACGCCTCCCTCGCCAACGCCTTCAAGTTCCAGAAGAGCTTCGTGCCGAACTGCTCCTGCAAGCCGGAGAAGCAGGGCTGGGCCCAGGCCCTGGTGAAGGCCGAGAGCATGATGGTCCGGCACAAGGGCGACATCTTCGTCACCCCGATGCAGGCCGAGGCCCTGTCGCGGCCGAAGGTGCGCCTGACCCTCGTCGGCCGGGCCGACAAGACCGCCGCCGAGATCGCCGCGGACGCCGCGGGCCGGGTCACGGGGGAGAAGGCGGAGACCGCCGCCCTCGCCGAGGCCGCCCCGCCCCTCGACCGCGCCAACGTGCGCGTGATCGCCCCCGAACTCTTCGTCTCCCCCCGGCGCGAGACGCCCTGACCGCCGCGGCGCCGGGGGATGACGGGCCGGCGCAGCGCGGCCTCGGCGCCGTTCCCGCTCGCGGCGCGGATGCGGACGCGTCTCGGGCCGCACCGTGAAATCTTGGAACCATCGCGCCGCAGGCGTGTTCGGATCGGCCGAACAGTCCGGATGCCCGCGCGGCATCCGGGTCCTTCTCGTCACGCGCGTTTCCCGGCCGCGCGCCGGCCCCCGCTGAAGCGGGCGGGACGCTCCAGCGAAAGCCGATCCATGCGGAAGATCCGCCTTCTCCTCCTCGCCGGCACGGTGCTGCCGGGTCTCGCCCTGCCGGTTCCGGCCCTCGCCCGGTCCGGCGAGACCGGCGTGCTGTTCCTCGCGCAGGGCGGCCCGGATGCCGAGCGCGGGCCCCGCGGCGGCGGCGGCGAAGGTCCGCGCGGCGGGCCGGGGGGTGGGCCGGAAGGCCCGCGTGGCGGCGGCGAGGGCCCGCGGGGCGGGGGCGGGCGGCCCGAACGCGGCCCCGAGCGCGCCGCGCCCGAGCGTGGCGGCCCCGAGCGCGGGGCCCCGGAGCGTGGCGGTCCCGAACGGGCGGCACCCGAGCGGGCTCCCCGCGAGCGCCCCGAGCCGAAGCCGGAACGTGCCGCGCCCGAGCGTGGCGGCCCAGAGCGCGGGGCCCCGGAGCGAGCCGCTCCCGAGCGCGCGGCTCCTCCGGCGGCGCGCGAGCGTCCCGAGCCCCGTGAGCGCCCAGAACCCCGTGAGCGCCCCGAGCCACGCGAGGAGCGCCCGGCTCCGCGTCAGCCGGAGCGCCAGCCCGACCGACGCGAGCGGCCCGACCGGGAGCCCGGCGAGCGCCCGGCCCCGCCCGCCGCGCGCGAGCGCCAGCCCGAACGCCCTGCGGCGCCTGAGCGGCGCGAGACTCCCGAGATCCCGGCGAACGACGGTCCGAAATCGGGCGGCCGGCCCGGGCCCGGCCGTCCGGTCGAGCCTCCCGAGGGCGGCAAGGCCGAGCGTCCGCCGGCCCCCAACGCCGCGCCCGGAGTGCCGGGCCGCCCAGTCCAGCGTCCCGACGAGCGCCCCGACGCGCGGGAGCCCGGCGCGGTGAACGGTCCCAAATCCGCGCCGCAGCCGGCGCCCGGCGTCGACCCCACGCCTCCGAACCAGGCCCCCGGCGTGCCGGGCCGCCCCGTGCAGCGTCCCGATGCCGGAGAACCCGGTGCGGGCCGTCCCGGGGCCGAGCCCACCCCGCCCAACGCCGCGCCGGGTGTGCCCGGCCGTCCCTTCCGGCCCGATGCCGACCCGCGCGACCTGCGTGATCGGGGAGATCCGCGCGACCGAGGCGAGCGCGGCGATCCGCGGGACCGGGGCGACCTGCCGGCCGGCCGCGCCGACGACCGCCGCGGCTTCAACACCCCCGGCCGTCCCGGCTACGTCCCCGGCGGTTTCCGCGACGACGACGGCGACATCCGCGACTACGACCGCATCCGCCGCGACCGGCGCGAGTTCAACGAGGACGGGCGGACCTACATCCGCGAGCCCGGCCGCATCATCGTGCGCGACCGCGACAGCTACTACATCCGCCACGACGAGACCGAGCGCTTCCGCGACCTCGACCGCGGCGGCTTCCGGCGCGAGCGCCGCGGCGGCGAGGTCTACTCCTACCTCGACCGGCCGGGCGGCGAGCAGATCGTCACCGTGGTGGACGACGACGGCCGGCTCCTGCGCCGCTCCCGCCGCTTCCGGGACGGGCGCGAGGTGGTGATCATCGACAACGCCTACGGCGCCCGCCGGCCGGTCTACGAGGACGTGGTCGATCTGCCGCCGCCGGACATCCGCATCCCGCGCGAGCGCTACGTGGTCGATTACGAGCGGGCCGACGAGCGTCAGGTCTACGAGGCCCTGTCCGCCCCGCCGGTGGTGCCGGTGGACCGGCGCTACACCCTCGATCAGGTCCGCTACAGCCCGCAATTGCGGGCGCGGATGCGCAGCGTCGACATCGACACCATCAACTTCGACACCGGCTCGTTCACGGTGACGCCGGATCAGGCGGCCCGGCTCTCCACCATCGCCGCGGCCATCAACCAAGCGATCCGGGCCAACCCCCAGGAGGTGTTCCTGATCGAGGGCTACACCGACGCGGTGGGTGCCGACGTCGACAACCTCTCGCTGTCCGATCGGCGCGCCCAGTCCGTGGCGACCGTGCTGACGCAGCGCTTCCAAGTGCCCCCGGAGAACCTGACGACCCAGGGCTACGGCGAGCAGTACCTGAAGGTGAACACGCAAGGGGCCTCCCGCGAGAACCGGCGCGTGACCGTGCGGCGCATCACGCCCCTGATCCAGCAGGGACAGGCCGGAGAGGCGCCCCGCTGAGAAGCCGGCATCGCCTCTGACGATCCGGCCGGGACGACCACCCGGCCGGATCCAGGACCGTTGACGCCGCCCTCGGACCCGCGCCACCCAGGGCGCGGGGCCGGAGCGCTCCCCGCCCGAGCCGGCATCGCACCGGCGCGGGGAAGCGCGCCGGGACGGATCCAGGGCGGCGGGCAGGTGCATGGACGCGAGCGACGAGGGGCCGATCCGCAGCGGGACGCCCGCCTTCCGCCGGGCGACGGTGGCGCTGGCGGCCTCCGGTTTCTCCACCTTCGCGGTGCTCTACGGCGTGCAGCCGCTGATGCCCGTCTTCGCCGAGGATTTCGGGGTCTCGCCCGCCGAGAGCAGCCTCGCCCTGTCGCTGCCCTGCGCGACGCTCGCCCTGTCGCTCCTCGTGGTGAGCCCGCTCTCCGAGGTCTGGGGCCGGAAGCCGGTGATGCTCGCATCGCTCCTGGCCTCGGCGCTCCTCACTCTCGTGGCCGTGCTGGTGCCGAGCTGGCACGGTTTCCTCATCCTGCGGGCACTCACGGGCATCGCCGCGAGCGGCCTGCCCGCGGTGGCGATGGCCTATCTCAGCGAGGAGATGCACGGCCGGGCGATCGGCCTCTCCATGGGGCTCCTCGTCGGCGGCAACGCGCTCGGCGGCATGGCGGGCCGCCTGATCGCCGGCATCATCGCCGATCACGCCTCCTGGCGTCTCGGGCTCGGCGTGATCGGAGTCCTCGCCCTGCTCGCAGCCCTCGCCTTCTGGCGGGCGCTGCCGCCCGCGCGCAGCTTCACCCCGCATCCGATGCGCTGGCGCGAGGTGCCCGGCACCTTCGGCCAGCATTTCCGGGACGCGGGCCTGCCCTGGCTGTTCGCGGAAGCCTTCCTGCTCATGGGCGGCTTCGTGTGCATCTACAACTATATCGGCTTCCGCCTCCTCGATCCGCCCTTCTCCCTGAGCCAGACCGCGATCGGAGCGATCTTCACGGTCTATCTCGCCGGCACGGCGAGCTCGGCCCTGACCGGGGAGGTCGCCGGCCGGCTCGGGCGCCGCAAGGTGCTCTGGCTCGCCATCACCGTGGCCCTCGCCGGCATCCTGATGACCCTGTCGGCGAATCTCTGGCTGGTGGTCGGCGGCATCGTGGTCGTCACGGTGGGCTTCTTCGGCGCGCATTCCGTGGCGAGCAGCTGGATCGGCCGCCGGGCCCTGCGCGACCGGGCCCAGGCATCGTCCGTCTATCTCTGCCTGTACTATCTCGGCTCCTCCGTCGCGGGCACCGCGGGCGGCTGGACCTTCGCCCAGGGGGGCTGGCCCGGCGTCGTCGCCTTCGTCGGCGGTCTCTACGGCCTAGCGCTCGCCATCGCGCTCCGCCTCTCCCGCCTGCCACCGCTTCCCTCCGCGTGAGGGGAGGGTTCCCTCGCGTGCTGGGCGTTGTTGTGGCTGGGTGTCACGGGTGTGTCGCGGGATTTTCGTTGTGGGTTCATTTTGGCGTTGACGGGCGGTGTTGGTGTGCCTATACCGCTGTTCATCGGCGCCGGCCGCGGGAGTGGTTCGGGCGCTGTTCTGT
>CANEZL010000057.1 GCA_947444195.1 Methylobacteriaceae bacterium | reverse complement strand
TGGAAGTAGCTCTTCTGGGTGTACTTCCGGCCGGTGAACTTCACCTTCTCGGCGTTGATGACGATGACGTTGTCGCCGCAATCGACGTGGGGCGTGTAGGCGGCCTTGTGCTTCCCGCGCAGGCGCATCGCCACGATCGAGGCGAGACGGCCGACGACGAGGCCCTCCGCGTCGATCACGATCCACTTCTTGTCGACGTCGGCGGGCTTCAGCGAAGTGGTCTTCATGGCCAAGTCCCGTGGCGTTCGGTGGGGTGTCGAAAAACGAGGCGCCGCCACGGCGGGGCCGCGGCGGCGATGACGGGTGCATAGCCGGGCGAGCCCGCGCGGTCAACGAGAAATCCGCGCGCTCGCGCCAGAAAAAGCAAGCTGCTGGAACGACTTTGCCTGTAAGGTATCTGGATACCGTAAACCGCCCCGCGCTCAGGCCGGGCCGCGGGACTCGATGGTGAGCTTCTGCACGCCCTTGGCCGCGAGTCTCGGCTTGCGGGCGCTGATGATGCGCGAGTTCACCCCGGTCCAGCCGATCTCGCCGGAGAGGCGCCCGTACTCGATCTTGGGGCAGCGGTTCATGATCACCGTGAGGCCGGCCGCCTCCGCCCGCGCGGCGGCGGCATCGTCGCGCACGCCGAGCTGCATCCAGATCACCTTCGGCGGCTGCGGCAGGGCCAGCGCCTCGTCCACCAGGGGACCCGCCGCCGCGGAATTGCGGAAGATCTCGACCATGTCCACCGGGCCCGGCAGCGCCGAGAGGCCGGCCGCCACCGGGCGCCCGAGCAGGTCCTGCCCCGCGAGCCCCGGATTGACTGGGGTCACGGCGTAGCCGCGGTCGAGCAGGTATTTCAGCACGATCCAGCTCGGGCGCGCGGGGTTCGCCGAGGCGCCCACCAGCGCCACCGTGCGCACCTCCCGCAGGATCGTCCGGACATGGGCGTCCGGATAGCTGTCGTGGCGGGCGGGATCGGGGGTCGCGGTCATGACCCCGCTTGTCGGCGCTTCGCGAATCCCGCGCAAGCGCCGCCGCTCACGCGAGGCTGCTCCAACCCGCGAACCCCTCCAGGGGCTCCTGGTCGTAGCGCCCCATCAGGTCGTCCATCGCCGCCTCGTCGGAGAGACGATCCTCGGCGGCGAGGGCGGCGAGGCCCTCGAAGAAGCCCTCGCGGCCGAGCGCCGGGGTGAAGCTCAGGGTGAAGCAGACCGGCGCGTCGCCGCGGTTGCAGAAGGCGTGGGGTTGTCCGGGCGGGATCAGCACGAAGTCGCCGGGCCCCAGTTCGAGGCTGTGACCCTCGATGCGCAGGGCGAGGCGCCCCGCATGGACCTCGAAGGTCTCGGTCAGCCGCGCGTGCCGGTGCAGGCCGGCGCCCGGCGTGCGCGGTGCCAACTCGATCCGGTAGATGCCCAGCGCGTCGCGGGTGGCGGTGCTGCGGGCGAGATAGTGCACCTTCATGCCGCCGATGGTCACGTTGGGTGCGCCGCCCGCGCGATAGGTCTGCCCCATATCCGGTCATCTCCCCACTCTCCGACGGGGGGAACGCGCGAGCCTCGCGAAAAAGCCCCGCGCGGCGGGTGCCGCGCGGGGCCTGGAGGCTTCGAAACGGTGCCGGATGTTACTCGGCGGCGACCTTATGGGCGCGGCTGCCGTCCGTGTAGGTCTCCGAGCTCAGGCGCTTGCCCGGGGCGGCGCGGCCCGGCAGCGGCGGCAGGGTCTTGGCCTTCTCCAGATCGATCCCGGCGCCCTCGGCGACGCGGCGGCCGTAATCCTCGTCCGCGTGCCAGAAGTGCCAGACCATCCGCAGCTGGATGGGCTCCGGGCACTGCTTCATGTCGGCCACGAGGTTGGCGATCAGGTCGTCGCGCTCCCAATCCTCGAAGGAGCGGTAGCGGACGCCGGCTTGCGTGTAGTCGTCCTCGGTGCGCGAGGTCTGGTAGCGGCCGAGATTGCCCGTGACCGGCTGGTGGTAGTCCTTGGCGGGCTTGGGGGCCTCGCGCAGGCCCTCGGCGAGCGTCGAGGGCTCGTAGTTGATGTGCCGGTTCGGGCCGGTGCCGTCGACACTGTGGGTCATCTGGCCGTCGCGCTGGTTCGAGTAGACCTTCACGCCGGGCTGCGGCGCGTTGATCGGCAGCTGCAGGTAGTTCGCGCCGACGCGGTAGCGCTGCGTGTCCGAGTAGGACAGCGTGCGGCCCTGGAGCATCTTGTCGTCCGAGAAGTCGATGCCGTCCACGAGCACGCCGGTGCCGAAGGCCGACTGCTCGACTTCCGCGAAGAAGTTGTCCGGCACCCGGTCCAGCACCATGCGGCCGCAGGGCAGCAGCGGGAACTGGTCGACCGGCCACAGCTTCGTGTCGTCCAGCGGATCGAACGAGAGATGCTCGTTCGGGCCGTCCGGCATGATCTGCACGCAGAATTCCCACTCGGGGAAGTTGCCGGCCTGGATGTTGTCGTAGAGGTCGCGCGTGGCGTGACCGACGTCCTTGGCCTGGATCTCGGCGGCCTGGGCCGAGGTCAGGTTGCGCACGCCCTGCTTGGGCTCCCAGTGGAACTTGCAGAGCACCGCCTCGCCCTGGTCGTTGACCAGCTTGTAGGTGTTGACGCCCGAGCCCTCCATCTCGCGGTAGTTCGCCGGGATGCCCCAGGGCGACTTCAGGTGCGTCACCATGTGGATGGCTTCGGGGTGCTGGGCCACGAAGTCGAAGAAGCGCCACGCCTCCTGCCGGTTCGTCACCGGGTCCGGCTTGAACGCGTGGATCATGTCGGGGAACTTGATCGCGTCGCGGATGAAGAAGACCTTCAGGTTGTTGCCGACCAGATCCCAGTTGCCGTCGACCGTCTTGAACTTCACCGCGAAGCCGCGCGGGTCGCGCTCGGTCTCCGGGCTCTCCTTGGCGCCGGCGACGGTGGAGAAGCGCACGAACATCGGCGTCTTCACGCCGGTCTCGTTCAGCACGCGGGCGCGGGTGTACTTGGAGGCCGGCTCGTCGCCGATCCGGCCGTAGGCCTCGAAGAAGCCGTGGGCGCCCGCGCCGCGGGCGTGGACCACGCGCTCGGGGATCCGCTCACGGTCGAAATGGGTGATCTTCTCGATGAACTGGTAGTTCTCGAGGGTCGCGGGGCCGCGCTCGCCCACCGTGCGGGTGCTCTGGTTGTCGCGGACGGGGTGGCCCTGGCGGGTGGTCAGGATCGGGCGTTGATCGCTCATGCGTACCGTCTCTCCGTGAATGCCGATGGCTCCGGGCGGCGACGCCGCCAAACTGGAACCGTTCTGGACACGGGTTATGACCCCGCCGTGACCGCGAGGCAAATGCATCGTTGCAAAGGTTGCGATAGACAGAGCCTATGAACTTGAACGGCCTCTCCCTGCGCGACCTCGAATACGTCGTCGCCGTCGCCGACGAGAGCCATTTCGGCCGGGCGGCGGAGCGCTGCAACGTCAGCCAGCCGACCCTGAGCGTGCAGGTTCGCAAGCTGGAGACCGCCCTTGGCCTCCCCCTGTTCGAGCGCTCGAACCGGCGGGTGCTGCTGACGCCGGCGGGCCAGATCATCGTGCGGCAGGCCCGCACCGTGCTGGCGGAGGCGCAGCGTCTCCTGGCGCTGGCCACGGAGGGGCGCGGCTCACCGCTCACCGGCCGCCTCGTGCTCGCCGCGATCCAGACGCTGGGGCCGTACTACTTCCCGCTGATCCTGCGGCTCCTGCGCCAGGAATTCCCGCTCCTGTCCCTCGCCCTCTCCGAGCTGCGCACCGCCGAGATCCTCGACGGCCTGCGCGACGGGCGCATCGACGCGGCCCTGATCTCCCTGCCGCTGCCGGCGGCGGGGCTCACCGTCTCGCCCCTCTTCGTGGAGCCGTTCTGGCTCGCCTGCCCCGCCGAGCATCCCCTGGCGCAGGGGGGTGCGCTGCGGGCCACCGACATCGCCGGGCCGGACCTCCTGCTCCTCGACGAGGGTAACTGCCTGCGCGACCAGACCGTGGCCGCCTGCGGGGCCGGCAGCGCCGCGGGCCGCCACGCCACCAGCCTGGAGACCCTGCGCTCCATGGTGGCGGCGGGTGCCGGCTACACCCTGCTGCCGGCGCTCGCCGTGCCCGCCGGGCCCGACCCCAGCGGCCTCACCGTGACCCGCAGCTTCGACGTGGACGGGCCGGGCCGCACCATCGCCCTCGCCTGGCGCGGCAGCGATCCCCGCGCGCCCGGCCTGCACCATCTCGCCGCCTTCCTGCGCGCCCATGTGCCCGCCGGTACGGCGGCCTGCCGCGACGACGCGCCGGGGTGATCGGCCCCGGGGGCGGCCCTGGGGCCTCGTCCCGAGAGATCCGCCGGCTCCCGGAGAAAGCAGCACGCTCGATCCTCCTGTCGTCGCACGATGATCCCGAAAAACCGGAGTCCACGGTCTCGCATCGTGCTCTAGGCGCGCCGCGCCGACGGGCCTAACCTCGCCGGAAAGGGAGGGCTCGCGGATGGTCCGTTCAACGATGGCCGCGGCGCTGGTGGTTGCCCTGGTGGCTGCCCCGGCGGCGCGGGGCGACGAGGCAGGCCGCGACGTCTTCGCCCGCATCGACACCATCAACCGCGCCTCGCTGGTGATGACGGTGGAGACGGGCATCGTCCCGCGCGCCCTCGGCGCGCGCATCGCCCAGGCCCTCGATCAGGTCGCCGCCGACGCGGAGAAGCCCGGCGCCCCGCGGCCGGACGACTATCTCGGGATCGAGCCGCTGATCACGGCGGTGGCCGGGCCGGACGCGACGCGGATGCATGCCGGGCGCAGCCGGCAGGACATCATCCCCACGGTGCTCAAGCTGGAGCAGCGCGACCGGCTCCTCGACCTCGCCGAGGCCCTGGACGCCGCGCGGACGAGCCTCCTCACGGTGGCGGAGCGGGAGGCCGGGACGATCGTGCCGGCCTACACCAACGGCGTGCAGGCCCAGCCGACGACGCTCGGGCACTACCTCCTCGGCTATGCCGGCGCCCTCGCCCGCGACGCGGACCGCCTGCACGCGGCGTGGGCGCGCGTGAACCTCTCGCCGCTCGGCGCGGCGGCCCTCGGCACGTCGAGCTTTCCCGTGGACCGACCGCGCCTCGCCGCCCTCCTCGGCTTCGACGGGCCGGTGGAGAACAGCTACGACGCGGGCCAGCTCGCGCCGATGGACGCGGGCATGGAGTTGACGGGGCTCGCCGCCAACCTCGCCACCACCGCCGGCAGCTTCGCGCAGGATCTCTACGCCCAGTACCACCAGACCCGACCCTGGATCCTGCTGCGGGAGGGCGCGCTGACGGGGCCGAGCAGCATCATGCCGCAGAAGCGCAACCCGGTGGCCCTCTACGCCCTGCGCATGAAGGCGAGCGACGTGGTCGGCGGCGCCCAGGCCTTCGCGATCATGGCCCACAACGTCGATTCGGGCATGCCGGACTACAAGCGCAACCAGGCCGTGCCGCCCGCGCGCACCCTCGCCGAGGCGGCGGAGACCTGCCGCCGCTGGCGCCGCGTCCTCGACGGGATGGTGGTGGACCGCGCCCGCGCCGCGGACGAGGTCGCGGCCGATTATTCCACCACGACGGAACTCGCCGACCGGC
This sequence comes from Methylobacteriaceae bacterium, assembly GCA_947444195.1. Lineage (GTDB taxonomy): Bacteria > Pseudomonadota > Alphaproteobacteria > Rhizobiales > Beijerinckiaceae > Methylobacterium. The sequence goes on along the minus strand of CANEZL010000057.1, from coordinate 19,340 downwards.
TCCAGCGCGAGGCCGACGTGCCGTTCCGGCTCGGCCACCACTTCGCCTCCGAACTCGTGAGCTACGGGCGCGGCCACGGCCTGCGCCCGGCGGACCTGCCCTTCGCCGAGGTGCGCCGCATCTACGCGGAGGCCGCCGCCGGGTCCGGCCTGCCCCCCGAACTGCCCCTCGACGAGGCCGCCTTCCGCGCGGCCCTCTCCGCCCGCGGCATGATCGACGCCGCCAAGGGGCTCGGCGGCCCGCAGCCGGCGGAGGTCCAGCGGATGCTCGCCGCGGCCCGCGCGCGCCTCGACGGCGACCGCGCCTGGCTCGCGGCCCGGCGCGCCGCCCTCGCCGAGGCGGGATCGCAGCTCGACGCCGCCTTCGCGGCGCTGCGGACCCGGCCCTGAGGGCCGAGGAGCCCGCAGGTCCGTGACAGCCCGGCTCCGGTGGTGTAGCGGGCGGTATCGACGCCCGCCGCAGGTGCGGGCCTGCTCCGGCCCGCCGCCTTGTCCTCGTTGCGCACCGTCTGTCTGTGGATCGCCCTCTTCGCGGTCTCCGCCCTCCTCGCCTATGGCCTGCACCGGGCCGAGTTTCCGGCCGCGCTCCTGCTCGGCCCGATGGTGGCGGCCATCGGCTTCGGCGTGTCGGGCGCGCGCCTCGCCGTACCCAGGTTCGGCTTCCAGGCCGCGCAGGCGATGATCGGCTGCCTCGTCGCCCATGCGGTGACCGGGTCGATCGCCGGCACGCTCGCCGATGACGGCCTCGTGATCGTGGCCGTCGTCCTGGTCACGGTGGCGGCGGGCGGCGTGGTCGGCTGGGTGCTCACGCGCCTGCGCGTCCTGCCCGGCACCACCGCCGCCTGGGGCTCGTCGCCCGGGGGCGCCTCGGCCATGGTGGCGATGTCCGAGGAGTTCGGGGCCGATCCGCGCCTCGTCGCCTTCATGCAGTATGTCCGCGTGGTCGCGGTCGTGCTCTCGGCCTCCGTGGTCACCCGCCTGCTCCTCGGGGGCGCCGACCTGCCCGCGGGGCCGGGCTCCGCGTCGGGGACGGGCGATGCCGCCTCGGTGCTCACCACCCTCGCCGTGGCCGCCGTCGGCGCCGCGGCGGCGCTGGCGCTGCGCGTGCCGGCCGGGGCCCTGATCGGTCCGATGGTGCTGGGATCCGTGCTGCACGCGACCGGGTTCGCGGCGATGGACCTGCCCGCCCCGCTCCTCGACGCCGCCTACGCGGCGATCGGCTGGTACGTGGGCCTGCGCTTCACCCGCGAGACCCTGCGCCTGACGATCCGGGCCCTGCCCGGCATCCTCGTGGCGACCTTCGCGGTCATCCTGCTCTGCGGGGGCTGGGCCTACCTGCTCACCCACCTCCTCGCCATCGACTTCCTCACCGCCTTCCTCGCCACCAGCCCGGGGGGGCTCGACTCGGTGGCGATCATCGCGGTGAGCACCAACGCGGACGTGTCCTTCGTGCTGGCGGTGCAGACCCTGCGCCTGTTCGTGGTCCTGGTGACCGGCCCGCTTCTCGCCAAGTGGATCGCCCGCGCCGTGCCGGAGAGGGCCGCCTGATGGGCGCCATCGTCATCGCCTTCCTCAATTCCTGGCGCGGCCTGCGCCACGGGGCGCGCACGGAGCGCGCGGTCCGGCAGGAGCTGGCCCTCTTGGTCCTCGGCGTGCCGGTGGCCCTGGTGCTCGGCGCGAGCCTGTGGGTGAAGGTCGCCCTCGTCGCGAGCCTGCTCCTGATGCTCGCCGCAGAGTTCCTGAACACGGCCCTGGAGAAGCTCTGCGACCACCTGCATCCGGGCCGCCACCCGGCGATCGGCACGGTGAAGGACCTCGCCTCGGCGGGCGCCTTCCTGGCGCAGATGATCGCGGCCCTGATCTGGATCGCCGCGCTGATCGAGCGGCTGGCATAGCTGCCGCGCGGACGCCCGCGCTCGCATCTTGCGGCGCAAGGGTCTATCTCGGGCGGGAATTCCGCGCGCAAGATCGTCCCGTGACCGACTACATCCGCAAGATCCTCACCGCCCGCGTCTACGACGTGGCGATCGAGAGCCCCCTCGACGCGATGCCGCGCCTCTCCGCGCGCCTCGCGCGGCCGGTCCTGCTCAAGCGCGAGGACCTGCAGCCGGTCTTCTCGTTCAAGCTGCGCGGGGCCTACAACAAGATGTCGGGCCTCACGGCGGAGGAACTCGCCCGCGGCGTCGTCTGCGCCTCGGCCGGCAACCACGCGCAGGGGGTGGCGCTCGGCGCGGCCAAGCTCGGGGCGCGGGCGGTGATCGTGATGCCTCGCACGACGCCTGCCATCAAGGTCGATGCCTGCCGGGCGCGCGGCGCCGAGGTGGTGCTGCACGGGGACGCCTTCGACGAGGCGCTCTCCGAGGCGCGGCGCCTCGAGGCCGAGCAGGGCCTGACCTTCCTGCACCCCTTCGACGACGCGGAGGTGATCGCGGGCCAGGGCACCATCGGCAAGGAGATCCTCGAGCAGCACACGGCGCCGATCGAGGCGATCTTCGTGCCGATCGGCGGCGGCGGCCTCGCCGCCGGCATCGCCACCTTCGTGAAGTATCTGCGGCCCGGCACGAAGGTGTTCGGCGTCGAGCCGGACGACGCCGCCTGCATGGCCGAGGCCCTGAAAGCCGATTCCCGGGTCATCCTGCCCACCGTCGGCCTGTTCGCCGACGGCGTCGCCGTGCGGCAGGCGGGCGAGGAGACCTTCCGCCTCTGCCGCGAGCATCTCGACGGCGTCGTCACCGTGGACACCGACGCCATGTGCGCGGCGGTGAAGGACATCTTCGACGACACCCGCGCGGTCTCCGAGCCCTCGGGCGCGCTGTCGCTCGCCGGCGCCAAGGCCTGGGCGGCCGAGCACGGCGGCACGGGCACGCTGATCGCGATCTCGTCCGGCGCCAACCTCAACTTCGACCGCCTGCGCCACATCGCCGAGCGCGCCGAGATCGGCGAGGAGCGGGAGGCGCTGATCGCCGTCACCATCCCCGAGCGGCCGGGCGCCTACCGCGCCTTCATACGGGCGCTCGGGCCCCGCGCCATCACCGAGTTCAACTACCGCTACGCGCACGGCGCGCAGGCGCAGATCTTCGTGGGCATCAACCTCGCGGGCGGCCGGGCGGAGAAGCGGGCGCTCATCGCCTCCCTGCGGGAGGCCGGCTACGGCGTCCTCGACATGAGCGACAACGAGATGGCCAAGGTCCATGTGCGCTACATGGTCGGCGGCCGGGCGTTGGGCCTCGCCCACGAGCGGCTCTACCGCTTCCAGTTCCCGGAGCGGCCGGGCGCCCTGCTGAAGTTCCTCGAAGCGCTCGGCGAGGACTTCAACATCAGCCTGTTCCACTACCGCAACCACGGCGCCGATTACGGCCGGGTGCTCGCGGGCATCGAGGTCCGGCCGGCCGACCGCGCCCGCTTCGACGCGGCGCTGGAGGCGCTCGGTTATCCCTGCTTCGACGAGACCGACAACCCGGCCTACCGCCTGTTCCTCGATAACGGGACCGGGCCCGCCGAGGCCGCGGCGTAGCCTCGGCTCGCTTCGCCGCCCCGCCGACGCCGCGGGGGAGCCGGGCATCCCGCGGCCGCGCCTCAGGCGACGCCGAGCGCCGCCTTCTCGATCTCGTAGGCCGCGCGCACGGCATCCGCCCCGTAGGCCCGCTCCAGGCGCCGCACGGTGAAGTGGCCGCGCGCCATGGACTGGAAGTGGTTCATGAAGGCCGTGTTGACGGTGGCGCCGCCGAGCGCCCCCAGCACCGGCACGGCCTGGGCGGCGAGCTTCTGCGAGACGACGATGCCGAAGCGCGCCGCGATCTGCGCGCTCAGGCGCATGAGGACCGGGGCGGCCTCGTCGAGGAGCGCCTTGCTGCCCGCGTAGCGCGCCGCCTCGGCCATGGTCTTGGCGAGCGCCGCGCGCACGGCGAAGTAGCCGCTCTCGGCGAGGCCCGCCGCCCCCGGCCGGCCCCCGAGGGCGAAGACCTGCACGCAGGCGAGCGCGCCTTCCGGGGTCTCCAGATCCTCGCCCTCCTCGCGGGCGATCTCGGCGATTGAGCGCAGCATGATCGTGGTGGAGACGGGCAGTTCCACCGCCAGCGTAGCGAGACCGAAGGCCCCGCCGAGGGCCCCGCTCAGGGCGGCCATCGCCTTGTGGGCGGTCTCGCTCGATCCGAACAGGCGCCCGAGCCGGCTCTCGGCCCTCACGGCGGCGACCTCGACGGCGCTGCCTGCCGCGGGGGCGATCTCGGTCCTGGGCAGGGTGGCGAGGGCGACGCGCAGCGCCGTGCGCATCGCCGCCTCGGTGGTGCGGCCCACCGCCTCGGTGACGGGCACCGGCAGGGACCGCCCGATCAGGTCGAGGGGGGCGCCCGCCGCCGCCGAGAGCCGGGCCGCGAGCCCCGGCTGCTCCAGGGCCCGCACGGCCCGGCGCAGATCGGCGAGGTCCGCCTCGCTCAGCGTCCGCGGCGCGTCCGCGATGGGAGCCGGCAGGGTCCCGCCGGCGAGGGTGATGTCGCTCACGTCCTGTCCCCGTGCTGCCACCTGGATTTCGGACACAGCAAGCGCGGGGCCGATGGCTTGGTTCCGCGCCGCAGCGTTCAGGCCTTGGCCGCGATGGCCTCCGCCTCGGGAACCGGTGCGGGCTCCGGCGCCGCCCGCCCCTCGCGCAGGACGATGAGGACGAGGCAGAGCAGCGTCACCGGGATGCCGATGGCGGCCGATGCCGCGAAGAAGGTGGGATAGCCCATCGCGTCGACCATGTAGCCCGAGAAGCCGCCCACGAACTTGCCGGGCATGGCGTAGAGCGAGGAGAGCAGCGCGTACTGCGTGGCCACGAAGGCCGGCGAGGCGAGGCTCGACATGTAGGCGATGAGGGCGGTGCCCGCGAAGTTGCCCGCGAAGTTGTCGATGGAGATGCTGAGCACGAACAGGTTCATGTCGTGCCCGGAGAGCGCGAGCCAGGTGAACATCAGGTTCGAGGCCGCCGCGACGATGCCCCCGAACAGGAGCGAGGCCTGGAGCCCGAAGCGGATCACCGACCAGCCGCCGGCGAGGGCGCCGACGATGCCCACGATCACGCCGTAGATCTTGGTGACGTTGGCGATCTCGGTGAGCGTGAATTTCTGCTCGATGTAGAAGGGCTGCGCCATCACGCCCGAGATGATGTCGGGCAGGCGGTAGAGCATGATCAGGCCGAGGATGGGCAGGAGCCGCAGGCCCTTGCGCCGCACGAGGTCCGAGAACGGGTCCACCACCGCCACGCGCAGGGTCGCGCCGAGGGAGCGCCGCTCGCCCTCCACCGCGACCGGATCCTGGCGGGGCGCCAGGACGGCCGCGATCAGGCCGACGAGCATGAGCGCCGCCATGGCGCCATAGGCCATCTCCCAGCCCGCCCCCTGCGCGATGTAGAGGGCGCCGGCGCCGGCGAAGGCCCGGGCGATGGCGTAGCCGAGCTGGTAGGCCGCGAGCATCACGCCCTGCCGCTCGGTGGGTGCGGCGTCGATGCGCCAGGAATCGACCACGATGTCCTGCGTCGCCGAGGCGAAGGCCGTCACCAGAGCGCAGACGACGATGAAGCTCAGGGAAGCCGCCGGATCGCCCTGGCTCATGCCGATGAGGCCGAGGATCACGCCGAGCTGGGCCGTGACCATCCAGCCCCGCCGCCGACCGAGCCGGCGCGCCAGGACCGGCAGGTCGACGCGGTCGATCACCGGCGCCCACAGGAACTTCCAGGAATAGGCGAAGGAGACGTAGGAGAGCAGCCCGATGCTGGTCCGCTGGACGCCCGCCGTGGCGAGCCAGGCCGAGAGCGTGGAGAACACCAGGAGAATCGGCAGGCCGCAGGCGAAGCCGAGCGCCAGCATCAGGCCGATGCGGCCGTCCTCCAGCACGTCCTTCAGGCGCAGCCGGGGCTTTGCCGGCTTCGCGCCGGCTCCGGCCTCATCTCCTGTGCGTGATGCGAGCTGAACCATTCGGGCAGGGAACTCCGTGCGTGCGAGCGCCTTGATGACGGAATACTGCGGCCGATCCGGCCGCGTCACGGACCGGACCCTGGACACGGCGGCACGATCATGATCGATATTTCATTAACGGAACCATCGAACGCCGGCCGCTGAGATGAAGCTTCGGGGCGGACATCTCGGCCACGAGCCCGCGCGGGAAGCGGAAGCCGTGGACCGTTACACGGAGATGACGGCGGATCCCGGGCCGCGGCCCGCCATCCCGCTCGCCACGTTCTCGCTCGCCTTCGACGCGAGCCCGACGTCGATGCTCGTCACCGACGCGCGCGCCGAGGACCACCCCATCGCCTGGGTGAACGAGGCGTTCCTCGAACTCACCGGCTACGCCCGCCACGAGGTGATCGGCCGGAACTGCCGCTTCCTGCGAGGCCCGGACACCGACCCCGCCGAGGTCGAGCGGATGCGCCGGGCCGTGCGCGCCGCCGAGCCGATCTCCTGCGAGCTCCTGAACTACCGCAAGGACGGGACGCCGTTCTGGAACGGCATGACCATCAACCCGGTGCGCGACGCGCAGGGGCGGCTGCTCTGCTTCTTCGCCGCCCAGGCCGACATGACCGAGAAGCACCGCCTCGAACTGGCGATGCGCGGCACCAACGACGAGCTGGAGCGGCAGGTCGGCGAGCGGACCGCCGATCTCGAACACGCGCTGGCGCAGAAGACCGCGCTGCTGCACGAGGTCGACCACCGGGTGAAGAACAACCTTCAGGTGATCTCCTCCCTGATGCTGCTGAAGGCCCGCCGCACCCCCGCCGGCGATGCGCAGGACGCCCTCCAGGGGATGGCGGACCGGATCGGCGCGCTCTCCACCGCGCACCGGATGCTCTATTCCGCGGGCGACGTCTCGCATTTCGATCTCTCGGACTTCGCCAGCGACTTCCTCGCCGACGTGAACGCGGCCGTCGATTCGGACCGGACCCGCATCGAGGCCGAGGTCGAGTCGGTCTCCGTCGCGGCGGCGATGGCCGCGCCGCTGGCGCTGCTGATCCACGAATTGACGGCCAACGCCATCCGCCACGCCTTCCCCGACGCGCGACCGGGCCGCATCACGGTGGTGGCGCAGCGCCGCGAGAGCGACCTCGACATCATCATCTCCGACGACGGCGTCGGCCTGACCGACGCTGCGCCGAACCCCGCCGGCTTCGGCCGCAACCTCGTGGAGATGCTGGTCCGGCAGTTGCGCGGCCGGGTCACGTGGCTCGACAACGCGCCCGGCACCCGCGTGGAAGTGCGCGTGCCGCTGCAGGAGCGTGCATGAGGGGAACCCACCCGGCAGGGGGCGGGAACCCCGATCGACCGGCGCTCCGCATCCTCGTGGTGGAGGACGAGGCGTTGATCGCCCTCGAGCTCGAATGCCTGCTCGACGATCTCGGCCACGTCACCGTGGGCGTCGCCGGCAGTTCCCGCGAGGCCATCGCCCTCGGCCGGGAGACCGCCCCCGACGTCGCCCTCGTGGACATCCATCTCACCGACGGCCCCACCGGGATCGAGGTCGCGCGCGCGCTCAGCACGGACCCGCGCACCACGGTGGTGTTCATGACCGCCAACGCCAAGCGCATCCCGGAGGATTTCGCGGGTGCGCTGGGCGTCATCGCCAAGCCCTACTCGGAGCGGGTGGTGGCCAGCACGCTCGACTACGTGGCGGGCGGCCGGACGGGATGCGATCGCCGATCTTGCCCGGACGGGTTCAGCCTCGCGCCGGATGGTCCTCAGGCATAGCAGGGCGAGAACACCCGACTGCTACCGATCTGCCGGCAGACAGCTATTGCCGTGGCGGCTCTTCGGATCCCGTCATCGGCGGCCTCTTGTCGGACACCGCCTCCTCCATGAAAGGGGGCGTCCGCAGGGTCTGCACCACGTTGCCGCCATGGCAACTCGCATAGACCCACTTCGCGTTCGTCCCACGCAAGGACATGCAGAAATCCGTGAGGTGAAGCCCGCCTTCTTCGTCCTCGTAACAGACGCGACCGCGAATGACATAGGAATGCGTTCCACTCGCGATGCCTTTGAGACTGCCTCGATCGATCTGCAATTTCTCGATCACGATCAGACCGGTTTGAAACGAGCTTCGGCCGAACATCTCGGGCGCATGGCAATCCGGCGTCGTTCCGAGAGTGGAATGGTTCGCGAAGGCACCACTGGTCACCCAGGTTCGGACGTTGATGGCCGGCGTCTCGCCACGGCTGGCGAATTTCGCGATATAGCTAGCCTGGCCATCCGGCAGGAGACTGGCGCTGACGATCTTCTCGAACTCGATGCGCGGCCGCGAACGTGCATAATTGCTGTAGCGGAGGGCCATCGAATTTCGGATCGTGAGCGCATTTGAGCGCCTCAGTTCCTGGGCCTGTTCCTTCGCCGCCTCGGCGGATGCGTTCGCGGCATCGGCGACCCGGCGCGTCTCCGCTGCCTGTTGTCTCGTTGCAGCGATCTGCTGCTCGGCCTGTTCGAGGCGTTTGCGCGATTCTTCGGCGTTACTCTTCAAGTCGCCGATCTGGTTCACGGTAAACCACAGGCCTGGAAGACTGACCAGAAGCGCCGAGAACGCGATGAGATTGGCTAGATTCAGTTTGGAAGCGATTCGACCAATCAACGACGACAGATTTTTCATATCCATCATCCCTTGCACAACAAGGTAGGCCTATCGGCTGAAGACGAATATAACGTTCGAGCTAAGTTAAAGGCAATATGTGACAATCTCAGGTCGGTATCAAGTCGATTTGCGCTAGGATTCCAGCCGGCGATCACGAAGGCTGATTTGCGATAGACCGAATGCGATCCGTGCATCGAGGCTCGGGAATCCCGAGCCGGGACGGCGAAGCGTCACGGCGCCGACCGCTCGTGCTTCAGCCTGTAGAGCGCGTCCAGCGCCTCGCGCGGGGTCAGGGCGTCGGGATCGATCGTGTCGAGCAGGAGCCCGAGCCGATCCTCGGCCGGCGCTTCCGGCGGCGGGGGCGGTGCGAGGCTGGCGAAGAGGGGCAGGTCGTCGATGCGCGGCCGGCCGGGGCGCTCGCGCTCGGCCTTCTCCAGGCCCTTCAGGATGGCGCCCGCCCGGGCGACCACGGCGGGGGGCAGGCCGGCGAGGCGGGCCACCTGCAGGCCGTAGCTGCGCTCGGCCACGCCCGGCACCACCTCGTGCAGGAACACCACCTCGCCCCGGTGCTCGGCGACCTTCAGGGTCGCGTTGTCGAGGCGGGCGAGCCGCTGCCCGAGGGCCGTCAGCTCGTGGAAATGCGTGGCGAACAGCGCCCGGCAGGCGTTCTGCTCGTGCAGGTGCTCCAGGCAGGCCCAGGCGATCGAGAGCCCGTCGAAAGTCGCCGTGCCGCGCCCGATCTCGTCGAGGATGACCAGGGAGCGGCGGGTCGCCTGGTTCAGGATCGCGGCGGTTTCCACCATCTCGACCATGAAGGTCGACTGCCCGCGCGCGAGATCGTCGGCCGCGCCGACGCGGGAGAACAGGCGGTCGATCCGGCCGATCCGCGCCTCGGCCGCGGGTACGAAGGCGCCGATCTGCGCGAGCACGGCGATCAGCGCGTTCTGGCGCAGGAAGGTCGACTTGCCGCCCATGTTCGGGCCGGTGATGAGCCGGATGCGTCCGCGCGAATCCCCCGAGAGGTCGCAATCGTTGGCGATGAAGGGCTCGCCCGCCCGGCGGAGCGCCGCCTCAACCACCGGATGCCGGCCGCCCGCGACGACGAAGCCGAGGGAATCGTCCACCACCGGACGGCGCCAGTCGAGCTCCACCGCGAGTTCCGCGTGGCTCGCCGCCACGTCGAGGCCGGCCAGTGCCTCGGCCACGGCGGCCACCGTCCCGGCCTGGGCGAGGATGCGGCCGGCCAGATCCTCGAACACCGCGCCCTCCAGGGCGAGGGCCCGGTCGGCCGCGCCGGAGATCTTCGATTCGAGTTCGCCGAGCTCGACGCTGGTGAAGCGCATGGCGTCCACCATGGTCTGGCGGTGGACGAACTCGCTCATCAGGCCCTTGAGGCAGGCCTCGCCCACCGATTGCGGCACCTCGATGAAATAGCCGAGCAGGTTGTTGTGCTTGATCCGCAGGGTGCGGCAGCCGGTCTCCTCGGCGTAGCGGGCCTGGAGGGCGGCGACGACCTTGCGCGAATCCTGGCCGAGCAGGCGCGCCTCGTCGATCTCCGGGTGGAAGCCCGCCCGCACGAAACCGCCGTCGCGGCGGTTCAGCGGCAGTTCCTCGGCGAGGGCCGCCTGCAGGGTGGCGACGAGGGCCGGATCGGCCCGGCCGGCCTCGCCGGCCAGCCGGGCGAGATCGGCCGGCAGGTCCACGGCCGCGAGCCGCCCCGCCAGGGCGGCGGCCGCCCCCAGCCCGTCGCGGATCGCGGCTAGGTCCCGCGGGCCCGCCCGCCCGAGGCCGATCCGCGAGAGGGCGCGGGCGAGATCGGGCGCGCGGGCGAGGTCGTCGCGCAAGGGCCCGCGCAGGGCCGGATCGTCGGCGAGCCGGGCCACCGCCTCGTGCCGGCCGGCGATCGCCGCGAGGTCGGTCAAGGGACCGGCCAGATGCTCGGCGAGGAGCCGCGCGCCGTTCGCCGTCACCGTCCGGTCGATGGTGGCGAGCAGGCTCCCGGCCCGCTCGCCCGCGAGCGTCCGGGTGAGTTCGAGATTGGCGCGGGTGGCCGCGTCGATGGCGAGGGTCGCGCCGCCCGTCTCGCGGCTCGGGGGGCTGAGCGCCGGCCGCGCCGCAATCTGCGTGCGCGCGATGTAGAGCAGGGCGGCGCCCGCGGCCGCGATCTCGGCGCGGCTGAACTGCCCGAATCCGTCGAGGGTCGAGACCCCGTACTGCTCGCGGATGCGCCGCTCGGCCGCCGTGGGCTCCAGTTCCGCCTGGGCGAGGGGCACCACCGCCGCGCGGGTCTCCTGCCAGAGGCGGCCCAGCGCCGGATCGGCGTGGATCGCCTCGGAGAGCACGATCTCGCGGGGGTCGTGCCGGCTGATCGCGCCCGACAGGTCCTGGGCGGCGACCTCGCTCAGGGCGAAGCGGCCGGTGGAGATGTCCACCGCGGCGAGGCCGTAGGCGAAGCCGGCCTCGGCGACCTTGCGGCGCCCGATGGCGAGGAGCAGGTTGGCCCGGTCCGGATCGAGCAGCCGGTCCTCGGTGATGGTGCCCGGGGTGACGAGGCGGACGACCTCCCGCCGCACCACGGATTTCGGGCCCCGGCGCTTGGCCTCGGCGGGATCCTCGGTCTGCTCGCAGACGGCGACGCGGTGCCCGAGAGCGATCAGCCGGCTCAGATAGTCGTCGGCCCGCTCCACCGGCACGCCGCACATGGGGATGTCGATGCCGCCGTGCTTGCCCCGCTTCGTCAGGACGATGCCGAGCGCCCGCGAGGCGATCTCGGCATCCGCGAAGAACAGCTCGTAGAAGTCGCCCATCCGGTAGAACAGCAGGCAGTCCGGATTGGCGGCCTTGATCTCGATGTACTGCGCCATCATCGGCGTCGGGCCGGCCGCTTCGGGCCCGGCGGCCGCGTGCGGGGTCGTGGCGATCTGTCTTGCGGTGCGGGGCATGGCCGCCACTCTACCAGAGGCGTCCGCGCGAATCAGGCGTCCCGCCCCTTCGGGCTGGGGAGAGCGGGGACGGGGCAAACGAGAAGGGCCGGCGCTCGCGCACCGGCCCCCGGAAATGCCGCGGTGGCGCGCCGATCAGTAGCGCGGGCCGCCCGTGGTGTTGCCGAGCTGCTGCTTGTAGCCGGGCTGCTGCGGGTTGCGGGCGTTCGGGTTGCCGTGGCGCATGGTGTTCATGCGGCGCATCTGGCGCTGGGCCTTGGTCGAGTGGTGCCGGTAGCGCATGTGATGGCGGCGGTAGGCGACCGTCTCGACGGTGTCGGTGGCCGAGATGCCCGTGGGTGCAGCGAAGGGAGCGGCCGAGGCCGAGAACGAACCGAGGCCGCCGAGCAGCAGGCCGGCGGACAGGGCGAGGGCGATACGCGTCATCGAGGTGGTCTCCGAGCGGCGCAATATGCGCGCGTCGTGCCCTCAAGTCCGCTCCAAACGCCTTGTTCCGCCAAGCTGTGCAAAAAGACATCTGTCAGTAGAATGACTTCGCGGGACGATCGGGGCCTCTCGCACGTGATGTGCGCAGGCGTGCTACTTCTGCGTGTTTCGCGCCCGGAGAAATACACCTTGTTGCATCGCGAGAGCGATCACGCCATCACGCGGCCGATGCTGTCCTCACCCTCGCCGTCCGTCCTGCCCATCGACGCGGTGCTGCCGCGCCTCGGCGACGCGCTCGGCGGCAGCACCGGCGCCGTCCTCGTGGCACCGCCGGGCGCGGGCAAGACGACGCGCGTCCCCCTCTTCCTCCGCGACGCGGCCTGGCTCGATGGCCGCCGCATCATCCTGCTCGAGCCCCGCCGCCTCGCCGCACGGGCCGCCGCCGAGCGCATGGCGGCGACCCTCGGCGAGCGCGTCGGCGAGACGGTGGGCCTGCGGGTGCGCCTCGGCTCGAAGGTCTCGGCGCGGACCCGGATCGAGGTGGTCACCGAGGGGGTGTTCACCCGGATGATCCTCGACGATCCGGAACTCGCCCGGGTCGGCGCCGTGCTGTTCGACGAGTTCCACGAGCGCTCCCTCGACGCCGATCTCGGCCTCGCGCTCGCCCTCGACGCGCAGGGCGCCCTGCGCGAGGATCTGCGCATCCTCGTGATGTCGGCGACCCTCGACGGCGCCCGCGTCGCCGGGCTGCTCGGGGACGCCCCGGTGATCGCCTCGGAGGGCCGCGCCTTCCCGGTGGAGACCCGCTACGTCGAGCGCGATCCGAACCGGCGCGTGGAGGAGGCGGTGACGGACCTCGTCCTGCGGGCCCTGCGCGCCGATCCGGGCTCCGTCCTCGCCTTCCTGCCGGGCCAGGCGGAGATCCGCCGCGTCGCCGAGGCGCTGGCCGAGCGCGTCGGTCCCGACACCGACGTCGCACCCCTCTACGGTGCCCTGAGCCCGGCCGAGCAGGATCGCGCGGTCTCGCCCGCCGCGCCCGGCCGCCGCAAGGTGGTGCTGGCGACGAGCATCGCGGAGACCTCGCTCACCATCGAGGGGGTGCGCATCGTCGTCGATTCCGGGCTCGCGCGGGTGCCCCTCTACGAGCCGGGCCTCGGGCTCACCCGCCTCGTCACCGCGCGCGCCTCCCGCGCCTCGGCGGACCAGCGCCGGGGCCGCGCCGGCCGCACCGAGCCCGGCATCTGCTGGCGCCTGTGGTCGGAGGCCGCCACGGGCGCCCTCGACCCGTTCACGCGCCCCGAGATCCTGGCCGCCGACCTCGCCGGGCTGGTGCTCGACTGCGCCGCCTGGGGCGTGGCCGACCCCACCGGCCTCGCCTTCCTCGACCCGCCGCCCGCCCCGGCCCTGCGCGAGGCGCGGGCGATGCTGCGCGACCTCGACGCCCTCGACGGGGACGGGCGCCTCACCGAGACGGGACGCCGCCTGCGCGCCCTGCCGCTGCCCCCGCGCCTCGCCCGGATGGTGGTGCGCGCGGCCGAGACCGGGCAGGCGGGCGCCGCCGCCGATCTAGCCGCCGTGCTGGTGGAGCGCGGCCTCGGCGGGGACGCCCCCGATCTCGGCGCGCGCCTCGACCGCTTCCGCAGCGACCGCGGGCAGCGCGCGGGCGACATGCGCCGCCTCGCCAGCAATTGGGCGCGGCTCGCCGGCGGCGGCACGGCACCGGAGCCCGCCGAGCCCGGGCCCCTGCTCGCCCTCGCCTATCCCGACCGCATCGCCCGGGCGCGGGGCCGCGAGGGCGAGTTCGTGATGGTGAACGGCCGCGCCGGCCGCCTCGACCCGGCGGCGGCCCTCGCCCGGGAGCCCTTCATCGTGGTGGCGGATCTCGCCGGCACGGCCGCCAACGCGCGCATCCTGGCCGCCGCCCCGATCGGCCTGGAGGCCATCGAGGCCACCTTCGCCGACCGGATCGAATCGGTGGACCACGTGAGCTTCGATCCCGCCGCGCGGGCCCTGCGGGCACGGGGCCTGCGCCGGCTCGGCGCCCTGAACCTCGGCGAGCGCACCCTGCCGGTGCCCGCCGACCTCGCGAGCGCCGGGATCCTCGCCCGCGGCATCGTCGGACTCGGCCTGGAGCGCCTGCCCTGGACGGCGGCGCAGCGCCAGCTCCTCGCCCGCATCCGGTTCCTGCGCGCCGCCGAGGGCGAACCCTGGCCGGATCTCGCCGAGGATGCCCTGGCAGCCTCCGCGGCGGACTGGCTCGCGCCCGCGATCGTCGGGCGCACCAGCCTCGACGCGATCACCGCGGACGATCTCGGCCAAGCGCTCGCCGCGCTGCTGCCCTGGGACCTGCGCGGGCGGATCGAGGAGGCCGCGCCGACCCATGTGGAGGTGCCGACGGGCTCGCGCATCCCCGTCGACTACGAGGCAGAGGGCGGGCCGGCGCTGGCCGTGCGGGTGCAGGAGCTGTTCGGGCTCGACCGGCACCCCCGCGCGGGCGGCATCCCCCTCGTGCTCAACCTGCTCTCCCCGGCCCAGCGCCCCATCCAGATCACCCGCGACCTGCCGGGCTTCTGGCGCGGCTCCTGGGCCGCGGTGCGCTCCGAGATGCGCGGGCGCTATCCGCGCCATCCCTGGCCCGAGGATCCCCTGGCCGAGGCACCGACCCGGCGCGCGAAACCGCGCGGAACGTGATGATGTCCGCCGGACACGGCCGGACTTACCTCCCCTCCCCCCAACCTCCCGGACACCGCATGCCACCGACCGACGCGACGCCCCCCGGCTGGGACCCGATCCAGGATGCCGGCTTCATCGACCATGTCGGCCCGGTCTATCGCCGCGCGGACGGCGCCTACGCCTTCCGCGCGGCCCGGAAGCACGCCAACCTGATCCAGGTGGTGCATGGGGGCATGCTGATGAGCTTCGCCGACCGGGCGCTCGGAGAGACCGCCATGGCCGCGGCCGACGGGGCGAACTGCGTCACGATCCAGATGGAGATGCAGTTCATCGACGCGGCCCGCCTCGGCGACTGGATCGAGGCGCGGCCCGAGGTGGTGCGGCGCACCGGCTCCCTGGTCTTCCTGCGCACCGACCTCTGGGCGGGCGAGCGGCGCGTGGCCGCCGCCACCGGCGTGTGGAAGATCCTGCGCCGCCGGCCCGATGCCGACGCGCCCGCGCGCGCTAGCTGAATCGGGCATGGACGCCGACACCCCCCAGGACCCCACCCTCGCCCGCCTCGGTGCCGCCCTGGGCGCCCTGCCCAAGCGCGGGCCGGCCCCCGTCGCCATGTGGAACCCGCCCTATTGCGGGGAGATCGACATCCGCATCGCCGCCGACGGGACGTGGTTCCACAACGGCAGCCCGATCCGGCGCGAGAAGATGGTCCGCCTCTTCGCCTCGATCCTGCGGGCGGAGCCGGACGGCAGCATCCGCCTCGTCACCCCCGTCGAGGCGGTGGGCATCACGGTGGAGGACGCGCCCTTCGTCGCCGTCGAGATGGCGGTGGACGGCGCGGGCTCGGAGCGCCGGATCAGCTTCCGCACCAACGTGGACGACCTCGTGGCGGTGGGGCCGGACCATCCCCTGCACTTCGAGGAGGGCACGGGGGGCGCCCTGAAACCCTACCTGCTGGTGCGCGGCGGGCTCTGGGCCCTGGTCTCGCGGGCGCTGACCTACGATCTCGTCGCCCTGGCCGAGGAGCGCGAGAGCGAGGGCCGCCTCTGGCTCGGCCTCGAGGCCGGCGGCTGCTTCCACCGGATCGCGCCGGCCGAGGCCGCGTGAGCGCGGACGCCGCGATCTGGGGCGCGCGCGACGCCTTCGTGGAGGCCTGCGCCCGCCGCCTCTCCGCCGAGCCGCCCGGGCCCGACGATCCGACCTCGAACCCGCGCGGCGATCACAGCCTCGATCCGGACGGCAGCGCCGTGATCCCGCCGCCGCCCCACCGCCGCGCCGCGGTGCTGGTGCCGGTGGTGGCCCGCCCCGACGGGCTCGCCCTGATCCTGACCCAGCGCGCCGCGCATCTGCGCGACCATTCCGGCCAGATCGCGCTCCCCGGCGGCAAGATCGACCCCGCCGACCCGTCGCCGCGGGAGGCCGCCCTCCGCGAGGCGAACGAGGAGATCGGCCTCGATCCCGCCGCCGTGCGCACCCTCGGCTATCTCGATCCCTATCTCTCCGCCACCGGCTTCCTCGTGAGCCCGGTGATCGGCCTCGTGGACAGCGCGGCCCGCTTCCATCCCAACCCGGACGAGGTCGCCGAGATCTTCGAGGTGCCCCTCGCCTTCCTGATGGAGCGGGAGCGCTACCGGCTCCGCTCCCGCGAATGGCAGGGCCGGGTGCGCTACTTCTACGCCCTGCCCTTCGGGCAGCGCATGATCTGGGGCGTGACCGCGGGCATCCTCAACAACCTGCGCGAACGCCTCGCGCGCTAGAGCACGATGCGGAAAAGTGGAGACCGGTTTTCCAGGATTATCGTGCGACCACAAAGAGATAGAGCACGATGCGAGAAAGTGGAACCCGGTTTTTCGGGATCATCGTGAGATCACAAAGAGATAGAGCCTGCTTCCGTTTCCGTGAGACAGAAGCGGGCTCCAGACTGGCACAAGACACCCTTCGCTCCTGCCCGACCGCTTCCGGATCGCCCTATGCTGCGCGCCCTGCTCGAAGAACTCGCGCTCTTCCTCGTCCCCTTCGCGCTGTTCTTCGGCTATCTCGCCCTCACCGGCCGCAACCCGCTGCACCGTGTCCACTGGGACCCGCACCGGCTGCGCCTCCTGCTCGCGGGGCTCGCGGTGGTGATCGCCTCCCTCGTCTGGTCGGGCCTGTTCTCCCAGCGCAACGCCACCGGCTACGTGCCGTCGCACATGGAGAACGGCCGCCTCGTCCCGGGCCAGTTCCGGTGACGGCGTCGTTCGACACCGGCGGCCTCGAGCGCCTGCGCGCCCGGCCCGGTGTCCAGGCCGTGCTCGCCGCCCTCGACGCCCCCGGCGCCGAGACGCGCCTCGTGGGCGGATGCGTGCGCGACGCGCTGCTCGGGCGCGACGCCGACGACATCGACTGCGCGACCACCCTCCTGCCGGAGACCGTGATGGCGCGGGCCCGCGCGGCCGGGCTCAAGGCGGTGCCGACAGGCATCGCGCACGGCACGGTGACCCTGGTGGCCGACGGCGCGCCCATCGAGGTGACCACCCTGCGCGAGGACTTGGAGACCGACGGCCGCCACGCGGTGGTCCGCTTCGGCGGGGATTTCGCCCAGGATGCGGAGCGGCGCGACTTCACGGTGAACGCGCTCTCCCTCGACGCCGCGGGCCGCCTTCACGACACCACCGGCGGCGTGGCCGACCTCGCGGCGGGGCGGGTGCGCTTCATCGGCGATCCGGCGACGCGGATCCGCGAGGATTCCTTACGCATCCTGCGCTTCTTCCGCTTCCACGCCCGCTTCGGGCGCGGGGCGCCGGACGAGGCGGCGCTCGCCGCCTGCATCGCGGCCCGCGACACCCTCGACCGGCTCTCCCGCGAGCGCGTGCGCGCCGAGTTCCTTAAGCTCCTCGGCGCGCCGGGCGCCGTGGCCATGGTCGCCGCCATGAGCGAGACGGGGCTGCTCGCCCGCGTCATCGGCGGCGTCGGCGAGCTCGGCCGCCTCGCCCGCGCCGGCCGCCTGCCCCTCGCCGCCCTGGCCGTGACGATTCCCGAGGATGCCGAGCGCCTGCGCGCGCGCCTGCGCCTTTCCAACACGGAACACGACGCCCTCGCCCGCTACGCACGGGCGCTCACCGCGGCACGCGCGCGGGAGCAGCTCGATGCGGGAGCCCTGCGCGGGCTGGCGGCGGAGCACGGTCTCGACGCCCTGGAGGCCGTGGTCCCGGTGCTCTCCGGGGAGCCGCGGCCGCGCCTGCCCGCGGATACCGCCGCCGTGCTCGACGCCATCCGGACGGGACCGCCCCTGGTCCTGCCCCTCGGCGGGGCCGACCTCGTCGCGCACGGCGTTCCGCCCGGCCGCGACCTCGGCCGGCTGCTCGCGGCGGCGCGGGTGCGCTGGCTGGCATTGGGCTGCCCCCTCGGGGAGGAGGCCCGCGCGATGCTGATCGCCCACGTCCTGGCGGCGGCGGGGGCTGCGGGCACGCCCGAGCCCCGCATCCGGGCATGAAAAAGCCCGCCGCGGCCGGTCGGCGAGGACGGGCCGGCGATGATCTGCGGGAGCCGCCGCGTCAGAGCTTCAGCAGCTCGCGGGTCTCCTGGAGCTGCACGATCTGGGCGTTCAGCTCCTGGCGCTTCTGCGGATCCTCGGTGGCGTCGCGGGCGAGCTCGACGGCCTCGATATCCCGCTCGATCGACGCGGCGTTCACCTCCTCGATCGGGGCGGCGCGCTCGGCCAGCACGGTGCAGGAGGTGGGCCCGATATCGGCGAAGCCGCCGCGGACGTAGATGCGCTTGCCGCTGCCCTGGGACTCAGTGACGACGATGACGCCGACGCGCAGGGTGGTGATGACGGGGGCGTGACCGGGCAGAACGGTCATCTCGCCCTCGCTGCCCGGAAGCTGCACCGACTCGACGGCGCCCGAGTACAGGGTCCGCTCGGGGCCGACGAAATCGAACTGGAAGGTGGCCATGGCGTCGCGATCCCCGAATTCTCAAAACCCTGCGGCGCGGCGGCCCGGCGCCTCGCCGGCGCCCCGATGTTCCAGCCCCGGCGCCCGGGTCAGCAACCGATAGGGCCGCCGGCGAGGCCGGCGGCCGGAAGCGTGCTTCCTGTTTGGAGGCTCAGGCGGCGGCCTTGAGCTTCTTGGCCTTCTCCTGGGCCTCCTCGATGGTGCCGACCATGTAGAAGGCGGCCTCCGGGAGGTCGTCGTAGTCGCCGTTCACCAGGCCCTTGAAGCCCTTGATGGTGTCTTCCAGGGCGACCTGCTTGCCGGGCGAGCCGGTGAACACCTCGGCCACCGAGAAGGGCTGCGAGAAGAAGCGCTCGATCTTGCGGGCGCGGGCCACGGTCAGCTTGTCCTCCTCGGACAGCTCGTCCATGCCCAGGATCGCGATGATGTCCTGGAGCGCCTTGTAGCGCTGCAGGGTCTGCTGGACGCGGCGGGCGACGCCGTAATGCTCCTCGCCGAGGATGGTCGGCGACAGCATGCGCGAGGTGGAGTCGAGCGGGTCGACGGCCGGGTAGATGCCCTTCTCGGCGATGGAGCGCGAGAGCACGGTCGTGGCGTCGAGGTGGGCGAAGGAGGCGGCGGGCGCCGGGTCGGTCAGATCGTCGGCCGGCACGTAGATCGCCTGCACCGAGGTGATCGAGCCGCGCTTGGTCGACGTGATCCGCTCCTGCAGCACGCCCATCTCCGAGAGCAGCATCGGCTGGTAACCGACCGCCGACGGCATCCGGCCGAGCAGCGCGGAC
>CANEZL010000056.1 GCA_947444195.1 Methylobacteriaceae bacterium | reverse complement strand
CGACGAGGCGCGGCCCGCGGTGAAGCCGGCGAACTGGATGAAGGCCTTGTCCGTGTTGAAGTACTGCTGGACGCGGCCGAACCCGTCGACGCCGAGCGCCGGGAAGGCGTTGGCGATGCGGTTCTGGGTGCCCGAGTGCATGGTCGGGATGCCGGTGCGGCTCGCCGCCTCGAGGCGGATGAAGGCGCGCAGCGTGCCGTAGGCGGTCTGGGTACGGGCATCGAGGTTGATGCGGGCGAGGCCGCGGTAGCCGCTGTAATCGCCCGGCCCGACCGCGGTGGTGCCGACCGCGCGGTTGTAGGAGGCTTGGTAGCCGTACTCGAAGCGGGCGCGGCCGGAGAGACGCAGGCAGGTCTCGGTGCCGGGGATGTAGAAGAAGCCCGCGCCGTAGGCGGAGCAGACCCGGACGAACTCGACCGGGACGGCCTTCTTCACCGGCAGGTCGGCGGCCAGGGCGGCCGGGATCGTGGCCATGCCCGCCGCGGATGCCAGCAGGATCGTCTTCAAGCGTCTCATGGTGCCCCCCGTTTCGGCCGGTCCCCCGGCATCGTGCGAACGCTCCCCGATCCGGGCCGGCCCCGGCCCGCGCCGCGTGGCAGCTCCGGCGCCTTCCGCACCGCCCCGCAATCGGAAGAAGTCATCTTTGTATTTTCATTCTTATAGGCGCCATCATCGATCGATGATTCCGAATTTTAGCGCAATAAGATAATTCGATGTTGTTCTCGATATTGTAATTTGTGCCTTCGGCGCAACAATTACGGGTCGATACTCTACTGCGCGCACGCGAGCGGGCCGGCGTGCCGCGGCGCGCCGGTTGTCGACCCCTGTCGCGACCCCCGCCGTTCTGGACGGGTGATCGCTGTCCGCAGGAGGCAGCCGTTCAGAACACCCAGAGCCGGTCGGGCGGGCATTCGAGCCAGTGACGGCCCGGAACCGCCCGCCGGTCGGAGAGCAGCCGGACGGTCTGGTCGCCGCAGCGGAACAGGTGCTCGAACTGGTTGCCGAGATAGATCGAGGTCTCGTACTCGGCCGGGAGCCGGTTCTCGCCGGCCCCGTCGGCGAGGCGCACGGCCTCGATCCGGATCACGCCCTTGGCCCGGCCCGTGCCCGCGGACGCGCCCGCCCGGTCCACGCCCCAGAGCCTGTGCCCGCCGAGGTCCACCAGCGCCCGCCCGTCCCGCCGCTCGGCGACCGAGACGGAGAGGGTGTTGTTGGTGCCCATGAACTCCGAGGCGAACAGGGTCTCCGGCCGCTCGTAGAGATCCTCGGGGGTGCCCGACTGCACGAGGCGCCCGCCGTCGAGGAGCACGACCTGATCGGCGATCGCGAGGGCCTCGGCCTGGTCGTGGGTGACGAAGACCGCGGTGATGCCGCGCCGCTTGATCAGGGCGCGGATCCAGATCCGGGCCTCCTCGCGCAGCTTCGCGTCGAGGTTCGACAGGGGCTCGTCGAGGAGGATGACCGGCGGCTCGTAGACGAGGGCCCGGGCGATGGCCACGCGCTGCTGCTGGCCGCCGGAGAGCTGCGAGGGGTAGCGGTCGGCGAGCTGGCCGAGCCCCACCCCGTCGAGGGTCGCCTGGACCTTGGCGCCGATCTCGGCCTTGGTCCGTCCGCGCAGGCGCAGGCCGTAGGCGACGTTCTCGAACACGGTCTTGTGCGGCCAGAGCGCGTAGGACTGGAACACGAAGCCGAGGTCGCGCCGCTCGGGCGGCAGGTTCACGCCCTGGCCCGCATCGTAGACGGGCTTGCCGTCGATGCGGATGGCGCCGCGGCAGGGCTCCTCCAGCCCGGCGATGGAGCGCAGCAGCGTGGTCTTGCCGCTGCCCGAGCGCCCGAGGAGACAGACGACCGAGCCCTCCTCGAACCGCGCGTCGATCCCCTTCAGCACCTCGACCGAGCCGTAGCGCAGGTAGAGGTCTTCGATGGCGAGCTTAGGCATGGCGCTTGTTCCCGAGGGCGTACATCAGCGCGAGGCCGACGAGGATGAGGGCGAGGTTGACGGTGGAGAGGGCGGTGACGAGGTCGACGGCGCCGGTGCCCCAGAGGGAGACGAGGAGCGAGCCGATCACCTCGGTGCCGGGGCTGAGCAGGTAGACCCCCGTGGAATACTCGCGCACGAAGGTCACGAAGATCAGCACCCAGGAGCCGATCAGGCCCGCCTTGATGAGCGGCAGCGTCACGTCCCGGCTGACCTGGGCGGGGCGCGCGCCGACGACGCGGCCCGCCTCCTCCAGCTCCGGCCCGATCTGGAGCAGCGAGGCGCTCACCAGACGCATGCCGTAGGCGAGCCAGACCAGCGTGTAGGCGAGCCACAGGCTGAACAGGGTCTGGCGCAGGGGCTGGAGCACGGGGGTGAACAGGAACACCCAGAACATGGCGAGGCCGGCGATCAGCCCCGGCATGGCGCGCGGCACCAGCACGAGGTAGTCCATCAGCCCGGTCCAGCGCGAGCGCCAGCGGTGCAGGGCGAGGTTGACGAGGGCGTAGAAGCCCACCGAGAGCGCGCCGCCCACGGAGGCGATGAGCAGGGTGTTGACGATGCCCCGGACGAGGTTGGGGTACTCCATCAGCTCGCGGAAGTGGTTGAGCGTCAGGTTCGGCCAGATCGCGACGCCCTCGCCCCAGGTGGAGAGGAAGGAGCGCAGCACCAGTGCCGAGACCGGGATCACCACGGTGAATCCGAGCCAGGCCACGATCAGCGCGGCGGCCGGCCAGCGCCAGGCGCCGATGGCGAGCGGCTTCTGGGCGGTCGCCTTGCCCTTCACCGCCACGTAGCGGTTGGCCGCCGCGAGCAGCTTGCGCTGGGTGTAGACCAGGGGCAGCGTCACGAAGATGATCGCCACCACGACCACGGCCATCAGGTCGTAGGAGGGCGTGCCGAGCTTGTTCGTGAGCTTGTAGAGGTAGGTGGCGAGCACGAGGATGCGCTCGGGATCGCCCAGCACGAGGGGCAGGCCGAACAGCTCGAAGCCGAGGAAGAACACCAGCACCGTCGCGTAGAGGATGCTCGGCATGATCATCGGCAGGCTCACCGTGAGCGCCACCCGCATGGGGCCGGCACCCGAGGAGCGGGCGGCCTCCTCCACGTCCGAGCCCAGCGAGCGCAGGGCCGAGGAGGCGTAGAGGAAGACGTGGGGGACGTGGGTCAGACCCGCGATCACGATGAGCGCGGTCTTCGAGTACAGGTACCAGGGGATGAAGCCGACGATCCCCTTCGCCCAGACGCTGACGATGCCCACGGGCCCGAGCGCCACCACGAAGCCGAAGGCCAGCACCACCGACGAGATGAACATCGGCACCAGCACCAGCGGCTCGATGAAGCGCCGCCCCGGCAGGTCGGTGCGCACCAGGAGGAAGGCCACGATGCAGCCGAGCGGGACGGCGATCGCCGTCATGCCCGCCGCGATGATCGCGGAGTTGAGGAAGGCCTCGCGGAAATCGTCCTCCTCGAACAGGACGAATTCGTAGGCCTGGGTGGTGAGCGTGCTCGAGGGCTGGAAGAAGGGCCCGCTGAGGAAGCTCTGGTAGATCACGAGGCCCACGGGGCCGAGGATCATGAGCGCGGTCGCGAGGACGACCGCGATGCGGAAGGGCTTGGACATGGCGGGGCGCTCAGTTCGCCGCCGCCAGGGTCTTCTGCCACTGCTTGATGAAGCGCAGCCGCGTGATCTGGTCGAGCTGGGTCAGGAGTTCGGGCCCGACCCGGATGGGCTTCAGGGTGACCTCGGCGGCGCCCGGCAGGCTGGTGATGCCGTGGCTCTCCTGCAGGTCGTTGCGCACCGAGGTCATCGCCTTGCGGGCGAGTTCCACCTGGCCGGCCCTCGAGAGCAGGAAATCGAGGAAGAGCTTGGCCGCGTTCGGGTTCTTGGCCTTGGCCGAGACGAAGCCGATGCGCGACATCACCTGCGTGTAGTCCTTGGGCAGGACGTAGGCGAGCGTCGGGTCCTTGCGGTTGCGCTGCAGGACGTAGGAGCCGATCATGTTGTAGGCCAGCGTGTGCTCGCCCGAGACCACGCGCTCGATCATCGCGCCGGTGGAGGTGTAGAACTTGGCGCCCGCCTGGCCCATCGCCTTGACGGTGTCCCAGGTCGTCGAGGGGCTGATCTGCACGTCCTGCGTCAGGTAGAGGAAGCCGACGCCGGAGCGCTCGGGATCATAGGACGTGACCTTGCCCCTGTAGGCATCCTTCTTCTGGCTGATCAGCTTGGCGAAATCGGCGTGGCTGCGCGGCACCTCGGCCTCGGGCACGAGGCGGCTGTTGTAGGCGAAGACGATGGGCTCGGCGGTGGTGCCGTAGGCCTGGTCGCGCCACTTGGCCCAGTCGGGCAGCGCCCCCTTCTCGGGGGAGGCGTAGGTGAGGGCATAGCCGTCGTTGACGAGCTTGATCTGGAGGTCCATCGCCGAGGACCAGATGAAGTCGGCGGTCTTTCCGGCCGCGGCCTCGGCCACGTAGCGGCTGTAGAGTTCCGTGGAGTTCTGGTCGGCGTACTCGACCTTCAGCTTCGGGTAGAGCGCCCGGAACTGGGCCAGCAGCTCGGACACCTCGGAGGCGTCGGCGGTGGCGTAGATCGAGAGCGCGCCTTCCTTGTGGGCGGCCTCGATCACCTCGGAATAGGTCGCGGGATAGCCCGCGGGCACGCCCTGCGCGTGGGCGGCCGGCTGGGCGGCCGGCAGGGCGGCGATCGTCAGGGCCAAAGTGGCGGCAAGCCGCAGTCTCATGATGTCCTCCCCTGGGTGCGGCGCGCTTGCTTTGTCGCGCCTGTCGAGGGGAACGCTACGCATCCGAGCTTTCACCATCCTGACACGGTTCGGGATTCGCACCGCGAACCCGGCGGCGGCCTGAAAGTCGGCCCTTGAGAAGACGGCCCTTGCGAGGATGGCCGCTTGCAAAGCGGGTGGATCCTCAACGTCGGCGGCTATCCCCGGCATGAGCGGGCGGTCTACCCTGATCGGTGCGGCACCCGTCACACGGGAGCGCGAGGGGGGCACCGATCGATGCGGATCCTCATCGTCGAGGACGATGCGGCACTCGCCCGCGGCATCGTTTCGTCGCTCCGGCTCTGCGGCTTCGCCGTGGATCACGAGGCGAGCGGGGCGGAGGTGCTGCCGCTCCTGCGCCAGGAAACCTACGCCCTGGTCCTGCTCGATCTCGGCCTGCCCGACCGCTCCGGCTTCGAGGTGCTGCGCGACATCCGCCGCGCCGGCATCACCGTGCCGGTGCTCATCGTGACCGCGCGCGCCGCCGTGGCCGACCGGGTGACCGGGCTCGACCTGGGCGCGGACGACTACCTCGCCAAGCCCTTCGACCCGGCCGAACTGGAGGCGCGGGTGCGCGCCCTGGTCCGGCGCGGCCAGGGGCAGCCGGACCCGATCGTCACCTGCGCCGACCTCGTCTTCGACCGTTCCGGACAGATCGCGACCCTCGGGGGCCGGGTGCTGCCCCTGCGCAAGCGCGAGCTGGCGATCCTCGAATCGCTCATCACCCGCGCGGGCCGCGTGGTCTCGAAGGACCGGCTCGTGGCCGAGGTGTTCGGCTTCGACGAGGAGATCTCGCCCAACGCCATCGAGGTCTACGTGGCGCGCCTGCGCCGGCATTTCGGCGCGGGGGGACCGCGGATCGTGACCCTGCGCGGCCTCGGCTACGTGATGGAGGCGGGCGGCTCGGAGGAGGGCCCGTGAGGGCGCTCGGCCTCGCCGCGCGCTCGCTGCGCGTCCGCGTCGCCGCCTACCTGATGGTGCCGATGGCCGCCCTCGCCGTGATGCTCGGCATCGGCGGGACGTGGTTCGTGGACACCTTCGTGACGAGCGCCTACGACCGGGTGCTCGCCGGCTCGATCCTCTCCATCGCCGAGCGCCTGACCGTGCAGGACGGCCACGTCTCCCTGGAGATGCCCTCGGCCGCCTTCGGCATGCTCTCGAACGCCCAGCGCGACAGCATCTTCTACAACGTCAGCGCGGACGGGGCCTTCGTGACGGGCTACGCCGACCTGCCGCTCCCGCAGCCGATGCCGCCGGTCGAGACGCTGACCTACCGCGACGCGGTCTTCCGCGGCCAGCGCGTGCGCATCGGCGCGATGCTGAAGCCGATCTACGTCACGCGGCACGTCGCCCTGGTGCAGGTCGCGGAGACCACTCAGGGGCGCGACCTGCTGGCGCGGCGGATGCTCCTCGCCCTCACGGGGCTCGGCGCGACGCTCGCCGGCATCGGCAGCCTGCTCGTCTGGTTCGCGGTGCGGATGGGCCTGACCCCGCTGGACGAGCTGCGCCGCGAGGTCGAGCACCGGTTCCACGGGGCCGGGGCGGTGCCGGCCTTCTCCGTCGCCGAGGTGCCCCGCGAGACGCTGCCCCTGGTCGTGGCGCTGAACGAGCTGCTCGGCCAGCTCAACAACGCGATGGCGGTGCTGCGCCGCTTCACCGCCGACGCCTCCCACCAGCTGCGCACCCCGGTCGCGATCCTCAAGACCCATCTACGCTTGCTCGACCGCCACCCCCCGGGCAGCGCGGGCTGGCGCTCCTCGCGCGCCGACATCGACGGGGCGGTGGACCGGCTGGATCGGCTGATCGCGCAACTCCTCACGCTCGCCGGGCTGGAGGAGGAGGCCGTGCGCCGGGGCGAGGCGGTCGCCGTCGACGCGGTGGCGCTGGCGCGCGGGACGGCCCTCGATCTCGTCGCCGTCGCCCGTCAGAACCGGGTCGCCCTGTCCTTCGACGGGCCGGACGCCCCGATCCCCGTGCGGGCCGAGCCGTTCCTCCTGGAGGAGGCCCTGCGCAACCTCATCGACAACGCCGTTCGCTACAACCGGGCCGGCGGCGAGGTCCGCGTCTCGGTCTCCGTCGAGCCGGACCTGGGCGGGGAGACGCGCGCCTGTATCGAGGTGGAGGACGACGGCCCGGGCATCCCGGAGGACCAGCAGGCGCTGGTCTTCGAGCGCTTCCACCGCCTGGAGCGGGCGGACGACCCGGGCGGGAGCGGCCTGGGCCTCGCCATCGTGCGCGCCTTCGTGGAACGCCTGGGCGGGAGCGTCACGCTTCATCCCGGCACGGACGGCCTCGGACTGCGGGCACGGGTCAGTCTGCCCCTGCATCCCGCCTCCGCGTGAGGGAGCGGGCCGGAGTGCTTCCGACCCCATCGTTCGCGGTGCGCGGGGAGCCTTCACATAGCCCTCAAGGCGCGACGTTCGCCGCGACCGCCAGGACGGTCAGGGCGACGAGAACGAGGATCGGCAGGACCATGCAGGCGAAGGCGAGATGCGCGAGCCCGAAAGCCCCGCACAGGGAGCCGGCCGCGAACGCCGCGATGGCCGGCGATGATTCGCCCCCCTTGGGAGTGGTCCGCCGTGAGGTATGGTTTTCTGGCCAGGACGAGGACGGACGGGAACGAAGCGACACAAGCCAGAGGACGTGATTGCCAAGCTGCGGCAGGTGGACGTGCAGGTCGGCCAAGGCCAGAGCGTAGCCGAGGCGATCCGCGGCATCGGCGTGACCGAGGTGACCTACTACCGCTGGCGCAAGGAGTACGGCGGGCTGAAGAGCGATCAGGTCCGGCGGATGAAGGATCTGGAGGTCGAGAACCAGCGCCTCCGGAAGGCGATCGCGGATCTCACGCTGGACAAGCTGATCTTGCAGGAGGCGGCTCGGGGAAACTTCTGAGCCCCGCGCGCCGTCGCGCGTGCATCGAGCATGTCATGGACGTCCTGCACGTCTCCGAACGCCGAGCCTGCCGGGCGCTCGGGCAGCATCGCTCGACGCAGCGCAAGGTGCCGGGGCGACGAGGCGGCGCTCACCGCCGACCTGATCGAGCTGGCGCGCCGGTACGGGCGCTACGGCTATCGCAAGATCGCGGCCCTGCTGAAGACGTCTGGCTGGCTCGTCAACGACAAGCGGGTCGAGCGGATTTGGCGGCTGGAGGGGCTGAAGGTTCCGGCCCAGCAGCCGAAGAAGGGGCGGCTGAGGGACGGGGACGGCTCATGCCTGCGGCTACGACCTGAGCTGCGCGACCACGTCTGGTCCTATGACTTCGTCGAGGCGCGCACCCATGACGGGCGCAAGTTCTGGATGCTCAACGTGGTCGACGAGTTCACCCGGGAATGCCTGGCAATCCGGGTGGACCGCAAGCTCAAGGCAGCGGAGGTGATCGACATGCTCTCTGACCTGTTCATCCTGCGCGGCGTGCCGGGGCACATTCGGTCAGACAACCGGCTGAGTTCATCGCCAAGTCAGTGCAGGCCTGGATTGCGGTCGTTGGCGCAACGACCGCCTACATCACCCCCGGCTCGCCGCGGGAGAACGAGTATGTCGAGAGCTTTAACGCACAGATACGCAACGAGCTTCTGAATGCTGAGATCTTCTACACGCTCAAGGAGGCGCAGATTATGATCGAGGGCTGGCGACAGCACTACAATACGGTTCGGCCGCATGGGGCGTTGGGCTACCGGGCACCGGAAGTGCTCATACCCCCTTGACCGCTTGGCCGGCTGCGCTCACCCGACCGGCTCCGCCAGCCAAGCTACCCTGGAGACAAGACCGACCCTGTACTAACTTTCGACCCGGACCACCCCATGGGGGCAGATCAGCCGTGAAGTCCGCGTTGCAGCGAGACCGGACGCCACTGTCGGCCCGGCGCTTGGCCTGGGCGTAGTCGTTCGTCTGGAGACTGAGCTTCCAGACCGACTTGCCGCGCCAGGGCTCAGGCATGAAGGGGCGCAGGGCCGGGGGGATCACGCGGCGGAGGTAGTAGACCCCGCTGGGCACCTGGACAAGATAGGAGATGTGAGACACCGTTTGCACACTCGTTTTGCGCGAGGGCACCGCGGATATCTCAATGATTTCGAAAGGTTGTGCCGCTTCAAGCGGATGCGATAAGGTGGCGCGCCCGAAAGGATTCGAACCTCTGACCCCCAGATTCGTAGTCTGGTGCTCTATCCAGCTGAGCTACGGGCGCCTGCCTGGCTGCGGGCTGTTGAAGCCGCGCCGGCCGTGAGGGGTGTCTAGAGGGTCGCTTCGGGCTTGGCAAGCCCTGATCTCGCGCTCGATCCACGGGACGCGCGCGGTCGGCTGGATGCGGGCGGCGGCTCGGTTATGGTGGCCGGCGATGACCTCCGCTCCCGTCGATCCGCCGGCCCGCCGCCGCATTCCCGCCGTCGAACGCCTGCTCGCGCGGCCGGAGGCGGGGGGGCTCGCCGAGGCGCATGGGCGCAGCGCCCTGCTCGCCACCCTGCGCCTGGAACTCGACGGGATCCGGGGCGGGAGCGGGACGGTGCCGGGCGAGGCGGCGATCCTCGAGGCCGTGGCGGCGCGGCTGCGGGCGGAGGGGCGGGCGTCCCTGCGGCCGGTCTTCAACCTCACGGGGACCGTGCTCCACACCAATCTCGGCCGGGCCCTGCTGCCGCCGGAGGCGGCGGCGGCGGTCGCGGCGGTGATGACGCGGGCCTGCAACCTCGAATTCGACCTCGACAGCGGCGCTCGGGGGGAGCGGGACGACCATGTCGAGGCCCTGCTCTGCCGGCTGACGGGGGCCGAGGCGGCCATCGTCGTCAACAACAACGCGGCGGCCGTCTTCCTCGTCCTCAACGCCCTGGCCATGCGCCGCGAGGTGGCGGTCTCCCGGGGCGAACTCGTGGAGATCGGCGGCTCCTTCCGCGTGCCGGACGTCATGGCCCGGGCCGGCTGCCGGCTGCGGGAGGTCGGCACCACCAACCGCACGCATCTGCGCGATTTCGCGGACGGGATCGGGCCGCGCACCGGCCTCGTCATGCGGGTCCATCCGAGCAACTACGAGGTCCGCGGCTTCACCGCGCAGCCGGACGCGGCGGAGCTGCACGCCCTCTGCCGGGAGCGGGGGGTGCCCCTGGCCCTCGATCTCGGCAGCGGCAACCTCGTCGACTTCGCCGCCTACGGCCTGCCGGCCGAGCCCACCGTCCGCGCCGCCCTGGCGCGCTGCGATCTCGTGACCTTCAGCGGCGACAAGCTCCTCGGGGCTGTCCAGTGCGGCGTGGTGGCCGGACGGGCCGACCTCGTCGCGCGCATCCGCAAGAGCCCGCTGAAGCGGGCCCTGCGCGTCGACAAGATGACCTACGCGGCGCTGGAGGCGACCTTGCGTCTCTACCTGCACCCGGAGCGCCTCGCCGAGACCCTCCCGACCCTGCGCCTGCTCACGCGGCCGCAGGGTGCGAT
The DNA here is from genome assembly GCA_947444195.1 of Methylobacteriaceae bacterium. GTDB lineage: Bacteria > Pseudomonadota > Alphaproteobacteria > Rhizobiales > Beijerinckiaceae > Methylobacterium. The sequence continues at coordinate 15,056 of CANEZL010000056.1, read as the reverse complement.
CGCGGCGCAGGCGGCGCGGCTGGAGCCGGCGGTGGCCGCGCGGCTGGCCGGCCGCGCCACGGTCACGCGGATCGCCTGCGCGAGCCAGATCGGCTCCGGCGCCCTGCCGGTGGAGACCCTGCCGAGCGCCGGCCTCGCCCTCGCCCCGCCCGAGGGGGCGGGCGGGCGCCGGGCGGGGGGCTGGTGCCGCCGCCTCGCGGGCGCCCTGCGCGCCCTGCCGGTTCCGATCATCGGCCGGACCGAGGGGGACGCGGTGCGGCTCGACCTGCGCACCCTGGAGGACGAGGCCGGATTCCTGGAGAGCCTCGACGCCCTCGCCCTGTGACTCAACACACGATCCTATGTGCTGAAACGCGTGGGGAAATCGCGCCCCTGGCGTCTGCCTCATCCTCTTGTATCGTAAGGGCTGGATCCGGGACCGGCGCGAGCGAAGTCATGGTGCTTGTCGGAGAGGCGAGAGAGGAGGCGGACCCCGTCCGGGACCCGCTGCTGCTCGACAACCAGCTCTGCTACGCGCTCTACGCCGCCGCGCACCGGATGACGAAGGCCTACCGGCCGCTGCTCGAACGCATCGGGCTCACCTATCCGCAATATCTCGTGCTGCTCGTCCTGTGGGAGCAGGACCGGATCACGGTCTCCGAGATCGGGCGGCGGCTCCGGCTCGATTCCGGCACCCTGACGCCGGTGCTGAAGCGGCTGGAGGCGGCGGGCCTGCTCCTGCGCAGCCGGCGGCAATCGGACGAGCGCGAGGTCGAGATCACGCTCACCGTGCAGGGCGCCGCGCTCCGGGGCGAGGCGGCGGCGGTGCGCGAGAGCGTGATGTGCCAGCTCGCCCTGAGCGACCCCGAGATCCGCGCGCTGCGGATGGACCTCAACCATCTGATCGAGCGGCTGGGCGCCAACGACTGAGCGCGGCCTGCCTCCTCTGCGGTCTGAGCGATCGCGTGGGAGCCCGCGGGTCTGCCCCCGGACCGTCCGGACTCTCGCGGGATTGCCGAGCCTCGCTCGCCCCCGAACCGCGCCGCGTTCGCTTATCCCGCACGAAGTCCGGTCTCTGCACAGCGTCCGGCAGACCGTCCGCCGATGCCCGTGCCGTCGATCCGGGGCGCTCGCCGGGCGGGTTCGGAGCCGGAGGGGCGCGCAGAGCGTGCGATCCGGTAACGCCGCCGGTTCAGGTCCGGACGCTTCGGCGTGCAGGGCCCGGGCACCGCCGCGCGGCCCCGGGATGACCGGGTGGGCGCACAGGTCGCGTGAATCCCTTGGCTTCAGCGTATCCCTCGGCCCGCGAATCCTTCGGCCCCGGTCGCCCCGTCCGCAGAGGGCGGGAGCGGGCGCGCAGGGCCGCGCGAGATCCGTGAGGAGGCCGGGGAGGGCGGTGCTCGCCCCGGGAGACGCGCCGTCGCCCTATCGGCCGCAGGCCAGCACGCTCCAGCCGTGGGGCGGCAGCAGAACCCGGGCGCCCGCGGCGCCGGGATCGATCACCTGGCCGTCCCCGGCCTCCACGCATCGCGCGCCGGGGGCGGGCAGGGCGGCCGGCGCGTCGTCGAGGTTGAGGGCCAGCAGCAGGCCCGGCTCGGGAGCGCCGACGGCGAGGACGATCTGACGGTTGGCGAGGTGGACCCTGCGGGTCCGGGCCCGGTGCAGCCAGGGATTGGCGCGGCGCAGCCGCGCGAGGTCGCGGTGCAGGGCGAAGAGGCCGTGCCCGTCCGGCGATAGCCCCGCCGGCGTCTCGGGAAATTCCGGCCGGACGGCGTCGTCGCCGCCGGCGCGATCCTCCTTGATGCCGCGCAAACCCTGCTCGTCCCCCGCGTAGACCGTCGGCGTGCCGCCGCAGGCGAAGAGCACGGCGAGGGCGTGGGGCAGGTGGCGGGGATCGTCGAGGCGGCTCGCGATGCGGGTGACGTCGTGGTTGCCCACGAAGGTGAGGGGCGCGAAATCCGCCAGGAAGCCGTTGTGCCGGTCGAGGGCGTGGTCGAGCTCGTACAGGTTGCGGTCGTTGAGCGCGCTCCAGATCGCCTTCCAGAGCTCGTACTGCGTCACCGCGTCGACACCGGTCTCGGCGACGAAGGCGCGGTAATCGCCGTGGATGACCTCGCCGAAGATGTAGGCCTCCGGATGGGCCGCCCGCACCCGCGGCAGGACCCGCGCCCAGAAGGCGGGCGGCACCGCGTAGGCCGCGTCGAGGCGCCAGCCGTCGGCGCCGCGGGCGAGCCAGTGGTTCATCACGCCCGCGACGTGGTCGGCCACCTCGGGCGCGGCGTGGTTGAGGGTGACCAGACTGCGGTGACCCTCGAAACAGGCATAGTCCGGCTCGGTGCCGGGCGCCGTCCCCCGCGGCCAGGAGAGCCGGAACCAGCGGGCCTGCGGGGCCGCCGGCCCCTCGGCGAGCACGGTGCGGAAGGCGGGAAAGTCGCGGCCCACATGGTTGAACACCCCGTCGAGCAGGATCTTCAGGCCGCGGGCGCGGGCGGCCGACGCCAGCGCCTCGAAATCGGCCGTGTCGCCGAGGCGCGGGTCGATGCGGAAGGGGTCGATCGTGTCGTAGCCGTGGCTCGTTGCCGCGAAGATCGGCCCCAGCATCAGGCCGGTGGCGCCGAGTTCGGCCGCGTAGTCGAGCCAGGCCTCCAGGCGGCGCAGGCGGTGGGCCACCGGCCGGCCGGGTTCGAGGACGGGCTCGGCGCCCACGAAGCCGAGGGGGTAGACGTGCCACCACACGGCGTTCTCGATCCAGTCCGGCACGGTCCACCTCGCCCCCGCCGGTCGGTTCGCCGGCTCGGCCCCCAACGCGCGACGATGCGAAAGGGTGGCAGTGGGAAACCCCGTCAGCGCCGCAGGCGGCTGCCGAGCACGAAGCCGAACAGGCCCATCAGGATGATCCCGGCGGCGCCCTGGATTCCGACGAGGAGGTTGGTGACGCGCCCCACCGGCTTGATGCCGATCTCCGGCGGGTTGGCCGTCATCATGTTGAGCGCACTGTAGCTCACGAGATCGAGGGGGTTGTAGGTGACCCGCCCGTCCGCACCCTCGATGACGAGGCCGCCGGTCGCCCCGTAGAGGAGGGCGAACAGGGCAATCGCGAGGGCGAAGGCGCGGGCGATGCGCGACAGGCTCTCGCCGTAGTCGCAGAGCCATTCCACGAAGCGGTCGGCGATCCAGCGATAGCCGTGGCGGGCGAGGCCGCGCAGGTCGCGGGCGCCCCAGGCGGCGCGGGCCTGCACCCCCGCCTGCAGGCGGCCCATGCGGCGCCCGCGCTTGTAGGCCCAGCTCGCCTCGTCCTGGCTGCCGATGCTCTTCCAGTTCTGCTCGAGGGCGAGATAGCTCGCCTGGGCGGCCTCGTAGGCGCCGGCCACCTCCTCGCCCACCGCGCCGCCGAGCTGCTCGGCCCGCATCCGCGTCCCGCTGAGCCAGGCGCCGGCGAAGCGCGCGTGCCGGAGGCGGCAGGTGGCGAGGTTGAGGCGCACGAGGCTCGCCTCGGAGAGGTCCGCCCCCGAGAGATCGGCCCCGTCGAGCTTCGCCCCCGAGAAGTTGGCGCCCCGCAGCCGGGCGCCCACGAGCCGGGCCTTCGTGAGGCTCGCCCCGTCGAAATCGGCATGGGTGAGGTTGGTGTCGCCGAGGCGGGCCTCGTCGAGGCGGGCCCGGCGGAAACGGGTGTCGTCGGCATCGGCACCCGTGAAATCGGCGCCCCACAGGTCGGCATCGGAGAAATCGGCGCCGTCGAGCAGGGCCCTCCTGAGGTCGGCGAAGCGCATCGCCGCGCCGTCGAAGCGGGCATCCTCCAGCATGGCGCCGCTGAGGTCGACCTGCCCGGCGACGATGCCGCGGAAGCTCGCGCCGCTGAGGTCGGCCTCGGCGCAGGCGGCGGCCTCGAGGTTGGCGCCGTCGAGGCGCAGCGAGCGGCCGATCACGCCGGGGAGGCGGGACCGGGCGAGGTTGGCGCCGCCGAGATCGGCCCCTTCGAGGCGCGCCCCGGTGAGGTCGCGCCCCGCCAGGGCGAGGCCCCCGCCCGCATCGCGCCAGTCCGGCCCCGGCGCCGCCGGATCGGCGAGCGCCGCCAGCGCCTCGCGGTCCGCCCGCATATGCGCGAGGTCGAGGGGGGCGCCCGCCGCGTGGGCGGCGAGCCGGGCGAGCAGGGGCGGGGCGTCGGGAGGCGCCGTCGCATCCATCATCGGACTCTCGGTGTCGTCCGCCCGGGATGGCGGCGTTCCGGCCCGCGTCTAGCACGGAGCGGGCCGGATGATCGCGCGCCTGCATGCCCGTCTGGGGCGCCGGAGCGAAGCTCGACGCGGTACCTCGGGATGGGTCGACGCCCCGGAAGAAGACCTCAAACAGGGTTCGGGGCAGCGCGCGTGACGCGCACGGGGATCGCTTTGGCGGCGGGCGTCTTGGCCTGCTCGTCGTGGTGCCAGAGGGGGATCAGCACGTTCATCTCGGGGTAGTAGCCGCCGCAATTGCCCGCCGGGATGTCGTAGGCGACGACCCGCAGGCCGCGCACGGCGCGCTCCACCCCGTCCCGCGCATCGGTCTCCACGTCGACGGTGTCGCCGTCGGCGAGCCCGAGCCGGGCGAGGTCGTGCCCGTTCATGAACAGGATCCGGCGGGTGCCGTTCACGCCGCGGAAGCGGTCGCTGTAGCCGTAGACGGTGGTGTTGAACTGGTCGTTCGAGCGCAGGGTGATGAGGTCGAGCCCGGTCTCGTCGGAGCGCGGCATGTCGGGATCGGCCTCGAGCCCCTCCGGCGCGATGAAGTTCGCCCGCCCGGTCTCGGTGTTCCAGCGGCGCTCGCGCGCGGCGAGCGGCTTGTAGAAGCCGCCGGGCTCGAACATGCGCGCGTTGAAATCCTTGAACACGTCCGGATAGGTCGCCTCGATGGCGTCGCGGATGCGGGCGTAGTCGGCCACCCAGGAATCCCAGTCGAGCTTCGGATTCGGGGCCAGCACCGCCTTGGCGAGGCCGGCCACGATCCAGGGCTCGGAGCGGACATGGGCGCTCACCGGCTCGGACACGCCGCGCGAGCCGTGGAAGGCCGAGCAGGAATCCTCCATCGAGACCGCCTGCGGCCCGCTCGCCTGCCGGTCGACCTCGATCCGGCCGAGACAGGGCAGGATGTAGGCGATCTCGCCGCGCACGAGATGGGCGCGGTTCAGCTTGGTCGAGACCTGCACGGAGAGGCGCAAGGCGCGCCACGCCGCCTCCATCGGCGCGGTGTCGGGCACCGCGCGCACGAAGTTGCCGCCGAGCCCGATGAAGGCGCGCACGCTGCCCTTCAGGATGCCCTCGCAGGCCTCCACCGTGTTGAGGCCCTTCTCCCGGGGGGGCTCGAAGCCGTACTGCTCGGCCAGCCGGTCGAGGGGGACGAGTTCGGGCTTCTCGGCGATGCCGACGGTGCGCTGGCCCTGCACGTTCGAGTGCCCGCGCACCGGGCAGATGCCGGCGCCCGGTCGGCCGATATTCCCGCGCAGCAGCAGCAGGTTGACGAGCATCTGCACCGTCTCGGTGCCCTTGCGGTGCTGGGTCAGGCCCATGCCGTAGATGCCGATGACGCTGCGGGCACGCATGTAGACGGAGGCCGCCGCCTCGATGGCCTCGCGCTTGAGCCCCGAGCGGCGCTCGATATCGGCCCAGTCCTGCCCGTCGCAGAAGCGGGCGAGCGCCTCCAGGCCGTGGGTGTGCGCCTCGATGAAGGCGGTGTCGAGGATGCGCGGGCGGCGCGCCCGCTCGGCGTCCCGGTCGGCGGCGAGCACCGCCTTGCACAGGCCGGTCAGCGCCGCGAGGTCGCCGCCGGCCTTCACCTGATGGTACTGCGTGGAGATCTGCGTCGAGCTGTTCGTCAGCATCTCCAGTGGCGCCTGCGGGTTGGTGAACCGCTCCAGGCCCCGCTCGCGCAAGGGGTTGAAGGTGATGATCTGAACGCCGCGCCGCCGCGCCTCCTGCAACGGGTGCAGCATCCGCGGCGCGTTCGAGCCGACGTTCTGGCCGAAGAACAGGATCAGGTCCGTGTGCTCGAAATCCTCGAGCCGCGTGGTGCCCACGGGCACGCCGATCGCGGGCGGCAGCGCCACCGAGGTCGATTCGTGGCACATGTTCGAGGAATCGGGGAGGTTGTTGTTGCCGTACATGCGCGCCAGCAGCGCGTACATGTAGCTCGTCTCCAGGGAGGCGCGCCCGGAGGCGTAGAAGATCACCGATCTCGGATCGAGCGCCTTCAGCTCGGCTCCGATCTCGGCGAAGGCCTCCTCCCAGGCGACCGGGCGGTAGCGGTCGCTTGCCGGGTCGTAGCGCATGGGATGGGTGAGGCGGCCCTGCTCCTCCAGGTCGTAGTCCGGCCAGCCGAGGAGTTCGCTCACCGTGTGCGCGGCGAAGAAGTCCGGCGTCGCGCGCCTGCGGGTCTGCTCCCAGGCGGTCGCCTTGGCGCCGTTCTCGCAATACTCGAAGGCCAGGGGCTTGGCGGGCTTGGCCCAGGCGCAGGACACGCACATGAAGCCGTCGGGCTTGTTCTGCTTCATCAGCATCGCCGCGCCCGTGGCGGGGATCTGCTCGCGGGTGAGGATCTCGACGAGGGACCCGGCCGAGCCCCAGCCGCCGGCCGGCCCCGTATAGGCCTCGATCTTCTCGTCGCTCATCCGACCCGCCTCCCGGCACCCCCGACGGAGTGCCCGGTGTGATGAACGCGCGAGCGCGGCGGGCGATCAAAATTCTCCGGCGACGCCGATGTCGCGCCGGGGCCATAGCGCGGAGGTCTCGCGTGTGGGACGATGATCCTCGTTCTCAGCGCGCCCCGATGCCGGGGAGCGCGCCAAACCGAGGAAGCGGGACCATGGCCAGTGTCGATGTCGAGATGGTGAAGTGCGCCTGCCCGGACTGCGTCTGCGTGGTCTCGGTCGGCAAGGCGGTCGAGCGGGACGGCAAGGCCTTCTGCTGCGACGAGTGCGCCGCCGGCCACCCGGACCATGCCGGCTGCGAGCATGCCGGCTGCACCTGCCACGGCTGAGCGGCGCGGGGCGGCGACCTGCCGCCCCATCGGTACTCAGAACCGCGCCGTCAGGAACAGGCGCAAGTTGCGCCCGGGCAGCAGGATCTCGTCCTTCTTGAAGGAGGCCGAGTTGCGGATCTGGTCGTCCAGCAGGTTGCGGCCCTGCAGTCCGAGCGTGACCTCGCTCGCCCCGTAGACGGTCGGATCGAGGGCCTTGGTGTAGCTCACCTCCGCGCGCAGGTCGTCCCAGCCGGGCGTCGTCGTCTCGAAGGGCGCGATCTCGGTATGGGCGAAGGCGTGCAGGAGGTTCACCCGCGCGAACCAGCCGTCCGCGCGCACGAACACGCCGCCGCCGACCCGGTGCGGCGGGATGCGCGGCACGTAGGTGCCGTCGTCGAACTGGGCGCGCACGAAATCGTACTGCGCCTCCAGCCCCGCGAAGCCGTTGCTGACCGGCAGCACATCGAGCTGCGCGCCGATCTCGGCGCCGTAGAAGCTCGCATTGGCCTGGGAGTAGACGATCTGGCGCAGCTCGTCGCCGCTGCCGCAGGAGGCGAAATCGTCGTCGCAGCGGATGCCGGTGTCGCGCTTGTAGATGAAGCCGGTGTAGCGGGTGACGTAGCCGGTGGCGTCGAGGCGAAGCGGTCCCTCGGACCGGCGCAGGCTGATCTCCACCGTGCGGGCGCGCTCCAGGCGCAAGGTGGGATCGCCGATCTCGAAGGTGGCGGTGGCGTCGTGCGGCCCTTGCGAGAACAGCTCGTAGGCGGTGGGCGCGCGCTCCACGTAGGAGCCGTTGACGCTCGCCACGAAGCCGTAGGGCAGGTCCTGCAGGGCGCCGAAGCTCAGGCTCTTCGGGGCGAAGCGGCGGGTGAGGCCGTAGGCCAGCGGATCGGCGCCCTCCACAGGCAGGTAGTCGGCCGGGAACTGCACGGCGGTGCTGTTGTGCCGGTCGCCCTCGATCCGGCCGGCCGCCTGGAAGCGCAGGCCGTTGCCGACCGCCAGTTCCTCGAACAGGTAGACGGCGTTCGCGCGCGATTCCGTGGCCGGCAGGAAGCTCTCCAGCTGCGTGTTGAGCACCTTTCGCCCGCTCTGCACGCCGATGGCGCCGGTGAGGGTGCCGAGTGCCGTGAAGACCGGCACGTGCTGCGCCTCGATGCGGGCCTCGACCTCGCGGTTCTTGAAGATCGCCTGGATCCCGTCGACGCCGTTCTCGCCGATGCCGATCTCGTCGTGCCGATAGACCGAGCCGCCGGCCCAGAAGCGGATCGCCGCGAAGGGGCCTTCCAGGGGCCGGTACTCGCCCCGCGCCAGCAGCCGGTCCTGGCGCGGGGTCAGGCGGGTGCGGGATTCCGCCGCCTCGCCGCCGGGGATCTGGTACCACGCGTCGTAGCGGCTGTAGGCGATGCCGAGGAAGCCGCGGTCGCCGATCGCCGAGATGCCCACCGAGCCGCCCTGCGAATCGGTGGCCGAGTTGCGCTGGATGCCGAGCGGCGTGGCGTAGCTGTCGGTGGCGGTCTTGAAGCCGTCGGCATGGACGGCGATGCCGTCGCCGCCGCCATCCACGCTGACCGCGCCGAGGCGCCCGTTGTCGACGCTGGTGTAGCCGGTCGTGACCTGTCCCTGCACGCCGCGGGCCGGGATGAAGGTCGGCACCCGGTTGTTCTCGGCCGAGACCACGCCGCCGATGGCGCCCGAGCCGTAGCGCAGGGTCGCGGGTCCGCGGATCACCTCGATGCGGTCGTTGACGAGCGGGTTGATCGGCACGGCGTGGTCCTCGCCGAGTTCCGACACGTCGCCCGAGACGACGCCGTTCTCCTGGATGCGCACCCGGGCGTTATCGAGGCCGCGGATGATCGGCCGGGAGGCCGCCCCCGGCGCGTAGGTGGAGGCCGACAGGCCCGGCCGGTCGAACAGGGCGTCGCCGAGCGTCCGCGGCTGCTCGCGGGCGATCTGCTCCTGGCGCAGCACCGTCACCGGCGCGAAGGTGTTCGTCGCCACGGGCAGGAGGCCGAGGGACGCGGCGGCGGCCGGGCTCGCCGCGACCGGGGCGATCGCCTGGACCGGGCTCGGGCTGGTGACGCTGATCTCCTCCAGGGTGACTTGATTGGCGCCCTGCGCGAGGGCGCCGCCGAAGAGGAGGAGCTGCGCCGCGAGCGCTGCCGGCGCGGTGCGGGCGCGGAGGGAGATGGACATCGGTGGGGTGCCTGAGCGTGTGATACTATAACGCTGCCCGCTGGGTCCGTCCTCCGCAACGACCAAGTTGGCTCCGGTACGCGTCGAGGGCGGAGCGTAACGATATTACAACACGTGGACGGACGCGGCTCGCAGTGGCCGTTGACAGGAGAGGCCGACCGACCTCTAATTTGTTACGTTATAACAGGTCATAAATTTGATGCCCGCACCCGACACGCGCTTGCCCGTCACCGTCCTGTCCGGCTTCCTCGGAGCCGGCAAGACCACGCTCCTCAACCACGTCCTCAACAACCGCGAGGGCCGCCGCGTCGCCGTCATCGTCAACGACATGAGCGAGGTGAACATCGACGCCGACCTCGTGCGCGACGGGGGCGCCGGGCTCTCGCGCACGGACGAGCGGCTCGTGGAGATGACCAACGGCTGCATCTGCTGCACGCTCCGCGACGACCTGCTCGCCGAGGTGCGCCGTCTCGCCGAGGAGGGCCGGTTCGACTACCTGCTGATCGAGGCCACCGGCATCGCCGAGCCGCTGCCGGTGGCCTCGACCTTCTCCTTCCGTGACGAAGACGACCGCGCGCTCGCCGACGTGGCGCGTCTCGACACCATGGTCACCGTGGTCGATGCGGTGAACCTCCTCAAGGATTACGGCTCGAACGACTTCCTGCGCCAGCGCGGCGAGACCGCGGGGGAGGGGGACGCGCGCACCCTGGTCGACCTCCTCGTCGAGCAGATCGAGTTCGCCGACGTGGTCGTCGTCAACAAGGCCGCCGAGGTGAGCGCGGAGCACCGCGCCTTCGTGCGGGCGGTGGTGCGCGGCCTCAACGGCGACGCCCGCATCGTCGAGGCCGACCACGGACGGGTGGCGCTCGCCGACGTGCTGGAGACCGGCCTGTTCAGCGAGGAGCGGGCGCAGACCCACCCGCTCTGGTTCAAGGAACTCTACGGCGCCGCCGCGCACGTGCCGGAGACCGAGGAATACGGCATCCGCAGCTTCGTCTACCGGGCGCGCCGGCCCTTCGTGCCGGAGGCGTTCAGCGCCTTCATCGCGCGGACCTGGCCGGGCCTGATCCGCGCCAAGGGGCATTTCTGGCTGGCGACGCGGCCGGACTGGGTCGGGGAGTTCTCCCTCGCCGGCGCGGTCGCCCACGTCTCGGCCATGGGGTTCTGGTGGGCGGCGGTGCCCCGCCGCCGCTGGCCGGAGGAGAGCGCCTTCCGCGACCGGCTCGACGCGGTCTGGAGTCCGGCCTGGGGCGACCGGCGCCAGGAACTCGTCTTCATCGGCACCGGGCTGGACGAGGCCGCCATCAGGGCCGCCCTCGACGCCTGCCTCGTCCCGGCCTGGATCGCCGAGGATCTGCCGTTCGATAGCGGTCCCTATCGCGACCTGCCGGACCCGTTCCCGGCCTGGCGCGCGGCCGCGGCGGCCTGAATCGGGCGCGGCCTCAGATCAGCTGCGCGGCACCGTTCACGGCGGGCTCGGCCTCGTCGTCCTCGATCTCGGCATCCGCCTCGCTGTCGTGGCCCTCGACGCCGGCCGCGTCGGCGAGGTTGCGGGCGACGCGGCGCAGGAGCTTGCGCAGGCGGCGCTTCTCCTTGCTGTCGAGGTCTTCCAGGAGTTCGGCCTCGACCTCGTCCCAGATCCGCTCGATCGCCTCGGCCTTGGCGAGGCCGGCCTCGGTGAGGCGCACGCGCACGATGCGGCCGTCGCCGGCCTCGGCCCGGCGCTCCACCACGCCGAGCGCCGCAAGGCGGGAGATCGTCTTGGAGGCGGTGGGCGGGCGCACGCGCAGGGTGGCGGCGAGGTCGCCCATGGTCATCGTGCCGGCGGCAGCGAGCGCCTGCACCACCTGTTCCTGCCCGGCGAAGAGGTTGAGGGCGGCGAGCCGGTCGCCGATGCGGGCCCGGTGCAGGCGCGCGGCCTGGACGAGGGCCCAGCCGACGCTCTTGGCGCCGGGCGGCCGGATCCGCCGGGCGGCGCCCTCACCCTTGCCGCGTTTCGCCTTGCCCACGGAACCACCCAAGGTCTCGGTCTGGCCAACCGGCGCGGTCGCCGAAAGTTCGTCCGCCGCCGACATGGTGCACCTCGCGCGTCCGGCATCCAAACGCACCCGGATTCCGGACCGGAGACCGGGGACGCGGCATGGCTGTGACGCGCGGGCGTGAAGCTGGGATGACAGAGCCCCGCCTATCCCCCGCGGAAAGCCCTCAGCAGGGCATGAGGCGCCGCAGCTGGTCGAGGATGTCGGCCCCGCTGCAGGGCCGGGCGATGAAATGCGCGCCGGGGGGCATCCGCTCCGGATCGGGCGCGGCCCGGCCGGAGACGATCACGATCGGCAGATGCGGGCGCGCCTCGGCCACCGAGTTGGCGAGCTCGAACCCGTTCGCCTTGCCGGAGAGTTCGACGTCGGTGACGAGGCCGCAGATGTCGGGCCGCGCCTGCAGGATGCTCAGCGCCCGCTCGGCGGAGGCGCATTGCACGGTGTCGTAGCCCCCATCCTCCAGGACGTCGCCGAGGTCCATGATCGTCAGGGCCTCGTCCTCCACCAGGAGGATCACGGGCCGCTCGCTCTCGGGGATCGTCTGCTCGCTCGCCACGTTGCGCTTCCTCCACCCTCGGTCCCGGACAGGTGACTCTTAACAGAAAGCCTGCTGCGCCGGGGAGAAAGCTCCCGCCCTCGGGCGCCCCGCGCGCGGTGCACCGGGCCCCCGGCAGTCCGGCGCTGATCCAACGGGCCAGAGCCGTCCGGGTTGCAGTGCGCGGATCGCCGGCGCGGGCTCCGATCCGCCGTTCCGGCGCGCGCGCCCGCGCCGGAGGGGCCTCAGGCCGCCACGGCGACCTGTGTCACCGCCGCGATCAGGCGGTCGAGATCCGGGCCGGGGATGGTCAGGGCGGGGGTGAGGTAGAGGACGTCGCCGAACGGGCGCACCCAGACCCCGTGCGCGAGGAGCCGCGCCTTGAGGGCGGCGAGGTCCGGCGGGGTCTCGAACTGCACCGCCCCGATCGCGCCGAGGACCCGCACGTCGGCGATGCCCGGGCGCCCGCGCAGGGGCTCGAGTCCCTCCGCGAGGCGGGCGGCGATGGCCCCGGCCTGGGCGAGGCGGGGTTCGCGCGCGAACAGGTCGAGGCTGGCATCGGCCGCCGCGCAGGCCAGCGGGTTGGCCATGAAGGTCGGCCCGTGCATCAGAGCGGCGGCGGGATCGTCGGCGAGGAAGGCGGAGAAGATCTCGTCGGTGGCGACTGTGGCCGCGAGGGCCAGGGTGCCGCCGGTGAGCGCCTTCGACAGGCAGAGGATGTCGGGCACGATGCCGGCCTGCTCGCAGGCGAACAGGGTGCCGGTGCGGCCGAAGCCGGTGAAGATCTCGTCGCAGATCAGCGGCAGGCCGTGCGCCCGGGCGAGGCGGGCCACCGCGGCCAGAACCTCGGGCGGGTGCATGCGCATGCCGCCCGCGCCCTGGACCAGGGGCTCGACGATCACCGCGGCGAGCTCGTGCCGGTGCCGGGCCAGGGTGCCGTCGAGCCCGGCCGCCAGCGCCGCCGTGGTCGGCAGGGCGCAGAAGACCTGCTCGGGCAGGTAGCGGCCGAAGCGGCGGTGCATGCCCTCCTCGGGGTCGCAGACCGACATCGCCCCCATCGTGTCGCCGTGATAGCCGCCGCGGAAGGCGAGCACCCGGACGCGGCCGGTCACGCCCCGGTTGAGCCAGAACTGGGCCGCCATCTTCAGGGCGACCTCGACGGCCACCGAGCCGGAATCGGTGAGGAAGACGTGGTCGAGCCGGCCCGGCAGCAGGGCGGCGAGGCGGGCGGCAAGGCGCTCGGCCGGGGCGTGCGTCAGGCCGCCGAACATCACGTGGGGCATCGCCGCGAGCTGCGCGGACACCGCCGCGGCGATGTGGGGATGGTTGTAGCCGTGCACCGCGGTCCACCACGAGGCGATGCCGTCCACGAGCTCGCGCCCGTCCGCGAGCACGATCCGGCTGCCGTGGGTGGCCACGGCCTCCAGCGGGGCGGGGGCGGTCTTCATCTGCGTGTAGGGCCGCCAGAGATGGCCGCCGCTCGGCGTCGCGCTCATGGTCCCGGGATGGGAGCGGCGGGGCCCGCGGTCAAGGCCGCTCCCGGGGCGCGCTTGACAGGGGCGGGGCCCGGGGCGCCAAGGAACCCCATGTCGAGCCTCGATACCTTCGCCCATGCCAAGCTCGCCGGCCTCGACGAGGCGGCCCTGCGCAGGCGCCTCGTCCCCACGACGCGGGAAGCGGCCGCGGGCGCCGCGCGGGGGGAGCGCCGCCTCGTCTCCTTCTCCTGCAACGACTATCTCGGCCTCAGCCACCACCCCCGGGTGATCGCCGCGGCGCAGGAGGCCGTCGCCGCCTACGGGGCCGGGGCGGGGGGCTCGCGCCTGGTGACCGGGAACCATCCCCCCCTCGCGGCGCTGGAGGCGCGGCTCGCCGCCCACAAGGGCACGGAGGCGGCCCTCGTCTTCGGCAGCGGCTACCTCGCCAATCTCGGCATCACCCCGGCGCTCGCGGGCCGCGGCGACCTCGTCCTCCTCGACGAACTCTCCCATGCCTGCATGTGGGCCGGCGCCCGGCTCTCCGGCGCGCGGACCGCCACCTTCCGCCACAACGACGTGGCCGACCTCGCCCGCATCCTCGACGCGGAGCGGGCGGCGCATCGCCACTGCCTGATCCTCACCGAGCGCGTCTTCAGCATGGACGGCGACCGGGCGCCGCTGGGCGACATCCTCGGCCTCGCGGAGCGCCACGACGCCTGGACGCTCGTGGACGACGCGCACGGGCTCGGCATCGTCGAGGACGGGCCGCGCGCGCCCCTGGAGATGGGCACCCTGTCGAAGTCGCTGGGCTCCTACGGCGGCTATCTCTGTGCCTCGCGGGCGGTGGTGGACCTGCTGACGAGCCGGGCCCGCAGCTTCGTCTACACCACGGGCCTGCCCCCGGCCTCGGCCGCCGCGGCCCTCGCCGCCCTCGACATCGTCGAGGCGGAGCCCGAGCGCTCGGCCCGGACCCTGGCGCTCGCCCGCCGCTTCACCGCCCGCCTCGGCCTGCCGGAGGCGGAGAGCGCGGTGGTGCCCGTCCTCGTCGGCGAGGCCGAGGCCGCGCTCGCGCTGTCGCGGGAACTGGAGCGGGACGGCTTCCTCGTGGTGGCGATCCGCCCCCCCACTGTGCCCCCGGGCACGGCGCGCCTGCGGGTCGCGTTCTCGGCCGCCCACGCGTTCGAGACGGTGGACGCCCTGGCCGCGCGCGTCGCCGTCCTGACCGGGCGCGCCTGAGCCCCCGGATCCGGCCTCCTCGGACGGCCTGTGCGTGCCGCGGACAATCCGCCGCGGCGCGCGCGCCTACGCCTGGACAGAGTTAAGAACATATGTAGAACATGCCTCCGGAGGCTGCCCCGGAACGGCACGGCGAGACAGGAGCGATGGATGGCCCGGTACCGCTTTCACTGCACCAACGGCTACGAGTGCGTCCTCGACGCCAAGGGCGCCGAGATCCGGGCGCCCGGCCGCCTGATGGACCGCGCCCGGCGCGTGGCCCGCGAGGTGATGGACAGCCTCGATTCCCCCACGGACTGGTCGCAGTGGCAGGTCACGGTCCACGACCTCAAGGGGCGGCGGGTCCTGCTCCAGCCCTTCCCGGCCGAGGCGCGCGCCGCGTGAGCGGCGCCGGACCGGCGCGATGACCCGCAGGGCCCCGATCAATCCGATTCTCGATCCGGCGCCTGTGGCGGCGGATGATGCGGAGACGAGCATCCGTCCGCTGTCGCTGTCCGAGTTCGTCGGTCAGCGGGCGGCGCGGGCCAACCTGCAGGTCTTCATCGAGGCCGCCCGCAAGACCGGACAGGCGCTGGACCACGTCCTGTTCGTCGGCCCCCCCGGGCTCGG
>CANEZL010000055.1 GCA_947444195.1 Methylobacteriaceae bacterium | reverse complement strand
GTCGATCTGGTCGTAGGCCGTGAACGTGGCCCCGCCCGACTCCGCCAGCACCTTCGTGATCGCAGCCGTCAGCGACGTCTTGCCGTGGTCAACGTGGCCGATCGTGCCAATGTTGCAGTGCGGCTTGGTGCGGGAGAATTTTTCCTTGCCCATCAGGGCCTCCTAATCGTCAGTGTCGGTGATCGAGGATGTCCGCGTGCGCCCTCAGGCGTACTCGGCGATCAGGCGTACTTGGCGATGACCTTGTCGGCCTCGCCGCGCGGCACTTCCTCGTAGTGATCGAACTGCATCGTGAAGTTGGCGCGGCCCTGGCTGAAGGAGCGCAGCTGGTTCACGTAACCGAACATGTTGGCCAGCGGCACCATCGCGTTGATGACGTTGGCGTTGCCGCGCATGTCCTGGCCCTGGATCTGGCCGCGGCGGGAGTTCAGGTCGCCGATGACCGAGCCGGTATACTCTTCCGGGGAGACGACCTCGACCTTCATCACCGGCTCGAGCAGCACCGAGCCGCCCTTCTGCAGCGCCTCGCGGAAGGCGGCGCGGGAGGCGATCTCGAAGGCGAGGGCCGAGGAGTCGACGTCGTGGTAGGCGCCGTCGACGAGTTCCACCTTCACGTCGACCACCGGGAAGCCGGCGAGCACGCCCGCGCCCAGGACCGAGTTGAGGCCCTTCTCGACGCCGGGGATGTACTCCTTCGGCACCGCGCCGCCGACGATCTTCGACTCGAAGGCGAAGCCGGCGCCCGGCTCGTTCGGCTCGACCACGAACTTCACCCGGGCGAACTGACCGGTACCGCCGGTTTGCTTCTTGTGGGTGTAGTCGATCTCCTGACGGCGGGTCAGCTTCTCGCGGTAGGCCACCTGCGGCTGGCCGATATTCGCGTCGACCTTGTAGGTGCGGCGCAGGATGTCGACCTTGATGTCGAGGTGGAGCTCGCCCATCCCCTTGAGGATGGTCTGGCCCGATTCCTGGTCCGTCGAGACGCGGAAGGACGGATCCTCGGCGGCGAGCTTCGAGAGCGCGATGCCGAGCTTCTCCTGGTCGGCCTTCGACTTCGGCTCGACGGCGATCTCGATGACGGGCTCGGGGAACTCCATCTTCTCGAGGATCACGGCCTTCTGCGCGTCGCAGAGGGTGTCACCCGTGCGGGTGTCCTTCAGGCCGGCCAGCGCGACGATGTCGCCGGCATAGGCTTCCTTGATGTCCTCGCGGTTGTTGGCGTGCATCAGCAGCATGCGGCCGACGCGCTCCTTCTTGTCGCGCGAGGAGTTGAGCACGTTGGCGCCCGACTCGACCTTGCCCGAGTACACGCGGCAGAAGGTGATCGTGCCGACGTGCGGATCGTCCATGATCTTGAAGGCGAGCATGGAGAAGGGATCCGCGTCCGTGGGGTGACGGACGGTCTCTTCCTCGGTCTTGAAGTCGATGCCCTTGATCTCCCCGCGGTCGGCGGGGGACGGCAGGTAGTCGACGACGGCGTCGAGGAGGGGCTGGACGCCCTTGTTCTTGAAGGCCGAGCCGCACAGGACCGGGTGGAAGGCGCGCAGCTGCACGGCCTTGCGCACCAGGGCGCGCATGGCGGCCTCGTCCGGCTCGTTGCCGTCGAGGTAGGCGGCCATGGCCTCGTCGTCGAGCTCGACGCAGGCCTCGACCAGCTTGGTGCGGTACTCCACCGCCTGATCCTGCAGGTCGGCGGGGATGTCGGTCTCGTTGAAGTTCGCGCCGAGCGCCTCGCCGGACCAGACGATCGCCTTCATCTTGATGAGGTCGATGACGCCCTGGAAGTTCGACTCGGCACCGATCGGCAGCTGCAGGCAGACCGGCTTGCCGGCGACGCGGTCGATGATGTCGGCGACGCACTTGAAGAAGTCGGCGCCGATCTTGTCCATCTTGTTGACGAACACGACGCGCGGCACGTCGTACTTGTCGGCCTGGCGCCACACGGTCTCGGTCTGGGGCTCGACGCCCTGGTTGCCGTCGAGCACGCACACGGCGCCGTCGAGCACGCGCAAGCTGCGCTCCACCTCGATGGTGAAGTCCACGTGGCCGGGGGTGTCGATGA
Organism: Methylobacteriaceae bacterium; assembly: GCA_947444195.1. Classification (GTDB taxonomy): domain Bacteria; phylum Pseudomonadota; class Alphaproteobacteria; order Rhizobiales; family Beijerinckiaceae; genus Methylobacterium. The sequence goes on along the minus strand of CANEZL010000055.1, from coordinate 23,447 downwards.
TGTTCAGGCGCTTGTCGCGCCAGAAGCAGGTCGTCGCCGCCGACGTGATGGTGATGCCGCGCTCCTGCTCCTGCTCCATCCAGTCCATCGTGGCGGCGCCCTCATGGACCTCGCCGATCTTATGGGACTTGCCGGTGTAGTAGAGGATCCGCTCGGTGGTCGTGGTCTTGCCGGCATCGATGTGGGCCATGATGCCGAAGTTGCGGTAGTCCTCGATCGCATGCGTGCGGGGCATCGGGGTCTCTCCGGGTAGGGCGTGGGCGGCGCGCCGCGGTCGGCGCGCCTGCGAATTACCAGCGGTAGTGCGAGAAGGCGCGGTTGGCCTCGGCCATCCGGTGCGTGTCTTCGCGCTTCTTCACGGCGTTGCCGCGGTTGTTGGCGGCATCGAGCAGCTCGGCCGACAGGCGCTCGACCATGGTGCGGTCGTTGCGCGAGCGGGCGGCCTGGATCAGCCAGCGGATGGCGAGCGCCTGGCGGCGCTCCGTGCGCACCTCGACGGGGACCTGGTAGGTCGCGCCGCCGACGCGGCGGGAACGGACCTCGATCGCCGGGGCGACGTTGTCGAGCGCGGCGCGGAACACCTCGATCGGGTTGGCGCGGGCGCGGCTCTCCACGAGGTCGAAGGCGCCGTAGACGATCCGCTCGGCGGTCGACTTCTTGCCCTCGTACATGATGGAGTTCATGAACTTCGTGAGGACCACGTCACCGTACTTCGGGTCCGGGATGATCTCACGCTTCTCGGCAGAGTGACGACGGGACATCTTCTTGCTCTCGAAAATATGGTCTTAAGCACCTCGCGCAGGCCGCCTTTCCCGGATCGGGCGGCGGCATCCTTACGAGGCCGTGGAAACTTGGAACCGGCCGTGGTCCGAAGAAATTACTTCGGACGCTTGGCGCCGTACTTCGAGCGGCGCTGCTTGCGGTTCTTGACGCCCTGCGTGTCGAGCACGCCGCGCAGGATGTGGTAGCGCACGCCCGGCAGATCCTTCACGCGGCCGCCGCGGATCATCACCACGGAGTGCTCCTGAAGGTTGTGGCCCTCGCCCGGGATGTACCCGATCACCTCGAAGCCGTTGGTCAGGCGAACCTTGGCCACCTTGCGGAGCGCGGAGTTCGGCTTCTTCGGCGTCGTGGTGTAGACGCGGGTGCAGACGCCGCGCTTCTGCGGGCAGGCGTTGAGCGCCGGCACCTTGTTGCGGCTCCGCTGGATCTTGCGCGGCTGAGCGATCAGCTGGTTGATCGTCGGCATTCTCTGCCCTCTTCCTCCGGACCGCGCCGGCAATGCCGCGGCCCTGTCCACGTCGTGAGCGGCCCTCTCGGGCCGCGGGCTGTGCCGCCCCTCGCGGGACAGTCACAAAACGAATATGCGCCAGGAGGCCGGTCAGGCCCCGTGGCGCGGTCTCGGCAGAGGAGCACACCGTTTTCCGGGGCGCTCGTGCCTGCAGATCTGACAAGACGTCAGGCGATGTGAGCCTTCGGTGTCGTGCGGGCGCGGCAGCGATCGCGATTCACGCCCGCGGCGGCCCCCGGCCAACCGAAGTGGCGCGCTTCTAGACCCGCGGTGCCCGCACGTCAATGCCGTGACGGCAGAAAACCCGCCCCCGCCGGACGTTAACGCACGGTTTACGCGGGGCGTCCCAGGCCGGTGCGGTCCCGGCCGGTAACGCTCACCAAAGCTTAAAGCGAATCCGCGAATTGTCGAGCTGGCCCGGCGCCCGCGCCGCGGCCCCGACCTTCCGAGTTCAGGGTGATGCGTATGGGTAGCCTCTCGACGGTCTCCGACAACGTCGTGCCGTTCCGCAGGGCGGAGACGGGGCTGCGCCAGCCGGGCGTGCGCGACGGGCAGATCCGCCGGCGCAGCGAGCAGCGCAGCCTGATGGACGCGGTCTATGCCGGCGGCAGCCTCGCCGTGGCCGCCGCCGACCGCGACACCAAGCTCACCGCCTCGCGCCTCCAGGTCTACGGCTTCCTCACCATCGAAGAGATGGGCGAGGACGGCGGCTTCCGGCGCCTGCGTCCCTCCGAGGCCGTCCGGGCCCGCCCCGACCGGCCCTGGCGCCTCTCGAAGCCGGCCTTCGGCGGCCTCGCGGTCACGATTCCCGCAATCGACGACTTCCTGTTCGAGACGCCGGGCCAGCGCGCCTGAGACGGCGCTCCGCTACGCTGGACCAAGAGGCCCTCGAACACGAGAGGCGCCGGACCGTGCGGTCCGGCGCCTCTCGTTTGTCCGTGGGCTGCGCGACCGCGCGGTTCAGGCCTCGCCCTCGTCCAGCTCGTCGGCGCTCGGCGTGGCGTTCTCGAGGATGCGGTCGGCGAGCAGCCCCGCGTTCTGGCGGATCGCCGTCTCGATCTTGCCCGCGATCTCGGGATTGTCGCGCAGGTATCCCTTCGAGTTCTCGCGGCCCTGTCCCAGGCGCTGGCTGTTGTGGGAGAACCAGGCGCCCGACTTCTCGACGATGCCAGCCTTAACGCCGAGGTCGATCAACTCGCCGACCTTCGAGATGCCCTCGCCGAACATGATGTCGAACTCGACCTGCTTGAAGGGCGGCGCGACCTTGTTCTTGACCACCTTCACGCGGACCTGGTTGCCGATCGCCTCGTCCCGGTCCTTCAGGGTCGAGATCCGGCGGATGTCGAGGCGCACCGAGGCGTAGAACTTCAGCGCGTTGCCGCCGGTGGTGGTCTCCGGGCTGCCGTACATGACGCCGATCTTCATCCGGATCTGGTTGATGAAGATCACCATGCACTTCGAGCGCGAGATCGAACCGGTGAGCTTGCGCAGGGCCTGGCTCATCAGGCGCGCCTGCAGGCCGGGCTGCTGGTCGCCCATCTCGCCCTCGATCTCGGCCCGCGGCGTGAGGGCCGCCACCGAATCGACCACGAGCACGTCGATGGCGCCGGAGCGCACCAGGGTGTCGGTGATCTCCAGCGCCTGCTCGCCCGTGTCGGGCTGCGAGATCAGGAGGTCGTCGAGATTGACGCCGAGCTTGCGCGCGTAGACCGGGTCGAGGGCGTGCTCCGCGTCTACGAAGGCGCAGACGCCGCCCTTCTTCTGGGCCTCGGCGATGGTGTGCAGCGCCAGCGTCGTCTTGCCGGAGGATTCGGGGCCGTAGACCTCGATCACCCGGCCGCGCGGCAGGCCGCCGACGCCCAGCGCGATGTCGAGGCCGAGCGAGCCGGTGGAGACGGTCTCGACCTCCTGGACCTGCTGGGCCTTGCCGAGCCGCATGATCGAGCCCTTGCCGAAGGCGCGCTCGATCTGGGACAGGGCGGCGTCGATCGCCTTGGACTTGTCCTTGTCCATGCTGGGCAGTTCCACCACTTTCGCTGCGGCCTGGGCCATCTCGGCGGCATCCTTATGCGGGGGTTGGGCGCCGTTCGCAATCGCGCGCCGTTGCCCGTCTTATGTACCTGTTTTGTTCTAATTCGACAAGGCCTGGAACGCGCTGCCGGTCCGGTCAGGCGCCCGGAGCGGGCTCATCGGGAGCAGGGATCCGCGGGGTGGACAGACGCCTCTGGCGCGGCTCGCCCAGCTTTCACGGCTCGTGGCGCGAGGGCTCGAGCCATCGCCCAACAAAACGCGGATTGGAATAATTAAAAATCGAACGCGTGTGCTTTCGGAGACGCGCGACGCGAATCCCAAGACAATCGTTCGCTTTGTATACAAACGTCTTGCAAGACCATCCCATCCCGTATTCAGGCTGCGACACAAGCGCCCGGGCTCAGACCGGGCCCGCGGGGTCAGGTCGGGGATCGGGATGAGGGCGGGACGAAGCATCGGCGGCGCGTGTTCCAGGCGGGGGGCGGTCCTGCTCGGCGGCCTCGCGCCGTTCTGTATGGCCGCGCAGGCCCAGCCCGTGGAGAGCCCGCAGGAGGTCGTGCTCTCCGAACTCTCCGTCACCGGCACGGGCGAGAGCACCACCGGCCCCGTGGTGGGATACCGCGCCTCGCGCTCGGCCACCGCCACCCGCACCGACACCGCGCTGCGCGACGTGCCCCAATCGGTGCAGGTGGTGCCGCGCGAGGTGCTGGTCGACCGGCAGGACGTGCGCCTGAACGATGCCCTGACGAATGTGAGCAACGTGCAGCCCGGCGGCACCCTCCAGGGCCGCTCCGACACCTTCCTGATCCGCGGCTTCCGCACGCAGACCTACGCCATCGACGGGGTTCTGCTGAACCAGGCCAACAACTTCCTCAGCACCCAGCGCGACCTCGCCGACGTGGAGCGCATCGAGGTGCTGAAGGGGCCGGCCTCGGTCCTCTACGGGCGCGGCGATCCGGGCGGCCTCATCAACATCGTGACGCGCCGCCCCACCCTCGCGCCGAGCGGCGAACTCACTGCGCAAGGGGGCAGCTTCGGCTTCGCCAGGCTCCAGGGCACCGTCTCGGGGGCGCTGCCGGGAACCGAGGGCTTCGCTGGGCGCGTCAGCTTCGCGGCGCAGGACGACCCGACCTTCCGCAACTACGGCGACCGCTCGAACTCCCGCACCTTCGTGGCGCCGGCTTTCAGTTGGACGCCCTCCCCCGATACCCGCGTCGAGTTCCTCGCCGAGATCACGCGCCAGGATTCGCAGTACGACGAGGGCCTGATCGCCCGCAACGGCCGGGTGCCCCTCGACAATATCGGCCGCTACTACGGGACGGGCAATTCCCGCTACTGGGGCGAATCGAACTTCATCACCCTCCGGGCCGAGCACGACCTCAGTCCGGACGTGACGCTGCGCCAGATCGTCAACGTCCAGTCCGGCGCCTTCGACGTCTTCGCCGCGCGTGCCACCGCCCTGAACGCGGCCGGCACCCTGGTCACCCGGCGCGGCTCGATCGTGAACTCGACCTTCGCCTCCGTCGATACCCAGTCCGAGATGGTGGCGAAGTTCGATCTCTTCGGCCTGCGCAACACGTTCCTGGCCGGCTTCGAGTACACCAACGGCTATCGCCGGCCGATCTCGCAGCAGACGGTCTCCACCACGACCACGAGCTTCTTCGATCCGGTGCCGCGCATCGCCTTCGGCGCGTTCACCTTCCTGAACGATCTCAAGCAGAAGAACGACCTCTACGGCGTCTACCTGCAGGACCAGATCGACCTCGGCTACGGCCTGCAACTCCTGCTCGGCACCCGGGTCGATTTCGGCAGCCAGTTCTACTTCAGCCGGACCGCGGCCTCGCGCACGATCCCGCCGGAGCAGGAGCTGTTCGGCTTCTCGCCCCGCGTCGGCCTCATCTACCGGCCGATCGATCCGCTGACCTTCTACGCGAGCTACACGACGTCGTTCAAACCGCAGACCGACAACGTGTTCGGCGCGACGAACCCTCCGCCCGAGACCGGCGTGCAGTACGAGGGCGGCGCGCGCTACGACCTGATCCCGTCGCTGCTCACGGTGAGCGTGGCCGCCTTCAGCATCGCGCGCCAGAACGTCTCCGTGAGCGATCCGAACAACACCGGCTTCTCGCTCATCACCGGCGAGCAGCGTTCGGAGGGCGTCGAGGTCGATCTCGCGGGCGAGATCCTGCCGGGCTGGAAGATCATCGGCGGCCTCGGCGTCCTCGATGCCAAGATCGCCAAGGACACCACCTTCGCGGTCGGCAACCGGCTCGTCGGCGTGCCGGAGTTCAGCGGCAGCTTCTGGTCGACCTATCAAGTGCAGGAGGGTGCCTTGCGCGGCCTCGGCTTCGGCTTCGGCGCGACCTATGTGGGCAGCCGCTTCGGCGACCTCAACAACAGCTACCGGGTCGGGGCCTATACCCGCCTCGACGCGGCGGTGTTCTACGATTTCGACCGCTACCGCTTCGCCGTCAACGCGCGCAACCTCACGGATGCCCGCTACATCGAGCAGCCCTTCAACCAGTTCAACAACCTGCCGGGGGCGCCGTTCTCGATCCTGGCGACCCTCACCGCGCGGATGTGAGCGGCGGGGGCCCGCGGCCCCCGCCCCGGTCCGTCTCTATCCCGCCATCGTCTTCTTCACGGTCTCGACGAGCTGCTTCAGGCTGAAGGGCTTGGGCAGAAAGTTGAAGGCCTCGCCCTCGGGCAGGTTCTTGCGGAAGGCGTCCTCGGCATACCCTGAGACGAAGATCACCTTCAGGTCGGGCAGGTGCTTGCGCACCTCGCGCAGGAGGCTCGGGCCGTCCATCTCCGGCATCACCACGTCGGAGACGATGAGGTCGATGGTGTGCTCGCCCGCGCGCACGATCTGCAGGGCCTCGATGCCCGACGCCGCCTCCAGCACGGTGTAGCCGCGGGCCGAGAGCGCCCGGCTGTTGACCGCGCGCACCGGATCCTCGTCCTCCACGAGCAGGATCGTGCCCTGCCCCGTATGGTCGGCGGACGGCTTGCGGGCCGGGGCCGGCTTGGTCTCCGGCTTCGGGCCCGGCCGGGTGCCGGGCTTGGCCCCCTCCGCGCCGGGCTCCGGCGGCAGGGTCGCGGGCGGCAGGCGTGGGGCGGCCTCCGCGACCTCGATCTCGGGGACGGCCTCCGCGGCCTCGGGGACGTGGCGCGGCAGGTAGATGCGGAAGGCGGTGCCCTGCCCCACCGTCGACTGCACGTCGATGGTGCCGCCCGACTGCTTGACGATGCCGAACACCGTGGAGAGCCCGAGGCCGGTGCCCTTGCCGATCTCCTTCGTGGTGAAGAACGGCTCGAAGATCTTCTCCATGATCTCGGGCGGGATGCCCTCGCCCGTGTCCGAGACCTCGATGAGCACGTGGTCGCCCGCGGGCGGACCGCCCCGCCCCTCCACGGCCGCGGCCTCGCCGGGATCGGGCACGTTGGCGGTGCTGATGAGGAGCTTGCCGCCCCCCGGCATGGCGTCGCGCGCGTTCACCGCGAGGTTCACGATCACCTGCTCGAACTGGTTCACGTCGGCCTTGACCGGCCAGATGTCGCGGCCGTGCTTCAACTCGAGCCCGACGCGCTCGCCCAGCAGCCGCTTCAGGAGCAGGGTCAGTTCGGAGAGCGATTCGCCGACATTCATCACCTCCGGGCGCAGGGTCTGGCGGCGCGAGAAGGCGAGCAGCTGCCGCACGAGGCCCGCGGCCCGGTTGGCGTTCTGCTTGATCTGCATGATGTCCTGGAAGGCCGGATCGGTCGGCCGGTGGCTCGCCAGGAGCAGGTCCGAGTAGCCGATGATCGCCTGGAGGACGTTGTTGAAGTCGTGGGCGATGCCGCCCGCGAGCTGGCCCACGGCGTTCATCTTCTGCGCCTGGGCCACCTGCTGCTCCAGCTGGCGCTGCGCGGTGGTGTCCAGCGCGTAGAGGATGACCGACTCGCGCTCCTCCTCGTCGAGGGCCTCCTCGGCGCCGCCCGCGGTGATGAGCCAGACCCGCGCCGAGCGGCTGCCGGGGCCGGCGAGCGAGATCTCGATGGGCGCGATCTCGGAGAGGCCGCGCGCCGCCTTGGCCAGCGCCGCGTCGAGGCCCTCCCGGTCGATCACCGAGTCGACGATGTTGGGCTCCTCCGCCGTCTCGGTCCCGTCCTCGACGGCGTGGCGGGGCAGGGTGCCGAACAGGCGGGCGAAGGAGGCGTTGGCCCGCGCGATGCGGCCGCGCCGGTCCAGCGTCGCGATGGCGATGGGCGAGTTGTTGAGGAAGCGGGCGAGCCGCACCTCCGCCGCGCGCTGCGGCTCGTCGAACTCGGCGCCCGCCGAGCGGTTGATCACGAAGGTGCGCGAGGCGCCGGGCTTGCCGTCCTTGTCGAAGGCGACGCGGTGGTAGAGCCGGGCCGGCAGGGACTGGCCGTTGCGGCGGCGCAGGTCGAGGTCGATCCGGTCGGTGCGCACCTCGCCGGGCAGGCCGGCGCTGCGGGTCAGCACCTCGGCGCCGGGGGCGATGGCGTCGAGATGCGGGCCGCCCGAGCCCACCGTGGCGAGGTCGTAGCCGAGCCAGGCCGCCAGCGTCGCGTTCATGTAGACGATCGCCCCTTGCGGATCGATCGAGAGGAAGCCCGCGGGCGCGTGGTCGAGGTAGTCGATCGCGTGCTGCAGCTCCTGGAAGACGTTCTCCTGCCGCTCGCGCTCGGCGGTGATGTCGGCCACCGTCCACAGGGCGGCGGCCCGGCCGGGGCGCGGCAGCGGGCGCACGTTGATGCGGTACCACGCGAAGTCGCGCCCGCCCCCCTGCCCGCTCCCCTGGGGCGGCGGCGACATCCGGATCTCCTCGCCGTGGCTGCGCCCGTCGCGGGCGGCCTGCGAGAGCCGGTAGACCGCCTCGGAGACCTCGGGCGAGCCCACGAAGACGCGCTCCACCGCGCGCAGGTTCGAGAAGCTGTCGCCGCCGGCCACCTGCAGGTAGGCCTCGTTGGCGTAGACGAGGCGGCCGCCCTCCTCCACCACCAGGGCGGCCTCGGGGGAGCTGTCCACCACCGCCTTGGTGATGTCGTCGCGCCCGCCCTGCCCCGCGAGCTGGATCGCCCCGATGGCGAGCGCGAACAGGAAGAACACCCCGGCCATGGCGAGGAGCGCCAGCAGCCACACGATCAGGGACTGCGCCTGCTCGTTGGCCACGAAGGAGAGCCCGATCGCCGCCCCGACCAGAAGGCCCGCCAGGACGAGCAGCAGCCCGACCCGACCCGGCCGTTCGGACCGGTCGATCGAGCCCGCAACAGGCTGCGTGGGTCCTGACAACTCGGCCATCGCGCTTCAATCCAGTACCTGGCACCGGTTAGGCCCCGGGCCGTGCCACGGCAAGGGCTTAAACCAAGGGCCTAAACATTGCGGCACCCTGCGGATGCGCGGGAAATGCGGAGGCTTGGAGGCGGGTCCGACCACGCCGGATCGACACCCGCCCCTAAGTCCTTGCCGCTACGCATTCTCCCGCGCCGGACCGCCCCGCGCCCCGCCGGGGTTGGATCGCCGGAAACGCTTCTCATTCCAAGGACTTGACGGCGTTTCCTCGTGCAGGGGGCCATCCGCGCTCAGGCGGCGCGGCGGCGCGTGCGCAGGACGAAGCCGATCACCTCGGCCACCGCCCGGTAATGCTCGCCCGGGATCTCCTGGTCGATCTCGACGGTGGCGTGGAGGGCGCGGGCGAGCGGCGGGTTCTCCAGCACCCGCACGCCGTGCTCGGCCGCGACCGCGCGGATGCGCAGCGCGAGGCTGTCGACGCCCTTGGCCACGCAGACGGGCGCGGCCATGCCCGCCTCGTAGCGGAGCGCCACCGCGTAGTGGGTCGGGTTGGTGACGACGACGGTGGCCTCCGGCACGGCGGCCATCATGCGCTTCTTCACCCGGGCCATGCGCAGCTGCTTCATGCGGCCCTTCACCTCGGGGCTGCCGTCGGCCTCCTTCATCTCCTGCTTCATCTCCTCCTTCGACATGCGCAGGCGCTGGCGCCAGCGGAAGCGCTGGTAGAGCGCGTCGGCGAGGGTGATGACGAGGTGGACGGCGAGCACGCCCGCCAGCAGCTTCAGGCTCAGGGACAGGATCGCCGACAGGCAGGCGGCGGGGTCGAGCCGGGCGAAGGCCTCCAGCCGGTCGCGGTCGTTCCAGAGCAGGGTGGCGACCACCACGCCGACGATCCCGATCTTGGCGAGCCCCTTGGCGAACTGCACCAGCGCCTCGACCCCGAACAGGCGCTTGACGCCCGCCATCGGCGAGACGCGCTCGAACTTGAAGCCGAGGGTCTCGGTGGTGAAGACCAGGGGGTGCTGCAGGAAGCCGGCCCCGAGCGCCGCCGCGATGGCGAGTCCCGCCGGGATCGCCATCGCCTGGAAGATGAGGAGCACCGCGCGCCCCGCGATCCGCCCCATCGAGCCGGCATCGTCCGGCACCGCGTGGGCGTTCATGAGAAAGGCGCGCAGCTCGCCCGTCAGCATCGTGGCGATGCCGGGGCCCGCGATCAGCAGGCCGAGGGTGAAGGCCGCGAGCGCCGCGAAGGTGTTGATCTCGACGCTGTTGGCGACGTCGCCGCCCTCGATCGCCTTGTCGATGCGCCGCTGGGTCGGCTCCTCTGTCTTGTCTTCCTGTTCCGCGCCCTCAGCCATCCCGGCCTCCGCGGGACGCTGGGTTATCGATCGTGCATCGTCCTTTTCCGAAAGCCGGCAACCGCCTTTCGGGACGATGCTCTCGAGCGCTCTCCGCCGAAGCGGACACCGGTTCGGCGCAAGAGCGCGCGAAAAAACAATACCTTACAGCATCGTCCCGAAAGGTGGTTGCCGGCTTTCGGGAAAAGATGATGCAACACCAAGAGTCTAGCGCGTTGTCCCGGCTCCGATTTCCGGGACGACGCGCTAGGGCCGTTCCCGATCGCAACGCGATCGGGAACGGCCCTAGCGCCCGCCGAGCATGGCGAGGTAGCGGCCGAGATCGTCCAGGAAGACGCCCATGATCACGCCGAGGACGCCGGCCAGGAGCAGCATGCCGATCAGCACCGAGGCGGGCACGGCGAGGAAGAAGACCTGGAGCTGCGGCATCATCCGCGAGAGCACGCCAAGGCCGAGATTGAACAGGATGCCGAAGGCGATGAACGGCGCCGAGATCTGCACGGCCAGGGTGAAACCCCGCGCCATCGCCTTCAGGGCGAGCTGGGCGGCGGCCCCCAGGTCCGGCACCCCGTCCGGCGGCAGCAGGCGGTAGCTCTGCCCGATCGCCTCGAGGGCGAGGTGGTGCAGGTCGGTGGCCAGGACGAGCGCGATGCCCAGCAGCGACAGGAAGGTGCCCAGCGCCGCCTGCTGCCCGCCCATCGCCGGGTCGACGGTCATCGCGTAGGAGAGGCCGAGCTGCTGCGAGGCGATCAGGCCCGCCGTCTGCAGGGCGGCCACCACCATGCGCACGGTGAGCCCGAGAACGAGCCCGATCAGGGTCTCGCCGAACAGGAGCCCGATCAGCCGCGGGCCGGCGAACGCCTCCCCGCCCCCGAGGAGCGGGCGCACCGTGGGGAACAGCACCAGCGCCACGAGGAGCGCGAAGGCCAGCCGCAGGCGCGGCGAGACCGTCTGCTCGCCGATCCCCGGCATCAGCATGATCAGCGTGCCGACCCGCGCGAAGGTCAGCAGGTAGGCCGCCGCGAGGCCGGGCGCGATCCCGGGCAGGAGCAGGGTCATGGGCGCGGTTATGGCACGGGGCGGGGCGCGTCGTCCCGCGCTGTCGCCCGCGCCCGCGCTCGCCCCGCGCGGGCATCAGCCGCCCGCCGCGATGCGGGCGGCGATGCGGGTCATGTAGCCGGCCATGGCGTCGCCCATGAAGGGCATCATCAGGAGGAGGGCCGCGAAGACCGCCACGATCTTGGGCACGTAGATCAGGGTCTGTTCCTGGATCTGGGTGAGCGCCTGGACGAGGGAGACCGCGAGCCCCACCGCCAGCGCGACGAGCATCAGGGGCCCGGCGACCTTCAGGAAGACGAAGATGCCGTCGCGGGCGACGTCGAGGATGGCGAGGCCGGTCATGGTCCTGCAACAGGTTCGGTTGGCGGTGCCCGGTTCGCCGTTGCGGGAGACTTGGTCTCCCGCAACGGCGCAAGCGCGACTGCGCGCCGGCGCCCCTGCGCCGGCTCGCGGTCGCTCCGGTCTCGGAGCGACCGCGGCAACGAAAACGATTCAGATCTGCATCCGCATGATCTCCTCGTAGGCGGAGATCATGCGGTCGCGCACGGCGACCATGGTCTGCAGGGCGGTCTCGCTCTCGGCCACCGCCGTCACCACGTCCACGACGTTGGCGTGGCCCGCGGCCACCGTGGCCGCCTGCGCGTCGGCCCGGCGCCCGGTCGCGCCGACATCCTCGATGGCCTGGCCGAGCAGGCGCGTGAAGTCGCCCCCCGCGCCCTGCGGCGCCTGGACCTTCGGCGTGGGCCGGGCCCCGCCGACGTTCTGGACGGCGGCGTAGGCGCCGGCCGCGAAGTTGCTGCTCGCCATGGCCCGCCTACTTCAGGATCTCGAGGGTGCGGCTGATCATCCGGCGCGTGGCCGTGACCATGTTGAGGTTGGCCTCGTAGGAGCGCTGGGCCTCGCGCATGTCCATGTTCTCGATGAGCGCGTTGACGTTGGGCATGCGCACCTCGCCGCGCTCGTTGGCCGCCGGGTTGCCGGGGTCGTACTTCGTGCGGAACGGTGCCGCATCGCGCCGGACCCGGCCCGCCTCGACGAGGCTCGCCCCCGTGTCCCGGTCGAGATGGCTCGTGAAGGTCGGGATCTTGCGCCGGTAGGGCTCGGCCGCCGCGCTCTTCGGGGCGGAATCGGCGTTGGCGATGTTCTCGGCGATGACGCGCATGCGGCCGGACTGGGCCTTGAGGCCCGAGGCGGCGATGCTGAGGGTCTTGTCGAAATCCACGGCGCGGGCTCTCTCTCAGCGGGTTCGCGGGACGAAGCCGGCCTCAGCGCTTGCCGACGGCGATCTTCAGGGTGTCGAGGCTCTTCTGGTAGAGCGAGGCGGCGAGCTGGTAGTCCGCTTGGTTGTCGCCGGCCTTCATCATCTCCTCCTCGAGGTTCACGCCGTTGCCGGTGGGGCGGACCTCGAAGCCCTTGAAGCGCCGGGCGTCGGCGCCGGGGCCGCTCGCGCCGGCCGGCACGATGTGGCCGGCCTCCGTCGCGGCGAGGCCGACGCCGGAGCGCGCGGCCGTCCCGTCCGCGCCGAAGCGCAGGGCGGCGAGATCCCGCGGCCGGAAGCCCGGCATGTCGGCATTGGCCACGTTCTCCGCGATGACCTGCTGGCGGGCCTGGGACCACTGCATCCGGGAGCGCAGCATCGAGAGCAGCGGCAGATCGGTGATGGCCACGATGCCGGCCCTCCAGGCTGGTCCGCTCGGCTGCGGGAATCCGCGCCTGATCGGCAAAATCTGCCGGGTCCATGGTTAACGGAGCGTAAACATCCGTGACGACGGGAAGCTGTTAACGAAGCTTTAAGGTTGATTGCACGGCGCCCGCACCGGCGTGCTAAATTGCTGTCCGTGTCGCGTTGGGCCGTATCCCGGCCGCAGACGAGAGTTTGAAGCCTTGCAATGGGTACAGTCCGTGTTCGGCTCTGACGGCTCTCCGATCATCCAGTACGTCAGCATCTTCGCCGTCATCTTCGCGGTGCTGGCGGTCGTCGTCCTCGTGGTCCGCCGCCTCGCGGGCGGCGGCCTGCCGCTGCCCGGCCGGACCGGCGCGCGCGGGCGCCAGCCGCGCCTCGGCATCGTCGACGTGTACGAGCTCGACCGGCAGCGGCAGCTCATCCTGCTGCGGCGGGACAACGTGGAGCACCTGCTCCTCGTGGGCGGCCCCAACGACGTGGTGATCGAGCGCAACATCCAGCGCGGGCGCGCCCTCGGGGAGCCGGCCCTGCGCCCGGACACGCTGCCCGAGCCGGAGCCCGCCGAGGCGCCCCTCGAGCCGGAGGCCGGACCCTATGCCGGCTCCCTCGCGAGCCCCCTGCCGAACCCGCTGCCGGAGATCGCCCCGCGGCGGCCCGAGCCCGCCTTCGAGCCGCGCTTCGAGATGCCGGTGGTGGTGCCCGCGGGCGTGCCCCGCTCCAACGCGGCCCCGCCGGTCACGCAGCCCCTCGACGCCGCCTCCCTCGGACCCGACGAGCCGGCTCCGGACACGCCCGAGATCGTCGCCGGCCCGCGGCCCGAGGCGCGGCCCCCCGCCCCGGCGCCCGCCCGCGAGGGACCGGCCAAGCGCCTCCTGCGCCGCACCGCCCCGGCGCTGGTCAACCCGCCCGCGCCCGCCGCCGAACCCGCCGCCGCGCCGCCGTCCGCCCCGGCGGCCGAGATGCCGGTGCCGCCGAGCCCGCGCCGAGCGGTCGATCCCGCCATCCTCTCGGACATGGCGCGCCAGCTCCAGGCGGCGCTCGGCCGCTCGGCCTCCGCGGTGACGCCGCCCCCGCCGCCCGCGCCCGCGGTGGATCCGGTGGCCGCCGCCATGGCCGCGGCGCCCGCCCCGGAACCTGTGCCCGAACCCTTACCCGAACCCTTACCCGAACCCTTGCCTGCCCCCCTGCCCGTGCCTCCGCCCCCCGCCGAGCCCGCACCGCCCAGGCCCGCGCCGCCCGAGCCCGATGTTCCGGCCCCGCCCGCGGCCGAGATCCTGCCGCCGCCTCCGCCCCCCGCGGAGCCCGCGCCGCCTCCCCGGCCCGCGCCTCCGCCGGCCGAGCCGGCCCCGCCGAAGGCCGCCGGCCAGGCCAATCCCTTCTCCGTCGAGGAGATCGAGGCCGAGTTCGCCCGGCTCCTCGGACGCCCCCTGGACAAGCGGAACTGAATCGGTCGGGGCGCGGGTCTTCCTCGCCCCGCGCCGGTCAGACGTTCCGGTTCGCCGTCTCCGGCATCAGGAGCACGGCGACGAAGCTGAGGGCGGCGGCGAGGCCCAGATAGGCGCCGACCCAGGCGATGCCCCCCATCGCCACGAGGCTCTGAGCGAGGTAGGGCGCCGCCGAGGCGCCGAGGATGCCGGCGAGGTTGTAGGTGACGGAAGCCCCCGTGTAGCGCACCCGCGTGGGGAACAGCTCCGGCAGGAGCGCCCCCATCGGCCCGAAGATCCAGCCCATGGCGAACAGGCCGAGGCAGAGGAAGCCGAGCACGAGGCGCCAGTCGTCCGAGCCCAGCATGGGCCCGAGCAGGAAGCTTAAGGCCAGGGTGAAGGCGGTGCCCGAGAGCACCACCGGGCGCCGGCCGAACCGATCCGCCGCCCAGCCCGAGATCGGGATGCCGAGCGCCATGAAGCAGACCGCCACGCACTCGAACAGCAGGAAGGCGGGGCGGGAATAGCCGAGCGTGCCCGTGCCGTAGCCCAGCGCGAATACGGTGGAGAGGTAGAACACCGCGTAGCAGGCCACCATCGCGAAGGTGCCGAGCAGGGTGGCGCGGGCGTGCCGGGTGAGCACGGTGGCGAGCGGCACCCGCTCCGGCTCGGCCTTGGCGAGAGCCGCCTTGAACAGGGGTGTCTCGGTGAGCTTCAGCCGGACGTAGAGCCCGACGCCGACGAGGGCCGCCGAGGCGAGGAAGGGCAGGCGCCAGCCCCAGCTCTGGAAGCTCTCCGGCGACAGGCCGTAGCTGAGCGCCAGGAAGCAGGTATTGGCCAGGATGAAGCCCACCGGCGCGCCGAGCTGCGGGAAGATGCCGTACCACGCGCGCCGGCCCGGCGGAGCGTTCTCCACGGCGAGCAGCGCCGCCCCGCCCCACTCGCCGCCGAAGCCGAGCCCCTGGCCGAAGCGCAGGATGCACAGGGCGGCCGGCGCCAGCCAGCCGGCGGTGGCGTAGGTCGGCAGGCAGCCGATCAGCACCGTGGAGACGCCCATGATCATCAGCGAGGCGACCAGCGTCGCCTTGCGGCCGATCCGGTCGCCGAAATGCCCGAACAGGGCCGCCCCGATCGGCCGGGCCACGAAGGCGATGGCGAAGGTGGCGAAGGCCGCGAGCAGCTGCACGCCGGGTTCGCCCGGCGGGAAGAAGACCGGCCCGATCACCAGCGCCGCGGCGGTGGCGTAGATGTAGAAATCGTAGAACTCGATGGCCGTGCCGACGAAGCTCGCCGTGAGGATGCGGCGGGCCGGGATCGGCGGCTGGGCGGCGGACTGGAGCATGGGGACGGGGACCGGGGGCGACGCGAAGCGCCCCGGTTAGAACAGCCCTCCCCGCTTGCCCAGCGCCCCGGCCCGTTTTCGCCCGGGCCCGAGAGCGCTCTCCGGCGAAAGAGAGCGCTCTCCGGCGAGAGGATGCCGGTCGCGCGCGCGAGCGGCCGTGGGTCCCCGCGTCACAGATCCCGCGAAGCGTCGCATCGCGGCCCGGGCGCCTCCGGCCCACGCGGCTTCCGGCGCCGGCACTTTTTCGCTAGGTTCCCGCCATGCGAGACGACCGGCACCAGACCGGCCGCTCCGGAGGAACGTTCCCTTGGCCCTGCAAAGAACCGCGACCCGCGAGGCGGCCGCGCCCGCCGATCTCTGGCAGCGCATCCCCCTCGAATGCTGGGTCAGCGCCTTCGCCGTCATCCTGGCCGCGGGGCTGAAGCTCTGCGGCGTGATGCCCTGAGATCGCGATGCCGGACGCGGAGAACGCCGAACCCCGGGGCGACCTCACGGTGCGCACCATCGCGATGCCCGCCGACACCAACGCCAACGGCGACATCTTCGGCGGCTGGGTGCTCTCGCAGATGGACCAGGCCGGCGGCATCGCCGGGGTGGACCGCACGCAGGGGCGCGTGGTCACGGTGGCGCTCGAGGCCATGACCTTCATCCGCCCCGTGCGGGTGGGCGACGTGCTCTGCGTCTATACCCGCGTCGGCCATGTGGGCCGCAGCTCGATGAAGATCGAGGTGGAGGCCTGGGCGCGCCGTTTCCGCACGCGCCTGCGCGAGAAGGTCACCGAGGCGACCTTCACCTTCGTCGCCATCGACGACGAGGGCCGGCCCCGCCCGATCCCCCCGCCGACGCGGTGCCGCCGCTCAGGCCCTGACCCGCGGGCCGGCGCCGGTTCAGGCCGCCTCGGGCGGGTCGTCCGGGCTCGGCTCGTCGGGGGCGTTGAGGAGATCCTCCAGCTCGTCCACCAGCCGGTCGGCCTGATCGGGGGTGGCCAGCACCTTCACGACCTCGCCGCCCTGCAGCGCCAGCGCCAGCTCGATATGCGGGCCGACCCGGCTCGTGAGGATCCGGGCGAGGATCTTGGCGGCGCTCATGGGTTCCTCCGGTTCGCGGTCATGATTCGGGTGCCCCCTCACGGGGCCTCGGCGAGGAGGCCCACGGCCACGGCGGGGCCGCAGGTGGAGGCCCAGGCGGCGGAATCGCCCGGGATCCGTGCGCCGATCACCTGCGTGAAGGCCAGGGCCTCGCGGCCGAGCCGCGCGGCGAGGCGCTCGCCTAGGAAGGCGCCGGCCCCGCAGACGACGAGGGGCGCAGCCGCCGGCAGGTCCGGCCGCGCGAGCAGGCAGGCCGCCGCGTCGTGGAGGAGGCGCAGCTGCGCCTCGGCGAAGTGGCGGGCGAGCAGCAGCCAGTCCTGGGCGGTCCCCTCCCCGCGGTCGCGCCCGATCATCCGGGCGAGCCGGGTCTCGGATTCTTCGAGCGACTTGCCCTTGAGGTCGGCGCTCGGCTGCTGGTCGGCCCCCTCGGGCAGGTCCCCGGTGATGCGGTAGACGTCCGCCGTCTGCGCGAAGGTCTCGGCCATCAGCCGCGTGCGCCTGCCCGCGAAGACGGCGTGGTCGGCGAGCGCCAGGACGGGGGTGCGCACCACGCCGGTATAGACGAGTTCCCCCGTCTCCAGGCGCTCGGCGTCGCTGTAGCCCGCCGCGGCGGGCAGGCCCCCGACGATCGGGATCAGGTCGGCGGTGGTCGAGCCGACGTCGACGAGGAGCGCCGTGCCGAGATCGCGGCCGAGGAGCGCGGCGGTGGCGTGCCAGTTCGCCGAGGCGATGTCGGCGGCGTGTGCCGCCGCCGCCTGCGGCTCTTGGATGCCCGAGCGGCCCGCGTAGATCCGCACCGGTCCGCGCAGGTTGGCCGAAGCCCAGCCGGCGAGCTGGGCGACGCCGTCCGCGCGGTCGGCGAAGCAGTCGGTCAATTCGCCCGTCATGGTGACGGCGTGGTCGGCTTCCGCCCGCGCCCAGTCGGGCAGGCCGGCGAGCGTCCTGTCGAGGGCGGGCAGGCCGCGCCAGAGCGGGCAGGCCGCCTGCACCACGTCGCGGACGGTCCCGTCCTCGATCAGGGCCGCCTTGACGTGGACCCCCCCGAGGTCCCACCCGATGCGTCTGCGGTTCCGGGATGGACTTGCGGGCACGGCGATGTCTCGACGGAGGTTTGCGGTGGCGGACGGGTTCGCGGTGATCCCGGTGCTCGACCTGCGCGGCGGGCAGGTGGTGCGGGCGCGCAGGGGCGAGCGCGCCTCCTATGCCCCGATCGAGACCCCCTTGGCAAAGGGCTTCGAGCCCGGCGCCGTGGCGGCCGGGATCCGGGCGGTGCTGCCCGCCCCGATCCTGTACGTGGCCGATCTCGACGCCATCGTGGACGGGGCGCCCCCCGACCGGGAGAGCCTCGCGGCGATCGCCCGGGCCTGCCCCGGCGCCGCGCTCTGGGTCGATGCCGGCTTCTCGGAGCTGTCCGCGGTCGAGGCCTTCCTCGCCGCCGGCCTCGGGCGGCCGGTGCTCGGCAGCGAGAGCCAGCGGGACGCGGGCCTCGTCACCGCCCTGGGTGAGCGCGCCGTGCTCTCCCTCGACCGGGCCGGATCCGGGCGGCTCGGGCCCGCGTCCTTGCACGACGATCCGAGCCTGTGGCCGCGCGAGGTGATCGTGATGAGCCTCGCCCGCATCGGCGCGGAGGCGGGGCCGGATCTCGACGGCGTCGCCGAGGCCCGCGCGCGGGCGCCCGGTGCCCGGCTCTACGCCGCGGGCGGCGTGCGCGGCCCCGAGGACCTGCGGGCGCTCGCACGGCTCGGCGCGGCGGGCGCGCTGGTGGCGAGCGCGGTCCATGACGGGCGCCTGCGCGCGGACACCCTCCCCGCGCGCGGGGCGAACTTTTAGCGCCCGCGCGGCGCTGCTATACCGCGCGCATCCCGGTGCGTGCGACCGCACCCGAGCGACAGTGCCGAGACCATGGACAAGTTCACCACCCTGGAGGGCGTCGCGGCGCCCATGCGGATCATCAACATCGACACCGACCGCATCATCCCGAAGCAGTACCTCAAGACGATCAAGCGCACCGGGCTCGGCGCGGGCCTGTTCGCCGAGATGCGCTACAACGACGACGGCTCGGAGAAGCCCGACTTCGTGCTGAACCAGCCGGCCTACCGCAACGCCAGGATCCTCGTGGCCGGGGACAATTTCGGCTGCGGCTCCTCGCGCGAGCACGCCCCCTGGGCGCTCAGTGATTTCGGCATCCGCTGCGTGATCTCCACGAGCTTCGCGGACATCTTCTTCAACAACTGCGCCAAGAACGGCATCCTCGCCATCGTGGTCTCGCCGGAAGACCTGGAGAAGCTGTTCGAGGACGCCGAGCGCGGCGCCAACGCCACCCTCTCCGTCGACCTCGCCGCCCAGACCATCCGCGGTCCCGACGGCGGCACCCTGCATTTCGAGATCGAGCCGGGCCGCAAGCACAATCTGCTCAACGGCCTCGACGAGATCGGCCTGACGCTGGAGCGGGCCCCCGCCATCGAGGCCTACGAGGCCAAGCTCGCGCAGCGCGGCTGGGCCTGAGCCCCGGCGCCCGGCGGATGCCGCGCGCGGGCGCCTACTTGCCCGCCGCGGCGCGCGGCGGCCGGGCGAGCATCACCGTGACGGCGGGCGCCTTGTCGTCCGCCGAGGGCGGCCAACTGTCCTTGGAGGCCTCCTGCCCGCTCTTCTCGGCCGGCTTCACGGTCGAGCGGACCACCATGAACTTGTTGAGCACGTCGAACCAGAACGGCGCCCCGAGGCTGATGGCGAGCGCCGTCACGAGCCAGCCGCCGATCGTGCTGAGGCCGTTGAAGGGCCGGTTCACCGCGAATTGAGGGATCTGCGCGGCCCCGGGGCTCGCCTTCGCATCGGGGCCGGATGTCCGGGCGGCTTCGGCTCTGTCCGCCTCCTGGCACAGAGGGGTGGGGCTGCAGGACCATCCGATCGCGAAGCCGGACTGGGCGATCTGCGTCCGGATCGTATCGAGCCGCGCCTTCAGCGGCTCGCTGTCGGCGGTCAGCCCGTCGGCATCGGGCGCCTTGAGGAAGCTGGCCGCATCGCGGACGACGGCCTCGCGGTAGGTCTTGTCGGTGGCGAGATGGTCCGCGACGCGGATCGCGTCGATGTTGAACACGACCGCGGCGAGCAGGCCGAGAACGAAGGTGATCCCCTGCGTCCGGCGCCTGTAGGCGCCCGAGACGCGGTCCATCGCGGCATCGTACCATGCCTCCAGGTTCTTGCGGGCGCGGTCGAGATCGTTCTGGGCGCCGTCGAGGGCCGTGACGAGCATGGTCCTGAGCTGATCGTTGCCCTGGATCTTCGAGGCGGTCTCGCGGAGCGAGGCCACGGACAGGACGCCCGCCGGGCTGCCGGGACCGGCGCAGTCGGCCGGTATCGCCATGCTCAGGGCAGCGATCGCGAAATTGGCGGAGGAGATATAGGTCGGCAGGTCCTGCCGCCGCTTGAGCGCCGACCAGATCCCGGGATCGTTGAGGTCCCCCGCCCGTATCGCCGAGGCCGTATCGTTCGGAATCTGCCCCTTCATCGAGGAGGGAAGTCTGTAGGTTCCGCGGTAGAGACAGTTGATAATCGGATGTTTGTAGAATTCCATCAGCGCGCCCGGGTCGTCCTTCGCGCCCAGGATCTCCGCGATGCCTTTCTCGAGATCGGTCGCCCGTGATTTCAGGCCTGCCTCGATGAGTTCCCGCAGGGCCGAGCACAGAAGACTGGCGAGAAGGAACATGAATGTCAGTCCGATGCCGACTTCGAGCACGACGGAGCCGAACATGACGCCTCCCGGATACTGATTTCGCTTCAGTTCGCAGGACTATGCGCCCGATTCGGCCGATCGGGAAGAGGATTTCTAAACCTCAGGTGGTTTTGGGCGGCCGCGGCCGAGCCGCCCATATTATGCCCGCGTTAACCATTAAGGCCCGATCTACCGACGACCCCTCATCCGGACGAGCACCCGCCATGCCCCGCCCGACCCGTCTCGCAGTCCCGCTCCTCGCAGCCCTCGCCCTCCCCGCGGCCGCCCGCGCGGATTTCCAGGGCTGCCTCGCCGGCATCCAGGCCCAGGCGGCGGCGCAGGGCGTCTCGGCCCAGACCTTCCGGGCGGCGACCTCAGGCATCACCTACGACGACAAGGTGATCGAGCTCTCCCAGGCCCAGCCCGAGTTCAAGACGCCGATCTGGGACTACATGGCGGCGCTCGTCGACGACGAGCGCGTGGAGGACGGGCGGGCGGCCATGCGCCAGCACGCGGCGGCGCTCGCCCAAGCCGAGGCGCGCTACGGCGTCGACCGGCACACCATCGCCGCCGTCTGGGGCGTCGAATCGAATTTCGGCAAGAACCTCGGCAAGATGCCGCTCGTGCAGTCGCTCGCCACCCTCGCCTGCTCGGGCAACCGCCGCCGGGACTTCTTCCGGGGCGAGCTCCTCGCCACCCTGAAGATCATCGAGCGCGGCGACATCGAGGCCTCGCGGCTCACCGGCTCCTGGGCCGGCGCCTTCGGCCAGACCCAGTTCATGCCCACCACCTACCAGCGCCTCGCGGTGGACCTCGACGGCGACGGCCGGCGCGACGTGGTCGATTCGGTGGCCGACGCGGTGGGCTCCACGGCGAACTTCCTGCGGGTCGCCAAGTGGCACAACGGCACGCCCTGGGGCTACGAGGTGCGCCTGCCCCGCGGCTTCAACGTCGCGGCGGCGGGGCGCAAGAACAAGCACGCGGTCGGCCACTGGGCCTCCCTCGGCGTCACCCGGATCGACGGCCGCCCGCTCACCGGCGAGGGCCCGGCGGGCATCATCGCGCCCGCCGGCATCGACGGGCCGGCCTTCCTCGTGACCAAGAACTTCGACGCGATCTACTCCTACAACGCCGCCGAATCCTACGGGCTCGCCATCGCCGTGCTCTCGGACCGGCTGCGCGGGCGCCCCGGCGTCCAGGCCGGGTGGCCGACCGACGATCCGCCCCTGTCCCGGGCCGAGCGCCGCGATCTCCAGAGCCGGCTGATCGCCCGCGGCTTCGACGTGGGCGAGCCCGACGGCAAGGTCGGCGCCAAGACCCGCGAGGCGATCAAGGCCGTGGAGCGCCAGCTCGGCATGCCCGCCACCGGCCGTCCCGGCGGGAAGGTGCTGGAGGCCCTGCGGCGGGGCTAGACCCCTGTTCTGAACCTGCCTGCCGCTCCCGCGATCCGGGGGTGGCGGGCGGTCCCAGAGAAACGAGGAGCGGCGCGGAGGCTTGGGGCCCCCGCGCCGCTCCTCGTTACGGCCCCTGCCCGCTACTGGAACAGCGAGAGCACGTTCCGGCTCGCGGCGTTGGCGATGGAGAGGGACTGCAGGGCGAGCTGCTGCTGCGTCTGGAACGCCTTCACCCGCGTCGCCTCCAGCTCGATATCGGCGTCGGCCAGGGTGCCGATGGTGCGGGCGTTGGTCTTCATCAGCGTGTCGAGGAAGGTGATCTGTCCGCTGATCCGGGTCTTGCTGGCGCCGAGCCGGGTGCCCCCGTCGGTGACGCGGGCGATCACCCCTTCGAGCTGGTCCACGAGGGCCCTGAGGCCGGCATCCCCGTCGCCGCCGAGGTTGAGGATGTTCATCGTCTGGATCGAGACGCCGGTGCCGCCGTCCACCGTGTCGAGGACGCCGCGGGCGGCCAGGACGCTGGCGACCGATCCGTAGCCGGAGGCGTGGTCGCTGGCGCCGCTGCCGAAGCCGAGGGTGAGGTTGGCCGGCGTGTCGGTGACCGCGACGTCGTCGAGGTGCCAGAAGCCCGGCACCTGCTGCGCCTCGAAGCCGAGGGTGGCGCTGGGGCCGCCGGCCACCACCGTGAAGCTGTAATGGGTGTAGCCCTGGCCCGGCGCGTTGTTGAGCGCGAGCAGGGACGCGCCGTTCCACGTCGCCTGGAAGCGGTTGGGCGTGCCGCCGCTGTTGTCGAGCCAGAACTCCACCTGGTAGCTCTGGCCCGGCACGGTGGTGAGCGTCCGGGAGACCAGGGTCGTGCCGCTCACCGTGCCGAGCGCGAGGCTTCGGGTGCCGCTATGGGCGGGCGGGCCCGCGCTGACATAGGCGGTGTCGCCGGAGATCGACCAGCCCGCGAGGCCGCTCTCGAAGCCGCCGTTGGAGACGGCGTTCGAGCCGCTGGCCACCGTGCCGCTGCTCGTGCGGTCGATCACGAGGCTGCGGGCGGCCCCCGTCCCCACCGTCTCGAAATACAGGCGCCCCTGCCCGTCGAGGGCCGCCCGGACGTTGCCGCCGAGGACCGCGTCGGCGGACAGGAGATCGTTGATGGCGGTCGCCAGATCCTGCGCGGCGACGTGGGCGAGATCGGGCACGGCCGAGGCCAGCGTGGTCGCGTTCAGCACGATGTCGCGCCCCGCCCCGCCGTCCAGGCTCACGGTGAAGCGCACCTCCTGGCCGCCGCTGAAATCCACGAGGCCGCCCATGGCGGAGCCCGCCGTGATCCGCGCCGGCGTCGGCGGCACGGCCACCCGCAAGATCGCGGCGTCGTAGAGCGCGATCTCGGAGACGGGGATGCCCACATGGGTCAGGGCGACGGCGCCGGTGATGTCGCGGGAGAAGCCGGCGGCGATGTTCTGCGTGGCGCGGTAGCGGTCGGTGTCGGCCGAATCCACCGAGAGCCAGTTCTGGCCCGAGGCGCCGGACGCGTCCGCGGTGGCCTTCATCTTGTTCTGGATCGCGGCGATCTCGACCTGCACCTTGGCGCGGTCGACGCCCGGGGTCAGCGCGGTCTGGAGCTTGGCGCGCAGGTTCTGCAGGTCGCCGAGCACCGAGGTCAGGCCGTTATAGGCGGTGTCCACCGCCGAGGAGCCGAGGCCGAGGGAGTCCTTCACGGCGGACAGCGAGGCGTTGTCGGTGCGAACCGTGGTGGCGATCGACCAGTAGGCGGCGT
>CANEZL010000054.1 GCA_947444195.1 Methylobacteriaceae bacterium | reverse complement strand
TCGTGGAGCGGACCCTGGCGTGGCTCGCCCGCTTCCGCCGCCTCGCCATCCGCTACGAGCGCCGTGTCGACCTCCACCTGGCCTTCACCACCCTCGCCTGCGCCCTCATCTGCCAAGCTCAGGCAAAACGGTTTTGTCCCTGACTCTTAGGCGGTCCTCCAGGGGTATCGTGCTGGGTCAGGATCCGGGGCGGCCGGGTTGGCCGCCCCGTTGCGGGTCACGCGGCCTCGGCCTGGGACTGGGGCAGATCGGCGCCAGCCGGGGCGTAGCCGACGTGCCGGAGCTCGGGCGGCAGCCAGCCAGTGGGGACGACACGGGCCAGCGCGACTGCAGCGATCTCCGGCTTCGTCAGGCCGGCGATCCGATCGGCCTCGGCTTGGCCGAGGACCTCGGCGACGGCGCGCAGCGCCACGGCCTTGGGCGCCGACTTGAAGAAGTCCGGCGCATCCCAGCGCTCCCGCAGCGCCTCGCCGAGCCGGGTGGCGTCAAGGCGGGCCTCCAGGGTCTTGCCCCCCTTGGCGCTCGAAGGGGTCACCCCCACCCCGTGCACCTGGAGATCCAAGGCCTTCCCAGCCATGCCCGCGGCGACGGTCAGGAGGTCGTCGACCGGGAGGTCAGCCAAACGCCGGAAGGCGGCCTCGTACGTCTCGGCGTCGGCGCCCGGGCCGCCGGTCCCCTCGCTGTACCCGTTGAGGGTCACCCGGGTCGGCGCGTTGTAGGGGTCTGTCGCGATCGTGGCGGCGAGCAGAGCGGCCAGGGCGACCTGCGGCGAGGCCAGCATCGCGTCCCGCATGGCGAGCGTGCGCTGCTGCGACAGCCGGAGCGTCAGCGCCGCGGTCTCGGGCTGCTCGGCCTTGACCGCCGCGAGGGCCTGGGCCGGGTCCGATCCCTCGATCTTGGCGAACGCCTTCGCCACGGCCGCGGTCGCCGGACGGACGACGCCCATCGTCATGGAGAGGTCGCCACCGGCACCGATGCGAAGGATGACGCCCGCACCGGCCTTCTGCTCGGGCGTGAAGCCGTCGAGATACAGATCCCGCTCGATGGCCTCGATCTCCTCCTCGGCCGAGGCAACGTCGTCGGCGTCTCCGTCGGCATCGACGATCGCTTGCAGCTCCTCCAGGCGGGCGAGCTCAGCCTCGGTGGCGGCGCGGGGTTCGGCCTTGAGCTGCTGCCAGGACCAGCGGGCGTTGTCCGGGAGTTGGTCATCGGCGGCGGCCCAGAGCCAGCCGTCGCGGACGAGGACCGTGGCCTCGGCTTTGAACCGCTCGTCGACCATCCGCTTCAGCAAGGCCGGATCCTGGATCCGGTGGTCCTCGCCGAACAGGTCCTCGACGATGCCGCCCCCTCGCGCGACGTAGGACCCCCGGCCGACGAAGGCGAGGCTCCGGCGCAGGTCGTGGTCGCCGGCGCCGAGCGCTGCCCTCACATAATGGGCATAGAGCCGACCCGAAAGACGGAGCCGCTCCAGAACCTCCCGCTGCTCGTCGACGGATGGAGCCAGAGTGAAGGCGCGCACCGTCTCGACCGGGTCCCGGCCGAAGTCGCCCGAGCACCAGGCCTGCAGCACCTCGTCCGCGAGCTCGCCGAGCGCCAAGATCCGGCGGACCCGCTTCGGCTCGATGCCGAAGCGCGACGCGATCTCCGCCGCCTCCATGCCGTTCTGACGGAGCTCGTGGAAGGCCCGGTACTGGTCGGCCTCGTGCATCCGGACCTGGGTGAGGTTGGCAGCGAGCCCGGCCTCACGGGCGGTCGCGGCGTCACGCTCGACGACGTCGATCTCCTGGTCCTCGGGGATCGTGCCGGCCGCGGCCAGGCGCAGGAGCGCGGCGAGGCGCCGGTTGCCGTCGGCGACGTAGGACAGCCCGCCCGACCGGACAACGACGAGGGGCTGGAGCAGCCCGACCGACGCGATCGAAGCGGCGAGCTCCTCGATGCCGTCCTCGCGGCCGGTGATGCGCACGTTGCAGACGCCGGCCGGGGCGCCCTCGTCGTGGCCGTGGCGGAGGCGGGTCAGGGGCGTCAGGGGGAAGCTGTTCTTGATCACGATGCAGCACCGTCAATGAGGAAGGGGAAGGGGCAGGAGCGGGGCGCGCCGGTCAGCTCGTCGCTTCCGCGGCGGCGCGGGCGCGCTTCGCCGCGGAGAGGCGCGCGAGGCGCTGCCGGAGGGCATGGAGATCCGCGTCGAGGACGGACGCCCCGCTGAGATCGAGCTCCCAGACCGGGCTGTAGGGCTCGCCCATCACGACGAGATGCCTCTCCACGCCGACGAGGCCGCACATCCGCTCCGAGGGCACCTTCCTGCCTCGCAGGACCTGGCCGAGATCGCCTTCGTGCAGGCAAGTCGCCCACGCGTAAGCCCGCTGCGATCCCGCTTGCGCGACGCCCTCGCGCATGAGCGCGACTACGTCGTCGTAAGTAACCAAGCGCACGAGGCGCTCACCGGCCGCGTCCATGAAGGCCTCCTCAGAACGAATCCAGGCATTTTCTGCATTGAAGCACTTGCGGAAATGCGCGCAAGCGCGAAACTACATGAGCTTTGAAAATTTTTACGGCTCGGGAAGCGAAGCGCGTTTCGCTATAATTTGGGAAGATTGGAGTATCGGATGCTCGGAAGGATTGAATGCTCGGATCTTGGCGCCGCAAATACGGCGCCGGCGTTCCTTGACCTGGCTTGGGCCTCCGCCCCGGACGGCCGCTGGGTCGCCCCGCTCACGCGGCTCGCCGAAGCCGCCTGGGATCGCTGCCGTAGCGGCTTGCGTGAGGCCGGCTTCGATGTCCGTGGGGGCATGGTGGCGTGGGACCTCACCCGGGCACCTGCCGAGCCGCGCCTGTCCATGCGGCTCGCCGCCTGGGAGCGCGACACCCGGGCCGAGCTCGGCGCGATCGAGGCGCGCGAGGCGGCGCGATGCCCGGTCGACGCGGAGTCCCTCGCGGCCGTGCAGGCGGACCTGGAGGACGCGCTCTCCAGGAACCGGTTGGCGTTCCGAGACAAGGCCGGCCTCGCGGAGGGATTTGCGGGCGCGGCCCGCCTCACGCGGGGGCAGCACCGATTCGCGCGCGCTCTCCTGCACGATGCGCGGGGCGTCGTCGCCGCCGTGGATCGCCGGCTCGCGGAGCCGGCCGGGCAAGAGGACCTCGCCGCGGTGCAGGAGAGCGACGTCCGGGAGGACCTCCTCGCGGCGTGCCGGCACCTGTCCGGGCTCGACGACGACCGTTGCCGCGACCGGAACGGCGTCGGCTGGAGCGCGGTGACGAGCGCGGCGGGGCACCGGCTCGCGTCCGCCGATTCGTTCGACATGCTCCAGGCGGCGCACGCCCGCCGGCTGGTCTACCCGCACCGGGCGCAGCTGCCCGCCGCGCTGCGCGACCGCCTTGGGTTTTGAGGGGGCGCCGATGCTCGCGCGAATCCGTGCCGCGTTCAGGCGTCTCCTCGGCGGGGAGCCGGCGCCGGCGCCGCCGGCTCGGGCGCCCTGGCCCCTGCCGGACGTCCCGCGCGCGCCGCGGCAGTCGTGGCCGGTCGCCGATCTCGTCCAGCAGCACGCGCGCGTGAGGCTGTACCGCCACGAGCGCCTGCCGGACCCACTGCCCCTGCCTACGCCTCTTGCCGCGTGGCTAGCCCAGCTCGATGCGGGGCAGCTCGGGCTCGTCATCGCGTGCGAATCGGCGCGCCTGCACCGCCACATCGCGGCGGGTCTCGACGGCAGCCGCGCGAGCGGCCCCTTCCGCCTGCCGCCTGTGCTGCCTGGGCCCATGGCAGCTCAGGCGGCAGGCGGGGGTGGCGGCAAAGGAGGCGGTCCCGCCCGCGGCACCGACCTAGCCGAGGCGCTGGCGGAACTGGGGCTCACGCCCGCCTACACCTACCGGCCCCCTGGCTGAAAGAATCGTGACAGGTCACGTTGTGGCTTGCATGCCGCGGGCAGAATCTCCTCTTGCGCCGCCCTCTTCCCCCTTCCTCGGTCGCTTGGGAGACCCCCTGTGTTCGCTCGCCTCCTCGCTTTCCTCGCCACCCTGTTCGCCCCCCTCGGGCACGCCGCCACGGCCGCCGTCTCGGGCCTCCGCTCGGCCGGCCACGCCGCCTCGTCGGCCGTGCGCGAGGCCATCGACATGCTCTGGGATGACCTGTTGCCGGCCCGGAAAGCCGCGCGCGTCGCTGGCCGCGGCGCTGCCGCTGTCGGCCGCGGGGCCGCCCTCGCCGGGGCCGGCACGGCGATCGCGACCGGCGCCGCGATCGAAGGCACCGCCGGGGTGGTGGGCCGGACGCTCGGGGCCGTGCTCCCGACGCCGCCCGTGACTGCGCGGTCGCTCGCAGATGCCGCGGTCGCCCACGACGACGCCCGCGGTCGGGGGCCCGCCGCTGTCCCGGCCGTCGCTCAGCCCCCCGCCGCTCCGCTCTCGCCCGGCCTGCGGTGGCTCGCGCCGGAGCGCCACGGGGCGCTCGTCCAGCAGTACGCGAAGCTCTGGCTGAAGAAGGATCGCGAGGGGCTCCTCGCGCTGCCGCCGATCCATCCCTCGATCGTCCTGTGGCTCTCCAATCTGTCGGAGTCGGAGCGCCGCCTCGTCGGGCACCTGCCTCCCTGCCGCCTGGAGGCGCACATCCTCGCACGGGATCCCCGCGACCGGAACGCCGCCCTGCCGGCGGTCCAGGGCTACATCGCGGAGTTGCGGCCCCAGCTCACGCTGGAGGAGCAGCTGCACCGCGCCGGCTACACCCCGGAGCAGGCCCGCCCGTACTTGGAGCGCGAGGCGGCTCAGGCCGCCGCGGATGACGCGCAGGAGCGCAAGTGGCGCGCCCGGCAGGAGCAGGAGGCCACCACCGCTCCGACGCCGGTCCCGCCGCTCCCGCCGCTCCGGCCCGCCTTGGGACGGTGAGGCACCCCTCAAACACAAAGGCCCGCCGGTTGGCGGGCCTTCTTCGTTCGAGGCTCGGGTCGGCTCAGGCGGCGTAGCCCCGCGCGGCGGCGAGCTCGGCCCTGAGAGCAACAATCTCCTTCGAGAGCGCGTGGTTCTCGACGATGAGGACGGCCTGCGCGTGCCGAGCCTGCGCGGCCACTTGCTCGGCCACGGCGGCACGATGCAGGGCGGCGTCCTCGTCCTGACGGGCCTCCTGGAGCCGGATCGCGAGCTCTGCGACCGAGTTCGCGGCGGCCCGGCGCTCCCGGCGGATCTCACCCTTGAACGTCTCGACCGCCCCGTGGCCCAGCGCGAGGCCCTGCCCGACACGGGAGCCGGCGTCGAAGGCGAGGTGTGAAGAGTGGCTCATCGGGCGGCTCCGGGGTTGGGGGGTACCCTGAAGATGGGCCTGGGCGGATTCGGCCGTCAACGAGCCGCCGCAGGGTTTCGAGAGCTATCCCTGGCCGCAGGTTAACCGGGACGTGTCCAGTCGGCGGTTTCAGGCTCGGGAATACGTGTACGTTACTCCTAGACTCTGTAACGGCTGTCCTCGGAAGTGAATCGGATTTCCGAGGACCTTTCACCCGGGCGTCAGCAGGCGCTCCTTTAGGGCATCGACGACCTCCACAGGGTCGTAGACGACCGGCTCCCGGCCGGCCCGCTCCAGCTTCACGTTGCGCAGGAGTAGGTGGTCTCGCACTGTCCGAAGGAGCGCCGCCGGATCGAGGGGCCGCGTTAGGGACCGGTCGTCGCGCGAGAGGTAGCTTCGCAGGGCATCGCCGATCGCCCGATCCAGGATGACCGGCTCGGGCCGCCCCGCGTCGCGCCGGCGCTCGCGCTCCCCCTGCTTCCTCTTCCGGGCGAGTTCGCGCTCGTGCGCAGCGCGCTCCTCGGGTGTCAGGGCCAACCGCTTCGCCATGGGATCCTCCTGCGTCCGCCGGCAGGATGGGCCCAGGGCATGCAAGGAACCAGGACAAGTCACGGCGAAGGGTCCAAAAATCGTGACTTGGCCTCCGAAGATGAACGGATGTTCAGTTTCACGGGCGCACAGCGGGCGCACGTCGGCCCGTGGGGGTTTCAGGCTGGCTCCAGGACGATCCGGGCCCGGAGGCCGAGGGAAGCCGCCATGGCGAGCTGGCGATCCAGGTCCCACCCGCTGATATCCCCGCTGCGCAGGGCCGTCCTGACCTTCGGGGACGCCATCCCGACCGGGTATCGCCAGAGACTCGGGCATCGCTCCGCGGCCCGGGCGATCGCCTCGGGAGGGGCGGCCGAGATAGCCGGGGCGAGCTGCTCGGCGAGGCCGGCCCGGCAGGCCTGCGCGGCCCGGCGACCGGCCTCGGCGTCGTGTCGGGCGATGAGCTCCGTGCCGGGGACCCGGCGCTGGCAGCGCGCCGCGAAGAGGGCCCGGGACAGGGCCGCCCGGGCCTCGTCGGCCTCGGAGTAAGGCGAGAGGGCTTTGGGCCGGGTCTCGACCGAGGCGTGCTGCATGTGGGGGATCGTCCCGCCCCGCACGGATGCCCGCTAGGCCCCGGCCCCCGGGTCGTTCCCCTCGCGGTCCGGGCTACGGGGCGGCCGGCCGGAAATGGCCCAGACCGCGCGCCGCGCCGCGTTCACGGCGTTGCGCTTCTTTGGGCTCCGGCACAGGATCTTGGCCCCGGCGGCAACCGCCTTCTCCTGGCGGGTCAGCGGTCGCCCGCGCAGGGCCTCCTCGCGCCGCATCCACGGCGGAGGCTGGATCAGGCTGGTGGCCTCGGTGTCGTCGTCGCTCATGCCCTGAGGAGTCCACGGCTCAAGGGGCCAGTCAACCGCTCAGAATTGCCTATAGGCTAGGCTTGCCGCCAAGCCGGCCGCCATCACGTCCGCCGCCGGCCCTGTTAGCACGAGGGAGTCCCCAGCGATTCGATGGGGCCAACAGCACGGTTGGGGAAGCCATGGCAGAATTCGCCGCGATCGATCCCGGCTCGTTCTCGTTCAGGTATCCCGTGACGCGGGATGAAAAGCCGATCCTGTACGGAGATGTCGAGCGCGTGGATCTCCCCCGCTTGAAGGAGGTCATGGAAGGGATCGCCAATCTTTTGTCCGGCACGGATGCCTACATCAGTGATCTTGTGAAATCCGGAGCCTATGACGACGACTACGCGGGGTGAGCTGAACTACGCCGGCGTACGCAGGTAGCGGCGCAGGCCTCCGGCGGGCCAGTCCGTGGTGGTCCCTACCCGGTAGCCATCGCTTTGATCGGTCATGTCCACGCGCTTCGAGTTCGTCGGTGTCGAGGGGCGGAGGGAGGTTCTCCCTCCGCCATCCGTCGTCGGACGTCGGGGCGCGATAGCCGGGGTTGAAGGCCAGATCACGCCGTTCCGCCCGATGCGGCGCGATCGGATCGAGCGAAGGTCGACGGGCGTGCCGGCGGTCGGCCTTGCCCTTGTACTCTACGGCGCGGGTAACGGGATCTACTCCATTGCCCGGGGCACGGTGCCGCTCGCCCTATTCGGGCCAGCCCGCTACCCGGTCCTGGTGGGGCGCCTGGCGCGGCCAGGCCTGATCGCGCAGGCGCTTGCCCCCTCGCTCGGGGCCGTGGCGCTCACGTACGGCGGCGCCGACGCGGCCTACGTCCTGCTGGCGGCACTCGCGCTCGCGAACCTCGGCTTGGCGTGCGCCCTTTGGGACACGCGACCAGACCGTGACGCGGGAGGCGGCGCAGTTCGCTGAACGGACGCTGCGCACGGGCTTCAGAACCGGTTCAACGCGGCCCGCTCAGTCTGGGGCCATCTCAAATAAGTAGGGTCCTCCCATGAAGCTCCGCATCGCAGGCTTGGTCGCTGCCGGCCTCGTGCTCCTACCCGGCGCGGCCTCCGCGCAGTGGTACGAGCACGGTCCACGGCATCACCATCACCACCACTGGGACCACCACCGCCACCATGGCCACGGCTACGGCAATGACTTCGAGCGGCGCCGCCACCACGGCTACGACCGCCCCGTCCACTTCGAGCGCGGTCACCACCATCATCATCACGGGTACTGAAGGCGGCACGCAGGACCCGGGGCGCCGCGAACGGGCGGCGACCCGACATCGTTAGGCACGCGCCGCCGACCGGCGGGCGCGGGCCTCCGTCAGCCGTCGCAGCGTCGTCGCGGCCAGGGCGTCGTGCGCCTCGTCTGGGATGGGAAACACCGAGCTAGCGTTGATCTCGCAGAGCACGTGGGTGTCCTCGCCGGCGGCATCTTTCGGCCCCAGCAGGAAGTCGGCGTCCCAGACGACCGGTAGCTCGTCGGGCGCCAAGCCGAGCAGACGCGTCATCTCGGGTATCCAGGACGCTTCCATCAGGCCGCGCAGCCGCTGGAAGCGTTCGTCGTCCGGCCCCGAGTAGAGCCGGGGTGGCGCCCGCCCGTGCTCGGGTGGGGCGAGAGCGGTGACGTATTGGGCACCGAACCCCGCGACGCGCGCGCCGCTCACGTAGCAGCGCACCATCCCCTCCAGGTGCCGCGCCTGGAAGGGCTGGTCGACGAGGGTGCCGCCCGCCGCGAAATCGACGGCGCGCTCCGCCAGGAACGCGTCGAGCGGCATCGTGCGCAGGCTCCGGTCGCGCGCCTCCTGCACTAGGACGTCCGAGCCCGCGGCGCGCTCGACCTTCCAGACGCCGATGCCACCGTTGCCGCGGCTGCGCTTCAGCACCCGCGGCCCCTCGGCCATGCGCCCGGGGAACTCCGCCGTGAGCGCGGCATGGTCCGCGTAGAGGTAGGTCTCCGTTCCCCAGCCCATCTGCTGCGTTCGGACCAGCACCTCCTTGGTCCCCATCCGGTTGATCACGTCCGGGTGGGCGCTGACGAGGCTTCCCGCGGCGGCGATCTCCCGCAGCACCGCGTCCAGGGCGCCGCGGCCCTCGCCTGTGTCCTCCGTCACAGGGTTCACCCAGACCAGCACCGCATCCATCGCCAGGAGCTGGGCCCGGAGGACGTCGGCCTGCCCCTCGACCCAGACGGCAGTTTTGCCGTCGAGCCCGTGCCGCTCCAGGGCAGCGAAGACAGCCGCGAACCGGCTGGTCTCCGGGCGCGCCTCGGCACGCGCGCGGGCGTCGCCCCGCCAGACCACGGCGACCTTGCCGAGAGGGGAGCCTGAGCCGTGCATCCGCGTCAGCCCTTCGCGACCTTCACCTGGTCGAGGGCGTCTCGCAGGCCCTTGGCCAGCTTGGCCGCATCGTCGTTCGCCCAGAAGTGCATGAAGAACAGCCGCGGCTCGTCGTTGAGCATGTGGTTGTGGAGCGCCGTGACCTCGATGCCGTTCGCCCGCAGCGCCTTGATTACCGGGTTCACCTCCTCGGCGGTGAGCACAAAGTCTCCCGTGATGGCTGCCTTGCCGTTGCCGGTCGGCTGGAAGTTGATGGCGATGGCCGAGCCCATGGCCTCGGGCACCACCATGCCGTGATCCTTCGGGGTCTCGGACCGCGGCACGCTGACCGCATAGACGCCGCCGTTGACCTTGCCCTTGTGGCCCAGCGTTTGGTCGATGGCCGCCGTGTCGAAGTCGAGCGCGGTGTCTGGCGCGGTCGCCTTTGCCGGCACCGGACCCTCGCCAGCCGAGGCCGGCCCGGGGTTCCCCGAGGGTGGGGTGCCGCCGGCGGTTGCCCCGCTGAACGGCGTGCGGCTGGCGCCCAGGGCCTGGCGCAGCGTCTCGGCCAGCTTGCCGGGCTCGCCGTGCCCCGAGACGTGCATGTAGAGGGTGCTTGGGGATGCCCGCAGCAGGTGGTTGTGGATGGCGGTGATCTCGACCCCGTTCTCGACGAGGCGCTTCATCACCGGGCTCACCTCGTCATCAGTCAGGACGAGGTCGCCCATGACCATGACCTCGTTCCCGCCGCCATGCCGCACGAAGGCCAGCCAGGAGCCCAGGGCGAGGGCGGGCTTCAGCTGCACCCCGTCGAGGGTGACCTTCAGGTCGGTCCGGGGCAGGCCGACACGGTACACCCCGCCGGGCATCGCGGTGCCGGGCTTGCCGAGCCCGGTGGCGATGGCGTCCTGCCAGGGCTCCGCGGCCGACGCGCCGGTCGCGAGGACGCCCAGCACGGCGATGGATGCAATCAAGCGGCGCATGGTCGTCTCCTCGGTTGGGGTTCCTGTTTCTCAGGGGCGGCGTGCCGGCACCTGCAGCACGCCCTCGTCCGGCAGCGTGCCGTCGCCGCGCCGGAACTCGACACGGTTGCCGGCGATCCAGACCTGGACGCAGGGGTCGGCCTCCAGGCAGAGCCCGTCGCCGTCGAGCCGCCATTTCGCGGTGCGGGCCCGCCCGAGCGACACGACATGCAGGCGGCCGCCCGGCTCGAAGCGGTAGGCCCAATGCACGTCGTCGGTGACCTCCTTGCCGACGAGGCGCGCCCGTATTTCGGAGGCAGACAGGTGGCGGAACGGCTCGCCGGCCTCCACGCCAGCCGTGAGCGCCAGGCCGATGGACAGGGTGAGACAGACAGGGACAAGGCCGCGCTCGGCCGGGATCGAGGCGATGGTCATGGCAGCGGCTCCACGCTCAAGGCATCGAAGCGCGTGACGCTGTCGGCCTTCGTCCAGAGCGCGACCCTGCCGGGCGCCGTGATCGCGGCGTCAGTCGCCGTAAACAGCTCCCGACCGTCATACGAGACCGTGAAGCGGTTCCCCCGCGCCTCCAGCCGAAGCGTGTGCCAGGCGCCGGCCTTCACTGGGAGGTCGGCACCGGCCAGCTGCTCGCGCCGGCCGCCGACGACCTTGTAGAAGCGCACGTTGCCCTCAAGGGCATTGGCCCGGACGAGGTAGTAGTTGTTCGGGTCGAGCAGGCGGATCGCGACGCCCCCGGCTTGATCGACCTGGCCCGCCACCGGCTTGATCCGGGTCCAGACCGCCACGTCCGCCGGGGCCGCAGCTTTACGGATCAGGAGCGGGAAGCGGTCATCGGTCTTGTCCTGGCTCGACTGAGCAACGGCCCGCCCGCCGGCCGCATCCGCGTCGGCGACGACCTCCCAGCGGCCCGGTTCGCGGGGACCGGTCTGTCCTACCTCGAACTCCACGGGGACAGTGCCGAGGGGAGCGTCGGCATAGCTGACGGCTCCTGCCAGGACCGCTGTCGAGCTTCCACAGGTCAGAAGCGCCAGCAGCGTGATGGCAGGGGCCGGCCTCATCACACCAGCCCCGCGAGATGCAACGCGACGCCGGCCGCAGCGCAGGCCGCGAGCGTCGGGACCATGCCAACTTTGAACCGGAACACCGCCAGCACCGCCGCGGCCGCCAGGGCGAGCGCCCATGGGTTGAGGCTCGACAGGACCGGCACGTCGAAGCGGATCGGCCCGGCCGTGAACGGTCGCGTCTCGGCGAAGATGGTGTGGAGCGCGAACCAGACCGCGAGGTTGAGGATCACGCCGACCACCGCCGCCGTGATGGCCGAGAGCGCGCCGGCAAGCGCCCGGTTGCCGCGCAGCCGCTCGACGTAAGGGGCGCCGACGAAGATCCAGAGGAAGCAGGGCGCGAAGGTCACCCAGGTGGTCAGCAGCCCGCCGAGCGTGCCGGCAACGAGCGGCGGCAGGGCACCGGGCGACCTGTACGCGGCGAGGAAGCCCACGAACTGCGTCACCATGATCAGCGGACCGGGCGTCGTCTCGGCCATGCCGAGGCCGTCGAGCATCTCGCCGGGCTTGAGCCAGCCGTAATGCTCCACCGCCTGCTGGGCGACGTAGGACAGCACTGCGTAGGCGCCCCCGAAGGTCACCATCGCCATCTTCGAGAAGAACACCGCGACGTGGCTGAAGACGTCGTCCGGCCCGAGGGCGAGGATGATGGCGGCGACCGGCACCAACCAAACCGCGCCCCAGGTCAGCAGCATCCGCAGCGTGTGCCCGGCGGCGGCCCGCTCCTGCGGGAGTTCATGGTCGTCGAGCAGGAAGGGGCCTTCGACCACCTTGCCGCCGCCCCCGTGCCCGCCGGCCTTGAACTGCGGCAGCCCGGCTCGGCCGCCGAGGTAGCCCACGACGCCGGCCGTCAGAACGATCAGCGGGAAGGGCACGTCGAGGAAGAAGATCGCCACGAAGGCCACAGCCGCGAGGCCGATCATGACCGGGCCTTTGAGCGCACGCTTGCCGATGCGGATCACGGCCTGGAGCACGATGGCCAGCACAGCCGCCTTCAGGCCGAAGAACAGGCCGGCGACGAAGCCGACGTTGCCGTAGAGCGCGTAGATCCAGCTCAACGTCATGATGGCGAGCACGCCCGGCAGGACGAACAGGCCACCCGCGACGAGCCCGCCGCGGGTGCCGTGCATCAGCCAGCCGACATAGGTGGCGAGTTGCTGCGCCTCCGGCCCCGGCAACAGCGTGCAGAAGTTCAGCGCGTGCAGGAAACGGTTCTCGGAGATCCAGCGCTTCTCCTCGACCAGGATGCGGTGCATGACCGCGATCTGCCCGGCGGGGCCGCCGAAGGAGAGCGCGGCGATGCGCGCCCAGACCGGCAAAGCCTCGGCCAAGGTCACAAGGTGAGGGGCTCCGGGGGTGGACACGCGTGGCTCAGGCGCTGTTTGGCTGAGTGTGGCACCGGCCATGATCAGGCTCTCTCCTTGGGCTTGTTGGTGGGCCAGTTGTGGGTCTCCTCGGTGGCGTCTCGGCACCAGCGGTAGAAGGCGTCGTAGAGGAGCATCCCGGCGTCGAGTTGGGCGAGGTCATCGGCGTAGATGCGCGACAGGCCGAGCGAGGCCGCGAGCAGGCCGGCGGCCTCCGGTGCAAGGTCCGGCCTGGCTGTGTCGGCCCCGCGCACCAGGGTCGCGAGATGCCGAAGCGGCGGCGTGGCGAGGCCGAACTCCTCGACCATGACGTCGAAGGTGCAGAGCTCGCCACGGTGGCTCCAGAAGACGCCGGGATCGTCGATGTCGAAGGCCGCAGCCCCGAACCGCTCAGCCACCGCGCCGACCTCCGGAGCCGGCACGAAAAGGAAGACGGCGTCCGGGTCGACGAAGCGGCGGATCAGCCAGGGGCAGGCGATGCGGTCGACCTTGGGCCGGGCCCGGGTGACCCAGACGGTGCGGCCGCACGCGTCGCGGGGCGGCAGCTTGGCCTCAGGCACCAGCGGCAGGCCGGCGGCTTCCCAGGCGTCGAAGCCTTCATCCAGCGCCTCGGCCTCTACGCCGGCTTGGCGCAGATAGGCCGCAGCGCCGTGGCTGAGGTCGCGCCCGTGCCGGCAGACGACCACGGCGCCCCGCCCGGCCAGGTCCGCGGACCAGCGGGCGATGTCGGCGACGGGGCGTCGGATGCTGCCGGGGATCAGGCGCGGTTCGTCGCGAAAGGCGTCCTCCGTGCGGACGTCGACCACGAGGGGGCAGCCGGCGGTGCCGATCAGGCGAGCGAGTTTATCGATGGAGATGGAGTTCGGCGTAGGCATGGCGCGTCCTTGCATCGAATGCAGATTGGACGCGATTCTTCAGCCGGAGCCTCGTCGGGAGATCGCTTCCCGAGCCCTCATTCATCGCCGCCGCCACCGGGATGTCAAGCGGAGGCCGCGTCCGAGCAAGCTCCTGTCCCGAACGCTTCGCCTCGGCAGCGGTTGGTCCACGACCGGGATCGGAGGGATCCATGACCAACACCGGGCAAGCGAAGCCACCCGCCGCCACCGAAGGGCTCGGGAAGCGCGTCTCCGACCAGGGTGACCCTGACCGAGCCGCAGACGCGGCCCCGGGACCCCGGGTACCCAACGAGGATCTGGAGAAGCGTCAGGACCAGTTGCTCGACGAAGCCGTCGAAGAGACCTTCCCGGCGAGCGACCCCATCGCGCCGAAGCGCATCACGAAGTAGGCACCCTAGTGGGCATCGAACACCCGCGCTTCCGCCAAATGATGGTGCTGCCCCTGTCGCGAGGCGGCCGATAACACCTTCCACTGGGCCGGGAGAGAGGTGACGGCGCTGGCCTATCCCGTCGCGGCAGCGCTCCCCGTGGTCCGTGTAGTGCAGGTGCGGCGGTGGCTGTGCTCCCTGAAGGCGAGAGCAGCGCAGGAATCGAGAAAGCCGAAAAACTCAGAGACCTAGGTGCGGGCAGCCCGATAGTTGCTGCCGCTCGCGAGCACGGCAGTTCGGTCCCGGGCCATCGGTCCGGGACCGTGAATTCCTCAGTGGTGGCGATGGCGGCGATGGTGGTGCCCATGATGGCGGTGGTGCCGATGATGCCGGACGTGACGGTGACGACCATAGTGGGCCAACGTCACCCCCTCAGCGCTGCCGGCGAGCGCGGGTGCCGGCGCGAAGTTCGCCGCAGAGGCCGCCTGAGGCGCAGCCACGAAAAGGCCGGCAAGCAGCGGCAAGCCGAGGGTCACCTTCTTCATCCGTAGTCTCCTCCTGGGCCTCAGCCCGTGACGGGCCTGGGGCCCGGTGCGTAGCACCCGACGCGGCACAGTCCGCAATGCGCCGGGTCCGGCTTAGCTTGCGCGGCCGTACGCTCCGTCAAGGACAGGATGGCCTATCGCTCGACGTAACGGACTTGGATCTTGCGCCCGTCCCCGGTGCGGGCCGAGACGACGACCTTGTCGCCCGAGGCGAGCGGCTTCGTCAGCGCCCCGGCGAGCTTGGCCCCGCCGGCCGGCGCGAGCTCGACCGTCTCGGTCTTGCCGCCCGACAGGATGGTGGCCTTGCCCGTCGCGCCCTTGGCCGGGACCGGTTTGCCGTCCTCGTCGCTGAGGTGGAGCGCAATCTCAGTCGGGGTGTCGACGAACTCGGCGTGGCCGCCGACGACGTCGACAAGCTCGCCGCCATTCGGGCCCTTGTGCGAGTGCCCTTGCGCGTGGACGGCGGTCGGCAGCGCCAGGACGAGGGCGAGCGCTAGGATGCTGGGCTTCATGGTGTCTCCTTCGGGGGTCAGTAGAGTTCGGCGGGCTTGAGCCCGCCCACCTGTCCCGCCCGGAGCCGCTCAAGGGCGCGCCGACCGAAGGCGAGGAACAGGATCGGGGTCAGAACGGCGTCG
Source organism: Methylobacteriaceae bacterium (assembly GCA_947444195.1). Lineage (GTDB taxonomy): Bacteria > Pseudomonadota > Alphaproteobacteria > Rhizobiales > Beijerinckiaceae > Methylobacterium. The sequence goes on along the minus strand of CANEZL010000054.1, from coordinate 12,622 downwards.
AGCAGCGTGGCGCTGACGAGGCCGCCCAGGATGGTCACCGCAACGGGGTGCAGGATCTCGCGGCCCGGCTCGCCGGCCCCGAGCACCAGCGGCAGCAGGGCGAGCCCCGCCGAGAGCGCGGTCATCAGCACTGGCGTCAGCCGCTCCAGCGACCCGCGCACGACCAGAGCCGGACCGAACGCCACGCCCTCGTGCAGGGCGAGATTGAGGTAGTGGCTGATCTTGAGGATGCCGTTGCGGGCGGTGATGCCGGCGAGCGTCACGAAGCCCACCATCGAGGCGACGGAGAGGGGCTGTCCGGCAAGCCACAGGGCTGCGACGCTGCCGACGAGCGCGAGCGGGATGCTGGCCATGATGATGCCGGCCAGCGCCAGCGAGCGGTAGCGCCCGTAGAGGACTGTGAGGATCAGCGCGAGCGCGACCAGCGAGAGCAGGCCGATGCGGGCCGACGCCTCCTCCTGCGCCTGGAACGAGCCCTCCAACCCGGCCCGGTAGCCCGGCGGCCAACGGGTCTCCTCGATGGCGCGCCGCACGTCGGCGACCACGGCGGCGAGGTCCCGCCGCTTGTCGGTGTTGCCAAAGACGGCGATCCGGCGCTGGGCGTTCTCGCGCATGATCTGGTTCGGGCCATCCGTCTCCGAGACCTCGGCGACCCGACGCAGCGGGATGCGCCCGGCGGGGGTGGCGATCAGCAGGTCGGCGAGGCCCGTGGTCGAGCGGTCCTCGTCCCCGAGGCGGATGACCACGTCGAAGCGCCGGTTGCCCTCCACGATCTGCGAGACCGTGCGCCCGTTGCTCAGGGTATCGAGCGCCTCGGTCACGGCCGCCGGCGTCAGGCCGTGGAGGGCCGCCCGCTCGTGGTCGACGTCGACCCGGAGCTGCGGGATGCGCACCTGCTTCTCGACCTGGAGGTCGGCCATGCCCGGGATCTTCGCCAGCCGGTCGCGCAGGCCCTCGGCGAGGCTTCGCAGGGTATCGAGGTCGTCGCCGTAGATCTTCACCGCGACCTCGGCCCGGATGCCCGAGAGCATGTGGTCGAGCCGGTGCGAGATCGGCTGCCCGACGTTTAGCACCGCCGGCAACACGCCCAGCCGCTCACGGAGGTCGGCGAGGATGGCCTCCTTCGGCCGGCCGGGCTTCAGGTCGACGTCGATCTCGGAGGAGTGGACACCCTCGGCGTGCTCGTCCATCTCGGCACGGCCGGTGCGGCGCCCAACCGAGGTCACCTCGGGCACCTCGCGGATGAGGCGCTCGGCCACCAGCCCAAGGCGGTGGCTCTCGGCGAGCGAGATGCCGGGGTTGTAGGCCAGACCAAGGGCGAGGCTGCCCTCGTTGAAGGGCGGCAGGAACGCCCGCGGCAGGTTCGCCGCGGCGAAGCCGGCCACGACCACGGCGGCGCCGGCCGAGCCCACGACGAGCCAGCGGTGCCCGAACGCCCATTTCAGGAGGGCGGCGTTCCCGCGCTTCAGGAGGCGGACGAGCCGGGTGTCGCCGCGGTGCTGGTCTCCGTCGCGGGCGAGCAGGTAGGAGGCCAGGACCGGCGTCAGGGTGACCGACACCACAAGGCTCGCCAGGATCGAGACGATGTAGGCGACGCCCAGCGGGGCGAAGAGGCGGCCCTCGATGCCCGACAGGGCGAACAGCGGCACGAAAACGAGGCAGACGATCAGGGTCGCGTAGACGATGCCCGAGCGCACCTCCTGGCTCGCCGCCGCGACCACCTCCAGCACCGGTCGTGGCTCGGGCCTCTCCCGGTTCTCTTGCAGGCGCCGGATGATGTTCTCGACGTCCACCACAGCGTCGTCGACGAGCTCGCCGATAGCGATGGCGAGCCCGCCGAGCGTCATGGTGTTCACGGTCAGGCCGAGGGCCTGGAAGACCACGACCGTGACGAGCACCGAGACCGGAATCGCGGTGAGCGAGATCAGGGTCGCCCGGACGTTCATCAGGAACAGGACCAGCACCACCGCGACGACAGCGGCGGCCTCTAGGAGCACCCGCTTCACGTTGCCGATGGAGGTCTCGATGAAAGTCGCCTGACGGAACTGGATGTTGTCGGCCCTCACGCCGGCCGGCAGCGTCCTCTGGATGGAGGCGAGCGTCGCCTCGATGCGCCGCGTCAGCTGGACCGTGTCGGCGCCGGGTTGCTTCTGGATCGAGACGATGACGGCCGAGCGCCCGTTGTAGCCTGCGTCGCCTCGCTTGTGCGCCGGGGCGAAGGCGACGTCGGCGACCTGCCGCAGCAGGACAGGCTGCCCCTGCCGGTAGGTGACGACCGTGCCGCGCAGGTCGTCGAGGCGCTTGGTCAGCCCGACGTTGCGGATGAGGTACTCGCGCCCGTGCTGGTCGACGAAGCCGCCGCCGGTGTTGGTGCCGAAGCGCGAGACGGCGGCCTCGACCTGCTCGGGCGTGACATCGAGGGCCTGCATTGAGGCTGGGTTCGGGCTGACGCGGTACTGCCGGACCTCGCCCCCGATCGGGATGACCTGGGCTGCCCCAGGGAGGCTGAGGAGCTGCGGCCGGATGACGAAGTCGGCGAGCTCGCGCACCTCCATGGGCGGCAGCGTCTCCGAGGTGACGGCGACCAGCAGGATCTCGCCCATGATCGAGGTGACCGGCCCCATGTGCGGGACTACGCCGCGTGGCAGGGTCTCGCGCACGATGGCGAGCTTCTCCGCCACCAACTGGCGGCTGCGGTAGACGTCGGTCGACCAGTCGAACTCGACGTAGACGATGGACAGGCCGACGCCGGAGACGGAGCGGACGCGGGTCACCCCCGGCATGCCGTTCATCGCCGCCTCGATGGGATAGGTGACGGTCTGCTCGACCTCCTGGGGCGCGAGCCCCTCGGCCTCGGTCATCAGCGTGACCATGGGCCGATTGAGGTCGGGCAGCACGTCGACCGGCAGCCGCGGCAGCACGAAGCTGCCGTAGGCGACGAGGAGCACGGCCGCGGCGAGGACGAAGAGCCGGTTGCGCAGGCTGGCGCGGACGAGGGTGCCGAACATGGTTGCCCTCACCGGATCTGGTTGATGAGGTCGGCGCCGCGTACGACGACGCGCTCGCCCTCCTTCACGCCGGCGCGGACCACCACCCGCGTGGCATCGACGGGCTCGACCCGGACCTGGCGCGGCTCGAACCGCTCGGGCGCGGCGTGGCGCCAGACCATGGCCTCCCCGCCGGTCCCGCGCACGACGGCGTTGCGGGGGAGCACGATGCCGGTCGCGCTGGTCCCGGTCGCGGCGAGCACCGTCACCGGCTGTCCCACCCGGAGGTTGTCCGGCGGGTCGACAACCGCGAACTGGAGGACGGTCGCCTGCTGCTGCAGGGCACGGCTGACGCCCTTGGGCTCCAGCTTCAGGGTCGCGCCATCGACGGTCAGCGCCGTCGTCCCAGTGCCGGTGGGTGCGTCCTCGAAGGAGAGGGCCTCGACCCAAAGGCTGCCTGGATGGACGACCTGGAACAACACGTCCTGCGGCTGCACGACCTGGCCGGCGACGACGCGGGTCGAGGCGACGACGCCGTCGGCCGGAGCCGTCAGGGTCTCGGGCGTGGTCCGGATGTCGCTCACGGCGGCCCGGCGCCGGCGCATGCCCTCTAGTTCGATCTCCAGGTCAGAGACGGAGATGGCGGTGCCGGCGCCGGAGGCGACGAGCTTCCGGGCGCGGGCGAGCTTCGCCTCGGCGAGGCCGATCTGCTGCTCGATCTCGCCGGCCTTCTCGACCACGATGGCTTGGTCGGCCTGGATGATGGGCCGCTCGACCCGGGCGAGAACCTCTCCCTTGCGTACGGCCTGGCCGAGGCGGGGCATGCCGGCCTCGGGCGCGATGACGCGGCCACCGCCGATGCTCTGCACAAGGCCGCCACGGTTCGGGTCGGGGATGACCTTACCGATGAGGCGCGTCGCCCCCTCGACCTCGGTCGGCCTGGCGGTCGTGGTGCGCACCTCTAGGATGCGTTGCGAGGGTTTGGGGACGAAGACCGAGCCGTCGGGCAGGCGCTGCGGCGTGTTCGAGCCGGGCACCACGGTGGGCGCGTCGTGGTCGTGGTCCTCGCCGCCGTGAGCGAAGGCCGTGCCCGTCAGGGCAACGACGAGGACCGCGCCGGCCACGAAGGCGGCCGGCCGCATGCGGTGGCTGCGCAGGGCGAGCCCGAGGGCTAGCCCGACTGCGAAGACGGCGAGCGCCCAGGCCCGACCCGGCTCGGGCTGGCCAAGCCGTTCCTTCAGATGGGCCAGGAACGGAATGTCGGTGTGCGCATGGGCTCCGCCGGGACGGGCGGCCGCGCTGACCGCCTCGGCCACCACCAGGGACCCGATCAGCAGGTCCTCGCCGTCGGGGCCGGCGACCTGGATGACGAGGTCGTTCGAGCCGAGCTCCGACAGGTGCGGCGAGGAGACGGCGTAGGTCCCGTCGGCGTTCGCCGTGGCCGGCACGGCCTCGCCCTCGACGGTCACGGACACGGTCGCGCCGGTCACCGGCTCGTTGTCCTCGGACCGGTCGACGTAGAGCGTCAGGCGGTCGCCCTTGAGGGTGGCGACCACTTGGTAGAGGTCGGACTGCATGGCGACGCGGGGCGTGCCTCGCGCCGCCACGGCGGCCGGTGCCGGCCCGTGGCTGTGGTCGTCGCCCCCGCCGGCGACTGCGGGCGTGGCGAGGCAGATGGCCAGGATCAGCATGGCCAGCCCGGCGGCACGGCCTCGCGGCCGCCCGGGGGCGTCGGTCTTGGGAAGGGTCACGGTTCGGGGTCCTGTCGAACGGGCACGGCCTTGCGGCGCCCGTCAGGACGCCGCGCTCACGCGTTCGGAAGGGACCTTGGAGGTCGTCTCGGGCCGTTCGGGTCGACCCCGTGCGGATGCGTCGATTCCCGAGTGACGAGGATCGCGCCCGGCGACCCGTGCACGGGCGCCGTGGCATCGGCGGAGAGAAGCGCGACCGGATGGGCCAAGCCGCAGCAATCCGCCTTCTCGTGCTCGTGGTCCTGCGGGTCGTTGAGCGGCGGGAAATCCGGCCAGCCGCCGGCCTCGTCCGGGGTGACCTTGGAGACGGCATGCGAGTGCACGGTGCCGTCGCCGTGCACGTGGCTGTGCTCGGGCCCGGCGTATTCCAGGTGCTCGACGGGAGCGAAGGCGCTCGCCGGCACCGCCGCGACGTTGACCGCGAGCGCCGCCATCGCCAGCAGCATCAGGCTGGTCGCGATCCGGCGCAAGATGGTCAGCGGCAGTCTCAAAAACGGGTCTCCCTGAGCGACACCTAGCATCGATGCGTCGCCACGACCAAGGTCCGACGTTTGGCATCGTCCGCATGACCAGCCGATGAACCTGCGGACGAACCTATCGCACCACCATCGGGAATCGTTGCTGGATCAGGTTGCAGGTGGCGTCTTCTCCGCGAAGCGAAGCCATCCGGTCGAACTCGGCTGCGCCGGTGTGCATCGCAGGCGCCCCGGCCTGCGCACCCATGCGGTCGAAGCACTGCCGCGCCGTTTCCACGATCTCGGGATTGAACCGCTCGAACGCGCACCGCGCCTGCGCGCGCCGAAGCATGCCATGCATCCTCAGGAAGTCGGGGCACTCGAACGCCGGGGCCGGGCCGCAGGCGAAGGTCAGCGCGATCACGAACAGGCGTCGCGCCGGCTTCATCCAGGCCTGGCCGCGGGCCAGCGGTGGTGCAGGTCGTCGATGACGAAGGCATGCGCATGTCGGCGCGAACCGGTGCCTTCGAGATGGGGATGGTCCGCTCCCAGGTCGGGGTGCAGGTGCTCGACGACGTCCGGGTCCGAGGCCGGCCAGAGTATCGCCGCGGCGGCGATGGCAAACAGGTTGATCGCCCCCAGCACCGTCAGGGTGACCGGCATGCCCGCCTTGGCTCCGAGCCAGCCGGCCAGCGGGTAGGTCAGGAGCCAGGCCACGTGCGAGAGCGCGAACTGGGCGGCGAAGACGGCCGGGCGGTCCCCGGGCGTCGCCGAGCGCCGGAGCAGCCGCCCGGTGGGGGTCTGCGCGGCGGAGTAGCCGATCCCGAGCGCCAGCCAGGCGGCCAGCAGCATCGGCCAACCGATGACGCCGCCCCAGGTCGTGGCGGCGAAGCCGAGCAGCACGACGCCGAGGAAGGCCGCGGCGGGGAGCATGACCGTGCGGTCGGGCAGCCGGTCGAGCACGCGCGGCAACAGAAGCGCCGCCAGCATCGAGCCGCCCCCGAACAGCCCAAGGGCCACCGCGACGTCGTTCTGGGGCCGCTGCAGGATGGCCTGCACGATCACCACCGTGTTGACGATGACCATCGAGCCGGCCGCCGACACCGCGAGGTTCAGGGCGAGGAGCCCGCGCAGCCTTGGCGTGGCAAGGTAGATGCGCAAGCCCCGCGTCGTGCGCTCGTAGATCCCGGCGCGGCGCGCGGGCGGCGTCGGGGACGGCAGCGCCACCGAGACGACCAGGGCGGCCGAGCACAGGAACCCGACGACCGTGCCCCCGAACAGCCAGTGGAAGTCGATGGCCGTCAGCAGGAGCGCCGCCAGCGTCGGGCTAAGCAGGTTCTCCAGGTCGTAGGCGAGGCGGGAGAGCGACAGGGCGCGCGTGTAGTCCTGTTCCTTCGGCAGGATGTCGGGGATGGTCGCCTGGAAGGTCGGGGTGAACGCCGCCGAGCAGGACTGGAGCACGAAGACCAGCAGGTAGATCTGCCAGACCTGATCGACGAAGGGCAGGACCAGCGCGACGCCGGCCCTGACGAGGTCGGTGGCCACGAGGAAGGCTCGGCGCGGCAACTGCCCCGTGAAAGCATTAGCGACCGGCGCCACCAGCACGTAGGCGACCATTTTGATCGCGAGTGCCGTACCCAGCACTGCCCCCGCCGCGTCCCCGGCCAGCCGGTAGGCGAGCAGGCCGAGGGCCACGGTGAGCAGACCGGTGCCGATGAGCGCGATGACCTGCGCGGCGAACAGGTGCCGGTAGGTCCGGTTCGCGAGAACGCTCAGCATCGTGACCTCACAGGTACTTCGCGAGCGCCTTGAACTCGGCCAGCGCCGCCTTGGCGGACTTGCCGCCTTCCCCGACCCCATCGCCGATGCAGTGTTCCATGTGGTCCTCGATAAGGACCCGCTTGGCGTTGGCGATGGCGCTTTCCACGGCGTGGAGCTGCTGGGCGAGGTCCACGCAGGCGCGGCCCTCCTCAATCATTGCGATGACGCCGGCGAGATGGCCGTGGGCGCGCTTGAGCCGCTTGACGATGTCCGAGTGGGAGGCGTGCGTATGTTCCATGTTGACATGCTATCCCCCAGGAGGGGATAAGGGAAGGGTGTTCGACGCGCCGAGGTGGCCGGCGCATATCGGGGGTGGGTGTCGGGTGTCGTTCGGGCGGCGTCTCATGACGGTGGCCATCGCGCTGCTACTGGCGGCGGTCACCGTGCTGCCGTTGCTCGCCGAAGTCCGGCACGAGGCGTCCGGTCCCGTCGCGAACGCCGTGTTGTCGGTGGCGGAACCGGGTCAGGGCGCAACCCATCAAGATGCTGACGACCTGATCCACCACGCGCAATCGCATGCGCAGGGCGTGATGCCAGTCGCCGCCAAGACCCCCGCGACCGTGGCTCCGTCCGCGGGGCAGTCGTTCGCTCGTGCGGACGAGGCCTTCCGGGCCGGCGGTGGGCTGCAGGGACCGTTCGAGCCTCCAAGGGCCTGAGGCTTTCCGCCTCGTCCCTTCCTCGAACGACGGCACCCGCGCAGGCGCGCGGCCGGCCGTCCATGGCACCGACATGTTCAGACGCCTCGTTCCCGTGCTGCTGGCCGTCGCCGGCGGCTTCCTGATTGCGACCTGGTGGCCCGGCGCCCCCGATGCGGTCCGCACCCTTCTGGCGGGCGCCAGGGGTGGCGCCGCGCCCGCCAAGACCGAACCGCAGCCAGCGGCAGGTCCGGAGCCGGAGAAGCCCAGCCTCGTCAGGCTGACGGACGACCAGGTCGCCAAGGCCGGCATCCGCACGGACAAGGTCGGTGGCGGGAGCCTCTCGCGCCACCTGCACGTGCCGGGCACCGTCGTCCCGAGCGCCAACCTGACCGCGCGGATCGCGGTGAAGACCACCGGCACCGTCGTCGAGCTGCGCAAGGGGCTCGGCGACGCGGTCGCCAAGGGCGAGGTCGTGGCGCTCCTCGACAGCCGCGAGATCGCCGAGACCAAGGGCGAGTACCTGGCAGCGCGGGTCTCGGCCGCCCTGCAGAAGACGCTCTACGAGCGCGACAAGGAGCTCTGGGACAAGCGCATCTCGTCGGAGCAGCAGTACCTGCGCTCGCAGGCGAGCTACCAGGACCTCAAGGTCAAGGAGGATGCGGCCCGACGCAAACTGACGTTCCTCGGCCTGAGCCAGGCCGAGATCGAGGCCCTTCCGAAGCAGCCTGAGGCGCAGTTCGAGCGCCAGGAGATTCGCTCCCCGATCGCGGGCAAGGTCGTGGAGCGGCGCGTCGACCAGGGAGCCGCGGTCGGCCGGGACAACCTGGAGACCGAACTCTACAGCGTCGTCGACCTGTCGAAGGTGTGGGTCGACCTCGCGGTCAGCCCCGGCGACATGCCGCTGGTCCGCGAGGGCCAGGCCGTGACCGTTCGGGCAGAGGCGACCGGTGAGGCCGCGCGCGGCCGCATCGTCTTCATCGTGCCCGTCCTCGACCAGACCACCCGCGCGGCCCGCGTCGTCGCCGAACTCGCCAACCCGGACGAGGCTTGGCGGCCCGGGTCGTTCGTGACCGCCGAGATCGTGATTTCCGACAAGCCGGTGCGGGTCCTTGTCCCGGCCTCGGCCATCCAGACCCTGGAGGGTCAGCCGAACGCCTTCGTGCGGGTCGCGGAGGGATTCGAGGCGCGGCCGGTCAAGCTCGGACGGTCGGACGACGACGACGTGGAGGTCACGGAGGGGCTGGAGCCCGGGGAGGTCGTGGTGACGACCAATTCCTTCACGCTCAAGTCCGAGCTCGGCAAGGCCGCGGCGGAGGACTGAGCCATGATCCGCCCGATCCTCGCATTCTCCGTCGCCAACCGCTACGCGGTCATCCTGGCGACCCTCATCGCCGCCGCCTTCGGGGCTTGGTCGCTCGCGCGGCTGCCCATCGACGCGGTGCCCGACGTCACCAACAATCAGGTCCAGGTCAACGCCGTCGCCCCGGCGCTGACGCCGGTCGAGATCGAGAAGCAGGTCACGGTGCTGGTCGAGCGGGCGCTCGCCGGCACGCCGGGCCTTGAGAGCCTGCGCTCCTTCTCACGCAACGGCTTCGCCCAGCTCACCGCCGTGTTCAGCGACAAGGTCGACGTCTACTTCGCCAGGCAACAGGTGAACGAACGCCTGACCGAGGTGCGCAGCACCCTGCCGCCCGGGGTCGAGGTCAAGCTCGGGCCGATCTCGACTGGGCTCGGTGAGATCTACTGGTGGGCGGTCGAGTACCGGGCTCCCGGCGAGGGTGCGCCCGTCCGGGATGGCTTGCCGGGCTGGCAGACCGACGGCAGCTACCTGACACCCGAGGGCGAGCGGCTGAAGTCCGACTTCGAGCGCACGGTCTACCTGCGGACCGTGCAGGACTGGATCATCCGGCCGCAGATGAAGAGCGTGCCGGGGGTGGCCGGGGCCGACGCCATCGGCGGCTTCGTCAAGGAGTATCAGGTCAAGCCCGATCCGATGAAGCTGGTCGGCTACGGCCTGGGCTTCGCCGACCTGACGCGGGCCATCGAGGCCAACAACGTGACCCGGGGCGCCAACTACGTCGAGCGGAATGGCGAGGGCTACGTCGTCCGGGCGGGCGGCCTCATCGAGAACGTGGACCAGATCCGCGACATCGTCGTGGCGACCCGGGCCGGGGTTCCGATCCTGGTGAAGGACGTCGCCGAGGTCGGCGTCGGCCGCGAGCTCCGGACCGGCTCGGCCAGCGAGAACGGGCACGAGGTCGTGCTGGGCACCGCCCTGATGCTCATCGGCGAGAACAGCCGGACCGTCTCGGCGGCCGCGGACGCCAAGATCAAGGAGATCAACAAGCTCCTCCCGCCAGGCATCCAGGCCCGGACGCTACTCAGCCGGACCGATCTCGTCGACGCCACCGTCAAGACGGTCTCCAAGAACCTCGCCGAGGGCGCGCTCCTGGTCATCGCGGTGCTGTTTCTGGCGCTCGGCAACATCCGAGCCGCCATCATCACGGCGCTGGTCATCCCCGTGGCCATGATGATGACGGCCACCGGCATGTTGGTCGGCCGCATCAGCGCCAACCTGATGTCGCTCGGGGCCCTCGACTTCGGGCTCATCGTCGACGGCGCGGTCATCATCGCCGAGAACAGCCTGCGGCACCTGGCGGAGCGGCAGCACGCGCTCGGGCGCAAGCTCAGCCTCGACGAGCGTCTGGAAACCGTGCGCGTCTCGGCCGAGGAGATGATCAAGCCGAGCGTCTATGGGCAGGCCATCATCATCCTGGTCTACGTGCCGCTGCTGACCTTCACGGGCGTCGAGGGTAAGACCTTCGCACCGATGGCCCTGACGGTGCTGATCGCGCTGGTGGCAGCCTTCGTGCTGTCGCTGACCTTCGTGCCGGCGATGGTCGCGACCTTCATCACCGGGCGGGTCAGCGAGGGCGACAACCTGATGATCCGGGCGCTCAAGGGCGCCTACCGACCGGTGCTGGGCGGGGCGGTCCGGACGCCGCTGGCCTTCATCGCCGGGGCGGTGGTCGTCCTGGGGCTGGCCGGGGTCTTGGCGACCCGGCTCGGCCAGGAGTTCACGCCGACGCTCGACGAGAAGAACATCGTCATGGAGGCCCGGCGCATCCCGTCGACCTCGATCACGCAGTCGCAGGCGATGCAGCTCGGCGTCGAGGACGCCATGAGCAAGTTCCCGGAGGTGGCGTTCGTCTACTCGCGCTGCGGCACCCCCGACATCGCCGCCGACCCGATGCCGCCGAACGCCTGCGACGCCTACCTCATCCTGAAGCCGCAGGACGCCTGGCCGGACCCGTCGGAGACGAAGGAATCGCTGATCGGGCGCTTGGAGGCCGAGGCGAAGCTGATCCCGGGCACGCTGCTTGGGTTCTCCCAGCCGATCCAGATGCGCTTCAACGAGCTCATCGCGGGCGTGCGCGACGACCTCGCGGTGAAGGTGTTCGGTGAGGAGTTCGGCCCCATGGTCGAGGGTGCCCGCAAGATCGCGGGCATCCTGCGCGGCCTGGAGGGGGCCGCTGACGTGAAGGTCGAGGAGGCGGTCGGGCTACCGTTCCTGGAGATCAAGGTCGACCGGCGCGAGATCGCACGGCGCGGCCTGAGCATGGCGGAGGTGCAGGACGTCATCGGCACGGCGGTCGGCGGCAAGGACGCCGGCCTCGTCTTCGAGGGTGACCGACGCTTCGCCATCGTCGTCAGGTTGGCCGACAACATCCGTGGCGACATCGAAGCACTGAAGAACCTCCCCGTCCCGCTGCCGCCCGTGCAGGCGGCTCCGGCCCGGACGAGCACCGGCGTGCCGGCCGCGCCGGGAGGGACGGGCATGAGCGTGCCGCTCCGCCAACTGGCGAGTTTCACTTTCACGGAGGGACCAAACCAGGTCAGCCGTGAGAATGGTCGCCGCCGCGTGGTGGTGACGGCGAACGTGCGTGGCCGGGACATCGGCTCGTTGGTGACCGAGACGCAGGCACGCATCGCCGCCGAGATCCGGCTGCCGCCCGGCTACGAGGTGCGCTGGGGCGGCCAGTTCGAGAACCTGACGGCGGCCCGCCAGCGCCTGATGGTGGTGGTGCCGGCCTGCTTCGTGCTGATCTTCATCCTGTTGCTCGGGGCGCTCGGCTCACCGCGGGACACGCTCATCGTGTTCAGTGCGGTGCCGATGGCACTGACCGGGGGCGTGGCGGCGCTGTGGCTGCGGGACATGCCGTTCTCGGTCTCGGCGGCGGTTGGGTTCATTGCGCTGTCGGGCGTAGCGGTTCTGAACGGACTGGTCCTGCTCAACCACATCCGGACGTTGGTGGCGGAGGGGATGTCAGTCCCTCAGGCGGTGCGGGAGGGGGCCGTCACGCGCCTGCGGCCGGTCGTGATGACGGCGCTTGTGGCGGCCCTTGGCTTCGTGCCGATGGCGTTGGCGACAGGAACGGGTGCAGAGGTGCAGCGGCCGTTGGCGACGGTGGTCATCGGCGGCTTGGTGAGCGCGACGCTGCTCACCCTGCTCGTGTTACCTGCGCTCTACGCGCAATTTGGGAGGGCGAAGGTGTCGGCGCGGCAGGCGTCGGGTGAGGAGCGTACACGGTTGCAACCAGCGGAGTAGCTGGCGCCGCCTTTTGGTGGCTTATTGGTCACGTCCGCTTTCGGGTGTTCGTCCGGTCCTCGTGAACGACTGGGTTGGGTCGGAGGCGGAACGTCCGCTTCAGGGTGACGGGCGAGGGTCGGCTCCCCACCCCCATCCGGACCTCCGCCGGAAGCGGGTTGAATGTCCGCAAGGGGTCAGGAGTTCGCCCGCCGCTTGTTCGGCTGTGCGCCGATTTCGTTGAAAAACTCGCGGTCTAGTTGGATCGGGTGCAGGTCGGACGAGCGCGGCGGCTGGATGAGAGGGTGGCCCCGGCCGATCAGGCCGGGCTCGGCTGCGGCACCGGGATCAGCTTGGCGAGCTTCCTGAGGTTCTGGGCTGC
>CANEZL010000053.1 GCA_947444195.1 Methylobacteriaceae bacterium | reverse complement strand
GGCGATGTCGTTGGTCTTCGAGGCCACTTCGCGCACCATCTGGGCGCCCATGTTCTCGAACTTGTCGGCGAGCTCGATCTCCTTGGCGACCGTCACGCCGTCCTTCGTGATGCGCGGGGCGCCGAAGGACTTCTCGATGACGACGTTGCGGCCCTTGGGGCCGAGGGTGACCTTGACGGCATCGGCCAGGATGTCGACGCCGCGCAGCATCTTCTCGCGGGCATCGGCGGAGAAACGAACGTCTTTCGCTGCCATGTGCGTTGGTCCTTACGATCTAAGGATGACTGGATGAGCCCCGAGGCGCGCGTCCGCGCGGCCTCGAAGGGCGGTGAAACGGGCCGGTCGGGCTACTTAGGCCTCGACGACGCCCATGATGTCGGATTCCTTCATGATGAGGAGATCCTGGCCGTCGATCTTGACCTCGGTGCCCGACCACTTGCCGAACAGGACGCGGTCGCCGGTCTTCACGTCGAGGGCGTTCACGCGGCCCTGCTCGTCGCGGGCGCCCGGGCCGGCGGCGACGATCTCGCCCTCCTGGGGCTTCTCCTTGGCGGTGTCGGGGATGATGATGCCGCCCTTGGTCTTCTCCTCGCTCTCGATGCGACGGACGACGACCCGGTCGTGCAGCGGACGGAACTTCATGGTCTGCCCTCTTGCTTCAGAACTCGAAGTGGCGTTGATGCGGCGCGCGATGCCGCCTTCAAGCCAGGCCGTTAGCACTCATCACACGTGAGTGCTAACGGCCTGCGGCGAGATAGCCACCGCCCCTCGGGGAGTCAAGGCTGTCGCACCTCCCGGTGACGCCGCGACGACGCCCCGCGCTCCCTCGCGCATCCGCCGCGGAAGGTGCCTGCCATGCTGACCCTGCACGGACCGGAAGGCGTGCTCGCTCCCGAGACGGGCTCCGGCGGCGGGGCCGTGCCGGCCCAGGCCGTCTGGATCGACCTCAACGATCCGAGCGCCGAGGAGGCGGCGGCGGTGGAGGCCGCCACCGGCATCCGGGTGCCCTCGCGCCGGGCGCTCAGCGAGGTGGAGAGTTCGAGCCGCCTGCGCCGCCTGAAGAACAGCCTCTCGCTGTCGACGCCGATGATCACCTTCGAGCGCGCGGAATCGCAGCTGAAGCCGCTGGGCTTCATCCTCACCCGCGACCATCTCGTGACCGTGCGCTTCCACGACATCCGCGCCTTCGAGACCGCGGCCCAGCGGCTGGCCGAGGGCGAGCGCGCGGCCAGCAGCACCGAGACCTTCCTGCTCGTGGTGGAGGAACTCGTCGACAACATCGCCGACGCCCTCGAGGACATGGGCGGCGAGCTCGACACCCTGTCGACGCGCATCTTCGATTTCGACGTGCGCGCGCCCCGTAACGGCAAGAGCCCCGGCAAGGGCCCCGGCAAGAGCGAGATCGGCCCGCCGCGGCGGCGCGACCTCGCCCTGCGCCGGATCCTGCGCGGCATCGCCCGGCGCGGCAAGGCGCTCGGCAAGATCCGCGCGAGCCTGCTCGGGCTGGAACGGGTGGTGCCCTACGTGGCGAGCGCCTGCGAGGAACTGCTTCACCAGGAGGAGGACCAGCGCTTCGAGACCATCCGGCGGGACATCGAATCCCTCGACGAGTTCGAGACCCGGCTCTCCGAGAACGTGCAGTTCCTCCTCGATGCCGCGCTGGGGCTGATCCAGATCGAGCAGAACAACGTCTTCCGGGTGCTCACCGTGGTCTCGGTGGTGGGCGTGCCGCCGACGCTGATCGCCTCGATCTACGGCATGAACTTCAAGGCCATGCCCGAGCTCGAATGGGCCTACGGCTACCCCTACGCCCTCGGCCTGATCCTGGTCAGCGCCCTCGTCCCGATCCTGTATTTCCGGATCCGCGGCTGGTTCTGAGGGCCGGACGAGCCGCTTCCGAGAATCTGCCGTCGTCGCAGGGATCGTTTGCCGCACCCCCGCGGTTCCCGTGGCGCGGCGGGGCGCGGCCGGAGGATCGGCGGGCCCCGGCCGCATGTGGCGTTCCTCCAGGGCTTGAGCGGGCATGGCGACATCGACACCGGCGGAACCGTTGATCCCGCCGCGGCCCACCCGCGTCGCCCCGGCCGAGACGCCGCGGGGGACGCTCGCCTCGCCCCTCATCGTCGCCGCCGCGATCATCGCCGGCCTCTATTTCGGCCGCGAGATCCTGATCCCGATCGCGATCGCGCTGCTGCTCTCCTTCGTGCTGGGCCCCCTCGTCCAGCTCCTGCGGCGCCTGCGCCTGCCGCGGCTCGTGGCCGTCGGGCTGACCGTCCTGGCGACCCTCGGCGTCGTCGGGGCGCTCGGCACCCTGATCGGGGTGCAGGTGGCCGATCTCGCGGGCGACATGCCGCGCTACCAGCGCACCATCGAGCGCAAGCTCGAGGGCCTGCGCGACAGCCCCGCCGGCCGGCTCACCGAGTACGTGGCCTCCATCGGCCGGGCGATCCACACCGCGGGCAACGCGGAGTCGCCGGACAAGTTGCCGGACAAGCCGCAGGCCGCGCCCCCGGCCCGTGCGGAGCCCGAGCCGAAGCCCGTCATCGTCGAGACGCGCCAGCCGCCCCCCGGCCCCCTGGAGATGGCCGAGCGCGTGCTCGCCCCGGTGCTCCAGCCGCTCGCCACCCTCGGCATCGTCTTCGTGGTGCTGCTGTTCGTGCTGATGCAGCGCGAGGACCTGCGCGACCGCATGATCCGGCTCGCCGGATCGAGCGACCTGCACCGGACCACGGTGGCGATGGACGACGCCGCCCGGCGCCTCAGCCGCTACTTCGTGGCCCAGCTCGCCCTCAATGCCGGGTTCGGGGTCGTGATCGGCATCGGCCTCTACGTCATCGGCGTGCCGAGCCCGGTGCTCTGGGGCATCTTCGCCGCGCTGATGCGCTTCGTGCCCTATATCGGCGCCTTCCTCTGCGCCCTCCTGCCGATGGCGCTCGCAGCGGCGGTCGATCCCGGCTGGAACATGCTGATCGCCACGGCGCTGCTGTTCCTCGTGCTGGAGCCCCTGGTCGGCCAGATCTTCGAGCCGATGCTCTACGGGCACTCCACCGGCCTCTCGCCCTTCGCGGTTCTGGTCTCGGCCCTGTTCTGGACCTGGCTGTGGGGGCCGATCGGGCTGCTGCTCTCCACTCCGCTCACCGTCTGCCTCGTCGTGCTCGGCCGCCACGTGGACCGGCTCGAATTCCTCGACGTGCTGTTCGGCAGCCGGCCGGCGCTGACGCCGGTGGAGAACTTCTACCAGCGCATCCTGGCCGACGACGCGGAGGAGGCCCAGGAGCACGCCGACCTGATCCTGCAGAGCTGCTCCCTCTCGGCCTATTACGACAGCGTCGTGGTCAAGGGCATGGAGCTCGCCGCCCGTGACGCGGCGCGCGGGGTGCTCACGGTGGAGCAGCGGGCGGCTATCCGCACCTGCGTGAGCGACCTCGTCGCCGAGCTCGACGCGCGGCCCGACGCCGAGCCGGAAGCGCCCCTCGTGGAGCCGGACGCGAAGGCCGACGGCGTGCCCGCCGGCGCGGTGCCCTTCGCGCCCAAGCCCCCCTCCGTGCCGGAGGCCTGGACCCGCCCCGGCGCCGTGCTCTGCGTGGCCGGCCGCGGCTTCCTCGACGAGGCGGCAGCGACGATCCTCGCCCAACTCCTGGCCAAGCGCGGCCTCGGGGTCCGCACGGTGCCCTTCGCCGAGCTCGCCCAGGCCCGGATCGAGGCGTTCGATCCCGGCGCGGCGCGGATGACCTGCATCGTGTCCCTGGCCATCGCGGGGGAGCCGACGCATCTGCGCCGCCTCGCCCGCCGCCTGAAGCGGCGCATGCCGCACACGCCGATCCTCGTCGGCCTCTGGCAGGTGGACGACGTGCCCGTCGCGGCCACCGCCGTGCCGGCCGAGAACCACGTGTCGACGCTGCGCGCCGCGACGGAGGCGGTGATGGCGGCGGTGCGGGCGGAGGCCGGCCCCGCCAGCGGGCAGGGGATCGCCCGCGCCGGGGCTTGACGGGGCGGCCCCCGGCCGGGCTTCGTCGTGGCACGGCGGCCTGTCCGGGGCCGGTGCGGGAGGCGGTTGAATGAGCGTCGTCGAACTCGGCCGGTTCATGAACGATCTCGCCGAGGCCTCGGGCCGGGCGATCCTGCCCTTCTTCCGCAGCCATTTCGGCCTCGACGACAAGGCGCGGGGGCAGGCCCCCTTCGACCCCGTCACCGAGGCCGACCGGGCCGCCGAGGTGGTGATGCGCCGGATGATCCAGGAGACCTTCCCCGGCCACGGCATCCTCGGCGAGGAATTCGGCGGCGAGCGCCTGGACGCCGAATGCGTCTGGGTGCTCGACCCCATCGACGGCACCCGCGCCTTCATCACCGGCCTGCCGAGCTGGGGCACCCTGATCGGCCTGAAGCGCTCCGGCGCCGCCGTGCGGGGCATGATGCACCAGCCGTTCCTCGGGGAGCGCTTCTACGGGGACGGGGGCAGCGCCAAGCTGCGCAACGCCGCCGGCGAGCGGCCCCTGCGCACCCGCCGCTGCGGCGACCTCGCCCAGGCGCTCCTCTGCACCACCGACCCGCGCCTGTTCGCGGGCGAGGAAGCCGAGCGCTTCCGGGCCATCGAGGGCGAGGCGCGCCTCTC
The DNA here is from genome assembly GCA_947444195.1 of Methylobacteriaceae bacterium. Taxonomy (GTDB): domain Bacteria; phylum Pseudomonadota; class Alphaproteobacteria; order Rhizobiales; family Beijerinckiaceae; genus Methylobacterium. The sequence goes on along the minus strand of CANEZL010000053.1, from coordinate 24,027 downwards.
CCGCTACGGCACCGACTGCTACGCCTACTGCATGCTGGCCGCGGGACAGGTGGACCTCGTGATCGAGTCCGGCCTCAAGCCCTACGACATCGTCGCCCTGATCCCCATCGTGGAGGGCGCCGGCGGCGTCGTCACCGCCTGGGACGGGGGGCCGGCGACCGAGGGCGGGCGCATCGTCGCCGCGGGCGACCCCCGCCTGCACGCGGCGATGCTGAAGCGGCTGGCGATCTGAACCAGAGCGGCGGCTCGGCCGTTCCCGTCCGCAACCTCGGGAACCGGCCGCGCCCTCGTGCTCCTCACCGCCCTCATCGTGCTGACGACGCTGCTGCCGCGGGCGGAGACGGGCATCGGCCGGATCGCCCGCGACCTCGACGCCCTGCGGCCGGCGGCGTCCGAGGCGCCGCATTACGAGGCGTCCGCCCGCGCGGTCTCGAACTGGCGCGCCGAGACGGCGGATTCCCTGCGGCCGCACGCCTTCGCCGTGGTCGCCCGGCTCGCCGCGACGGATCCGGCCTTCGTCGCCCGCTGCGTCAAGCTGAACAATTACTGGTGCATCAAGCGCGCCCGCTGGAACGGCGAGATCGGGGGCGATGCGGAGGGGCACACCGCCTTCCGCAGCGCCGCCGACGGGGCGGACGCGGCCGCCAGCCTCCTGCGGCGCTACTACCGGGATTACGGGCGCCGCTCGGCGCTCGCCATCGTCCGCCGCTGGGCCCCGGCGGAGTGCGGGGCGGCGCCGGTCGCGGCCCGCGCCGTCCCTTCAGCGCCAACCACAGCGGGCCTGACCACGCGCGGCCTCGGCCAGACCCTGCGCGCGCGCTACCTCGCCCGGCACCTGCGCGGCGGCCCGCGCCGGCCCGTCGCCCGCGCCGGGCCCGCCCTGCGGGTCCAGCCCTGGTCGCCCCTCGCCCGGATGGGCCACCGGCCGGCCACCTCCCGGACGGGCCCCCGCCCGGCCGCGCCGATGCCCGTCATCGCCCGGGGCATCGCCGACCCGCCCGCCAGAGCCGTGCCGGCCCGCGATCCGGCGGCGCTCCTCGACCGGCGCGTGCCGCCGCCCGCGCAGCTCGTCGCCGAATCGGCGGCGCTGCCCCTCCTGGCACCGGGCTTCGCGCTCTCGGACCTGCGGGCGCCCGCGCCCCTCTGCGCGGGGGACACCCAGCGCATCGACAACTACGCCGCCCGCATCGCCGGCAGCGTCGGGCTGAAGCCCGGCGACGACCTCAAGCTGTTCGCGGAGGACGGCACGCCCTCCGCCAACCTCGCCCCGGTGATGCTCGCCATGTCGGCGGTGGAGCTCGGCACGATGCGGGCCGCGCCCGACCTCGTCCGAGAGGCCGTCGCCCGGCTCGCGGCCGGCTCCGGCGCCACGGCGCAGGCGTCGCCGTGAGCCTGCGGCCTTGCGGCACGGCCCCCGCCGCGCCACCTCTGCCCCGCCTGGTGTCTCTCACGAGAACGCCCGCCTTCGCCCCTTCTTCGGCCTCCGGCCCGACCCCGAGCGGATCCTCTTGCCCCTCTCCGATTTCGCCGCGCGCGCCGGCTCCGCCGTCCGCGCCTTCGCCGAGGCGTCGAGCGACCTCCTGGTCCAGCCGACCCTGCGGCTCGGGGTGACCGGGCTCGCCCGCTCGGGCAAGACGGTGTTCACGACGGCGCTGATCCATCACCTCACCGAGGCCCGCGCGCTTCCGGCCTTCGCCCCCGTGCACGAGGGGCGCCTGCGCCGCGCCCGGCTGGTCCCGCAGCCCGACGACGACGTGCCGCGCTTCCCCTTCGAGGAGCACATGGCGGCGCTGACGGGGGAGCGGCGCTGGCCGCGCTCCACCGACCGGATCAGCCAGTTCCGCCTGGAGGTGGAGTACGAGCGCGCGGGCGGCTGGCGCTCCGGCCCCGGCACGCTGATGCTCGACGTGGTGGATTACCCGGGCGAGTGGCTCCTCGACCTCGCCCTGATCGAGCAGGACTACACCGCCTGGTCGCGGGCGACGATCGCGGGTACGCGCCGGACGGGGCGCGCCGCCATCGCCGCCCCCTGGCTCGCCCTCCTCGGGCAGCTCGACCCGAACGCGCCCCTCGACGAGGTCCTGGCCGAGCGGGCGAGCGACGCCTTCAAGGCCTATCTCGCGGCGCTCCGCGCCGGGCCCGAGGCGGTGGCGACGACGCCCCCCGGCCGTTTCCTGATGCCGGGCGACCTCGCCGGCTCGCCGGCGCTGACCTTCGCGCCCCTCGACAACCTGCCCGAGACCCTGGCCCCCGACAGCCTCGCCGGGCTGATGGCGCGGCGCTTCGAGGCCTACAAGGCCAAGGTCGTGCTGCCCTTCTTCCGCGACCACTTCCAGCGGGTCGACCGCCAGATCGTGCTGGTCGACGTGCTCGCCGCCGTCGATGCCGGGCCGACCGCTCTCGCCGAGCTGGAGGAGGCGCTGGACGCGGTGCTGCTCAGCCTCAATATCGGCCGGAACAGCCTGCTCTCGCGCCTGTTCTCGCCGCGCGCCGACAAGATCCTGTTCGCCGCCACCAAGGCCGACCACCTCCACCAGACGAGCCACGACCGGCTGGACGCGCTTCTGCGCCTCCTCGTCTCCCGGGCCATGCGCCGCACGGAGGCCGCGGGCGCCCGCGTGGGCACCGTGGCGCTCGCGTCCGTGCGGGCGACCCGGGAGACCACAGTCCATGACGGGCCCGAGATCCTGCGGGCGGTGGCCGGCACGCCGGAGGCCGGCGAGGTGGTGGACGGCGAGCGCTTCGACGGCCTGAGCGAGGCCGCGATCTTCCCCGGCGCGCTGCCGGACCGCGCCGAGGCCGTGCTGGAAGGCGCGGTGCAGCCCGGCTCCCTGCGCTTTCCCCGCTTCCGGCCGCCCCTGGTGAAGCCCGACCCGCTCGGCCGCCCCGGCGCCCTGCCGCAGATCCGGCTCGACCGGGCCATGCAGTTCCTGATCGGCGACAGGCTGACCTGAGCTGTACCGCACCCCTTATCTAGAGCCGTTGTTTCAACGCGCTCTCTTTCGCCGAACCGGTGCCCATTTCGGCCGAGAGCGCTTTAGAGCATGCTGCTTTCTCACGGAACCAGCATGCTCTATCTCTTTGTGGTCGCACGATGATTTCGGAAAACCGGATTCCACTTTTCCGCATCGTGCTCTAAGCGGACCGACCCGATGTCCTCCACCCAGCGCCCCCGCGCCTTCCGCATCCCCTCCGGTGAGCCGCCATCCCCGGAGACGGCGACGGCCGAGCCGCCGCCGCTCAGTGATGTGCGCATCGTCGAGGAGCCCTTCGAGATCGTGGAGGCGACGGACGGGACGCTGGTGCCCGTGGCGCCGAAGCGCCGCTCGCCCTGGGGTACGCTGCTCCTGGCCGCCATCGGCGGCCTCGTCTCGATCGCGGTGGGGCTCTCCGTCGAGCGGCTGATCGCCGACCTCTTCGCCGCCGCGCCCTGGCTCGGCTGGGTGGCGCTGGCCCTCGTCGTCCTCGGCGCGGTGGCGCTCGCGGCGATCGTGGCGCGCGAGCTCTCCGGGCTCTGGCGCGAGCGCAAGATCGAGCATCTGCGCGAGGCCGCGCTCGCGGCGGTCGCCACCCGCGACCACAGCGGGGCGCAAGGGGTGGTGCGCGACCTGCAGGCCTTCTACGCCGACCGGCCGGCGCTCGCGGACGGGCGCCGGAGCCTCGACACCCTGGGCGACGCGATCCTCGACGTGGACGACCGCCTGGGCCTCGCCGAGCACGCCCTGCTCGGCCCCCTCGACCGGCAGGCGCGCGCCGCCATCGGCACGGCGGCGCGGCAGGTCTCCGCGGTGACGGCGCTGAGCCCGCGGGCGATCGTGGACGTGGCCTTCGTGGTCTTCGCCGCGGTGCGGCTCCTGCGCCGGATCTCGACGATCTACGGCGGCCGGCCGGGCCTCATCGGCTTCCTGCGGCTGGCGCGGGCCGCCTTCGCCCATCTCACGGTGACGGGGGGGATGGCGGTGGGGGAGAGCATGCTCCAGCAGGTGCTGGGCCTCGGCGTCGCCGCGCGGATCTCGGCCAAGCTCGGCGAGGGCGTGCTGAACGGACTGATGACCGCCCGCTTCGGGCTCGCCGCCATGGCGGTGTGCCGGCCGCTCCCCTTCATCCGCGAGCCGCAGCCGAAGCTCGCGGACGTGGCGGGGGAACTCCTGCGGGCGGCCGCTCCGGAGGAGCCGGCCTCCCGCTGAGCCGCACGTATCACGCCTGCTCGGCGCCTACTTGGCGCCCACCGCCCGGCGGTTGGCGATGCGCGAGAACATGTTGCCGGTGTAGTCGGCGACCTTCGGCTTCTCGGGCTGGCTGGCCTGCGCCTCGAAGGCCTCGATCCGCTTGAGGAGGGCGGCGTCGCCGAAGAGGGAGCTGTTGAAGTTGGTGGGCGCCCGGGTTCCGAGCGCCGCGAGCGCGGCGTCGAGTCGTTCCAGAAGCTCTCTGCGCGTCACATGCGTCTCCCGCGGGCCGGCCTGTCCGGCATGGGGACACCAGAGGGCGCCGCGGTAAACGAACCGTTAAGCTATGCCCCGCGGCGTCAGAGTGTCTTCAGGAAGCCGGCGAGCCGCATCAGTCCCTCGGGCCAGGGCCCGTGACCGCTCGCCACGTTGATGTGGCCGGATTCGCCCGCATCGACCAGCTGCGCCCCCCAGGCATAGGCGATGTCCTCCGCCCGCGCGTAGGCGCAGTGCGGGTCGGTCCGGCTCGCCACCAGCAGGGACGGGAAGGGCAGGGGATCGCGCGGCAGGGGAGCGAAGGCGCGCACGCTCTCGGGCAGGCCGGGGGCCTCCTCCACGTCGGGCAGCGCCACGAGGAGGGCACCGCGCACCACCCCCGGCGCGAAGCGGGGGGCGGCCCGCGCGCAGGCCACCACGCCGAGGCTATGGGCGATCAGCACCACGGGCCGGGTCGCGGCGGCGACCGCCTCCACGATCCGGCCCTGCCAGGCGGCGGGCTCCGGGTCGTGCCAGTCCGCCTGCTCCACGATGCGCGCGGTGGCCAGCCGGCTCGCCCAGCGGGCCTGCCAATGCTCCTCCTCGGAGCCGGCGAGCCCGGGCACGATCAGGATGTCGCAATCGGCGGTCTTCATAGGCCCTGCCTAGCCGCCGGCGGCCGGGCCGTCGAGGGCCGGGGCGGAAGGGGTAGGGCGCCCCGAACCGGCCGGGCGGATCGCCCCCGCTACTCCGCCGCGATCGCCGGGCGCCCCGCGGCGCGGACATGGTCCGCGATGCCCACGGAGGCGATGTTCTTGGCCTTGGCCTCGATCTCGAAATCGGCCCAGGCGAGATGGCGCGCCACGAAGTCGTTGACCGCGCGGTTCCACATCAGGTCCGAATGGGCGGCGAGGTCCCGGCCCGAGATGCCGGCCGCGCGGAGCGCCGGGAAATCCGGGAGCGCGTCCGGATCCTGGTCCGGCCAGAGCCCTTCCCGCGAGACGCTGACATGGGCGATCGGCCGGACGCCGCGCCAGGAGGTCCGGATCACCGCGATCCGGGGATCGTCCGGCTCGATGTACTGCCCCTCGCTGCGGACCCAGTGATGGTGCAGGTCGAGGACGAGGGGCACGATGTCGGCGAGGGGCAGGAGCTCGTCGAGGTCGAAGCCGAAATCGTCGTTCTCGATGGTGATGAGATCCCGGCCGACCCGGCTCACCCGAGGCAGGGTCTCGCGGAAGCCCGCCAGTCCCGGATCGCGGGCGCCCAGATGGATGTTGATGTGGGCGCCGTGCGGGTGCCAGCCGCCGCCGTAGCCCATCATCTCGAAGATGCGGGCATGGTACTCCAGCTCGTCGATGCCGTTGGCGATGGCCGCCGGGTTGCGGCTCGCCAAGAGGCAGAACGGGCCGGGATGGAAGCTCAGGCGCACCCCGCGCTCCCGCGCGCCCGCGCCGGCACGGGCGAGGCCGTCCTCCACGATGCGGGCGAGTTCGGGCTCGGCGTAGATCGGCGCTGCGATCGGATGGGTGTAGCCGGGCAGCACGCTGCTCGCGATGCGCAGGAGCCGCTCCAGGGGCGGCCGCGCGCCGACCCAGGCGATCTGGCGTTCGAGGGCGGCGAGGTTGTGCAGCACGATGCCGGCGATCTTCTCCCGGCGGGCGGCGGGAGCGAGCTTCGTCAGATGCGCCATGGTCGCGCTGGTGAGATTCATGGCCAGCGCGGCGGCCTTGGCCGCCTTGAGGGTCGCGTGCGTTCCCGGCGGCTCCTCGGGAATGAACTTGCAGCAGAATCCGAGGCGGGCTTCGTCACGCATGGGGGACCAACGCGTCAGGGTCGGATTCGCCCCCGCGGCACGGGCGCATCCCACAGGAAAACGCCCGGCCGCCGTGGGGCGACCGGGCGTCGTGGCCCTGCCTTGGGAGCAGGGCGTCTCAGAGCGTGTGGCGAACCGGATCGCTCGGCGCCGGGCCCGGATCGTTGTCGCTCGCGGCCTTGCGGGCGGCGGCCTGGATGTTGTCCGGATCCAGCGCGGTGTGCACGAACTCGCGACCGCGGGTGGTGAACTCGCGGGCGTAGCGCAGGCCCTGGTCGCGCATCTCGTCGGCGAAGGGCCCGAGATTGCGGTCCTCCTGGCGGGTGCGGGGCAGGAGGGCGCCGAGCAGCAGGCCCGCGGCCACGCCGACGACGCCGACGAGGAGGGGGTTCTCGTTCACGAACTGCTCGACGGCGGTGCGCCCGCGGTTCAGCCCCTCGACCCCGCGGTCGGTGAGGTCGTCGATCCGGCGCATGCCGCCCTGCTGGGCCTCCGAGGCCCAGGAGCGGGCGTCGCCGTAGGCCGAGCGGATGCGCTCGCGGGCGCCGTCCGCGGCCTCGCCGATCCTGTCCTGGATCGCGCCGGCATGGTCGGCGACGCGCTCGCGCGCCTCCGCGGCGGCCGCCTCGGCCCGGGCGCGCAGGTCCTCGGCCGCACCCTGGGCCTGCCCGGCGGCACCCGAGAAGTCGGCCCGCCGGCCGTGGGGGTCGAGGTCGACGCCCCTCAGCGGATCGTGCTCCCCGGCCGGGTCCGGGCGCAGGGTGAAATCGCTCGCCCGTGCGTGGGGATCGAGATCGGCCCGGCCGATCGGATCGTGGCGGCCCTCGGGGTCGGCCTTGAGCGTGTGCTCGGCCGAGCGGGCATGGGGATCCAGGATCGGGTCGGGGGCGCGCGCCGCGCCGCCCGGGCCCTTCTGTACGCCGTCAGCGTCGTTCATCGTCAACTCCTTGGCAGGGCTTCCGCGGCTCGGTCCGGGGACCGGGCGTCAGAGCCGGGTCTCGTCGATGGGATCGCGTTCCGGCCGGGCGGCCGGACGGTCGGGATCGTAGGTGCGGGCCGCGCCGGTGTTCAGCACCGGCACCCGCTCGGCGCGGACCTGGGTCCGGCGCCGGGCCGCGTCCTTCGACATGGCGTGCAGGAGCCAGCCGACGCCCGCCGTGATCATCAGGACGGGGATCGGGTTGCGGCGCACCGCTTCCAGGGCGCCGTCATAGGCCTCGGCGAGGGCCGGGGTCCGCCGGGCGCTGCCCAGCATCTCGTCCACGAGGTTCGAGGCCGAGAGGCGTCCCTGAATCTGGTCGATCGTCTGGTCGAGCCGTGCCCGGCTCTCCTCGATCTCCCGTTCCAGATCGTTCATGCCGCTCATCCCGATACGCGCTCCGACAATGCACGGGCGTCCTGACGGACCTGACGGGTGGTGCGGGTCGGCGCCAGCGTCGACAGCGAGAGCACGCTGCGCGCCCACAGGGCGAGCCCGATCGCCACGGCCAGGAGCACGCCGCCGACGATGAGCGCGGCGAGCCACTCCGAGCCCACCACGGTGGCGAGCCACTTCACGAAGGCGCCGATCAGCACGATCAGCGCGACCACGGCGAAGACGGCGGACGCCGCCATGCAGGCGAGCCCGACGACGAGGGAGCGGATGTTCGACGCCATCTCGGCGCGGAACAGGGCGATCTCCTTGCGGGCGAGGTCGCTCGTCTCGCGCAGCACGTCGCCGATCAGGCTCTGCATGCTCGACGGGCCGGGCGGCGGCGTGTTTCCTGAATTCGGACCCTGGGCCATGGCGCCGCCTCAGCCCCGGAAGGTTTCGCGGGCGTCGCCGTCCGGCGGCAGGCTCGACGCCTTGATGAGGCGCGCGGCGAGCAGGCCCGCCACGAAGGTGCCCACCGCCACCGCCACGGGCGCGCGCCGGGCGAAGGATTCCGCCTCGTTGTAGAAGTCGCTGAAGCTGCGCGTCTCGATGCTGCTGCCGAGCTGCTCCAGGCCGTCGGCGGCGCTGTCGAAGAAGGCCTTCACGTTCGGCTTGTCGTCGAACTCCTTCGTCGAGGTGCGCAGGGTCCGGGCGAACTCGTGCACCGACTGGGCGGCGTCGTTCTTGCGCCGCTCCACGTAGTCCTGGGCCTGGAGCCGCGCGGCGTCGAGGAGGCCGCGCCCGCGCTCGGCAGCCTCGTCGGCCAGCCCCTCGACGTCGCCCTTCAGGGCGCGCCAGTCGGCTTGCTCGCGGGCGGCGGCGTCGGCACCGGGCGCGGCCTCGGGGGGGATCGTCGCTGGTTGGGGAGACTCGCTGGCAGCCATTTTCACGTCGACTCCTGCACCGTGGCGCACGGGGCGCGCACCGCATCCGCGTTCCGGACCCGGCATCGCACGCGGGCATCACACTCGGCCTTGTAACCGTCTGCGCCCCCTGGGGTTCCGGCCACCGCCAAGCTTAAATCCGCGGTCGCGAGGGACCGAATCCGGCCCCGACGCGGGCGGGCGCCGCCGCGGTGGACGCGGCCATTTCGTCGGGACAGGCCGGCCCGTGCATCTTGACCCGGCGGGGGGTTCGCGCTTGGTTCGCGGGCGACGGATCGCGCTTCGCTTCCGCGCGTTCTTCTCAAAGTCCTGGTTCCGGGCGCGCCTCACCGCGGCTGCGCCCGCCAGACTCAAGGATCCGGAGCCGGCCGCGTGGCACGCCTAGTCATCGTATCGAACCGCGTCGCGGTCCCCGAGGAAGGGGCGAAGGCCGTCGCAGCCGGGGGCCTCGCCGTCGCCGTCAAGGAAGCGTTCTCCTCCTATGAAGGCCTGTGGTTCGGCTGGAGCGGCACGGTCGCCGATCAGCCCTCCGAGGAGCCGACCCTGATCGACCGGGGGCGCGTGCAGTACGCGGTGGTCGACCTTTCGCCCCAGGACCACAAGGAGTACTACGCCGGCTTCGCCAACCGGGCGCTCTGGCCGATCATGCATTACCGGCTCGGCCTCGGCGCCTTCTCGCGCTCGGACTACGCGGGCTACAGCCGGGTCAACCGCACCTTCGCGCGGGCGCTCGCCAAGCTCGTGGAGCCCGACGACATCATCTGGGTGCACGACTACCATCTGCTGCCGCTCGCCTCCGAGCTGCGCGGCCTCGGCCTCTCGAACCCGATCGGCTACTTCCACCACATCCCCTGGCCGGCGGCGGACGTGTTCAACTCGCTGCCCGCGAGCGGCGACCTGCTCCGCGCCATCGCCGATTACGACCTGATCGGCCTGCAGACCGACCCGGACGTCCAGAACCTCTCGCGCAACCTCATCGACACCCTGCGGGCGATCCCGCTCGGCGGCGGCTCGCTGATGGTGGACGGGCGGCGCACCCGGATCCGCAGCTTCCCGATCGGCATCGACGTGCAGGGCTTCAAGGAGGCGGCGGACAACGCGGCCTCCAACAAGGTCGTGCGCGAGACGATGGCGGGCCTGCGCACCCGCAAGCTGATCATCGGCGTCGACCGGCTCGACTACTCGAAGGGCGTGCCCGAGCGCATGGAGGCGGTGTCGAGCTTCTTCGCCTCGAACCCGGACCAGCGCGGCAACGTCACCTACATCCAGATCACGCCGAAATCCCGCAGCGAGGTGCCGGAATACGAGCAGCTCGCGCGGACGGTGAACGAGACGGTTGGCGAGATCAACGGCTCCATGGGCGACCCGGCCTGGACGCCGATCCAGTACGTGACCAAGGCCTATCCCCGGCCCGTTCTCGCCGGGCTCTACCGCGCCGCCCGAGTCGGCCTGGTGACGCCCATGCGCGACGGCATGAACCTCGTCGCCAAGGAATACATCGTGGCGCAGGGCGAGGAGGATCCGGGCGTCCTCGTCCTCTCCAAGTTCGCCGGCGCCGCGCGGCAATTGCCGGAGGCGATCCTCGTCAACCCCTACGACCGCTTCGAGGTCGCCGAGGCCATCCGCACCGCCCTCTACATGTCGCGCAGCGAGCGGCAGGCGCGCTGGAAGCCGATGGCGGAGCGCATGACCCGCGAGGACGTGGATTGGTGGGCGCGCAACTTCCTGACCGAGCTGGAGCATTTCCGCACGGTCGAGCGCGAGCCGCCGACCGCGGCCCAGGCCGCCGAATAGCGCCGACCGGCCCCGCAACCGACGACCCCCACGGAATCCAGGCATGATCGGCGTCGATGACGGCCTGCCGGCCCCCCTCGGCGCGCATTTCGACGGGCGGGGCGTCAACTTCGCCCTGTTCTCCGAGCACGCCACCGCCGTCGATCTCTGCCTGTTCGAGCCGGGCGAGCGGCACGAGACGCGCACGATCCGCCTGCCCTGCCGCAGCGAGGACGTTTGGCACGGCTACCTGCGCGGCGTGCTGCCGGGCCAGCTCTACGGCTACCGGGTGCACGGGCCGTGGGAGCCGGCGGCCGGCCACCGCTTCAACGCCTCGAAGCTCGTGCTCGACCCCTATGCCCGCGAGGTCTCGGGGCGCATCCGCTGGCACGACGCCCTCTACGGCCACCGCCGCACGCTCGCCCGCGAGGACCGCATCGACCGGCGCGACAGCGCCGCCTACATGCCCAAGGCCGTGGTCACCGCCCCCGAGGTGCCGAACCTCGCCCTGAAGCCGGTGCGCCGCCCGCTCGCCGAGACGGTGATCTACGAGGCGCACGTGCGCGGCCTCACCATGGCCCACCCGGCCGTGCCGGAGGCGGAGCGCGGCACCTACGCGGCGCTCGCCCACCCCGCCATCATCGAGCACCTGTGGAAGCTCGGCGTCACCGCCCTCGAACTGCTGCCGATCCAGCTCTTCGCCGACGACCGCTTCCTCGTGGACAAGGGGCTCGTGAACTACTGGGGCTACTCGCCGCTGGGCTATTTCGCGCCCGATCCCCGCTATCGCGGGGAGGGCGGCACCGGCAGCCTCAAGGCGGCGATCCGCGAGTTGAACGCCGCCGGGATCGAGGTCTTCCTCGACGTGGTCTACAACCACACCTGCGAGGCCGGCCATACGGGCCCGACCCTGTCCTTCCGCGGCATCGACAACGCGAGCTACTACAAGCTCGACCCGGCCGACCGCGGCCGCGAGATCGACTGCACGGGCTGCGGCAACACGCTGAACCTCGACCATCCCCGGGTGATGCAGCTCGTCCTCGATTCCCTGCGCCACTGGGTCACCGCCTACGGCATCGCCGGCTTCCGCTTCGATCTCGCCACCAGCCTCGGCCGGGCGCCGATGGCCTTCACCCCCCGCGCCGCCTTCTTCCAGGCGGTGGCGCAGGACCCGGTGCTGGCCGGCGTGAAGATGATCGCCGAGCCCTGGGACATCGGGGAGGGCGGCTACCAGCTCGGCGGCTATCCCCGCGGCTGGAGCGAGTGGAACGACCAGTTCCGCGACGCCGCCCGCGGCTTCTGGCGCGGCGACCGCGGCACGCTGCCGAAGCTCACGCAGGGGCTGTCCGGCTCGCGCGAGGTGTTCGCGCCCTCGGGGCGCTCGCCGCTCGCCAGCATCAACTTCGCGGCGAGCCACGACGGCTTCACCCTGGCCGACGTGGTGGCCTACGCGGAGAAGCACAACGCCGAGAACGGCGAGGGCAACCGCGACGGGCACGGCCACAACGTCTCCCGCAACTACGGCGTCGAGGGCGACACCGACGACGCGGCGATCCTGGCGGTGCGGGCGCGCCAGAAGCGCAACCTGCTGGCCACGATCCTGCTCGCCCAGGGCGTGCCGATGATCCTGATGGGCGACGAGCGCTCGCGCAGCCAGGGCGGCAACAACAACGCCTATTGTCAGGACAACGCCACCACCTGGATGGACTGGACCTCAGATCCCGACCCCGGCCTGACCGCCTTCGTCTCGAGCCTGCTGCACCTGCGCCGCACCCAGCCGGGCCTGCGGCGCCGCGCCTTCTTCGACGGCGCCCCGATCGATCCCGACGAGCCCCTGCGCGACGTGCACTGGCTCGGGCCCGACGGCGGCGAGATGGACGGGGAGGCCTGGGGCGACGAGGGCCGGCAGGCCTTCGGCATGCAGATCGGCAACGACGCCGAGGCGGGCGACCGCCTGCTCCTGCTCTTCAACGCCGCCGAGGCGCCCTGTGCCTTTCGCCTCGCCCCGATCGTCGGCGGTCCCTGGCGCCCCGTCTTCGACACGGCGCTCGATGCGGGCCGGGTCCCGGAGGAGAGCGCCGTCCGCGTCCCGGCCGGCGGCGACCTCACCCTGCCCGCGCGCAGCGTGCAGGTGTTTGTCGCCGAGGGCGACCGGCCGCGCTTCGTCCTCGCCTGATCGCCCGATCGCGGCACGCCCCCCGCGCGAACCGTCACCGTCACCGTGAATCGCGGGGCTTCGCCCAGTTGCCGCACCGGCCGCCCGCCTTAGTTGCGCTGCGGGAACCGGCGGCCCGCCCGAGCCTTCTGCTGAGAGACGGGCGCCGACGAGCCCCGCCTGCGTTCCAGACCTCACGAGGATGACGGCCCGATGCGGCGCGCCCACAGCATGGAATTCGGCAGCGCGTTCGTGGACGGGGGGGTGCGCTTCGCCCTCTGGGCCCCGACCGCCGAGGACGTCGCCCTGGTCGTGGACGGCGCCGACCACGCGCTCGCCCGCAGCGATGACGGCTGGTGCCGGGCGACCGTGCCTGGCCTGAAGGCCGGCGCCCGCTACGGATTCCGCATCGGCGGCGACCTCGTGGTGCCCGATCCCGCCTCGCGCTTCCAGCCCGAGGACGTCTCGGGCCTGAGCGAGCTGATCGACCCGGAAGGCTTCGCCTGGACGGACGAGGCATGGCGCGGCCGCCCCTTCGCCGAGGCCGTGATCTACGAGACCCATGTCGGCACCGCGACGCCCGAGGGCACCTATGCGGGGCTGGAGAAGAAGCTCGAGAGCCTGCGCGATCTCGGCGTCACCGCCATCGAGCTGCTCCCGCTCGCCGACTTCAAGGGCACGCGCAACTGGGGCTACGACGGCGTGCTGCCCTACGCGCCGGATGCCGCCTACGGCCGCCCGGACGACCTCAAGCGCCTGATCGACCGGGCGCACGCCCTCGGGCTGATGGTCTATATCGACGCCGTCTACAATCATTTCGGCCCGGCCGGGAACTACCTGCACGCCTACGCCAAGACCTTCTTCACCGAGCGGCACCCGACCCCCTGGGGCGCCGGGATCAATTTCGACGGCCGGGAGAGCGGACCGATCGTCCGCCAGTACTTCATCCAGAACGCCCTCTACTGGCTGGAGGAATACCATTTCGACGGCATCCGCTTCGACGCCGTGCACGCCATCCAGGACGATTCGCCGAAGCACTTCCTGGCCGAGCTCGGCGAGACCGTCCGCGCGGCCTTCCCCGACCGGCAGATCCACCTGATGCTGGAGAACGAGGCGAACCAGGCGCGCTGGCTGGAGCGGGACGGGTCGGGCCGCCCGAAGCAGCACGACGCGCAATGGGCGGACGACCTGCACCATTGCTGGCACGTGCTGCTCACCGGCGAGAGCGCGGGCTATTACGAGAGCTTCGCCGACAAGCCCGTGGAGCGCCTCGCCCGCTGCCTCGCGGAGGGCTTCGCCTACCAGGGCGAGCCCTTCAAGACGCTGGACAACCACCCCCGCGGCGAGCCCTCCGCCCATCTGCCGCCCACCGCCTTCGTCACCTTCCTCCAGAACCACGATCAGGTCGGAAACCGGGCGCTCGGCGAGCGCCTGAGCCATCTCGCCGACCCGGCCAAGCTCGACCTGGCGCGGGCCGGCTTCCTGCTGGCCCCGCAGATCCCGATGCTCTGGATGGGCGAGGAATGGTCGGCCTCGGCCCCGTTCCTGTTCTTCGTAGATTTCGCCCCCGACGAAGAGCTGAACAAGGCGGTGCGCGAGGGCCGGCGGCGCGAGTTCAAGAGCTTCGCGGCGTTTGCCGACGACACCTCGAAGATCCCCGATCCCACGGAGGCCGCGACCTTCGAGGCGTCGAAGCTCGACTGGTCCGAGCGGGAGCGCGCGCCGCACGCCGCCGTGCTCGCCGAGACCTGCCGGCTGCTGGCGACGCGCCGCGACGTGGTCGTGCCGCTGCTGAAATCCGCCTATCGCGGCGCCGAGGCCCGGCTTCCGCGCGCCGACGTGGTCGACGTGACCTGGCGCTTCGGGGCCGGGACCCTCCGCTTCGTCGCCAATGTCGGGGCCGAGGCGTTCGCGCCCGATGCCCTGTCCGGCCGCGTGATCTGGACCAACGCGCCCGACGGCACCGGCGCATCCCTGCCGGGCTGGACCGGCGTCTTCCTGACGGATTCTGCGCAGTGAGCGGCACTCTCGAACGTCTCGCCGACCTCGTCGGCGTCGCCAGCGGCTACACCGACGCCTTCGGCAAGCCCGTCGAGACCCCGCTGGAGGTGCGGCGCGGCCTGCTCGCCGCCCTGGGCTTCGATGTCGGCAGCGAGGAGGGGATCGCCTCGGCGCTCCGCGCGGTGGAGGCCCTGCGCCACGGCCCGATCCCGCCGCTCCTGCCCGTGGAGGCGCGCCGCGCGGCCCGTGTTCCCGTGCGGACGGGGTCCGGCACGGTGACGTGGCGGGTGCTGGACGAGCGCGGCCATGCCCGCGAGGGGCGGGCGGTCGTCGCCGGCGCCGAGCCCGGGTTCGAGCTGCCGCCGCTGACGCCGGGCTACCATCACCTCACCGTGACGCTCGGCGAGACGCGGGCCGAGGCCTGGATCGTCGCGGCACCCCAGCGCTGCTGGCGCCCGCGCGCCTACGCGGACGAGGGCGCGGCGGATTGGGGCCTCGCCGCCCAGCTCTACGGCCTGCGCACGGCCGACAATATCGGCATCGGCACCTATGCCGATGCGGGGCAGGCGGCCCGCGACGCGGGCCTGCGCGGGGCGGCCTTCCTGGGCTTGAGCCCGGTGCACGCCCTGTTCGGTGCCGACCGCGGCAAGATCTCGCCCTACTCGCCCTCCTCGCGCCTGTTCCTGGAGACCCTGTTCATCGCACCGCACGACCTGCCAAGCTTCGCCGGCTCGCGGGCCGAGGCGCTGCTGGCGGAATCGTCCCGCGCGGTGGAGGCCCTGCGCGGGGCCTCCCTCGTCGACCATCAGGGCGTCTGGGACGTGCTGGGCCCCGTGCTCGACGCCCTCTGGCAGGATTCCCCCGCCCGCCGCGGCGCGGATCCGGACTTCGCGGCCTTCCGCGAGGCCGGCGGCGAGAACCTCCAGGCCCATGCCACCTTCGAGGCCCTGTCGGCCCACTTCAAGGCGCGGGGCGCCCACTGGCTCGGCGACTGGCCGGAGGCGTACCGCCGGGCCGGCACGGAGGCGGTGCGGGCCTTCGAGCGGGAGCAGGCGGAGGCCGTGAGCTTCCACGCCTGGCTGCAATACCTCGCCGACCGCCAGCTCGCGGCCGCCTCCGCGGCGGCGCTGGATGCCGGCATGCGCATCGGCCTCTACCGGGACCTCGCGGTGGGCGCCGACCGGGGCGGCTCCGAGATCTGGTCGCACCCGGAGCGCTTCGCCAACGGCGTCTCCATCGGCGCGCCCCCCGACCTCCTGGCGCCGAAGGGCCAGGATTGGGGCCTGCCGGCCTTCGATCCGCTCGCGATGGAGCGCGACGGGCTCGCCGCCTTCCGGGCGCTCGTCCAGGCCAACATGCGCCATGCCGGCGCGATCCGCATCGACCACGCCTTCCAGCTCGCCCGCCTGTTCCTGATCCCGCTCGGCGGCTCGGCCCATGACGGCGCCTACGTCGCGATGCCCTTCGAGCCGATGCTCGCGGTGCTGCGCCTGGAGAGCCACCGCAACAAGTGCATCGTCATCGCCGAGGATCTCGGCACCGCGCCCGCGGGCTTCTCCGACGCGCTGATGCGCACCGGCATCCTGAGCTACCGCATCCTCGCCTTCGAGCGCGAGCATGACGGGCGCTTCAAGGCGCCCGGCGCCTACCCGCGCGACGCGCTCACCGCCATCACCACCCACGACCTGCCGACCTTCGTGGGCTGGTGGCGCGGCGTCGACACCGACACGCGTCAGGCGCTCGGCCTCTACGATCAGGACCGGGCCGAGGCCGAGCGCGCCGAGCGCGTCGTCGAGCGCCGCCGCCTCAGCGAGGCGCTCGCGGGCGAGCAGCTCGTGCCGGGCTCCGAGCCGCCGGATCAGGCGCCCTTCGAGGCTGCCGCCCGCTACCTCGCCCGTGCGCCCTCGATCCTCACCGCCGTGCAGTACGAGGACGTGATCTCGGAACTGTCCCAGGCCAACGTGCCGGGCTCCACCGAGGGCTATCCGAACTGGCGGCGCAAGCTCGACCGCGACCTCGCCGCCATCGCCGAGCCGGGCGGGCCGCTCGCCAAGCTCGCCGCCTCCCTGTCGGCGGAGGAACGCGGCCCCCATTCGGGCGCCGCGCGCCTCAACGCGCCGCCGCCGCGGGCGACCTACCGGCTCCAGTTCCACCGGGACTTCACCTTCGCGGACGCGGAGCGCATCGTCCCGTACCTGGCCAAGCTCGGCATCAGCCACGTCTACGCCTCGCCCCTGCAACGGGCGCGGCCGGGCTCGACCCACGGCTACGACATCGTCGACCACGGCGCGATCAACCCGGAACTCGGCGGCGAGGAGGGCTTCGTCAGGCTCTCCGACCGGCTGCGCGAGCACGGGTTGAAACTCCTCCTCGACATCGTGCCGAACCACATGGGCGTCGGCGGCTCCGACAATCCGTGGTGGCTCTCCGTTCTCGAATGGGGGCCCCTGTCGCCGTTCGCGCACGCCTTCGACATCGACTGGGAGCGGCTGGGCGCCAACCGCAACCTCGTCATCCCCTTCCTCGGCGACCGCTACGGCGAGGCGCTGGAGAAGGGGACCCTCGAACTCAAGTTCGATCCCCAAGCCGGCGCCTTCAGCGTCTGGCACTACGAACATCTCTTCCCGATCCGCCCGCTCAACTACCCGACGATCCTCAACCGGGTGCTGGCGGCGCTGGACGATGTGGGCGACGACGCCTCGGCGGAACTGCTCGCCATCTCCGAGCGCCTGCGCACCATGGGCGCGGAGACCGATCCGGAGCGGCGGCGCGGCTTCCCCGAGGAGGCGGAAGGACTGAAGCAGCGGCTCGCCGCCGTCTACGCCGCCTCGCCCGCGATCCGCGGGGCCATGGCGCGGGGCCTAAGGCTCCTCAACGGCGTGAAGGGCCATCCCGACAGCTTCGGGCCCCTGCACCGCCTGCTGGAGAGCCAGGCCTACCGCCTCGCCCACTGGCGCATCGCCTCGAGCGACATCAACTACCGTCGCTTCTTCGACGTGAACTCGCTGGCGGGCCTGCGCGTGGAGAAGAGCGACATCTTCCACCGGGCCCACGAGACCGTGTTCCGGCACGTGCGCGAGGGCCGCATCGACGGGTTGCGCATCGACCATATCGACGGGCTCGCCGATCCCCTCGGCTACGCACGCGCCCTTCAGGCCGCGGTCGGGCCCGGCTTCTACGTGGTGGTGGAGAAGATCCTGGAGCCCGGCGAGAAGCTGCGGCCCTGGCCGGTGGCCGGCACCACCGGCTACGACGTGCTGAACCAGCTCGACGGCATCCTCGTCGACCGGGAGAAGCAGGCCAAGATCCGCCGGCTCTACGAGTGGGCGTCGGGGATCGACGAGCCCTACGGCTTCCAGCTCCGCGCGGCCAAGGCCGAGATCCTCGAGATCAGCTTCGCGAGCGAGCTTGAGGTGCTCACCGCCGACCTCAAGGCGGTGGCCGATGGGGACAGGCGCACCCGCGACTTCTCCGTCAACGCCATCAGGCGGGCGCTCATCGAGATCGTCGCGCGCTTTCCCACCTACCGCAGCTACCTGCCGCCCGAACTGGAGGATGCCGAGATCGAGGCGGAGGACGTGCGCCTGATCGAGGGGGCGGTGGCCAAGGCCAAGCGCTGGTCCGGCCTGCCCGACCGCTCGGTGCACGACTTCGCGCAGGACGTGCTCCTCGGCCGCGTGGAGACCGCGGGGCCCGGCCGGCCGGATCCGCGCACGGTCCTGCGCTTCCGGCGCCGCTTCCAGCAGCTCACCGGCCCGGTCATGGCCAAGAGCCTGGAGGACACGCTGTTCTACCGCTACGTCTGCCTCCTCGGCCTCAACGAGGTCGGGGGCGATCCCGGCGAGTACGGCATCGACGCGGGCCATTTCCACGCCCTCCAGGCGGCGCGGGCCCGCGACTGGCCGAACGCCATGATCACCACGGCGACGCACGACACCAAGCGCGGCGAGGACGCCCGCACGCGCCTCCTCGCCCTCTCCGAGATGCCCGATGCCTGGGCCGGGGCCTGGGACCTCTGGCGCAAGACGGCCGGGCCGCACCTGGCCACCATCGACGACGGGCCCGCCCCGGACGCCAACGACCAGTGGATGTTCTTTCAGGGCATCCTCGGCGCCTGGCCCCTGGAACTCCTGGAGCGGGACGAGCCCGGCGCGATCGAGGATTTCCGCAACCGCCTGATCGCCTACGGCGAGAAGGCCATGCGCGAGGGCAAGCGCCGATCGAGCTGGGTCAACGTGGACGAAGCCTACGAGGGGGCCGTGAAGCGCCTGTTCGAGGCCCTGATCGCGCCGGGCTCGGACTTCCTGCGCGCGTTGCGCCCGATCGCGCGGCGCCTCGCCCATCTCGGCATGCTGGCGGGTCTCGGCCGCACGGTCCTGAAATGCACCCTGCCGGGCCTGCCCGACACCTACCAGGGCACCGAGTTCTGGGACTTCTCCTTCGTGGATCCCGACAACCGCCGCCCGGTGGACTACCCTGCCATGGAGCGGGCCCTGGAGGCGGGCGTGCCCGCCGCCGACCTCCTGCCGGCCTGGACGGACGGACGGGTGAAGCAGGCGGTGCTGGCGAAGCTCCTCGCCGAGCGGGCCGAGCGGCCGGACTTCTACGCCGACGCCGACTATCAGGCGCTCGCCGCCGAGGGCGCGCAGGCCGCCCACGTGATCGCCTATCTGCGCACGCACGGCGCGGGGGGCGCGGGCGACCTGTTCGTGGCGGTGCCCCGCCTCGTCTCCCGCCTCGTGGAGGAGGGGGCGGTCTGGTCCGCGGAGGCGATGTCGGGCACCGCGATCGACCTCGGCGGCGGCACGCGCTGGCGCGACGTGGTGACGGGGGAGGAGGTCGAGGGCGGCACGGTCTCCTGTGCCCGCCTGTTCCGGCACCTGCCCTTCGCGGTGCTGCGACGGACGGACTGACACGATCCGTCCCTAGACAGACGCATCCGCGCGGTTCCCGCGCGGATCTTCGGCACGCCCCGGCCACTTGGGCGTTAGCCAGGCACGCACGAAGGACGAGGCCCGCATGAACGCACCGACCACCGCGACGACGGCCAAGGCCGCCCCGGCGACCGGCGTCGAGACCCTGGTCGAGCCCTTGCCGGCCGCCTTCGCGCCCCGGGCCGAGGGCCCGCGCATCTACAACCTGTTCCCGCTCCTCGTGGGCCGCGTCTCCGACTGGGTGGCGGAACTGCCGCGCATCGCCGAACTCGGCTTCGACTGGGTCTATCTCAACCCGTTCCATCAGGCCGGCGGCTCCGGCAGCCTCTACGCCGTAGCCGATCCGGACCGACTCGACGCGCGCTTCCGCGACGCGGACGGCCGCTCCGACGACGACCAGATCCGCGACTTCTGCGCGGCGGCCGAGGAACTCGGCCTCAAGGTGATGACCGACCTCGTCATCAACCACACCGCCAATGACGGGCGCCTCGCCCGGGAGCGGCCCGACCTCTTCGCCAAGAACCCGGACGGCAGCATCGCGAGCCCCGCCGCGGTCGACCCCGACGATCCGACGATCCGCACCGTCTGGGGGGATCTCGCCGAACTCGACTACCATGCCGAGGCGTCCCGCGCGGAACTCACCGGGATCTGGGACGCCTATATGGGCAAGCTGCAGGGCCTCGGCGTGCGCGGCTTCCGCTGCGATGCCGCCTACATGGTGCCCGCCGAGACCTGGCGGGCGCTGATCGGGAGCGCGAAGGCGCGCGATCCGGAGGCGCTCTTCGCCGCCGAGACGCTCGGCTGCACCTTCGAGCAGGCCCGGGACACCGCGGGCGCCGGCTTCGACTACCTGTTCAATTCCTTCGCCTGGTGGGACCTGAAGAAGTCCTGGGCCCTTGAGAACTACGAGCGCCTGCGCACCATCGCGCCCTCCATCGCGTTCCCCGAGAACCACGACATGGAGCGCGTCGCCGCCGCGGTGACGGGCGGGCCGGAGGCGGTCGCCGCGCATCTGCGCGCCCGCTACGCCCTGGCGGCCTTCTTCTCCGCGGGCGTGCTGATGCCGGTGGGCTACGAGTGGGGCTACCGGCGCAAGCTGCACGTGGTCGAGACCACGCCGGCCGCCCGCGAGCAGGAGACCGGCATCGACATCTCGGCCGCGGTGGCCGCGATCAACCGCCTGCGCGCGGAACTGCCCGCCGCCAATGTCGAGGGCATGCAGCAGAGCCTGAGCGCCCCGGATTCCGACCTCGTCGCCCTGATCCGCTACGATACCGGGCACCACGCCTCGGCCCGCAGCGCCGTCATCGTGCTCTACAACCCCACAGGGCGCCCGCTGCCCGTCGATGCCGGCACGCTGATCGCCCGGGCCGGCGGCCTGCTCGGCCCCTTCGCCGACCGCACGCCCGAGGCCGAACCCATCGCGTTCCACCCGGGCAGCGCCGTCGATCTCCTGCCCGGCGAACTCCGCATCATCGCGGCCGAGGCCGCCCCGGTCGCCCGCTTCACCGGCCACGACCGGCCGGACGGCACCGGCCGCGTGGTGATCGAGGCGGTGAGCCCCGAACTCGACGGGGGCCGCTCGGCGATCAAGCGCGTCGTCGGCGAATCCGTGCGCGTGGAGGCCGACATCTTCTCCGACGGCCACGAGATCATCGAGGCGGCGATCCTCTCGCGGGTGGCCGGCAGCGAGGGGTGGCGGCGCGACCCGATGGTCTTCGTCGACAACGACCGCTGGGCCGGGC
Source organism: Methylobacteriaceae bacterium (assembly GCA_947444195.1). Taxonomy (GTDB): domain Bacteria; phylum Pseudomonadota; class Alphaproteobacteria; order Rhizobiales; family Beijerinckiaceae; genus Methylobacterium. The sequence goes on along the minus strand of CANEZL010000053.1, from coordinate 2,884 downwards.
AATTCCCCCTGGAGCGCAACGCCCGCTACGAGTTCACGATCGAGGCGTGGCGCGACGCCTTCTCCTCCTGGATGCGCGATACCCTGAAGAAGCGCGACGCGGGCGTGGACGTGCGCCTGGAGACCATCGAGGGCGTGGCGCTGGTGAAGAACGCCGCCGACATCGCCACCGGCCGCGACAAGGATCGGCTCGCCGCTCTCGTCTCGGCGCTGGCCGCCGAGGAGACGGGCTCCGCCGCCCAGCTCGACCGGATCCTCCAGCCGGATTCCACGAGGCTCGTGCGGGCCCACGCGGAGCGGGTGAACTTGTCGCGCTATCCCGTGGTGCTCCCGGTGATCGCCGATCGCCTCGCGGCCCGGTTCTCGGCCTGGTACGAGATCTTCCCGCGCTCGCAATCCATGGACGTCAACCGCCACGGCACCTTCCAGGACGTGATCCGGCGACTCCCCGAGATCCGCGAACTCGGCTTCGACGTCCTGTACTTCACCCCGATCCATCCGGTCGGGCGGACCAACCGCAAGGGCAAGAACAACACCCTGAAGGCGCAAGCCGGCGATGTGGGCTCGGTCTACGCCGTGGGCGCCGCGGAAGGCGGGCACGAGGCCGTGCATCCCGATCTCGGCACGTTCGAGGATTTCGAGCAGCTCGTGGCCGCGAGCCACGCCTACGGCATGGAGATCGCCCTCGACTTCGCGATCCAGTGCTCGCCGGACCATCCCTGGATCAAGGACCATCCCGAGTGGTTCGAGTGGCGCCCCGACGGCACGCTCAAATTCGCCGAGAACCCGCCGAAGAAGTACGAGGACATCTCGAACGTCCATTTCTACGGGGGCGCGCTGCCCTCCCTCTGGATCGAGCTGCGCGACATCCTGCTCGGCTGGTGCGCCCGCGGCGTGCGCATCTTCCGGGTCGACAATCCGCACACCAAGCCGATCCCGTTCTGGGAATGGGTGATCCGCGAGGTGAACGGCCATTATCCGGACGCGATCTTCCTCGCCGAGGCGTTCACCCGGCCGAAGATGATGAAGAAGCTCGCCAAGGCCGGCTACCAGCAGAGCTACACCTACTTCACCTGGCGCAACACGAAGCAGGAACTCACCGAGTACGCCCTCGAACTCGCGGGCGAGATGGGCGAGTACTACCGGCCGAACTTCTTCGCCAACACGCCCGACATCAATCCCTACTACCTCCAGACCAGCGGGCGGCCGGGCTTCATCGTTCGCGCGACGCTGGCCGCGACCCTGTCCTCGGTCTACGGCATCTACAACGGCTTCGAGATGTGCGAGGCCGCGCCTTATCCGGGCAAGGAGGAGTATCTGAACTCGGAGAAGTACGAGCTGAAGGCCTGGGACTACCACCGGCCCGGGAACATCCGCGAGCACATCATCAAGCTCAACCGCATCCGGCGCGAGAACCCCGCCCTGTGGGACTTCCGCAACGTGGTCTTCACCGGCGCCTACAACGAGAACATCATCGCCTACGCGAAGATGACGCCCGAGCGCGACAACTGCATCTTCACCATGGTCAACCTCGACCCGAGGAGCCGCCAGGAATGCACCTACGAGGTGCCCCTGTGGCTGTTCGGCCTGCCCGACGACGGCGCGGTGGAGGTGGAGGATCTGCTGCTCGGCTACCGGTTCGAGCTGCGCGGCAAGTCGCACCGGATCGCCCTCGATCCCTCCGACAGGTCGTGCCTGATCTGGCGCCTTCGCGTGCCGCGCCGGGTTGCGGCATGACACGCCGCGTGCGACCAGACACGGACGCGGACCACCCCGCCATGCTGTCGCCGGGATGATGCCGTGCCCCGGCATCGACCCCGTCCACGCACCGGCTCCGTCCGGTGCGACAGGCCCAGCCCCGCCCGAATTCATGAGGCAGCGACGCGATGATCGATCGCAGCGACCCGCAATGGTACCGTGACGCCATCATCTACCAGATCCACGTCAAGTCGTTCTTCGACTCGAACAACGACGGGATCGGCGACTTCGTCGGGCTGACGCAACGCCTCGACTACGTGCGCGATCTCGGCGTGACCGCGATCTGGCTGATGCCGTTCTATCCCTCGCCCCTGCGGGACGATGGCTACGACATCGCCGATTACGGGGACGTCAACCCGTCCTACGGCACCATGGACGACTTCAAGGCCTTCGTGGAGGCGGCGCATGCGCGGGGCCTGCGCGTCATCACCGAACTCGTCATCAACCACACCTCGGACCAGCATCCCTGGTTCCAGCGCGCCCGCGAGGCGCCTCCCGGCAGCCCCGAGCGCGACTTCTACGTCTGGTCGGACACCGACGAGCCCTACGGCGACACGCGCATCATCTTCCTCGACACCGAGGTCTCGAACTGGACCTGGGACCCGGTCGCCAAGCAGTATTTCTGGCACCGCTTCTACAGCCACCAGCCGGACCTGAACTTCGACAACCCCAAGGTTCTCGAAGCGGTCATCGAGACGATGCGCTACTGGCTCGACATGGGCGTCGACGGCCTGCGCCTCGACGCGATCCCCTACCTGATCGAGCGCGACGGCACGAACTGCGAGAACCTCTCCGAGACCCACGACGTCATCAAGAAGATCCGCGCGGCGCTCGACGCGAGCTACCCCGACCGCATGCTGCTCGCGGAAGCCAACCAGTGGCCGGAGGAGACGGCGCAGTATTTCGGCGACGGCGACGAGTGCCACATGGCATTCCACTTCCCGCTGATGCCGCGCATGTACATGGCGATCGCCCGCGAGGACCGGCACCCGATCACCGACATCCTGCGGCAGACGCCGGACATCCCGGACAACTGCCAGTGGGCGATCTTCCTGCGCAATCACGACGAATTGACGCTCGAAATGGTCACCGACAGCGAGCGCGATTATCTCTGGAAAACCTATGCG
>CANEZL010000052.1 GCA_947444195.1 Methylobacteriaceae bacterium | reverse complement strand
CCGCTCAACGCAAACAAACACAAACCCTCAACACGATCTCACAGCACCCGGCGCGGGGTGGAGCAGCCCGGTAGCTCGTCAGGCTCATAACCTGAAGGTCACAGGTTCAAATCCTGTCCCCGCAACCAAATGCGAACAGCACAGCATCACCGAAGCCGACGGCCCGTCCCTCAAAAGGACGGGCCGTTCGTCGTTCGAGCACAGCCTCAGCCGAAACCACCGCGCAACCACAGCCGATCAGGCCCCCGACCCGAGAGGGGAGGGGGCATAGGCCGCCGAGCCGTGGAGCGGAGCCTCAGATCCATGGACACCGAAGCGGATCGGCGAGGATGCGCGGTGTTTATGGATTCCAGGGCCGCCCTCGGCGCCCCGGAATGACCACCGAGACTGCCCCCGATCGCCGAGTGCAATCACCCGGTTCGAGAGGGGAGGGGCCAGCGGGTTCGCTCGGACGTTTCCGCGACGCATCCTTCGCTGGGCAGCCTTACCGTAAGCGGACGACGGCGTGTCGTCCCCGCCGCTCGGGGTGCTCCGCGATCCGCGGCCTCGGGCTTCGGATGTCCGCGCGAGAAGGCGCGCGGCGGGTCGGCGGTTCTCCGCCGGCCCCCCGCGAAGCATCGGCGGAATCTTGCCGGACCCGCGCCTCCCGCAAGACGTAACCCATTGATCAAACAGAGATTAATCAAATTTTCGGACTTGGCATCTTCGTTGCCAAAGCCTTCCCGCGCGTCCCGTCGACGCCACCCGCAAGAGGTCGAAGACCCGGAGGTGGCGAGGCGAGTCGATCCGGCCCCGCATCAGGCGCGGTGCCGACATCCAGTGATGGGAGAACGCACATGAACACGGCTGCACCCGCGGCTCTCGGGCATGCCCCGGCCGCAGAGACGTCGGATCGTCAGAAAATCAAGGCCATCGTCGCCGCCTCGTCGGGCAACCTCGTCGAGTGGTACGATTTCTACGCCTACGCCTTCACCTCGATCTACTTCGCCTCGGCCTTCTTCCCGAGCAGCAGCCCCACCGGCCAGCTGCTGGCGACCGCCGGCATCTTCGCCATGGGCTTCTTCATGCGGCCGCTGGGCGGCTGGATCTTCGGGTGGCTCGCCGACAAGCACGGCCGCAAGATCTCGATGATGATCTCGGTGCTGCTGATGTGCGCCGGCTCGCTGATGATCGGCTTGCTGCCGACCTACGAGACGATCGGCGTTCTGGCGCCGGTGCTGCTGCTCGTCGCCCGTCTCGCCCAGGGCCTGTCGGTCGGCGGTGAGTACGGCACGGCGGCGACCTACATGAGCGAGATCGCCGGCAAGGGCCGCCGCGGCTTCCTGTCCTCGTTCCAGTACGTCACCCTGATCGGCGGCCAGCTGCTCGCGGTGCTCGTCCTGTTCGCCCTCCAGCACATCCTGACCGGCGACGAGATGCGCGCCTGGGGCTGGCGCATCCCGTTCCTGCTCGGCGCCGCCGGCGCGGTGGTCGCGATGCTCCTGCGCGGCGGTCTTCAGGAGACGCTCTCGCACGACGGCACGAAGCACAAGGAGGCCGGCTCGATCCGCGCCCTGCTGCAGCACAAGCGCGCGCTGCTGATCACGTTCGCCTTCACCATGGGCGGTTCGCTCTACTTCTACACGATGACCACCTACATGCAGAAGTTCCTGGTCAACACGGTGAAGCTCGACCTCAAGTCGGTCTCGACCGTGATGACCCTGGCGCTGATCGTCTTCATGCTGCTGCAGCCCCTGTTCGGCGCCCTCTCGGACCGGATCGGCCGTCGCAACAACATGATCCTGTTCAGCGGCATGGCCACGCTCGGCGCGGTGCCGCTGCTGTCCTCGCTGTCCCTGGTGTCGAGCCCCTGGATGGCCTTCGCGCTGATCCTGACGGGTCTCGTGATCGCGACCTTCTACACCTCGATCAGCGGCGTGGTGAAGGCCGAGCTGTTCCCGGCCGAGGTGCGGGCGCTGGGGGTCGGCCTGCCCTACGCCATCGCCAACGCCCTGTTCGGCGGCACGGCGGAGTACGTGGCGCTCTCCTTCAAGTCCTACGGCAACGAGAGCCTGTTCTTCTGGTACGTCGCTGGCATGGCGGGCGTGGCTTTCCTGGCCTCGCTCTGGATGCCCGATACCCGCAAGTACGGCTATCTCGACGGCAACGGCCGCATGAAGGACTGATCCCGCGCCGCGGCGTCCCGGCTCTCGCGGGCCGGGACGCTGCGACCGCCTCACCGAAACTGCAGGCCGCCGGGGCATCGGGAGCCCCGGCGGCCTTCGCCATCGCGGAACGAGCCGATCCTGCCGTAGCATCGTGCCGGATGCCGGACCCCGGACGCTCTATCTTCTTCCGATCGCACGACGATCTCGGGAAAACCGGATTCCACTTTTCCGCATCGTGCTCTAGCGTGTTGTTCCTGCATCGCCCCGAGGGCCAATAGTGCCTTTCGGGACGACGCCCCAGGGTTTCGGTCCGCCGCCGATGTCGCCTCCGATGCGCGCACCACGCCCGCCCGCCTCCACCTCTTCGCGCTGGACCGGCCGTCCGCGCGCCCTCCTGCGGTCCCTCTGGCTCGGGCGGTGGGCGCTGGCGGCGATCGCCCTCGGCGTCACGCTCGCGGCCTTCGCCGTCTCCCTGGAGGCCAGTACCCAGCAGACGCGCCGGGAGGCGGTCCGGCGCCTCGTGATCGCCGAGGCGGTCCTGCGCGCGGCGGTCGACCGCTACCAGTACCTGCCCACCGTGCTCGCCCTCGACCGGCAGGTGCACGACTTCCTCGCCGACGTGGAGGCGCCCGACCGGATCGCCGCCGTCAACGAGAAGTTCGAGGCCATCGCGCGGGCCTCGCAGGTGGCCGCGATCTACATCTTGGATGCGGACGGCCTCACCCGGGGGGCGAGCAACTGGAACGAGCCGCTGACCTATGTCGGCCGCTCCTACGCCTACCGTCCCTACTTCCTCGACGCCCGGGCTAAGGGCGCCGCGCGCTATTTCGGGGTCGGCACCACGACCAGCCTGCCGGGCCTGTTCATCGGCAAGGCCGTGCCCGGCCCGGACGGCGGGGTCGCGGGCGTCGTGGTGGTCAAGGTCGATCTCGAAGGGCTGCAGGGGGAGTGGCGGCAGGCGGGCGAGCGGATCCTCGTCTCGGATGCGGCGGGCGTCGTCTTCCTCGCGAGCGAGCCGGAATGGAAGTACCGCCCCCTCCGGCCGCTGACGGAGACCGACGCGGCACGCATCCGCAACGCGCGGCAATACGGCGACAGCGATCTGCGGCCCCTCGCGGGGAGCGATTTCGCGAGCGGTCCCGTGTGGCTGCCTGCCGGCCCGGACATGGTGCGGGGCGTCGTCGAGCATGTGGGGATGGCCGATCTCGGCTGGACGATCTGGTATCTCGCCGAGACCGGACCCGCCTTGCGCCAGGCGCTGCTGATCGCGCTCGCCTCCGGCATCGCCTGCCTCGCGGTCATCTTCGGGCTCGCCGCCGCCAACCAGCGCCGGCGCCGGCTGCGCAGCGAGCGGGCGATGCGTCTCGGCCTGGAACGGCGCGTGGCCGCGCGCACCCGCGACCTCAGCGCCGCCAACGACCGCCTGCGCGGCGAGATCGCCGAGCGGGAGCGCGCCACCGTGGCGCTGCGGGCGACGCAGGACGAACTGATCCATGCGGGCCGCCTCGCGGCCCTCGGCCAGATCTCGACGGCGATCAGCCACGAGATCAACCAGCCGCTGGCGGCCCTGCGCACCTTCCTCTCCAGCACCGCGGTGTTCCACGAGCGGGGGGACGCCGCGACGGTGGCGCGGAACCTGGAGCGCATGACGCAGGTGACGCAGCGCATCACCGAGATCATCCGCCATCTGAAGGCCTTCGCGCGCAAGACCGGGCCGGAGCACCGGGAGGCGGTGGGCCTGCGCGCCGCCGCCGAATCCGCCCTCGACCTCGTCCAGGCCCGCATCCGGGGGGAGGGGGTCGCGGTGTGCTGCACGATCCCCCCCGAGGCGCAGGTGCGGGCCGAGCCGGTGCGCCTCGAGCAGGTGCTCCTGAACCTCATGGTCAACGCCCTCGACGCGATGCGGGAGGTGTCCGAGCGCCGCCTCGAATTGACGGCGGCGCGCGAAGGGGATTCCTGTTGGCGCCTCAGCGTCGCCGACAGCGGCGGCGGCATCGCCGAGAAGCACATGGCGCAGGTCTTCGACCCGTTCTTCACCACGAAGACGGCCGGCGAGGGCCTCGGCCTCGGCCTCTCCCTGTCCTCGCTGATCGTGCGCGACTTCGGCGGCAGCCTCGCCGCCGCCAACGCGGCGGACGGCGCCGTCCTCTCTCTCGTCCTGCCCGCAGCGGAGGGCTGAACCGTCATGGCCGAGCGGGTGGCACGGGTCCTGTTCGTGGACGACGAGGAGACGGTGCGCGAGGCGCTACAGCAATGGCTGACGCTCGCCGACTACGCCGTCTCGACCTTCGAATCGCCCGAGGCGGCGCTGGCCGAGATCGATGCGGGCTTTCCAGGCATTCTGGTCAGCGACGTGCGCATGCCGCGCATCGACGGGCTCGAAGTCCTCGAACGGGCGCTCGTCCGCGACCCGGAACTGCCCGTCCTCCTCGTCACCGGGCACGGCGACGTGCCGATGGCGGTCGAGGCGATGCGGCGAGGCGCCTACGACTTCATCGAGAAGCCCTTCGTGCCCGAGCGCCTCGTCGACGCGATCGGCCGCGCCTGCGAGAAGCGCCACCTGACCTTGCGCATCCGCACCCTCCACGCCGCCGCGGACACGCGCGGCATCGAGAGCCGCCTCATCGGCACCTCCCGGGCCATGGAGAGCCTGCGGCGGGAGGTGCTCGATCTCGCCGCGACCCCCGTCAACGTGGTCATCAACGGCGAGACCGGCGCGGGCAAGGAACTGGTGGCGGAGTGCCTGCACGCCTTCTCGGGCCGGCGCGAGGGCCGCTTCGTGCCCGTCAATTGCGGCGCGATCCCCGACACGATGATGGAGAGCGAGCTGTTCGGCTACGAGGCCGGGGCCTTCACCGGAGCGCTCAAGCGCCGGGTCGGCAAGCTCGAATACGCCCATCGCGGCACGCTGTTCCTCGACGAGATCGAGGCGCTGCCGCTCGCCGGCCAGGTGAAGCTCCTGCGCGTGCTGCAGGAACGCAGCCTGGAGCGCCTCGGCTCCAACACCGCGGTGCCCGCCGACATGCGCACGCTCTGCGCCAGCAAGGTCGACCTGCGCGCCCAGGCGGCGGCCGGCCAGTTCCGGCCGGACCTCTACTACCGCCTCGGCGTCGCCGAGCTGCGGATCCCGCCCCTGCGCGAGCGGCAGGAGGACATCCCGCTCCTGTTCGAGCATTTCGCCGCCCGGGCCGCCGAGGCCCATGGTCGGACGGCCCGGCCCCTGAGCGCCCGCCTCGTCCAGGATCTCCTCGCCTGCCCCTGGCCCGGCAACGTGCGCGAATTGCGCAACGCGGCCGAGCGCTACGCCTTCGGCCTCGACCGGCTCGACGGCGCGGCCGAGCCCGCGCGCCTCGACGGTCCGCAGCCGCTGGCAGTCCGGATGGAGGCCTACGAGCGGGACCTGATCCGGCAGGCCCTGCAGCAGGCTCAGGGCAACGTCACCGAGGCGATGCGCCTGCTCGATCTGCCGCGCCGCACCCTGAACGAGAAGATGCAGCGCTACGGGCTGAGCCGGACGGATTTCACGGAGTAGGCGGCCCCCGCGGGATCCTCCCTCGCGGGGACCGCGCGCCGTCTTGTCGCCCGGGCCCGGCCCGCCGCGGGACTGGCCCTTTGCGGTCGCGGCGGTTAACCGGCTCCCTCGCTCTGCCATCGACGGAGACCCGATGCAGCGTCCCATCGCCTTCGACCTCACGCGCCTCGTGACGCGGCTGCGGCACGCGAGCCCGTCCGGGATCGACCGGGTCGATCTGGCCTATGCCCGCCATCTCCTCGGACAGGCGGGGCCGCGCTTCGGGCTGGTCTCGACGGCGCTGGGCCCGCGCCTGCTCGATCGGGACCGGGCGTGGGGCCTCGTCGAGGCGGTGTCGGCGGGCTGGGTGGAGGACGGGACGGCGGAGGACGACGCCGTCTACCGCCGCCTCGCCCAGCGCCTCGGGGGAGCGCGTGCGCCGGAATCGGCCGGGCCGCCGGCTCGAGCCGACTCCGCCCGGGCGCGGCGGCTGATCCAGGCGCGGGCGAGCGCGACGATCCTGCGCGGACGGGGCATCGCCGCCCTGCCGGAGGGCAGCCTCTACCTGCACAGCTCGCATCTGCGCCTCGACCGGCCCGCCCGCTTCGACTGGCTCTACGACCGCCGCGACCTGCGCGCCGTCTTCTTCGTCCACGACATCATCCCGATCACCCATCCCGAATACGGCCGTCCCGGCGAGGCGGAGCGCCACGCCGAGCGCCTGCGCACCATCGGGCGGCACGCCGCGGGGATCCTGGCGAACTCCGCCGACACCGCCGCGCGCACGCGGGAGCATCTCGCCGCCACCGGTCTGCCGGCCCCGCCCACCGCGGTGGGCCATCTCGGCGTCGAGCCGGCCTTCGGCCGCACGGGGCCGCGCCTCGCCCCGGACCGCCCGACCTTCCTCGTCTGCGGCACCATCGAGCCCCGCAAGAACCACCTGCTGCTGCTCCATCTCTGGCGGGCGCTGGCCGAGCGGCTCGGGCCCGCCACGCCGCGCCTCGTCCTCGTGGGCCGCCGCGGCTGGGAGGCCGAGAACGTCATCGACCTGCTGGAACGCTGCCCGGCGATCCGGGAGCACGTGGTCGAGGTCTCCGGCCTCTCCACTCATGGCCTCGCCGCGCTGATGCGCAGCGCCACGGCCCTGCTGATGCCTTCCTTCACCGAGGGCTACGGCATCCCGATCGTGGAGGCCGCCGCCTCCGGCCTGCCGGTGGTCGCCTCCGACATCCCGGTCCACCGCGAGATCGGCGCCGGCTTCTGCGACCTCGTCGATCCCCTCGACGGACCCGGATGGCTCCGGGCGGTCACGGACCTCGCCGCCCCCGGATCGGAGCGCCGCGCCGCGCTGGCACGCCGCCTCGACGGCTACGAGATTCCGACCTGGGAGGCGCATTTCGCGGCGGTGACGCCCCTGCTGGAGAGCCTGCGGTAGGCGCCCCCCGATCCGCGTCGGATCGCGCGGGTGGAGCCGGGGCGGGTAACCGGGCGCATGCCGCCGCGAACACTCATCCACGAAGACCCGCGCGCCGCCGGCCCCCACCGGGCCCGGCACCGTCCCTGGATCCGCCCCGCCGCACCATGCCCGCATCCGCACGCCTGCCCCTGCCCTGGCTCGACCGCGCCGGCCGCCTCTCGCTGCTGAAGCTCAGCGTCTTCCTGCTGGTGCTGTCGCCGGCCCTCGACCTCGCCTACGCCTATGCCGCCGATGCGCTCGGCGCGAAGCCTGTCACCACGCTCATCCACGCCACCGGCGAGTGGTCGATGCGGCTGCTGCTGGCGACCCTGGCGGTGACGCCCCTGCGCCGCATCGCGAACTGGCCGCGGCTGATCAACCTGCGCCGTATGCTCGGCCTCGCGGCGCTCGCCTACGCCCTCGCCCATCTCGGGCTCTACGTCATCGACCAGAACTTCCTGCTGACGAAGGTGGTCTCCGAGATCGCCCTGCGCTTCTACCTGACGATCGGCTTCGTGGCGCTCGCGGGCCTCGTCGCCCTGGGCGCGACCTCCACCGACGCGGCGATCCGCCGGATGGGCCCGGCCTGGAACCGGCTGCACAGGGTCGTTTACGGGATCGCGGCGCTCGGCCTGCTCCACTACTTCCTGCAGGCCAAGATCGACGTCACGGATCCGGTGTTCTGGACCGGGCTGTTCCTGCTGCTGATGGGCTGGCGCGGCATGCAGCGTATGCGCCTGCCGACGCGGCCCTGGTCGCTTGCCCTGCTGGCCCTCGGCAGCGCCCTGCTCACCGCGCTCCTCGAGACGGCCTGGTACGGCGTGAAGAGCGGCGTGCCGGCCGAACTGGTGCTCGGGGCCAATCTCGACTTCTCCGGCGCGATCCGGCCCGCCTGGTGGGTGTTCGGCATCGGCCTCGCACTCCCCGTCGTCAACGCGCTCCGCGGCACGCCGGAGCGCGCCCGGCCACCGCGGGAGGCCGCCGGCCTTGTTCCCGCCCGCGCGATGGCCCACAAGCCGTGATGCGGCCAGGGCCGGGATCGGCCCGGCGTGGCGGGGAAGGTCTCATGCGGAACACGCTGCTCGTCCTGGCGCTGACCCTGTCCGGTCCGGCGGCCGCCGCCTGCACGGCGCCGGTGCCGCCCCCGGCCGCCGAGCGCCCGCAGAAGCCCGAACTGCCCCAGAAGCCCGCCTGCCTCGATGCCAAGGGCGGCTGCCCGGGCTGGGAGGCCTACACCTACAGCGACCAGATCAAGGCCTACAACGCGCAGATCCAGGCCTTCCGGCCGATCGCGGAAGCCTACGTGCAGAAGCTCAACGCCTACGTGAAGGCGAGCGGGGCCTATGCCCAGTGCGAGGTGCAGGCGCTGCAGTAGCGGGGACCGCGTGCGGGAGAATCGTGTTAGGTTTCCCGCCATGAGCGCCGAACGGAAGCCGAAGCCGCGGATGACGGTCGACGAGTTCCTGGCCTGGGCCGAGGGGCGGCCGGGGCGCTACGAACTCTGCGACGGTCTCGTCGTCGCCATGTCCCCCGAGCGAGTCCGGCACGCGGATGCGAAGTTCTCCGTCCAGATGGCCTTGCGGGCCGCGATCGGACGGAAAGCTCTGCCCTGTCGGATGTTGCCGGATGGCATGACGGTTCGCATCGACCCGTGCACGACCTATGAACCCGATGCGCTCGTCTATTGCGGGCCACGCCTTGCTCCGGATGCCGTCGAGGTGCCTGATCCCGTCGTCGTGGTCGAGGTTCTCTCACCGAGCACGAAAGCCGTCGACAGCGGCGCGAAGCTCGCCGGCTACTTCCAGATCCCGAGCGTCCAGCACTATCTCATCGTGGACGCGGAGCGGCGCCTCGTCGTCCATCACCGGCGCGGCGGCGGCGACCTGATCGAGACGCGCATCGTCGCCGAGGGCGGGCTGACCCTCGATCCACCGGGCCTTCCGCTCCAGCTATCGGACCTGTTCGAGGATCTCTGATCCGTCCTCCATCGGCTTGACCCCCGCGGGTGCCGGTGCGAGAGGCCCTCCGAACTCGGACAGGATGCCCGCATGACCACCTCCCTCGACCTCCTGGTGCTAGGCAACGCCATCGTCGACCTGATCGCGCGCACCGACGACGCGTTCCTGGCGGCGCAGGGCGTGAGCAAGGGCGCCATGCAGCTCATCGACGAGCCGCGGGCCGAGGCGCTGTTCGAAGCCATGGGGCCAACGACGGTGGTCTCGGGCGGCTCGGGCGCCAACACCGCGGTCGGCGCGGCGATGCTCGGGGCGCGCACCGGCTTCATCGGCAAGGTGCGCGACGACGAGCTCGGCGGCCTCTACGCCCACGAGCTGAAGGCGGCGGGCGTGAGCTTCCCGGTCGCCGCCGCCACGGACGGGCCGGCCACGGCCCGCTGCTTCGTGCTGGTGACGCCCGACGGCGAGCGCACCATGAACACCTATCTCGGCGCCTGCCAGGGCCTCTCCCCGGCCGATGTCGACCCCGCCGTGGTGGAGAGCGCCCGCGTCACCTATCTCGAGGGCTATCTCTGGGACCCGCCGGCCGCCAAGGAAGCCTTCCGCAAGGCCGTCCAGATCGCCCACAGCGCGGGCAACGCGGTGGCGCTCACCCTATCGGACGCCTTCTGCGTCGGCCGCTACCGGGACGAGTTCCTGGGCCTGATCCGCGACGGCAGCATCGACATCCTGTTCGCCAATATCGGCGAGCTGAAGAGCCTCTACGAGACGGAGGATGCCGACGCCGCCGTGAAGGCCCTGAGCGCAGAGCGCAACGGGCGCGGCCTGCATCTCCTCGGCCTCGTCACGCGCTCCGAGGAGGGGGCCGTGGTGGTCAAGGGCGGCGAGGTCCGCGCCGTGCCGGCCACCCCCGTGGCGAACGTGGTGGACACCACCGGCGCGGGCGACCTCTTCGCCGCCGGCTTCCTCGCCGGCCACGCCCGCGGCCTCGACAACGTGGCGAGCGCCCGCCTCGGCGTGCTCGCCGCCGGCCAGGTGATCCAGCATATCGGCGCCCGGCCGCAGGTGGACCTCGTCAAGCTCGCCAGGGAGAACGGGCTGTTCTGACAGAGACGCGCCTATCGGGCGCGTCTGCCGAACGGATCGCGCGGGCCACGCTCCCGCAGGCCCGACCGGCCACTGCCGGTCGCCCATGCGTTCTGGAGCATCGTCCCGAAAGGTGGTTGCCGGCTTTCGGAAAAAGACGATGCAAAAATCAAGAGCCCAGCGCATTGTGCTGGATCTGATTTCCAAGACAACGCTCCGGGGTCTGGCAGTCTAGGAAGCGGATGATCTTGGCAAGTACCACGGCCCAAGGTTCGATTCATGTAACCACTTCCTGGCGATCGCTTCGCCGGACAGGGGACTTGGCACACTACATCGAAGGATGGCTGGGGCGCCAGGATCCTGGCCCTCGGGTCAGCCAACAAAAAGCTGCTTTCAGTTCAGATGGTTAGCTCTCATGCCATCAGAGGATTTGTAGCAGGCTCGTGTATCGGCTGGCAACATCCTGCCAACGGTCGAGGTCGAGGGTGAGCGACTGCAGATGGTGCAGGTTCCGCCCCTCTCGGATATTCAATCTGCGTGCCTCTAACCCACGCTGTTGACCCAAAGCAGGCTTTGGGAAAGTCCGCTCCCAGCGGCTTCAGCTGCAAGACGCTCGCCGCCCTGCAATCGGTTTCGTGATACGCTGGAATGGTCTCGATCACATGGTCATGTCGTAGTGTGTTTCCTGACCTTTCGGCCTACTGCACAAAGCCGTTCGATGCTGTCAGCGTCGCGCATCTGCTGCGTCAGGCTGGGCTCGAAGAAGGCACCTACGATTGTTGCCACGGCACCGACCGACCGGGCCGAAACTGCCGCGTACAGGACATGCCCGGCCGAGGTGGAGACGTATAAATCCGGGCAGGCGGCCAACTGCTGCTCATATTGAGATCAATGAGGCCCACCAACTGCGTATATCCGACTTTTCCCTGAGACCTTCCTTCGGCGCTTACTTCCTGCACCGTCAAGATTGGATCTTGCTTAGGTTGCACGTCATGATGCAAGCCGAGTTGCAGGGGGGCGGATGTTCAATGGAGTGGGGGCTTCTCGGCGGCGAGCGCCTGGGCGGGACGCGCCGGGTGCGCACCCTCGGCCTGGGTGCGACCGTCCGGTTCTTCAACGAGCGCGCCGTGCCAGGCCTCGGTGGTGTCTGGTTCGGCCGGCAGGTCATCCTTGCGCTGCTCGGCATCCATCTGGCCGAGACACTGCGCCGCGAGGGCCGCGGGCCCGCGAACATCGCCGCGGCCAACGCCGTGGAGGCTCTGGTGGTCTGGTTGACCCTATCCCGAAATGGATGGCCTCGCGATGCGCGCCTGCCGGGATACCTCAAGCTGCAGCAACACACAGGTGGGGAGGATCCGACTTTTCGGCACGCCGGCAGCCGGGCGTTCTACGTGAGCCAGCCGATGCGCATCGGGACCCGCGACGCGCTTCCGATGCTCGGCCTCGTCTCGGCCCCCAGCCGCCGCTTCAACAGCTACGCCCTCACCGAACGCGGCCTCGCCCTTCTGGAGGCCACCTGCCCGCGTGCCCGCACGCCCCTTCGGCTTTGGGCGAGTGGGGGATCCTTGCCGGTTCGCCGCAAAGTCATCGCGGACGAGCTCGATCCGACGCGGCCCCTGCCGGATCGGGCACGTGAAATCCTGCGGGAGGCCTTCCTGTCCGGTCCCGAGGCTGAACGCGCGCGGCGGCGCGAGGCCCTGGCTTTCGTCGAGGAACTTCGCGGCCGGCCAGGCGGTCACACGGCCTGGGACACGCGGCCGCCGGAGATCAGCGACCCGGCTCACTGGGCCGACATGCACGCGGGGGCCGCGCTTGCCGGGGTAATGGAGGCCGCAGCCGGAGAGGGGCCGGGCGACTCGGTGCTTGGCCGAATCGAGGCTCGCATGGGCGCGGCGGGCTTGCGCAGGCTCACCCTCAGCGATGCCTTGGATGCCTCCCTGGCACCCGCACTCGACCTACTGCGCAGTCGGGCCCAGGCCTTCCTGGCCACCGGGCATGACCCTTCACCGGGGCGAGCCGCCACGCGGTTCTGTACGGACTGTATCGAGGCGGATGCCGCAACCCTCGTCGGCCGCCTCGTGGCCCGGGACGGACGCATCCTGCGCCTCATCGACGGCGCCATCCTGGCGGGCACCGCCTTCCGGGGGCGGCCCCTGCGCGATCCGGACCCGGATGACGCCGCGGACGTGATGGAGGACGAACTGCCGGAGGAGGCGCCCGAGGAGACGGTCCCGCCGCTGCCGGAGGGGATTTCACGGCGTATCCGCAACCTCGCCGCCCTGGCACCCGACCTGCGCGCGACACCTGGCGATACCGAGGGGGCCTGACGCGATGGACAACCGCCGGACCTTCGGCTCGGACCAGCCCCCCGCCCTCCTGCACCTCTTCGAGCCCCCGGACGGGCATGTCGGCAGCTTCGGCTGGCTGTGCGGCTACTCTGCCGACGCGTTCTTCCTCGACGCCGCCGCGGAACGCTTCACCCGGCGGACGCGGCGGCGCCGTGCCGCCGAGGGCGAGGTTGCCCTGGGGCTGATCCTCGATCCCGGCAGCCCCCGGGTCTCGATCGTCGACGCGCCGGGCGTGCTGCACCTGCCGCTCCCGGCAAACGGCGCTCATCGCTTGATGCACGCCAAGGTGGCGCTGCTCGGGTTTCGCCCCGTGGGCCGCGAGAGCTGGCGACTGCGTCTTGTCGTCTCCACCGGCAACTGGACGCGCGAGACCCTGGAGGAGAGCCTCGACCTCGCGTGTTGCATCGAGATCGGCTCCGACGAGGTCGCGCAGGTGGATGCCGCGCAGCGTTTGGCCGATCTGGCAGCCGGGTCGGATTTCCTCCAGGCCCTCCGGGACCGGGTCGATGCCGCGCCGCTCCGGGTGGCCTCCCGCCTCACGCGGGAAGCCGTGGCGGCCCTCGATCGCTGGTGCGGGGAGGCTGCGGCCGATGTAGAGACGCAGGTGCGACCGCGCTTCATAGACAGCCGTTCAGAGCCTCTGCTGTCCCAGATCATCGCGCGGATCGCGCCGGCGCGGCGCAACTACCTTGCGATGGGCTCAGGCTTCTACGAGGGCGGAGCGGGTGACGGCGTGCCGCAAGTTCCCGCCCAGGTGGTGGCGGCTCTCACCGATGCCGGGCACCTCGCACCGAGGCGAAACATCGATCTCTTCGTCAAGCCTGGCGGCTGCCAGGCGGTCGCGGGGGCAATGGCGGCGATCGCGGAGGCCGGCTGGAGCGTGCGCAAGCCCGGACAGGGACCATTCCGGCGGCCACGCGAGCTGCACGCCAAGTTCCTGTTCGGCGCGCAGTACGATGGACGCTCGCCCCGCTGCCGGGACGCCTGGCTCTACCTCGGCTCAGGCAATCTCACGCATCCGGGTCTGCTGCGCGCCGGTCCGTCCGGCGGCAACCTGGAGGCCGGGATCGTGCTGGCCCCCGAGGGGCTCATCTGGGAGAATGGCTCCAACGGCGTGCCGGTGAAGGCGGCGCTGCCCATCAGCTGGGACGAGGCAACCCTGCTGGAGGCCGAGAGCGTGGAGCCGGGCGGCGAGATGCCCGAGCGGTCGGAGGCTTACTGCGTCCCACCGGTGTCCCATCTGATCTGGACATCTGTATCAGACGGCACCGGACGTCTCACGCCGCCCGGCGAGACGGAACGCACCTTCGCGGTGCTCGACCCGTCCGGGATAGCGTGCGGCCGCGACGGGAGGTCGGTGCTCTGGCCGGGGCCCTGCCCGCCGGAGGTGACGCTCACTTGGACGGAGAATGGTCAGCCCCGCTCCGAGCGGGTGCCAGTCATCGACGGACACGGCCGCGTCGGCGCAACCGCCCTCGCGCCCGTCACTCTCGACGAAGTCTGGACGCTCCTCGCCGATTTCCCCGCTCCCCCGGCGGACGACACCGACGGGACCGGGACGGACGATGGCGTGGAGGACGACGACGGCGGATCGAGTGACGCGAGCCGACGCGGTGCGGCTTCGGCGCCCGGCGACTACCCGATCCGGCAGGTCATGGCCCTGATCGAGCGGATCGCCGCGCGGCAGACGGAGCTGCACCCGGCGGACTGGACGGCCTGGTGCGTCCGGCTCGGCCAGACCCTCGAGCTTGCTGGCGCGGATGCCGGCGTCGAGGCCTTTCGTGCGCTCGGCCTCGATCCCTTCAGCGCACTGCGCGCCGAGCCCTTCCGGCCCGATTTCGCGCGGGACGCCGCGAGCCCAGAGGGACAGCTTTACGAGGAAACCCTCGCGCGCGCCGCAACCGCCTGGCAGGTCGCCGGGCTCGCAACCTTCGAGGCGTGAGATGACGTTCACGGGCTGGCACCGGGTCGGCGACAACCTCGGGATCCTCGCGGATGCACCGGGCCCGCATCTGAACGAGGGACAGCGCGCCAGCCTGCGCGCCCTGGCCGAACGCCTGCCCGCGCATGGCTTGGTGATCGCCGACGAAGTCGGTATGGGCAAGACGCGCATCGCCGTCGCGCTCGCGCACGCCGTCACCGCGGCCGGTGGCCGCGTCGCCATCCTGATCCCGCCGACGCTGGGCTTCCAGTGGCAGGAGGAGCTGCGCCACGGCGGCATCCCGAACGTGCCCGATGTTGTGCGCAGCCTTTGGGGCTTTCTCACCGCCTGGTCCGATCCGACGCAAGCGAAGCCCTGGTTCGACCGACGCGTGCTCCTGATCTCGCACGGCTTCGTCACCTGGCGGCTCGGGGCGACGACACAGCGCTGGCGCTTCGAGATCCTGCCGCTCCTTGCGGGACTGGCTCAACAGAGCGCGACCGGCGCCTACCCATACGGGTTCAGGGCGATGTCGGATCGTGCCGACACCTGGGTGCAAGCTGCGGCCCGCTCGATCGCGGCCTCCTGCGCCGCTTCGCCTGAAGCGGCAGTCCAGACGCGCTTCGCCACACTCGGCAGCGAGACCGCTTGGCGGACCGCCAACCAGGGCGCGAGCTACGAGCGGGGCAGCCCATCGCGCCGCCTGCTCCAGAACGCGGTCGGCCTCGGGTTCGGCGCCTTCGACCTCGTCATCATCGATGAGGCGCACAAGAGCCGGGGTGACGACGCGGGTCTCGAAAACCTCCTCTCGAACACGCTGCTGACCTCTGCGGCCGCACGACGCCTCAGCCTGACGGCGACGCCGGTCGAGCTTCGTGCGGGTGACTGGGACCAGACCCTGGCTCGCATCGGGATCGATGAGGCGTCCCGCGCGCGGATCGCGCCCATCGTTGACGCGTACGGCGCCGCCGCACGGCGCGTACGCCTCGGCTGGCGCAGCGGCGCGGCGGCGCGAGAGGCCTACATCGCGGCCGCCGACGCCTTCGGGACTGCGCTCAGGCCGTACGTGCTGCGGCGCGACAAGCGCGGGGACGCCGCCGTCGCCCTATTTCGCGAGGCGGCGTCCGCGGCAGGCGACCCTGACGCGTACCGCTGGCAGCACGACATCGCCGTGACTCCAGCCAATCTCGGTCCCGGCTGGCGGCAAGCCGTGTGCGCGGCCGAAGCTCTCTCCTTCGTGGTGCGCGGGCGCGACGATCCGGCCGCTCAGCGCCTCCGGCTCACCTTCGCCAACGGGCACGGCATCGCGACCCAGCTCGATGCCTCGGCGGCGGCGACCGAGGATACGGTGATCCAGGTGGGCGATCCGGATCCGGACGCGCCCCCCCTGCCGGGCGAGCCAGTTCCCCCGGGTGAGGCGGACGTGCTGCCTCCCGGGGAGGAGAAGCGCCTCGCACGTGCAGCTTGGTGGCAGCGGGTCATCGACCGCACGGCCCGGGCGGATGGCGCCCTTCTTGCGCACCCGGCGATCCTCGCGGCGATCGCCGCCATCGAGACTTACCATGCGCAGGGCGAGAAGGTCCTCGTCTTCGGCCGCTTCACCGGCCCGATGCGCGCCATGGTGGAGCTCCTCAACGCCCGGGCGATGCTGCGCGCCCTCGACGCCGGCGCGCCCTGGCCGCAGCGGCGGATCGAGCAGCGCGAGGTCACGGCGGCCGCCGCCGCTCACCGGCAGCTCGGACGCGCCGGGCCGTTCGATCCGGCGGCCATCGATGCACAGCTGGCCCGGCAGTACGAGGCCATCGAGCGGCGTCGCGAGGCGCTGCGGGCGTCGCTGTTCGACCTCATCCTGAGCGGCCTGCCGGAGGCGGAGCGAGACGCGCGGATCCTCGCCGAGACGGCACGGGCGGGGCGCGACGGGGACCGGGCCGTGCTGGCGGCAGCCATCGATCAGCTTCTCGGTCACGATCTTCACTCAGGGTATGAGGCAGCGGACACGCGCGAGGCCGCATCCTTCCCGGCCGAGGCAGTCGCGGAAGCCTTTCTTCAGTTGCTGTCGGCACTGCGCGAGCGCGGCGAGGGTGACGCGGACAACGACGGAGCGCTCAATCCAGTGGAAGCCGGTGCGCTCTGGCGCACGCTCGCGGAGCGCCTTGGTGACGAGTACGGAACCGAGCGCGGCCGCTTCGCCCGCCTGATGAACGGCGCCACGGCGCTGCCCACACGCCGCACCCTCCAGCTCGCCTTCAACCGGGCGGAGAGCAACCCGCGGGTCCTCGTGGCGCAATCCCTCGTCGGACGCGAGGGCCTGAACCTGCATCAGGCCTGCCGGATCGTGATCTTGCTGCACCCGGAATGGAACCCCGGCGTCGTCGAGCAGCAGGTCGGTCGGGTCGACCGTGTCGGGAGCCACTGGGCCCGGGGCCTGGAGGCGGCCCTTCAGGAGGGCACGCGGCCGCTTCCACGCATCGAGATCCGTCCGGTGATCTTCGAGGGCACCTATGATGCCCACCACTGGGGCGTGCTGCACGAGCGCTGGGATGACCTGCGCGCGCAGCTCCACGGCGTCGTGGTCCCCCATCGCCTGCGGCCGGGATGCACGGAGGAGGAGCACGCCGAGATCCGCCGTCTCGATGCGGCGGCACCAGATTTCGAGCCACCAAGGCGTGACGGGAAGAGATCGGGATAGGTCTCTACCTGATCATCCTCCAATCCGGATCTTCCGACGGACACATGGACCCGAAGCAAGTCCGGGTCCGCTCCGGTTGTCCGGGCGACGCCATCGGGGCGGAGCCGTCAAGCCTTCGGAACATCCGGTCGGTGCCACGGATCAGGACGATTCATGAACGCGCCCGCGACAGCCACACGAGCCGCGGTCGCCCGACGCCCCGGACGCGGCCACAATGTGCGGCCGATCACGAGTCCGAGCCGCTCGCAGAGGCAGGCCAACCCGAAAACCCAGACAAAGGCTGCAAGCAGCGTCTGCGTAAGACCGGCGACGGCGGCGCCCAACCCGAGGACCGCCCGGCCGAGGAGCCGGAGCACGCCGCGCGTGCGCGCACCCATGCTTCGCGCTAGGCTGCCCACACGCCCAACCTCCTCGGGCGTGTGGGCGAGGCTCAGCGCATCCATGACACCGCGGGAGCCGGTGCGCCCGTAGAGGTCATGGATCTCCGAACCGAGGCGGCGCAGACGCCCGGCCGCGGCGGGCCGAACAGCCGACCCTGCGACCAGGCGCAGGGCAGCCGGATCGAGCCGCGCGCCGCTGCGCAGCACGGTGCGGAGCGCCTCCGTGTCGATGCTAGCGCGGACCGTGCGCGTGAGAGAATCCGTCAGCGGTCGTGACAGACGGCCGAGCCGATGGGTAGCCTTGAGAAGCGTGAGGCCGCCCCGGGCGGGTGCGCCGACGCCACCGGCCCAAGTCGCAGCGGTGGCCGCGAGGCCGACGCTGGCGAGCCCGAGGATGATCCTGTCACAGGGCTGATCCTGCAGGCAGGCGGCCCCTTCCCGCAGGATGTCACGGAGATCGCCGATGCCGCTCGCATCCGCAAGGAGGACACCGGTAAGACCAGCGGCCCCGTCGGCCTGCCCGGAGACAACCCCCTGGGTAAAGGCCCGGAGCGACCTGTAGGCCGATCCATCGTCGAGAGTTGCCACGGCCGCGCGGCGATCCGCGGCGACTGCCACGCAATGCTCATCCGCGACCGCGAGGAGACTGCGGGCGAGCTCCTCGTCCTCTGCTGCGACCGCCCCGTCGATCTCCGCCGCGATCCGGTCCGGAGTGAGAAGGGCCGGCAGCTGAAGGGCCGCGAGAGCCGCCGGCTCGTCCGCAGCCTGGAGCAGCAGGAGGGCTTGCCGCGCGCGCGGCAGAAGCGGCGTGCCGCTGACAGCCAGCAGCACCATGGCCAGCGCGAGACCGGTCCAGTTCAGGGCGAGGCGTCCCATGGAGGCTCAGGGTCCGGCTGGTCGGGTGCACCGGGGAGACCACACGCCAGGGCGGGTGTCCACATCCTTGGTGCTCCCGTGAAGCTCCTCGCGTTCCGATCGTCACTGGGCGGTCGTGGGTAGACCTGAAGCCTTCGTGTCCGCCGAACCCTACGCCGTACGGGCGATAGCGCAGCCGTCGTCAGCGGCCACGATGATGCTGCTGTGGCCGGGAGAACGTCTGTGATGCGCGGCATGGCGTTCAGGGCCGAGGTCGCGTCACGTGTTCTGTCCGGGGCTCTCCGGTCAGGTCGGCGCGCAGCGCGCGCAGGTAGAGCCACGGGAAGGTCAGCGCGTCGTCGGCGGTCGCCTCTCCGGCCGCGATAAGTACCGCGAGCTTCAGCGCGACGTCCGCTCGTTCTTCCGCCGGGGCCAGCAGGAGGTGGCTGGCCGAGTCGCTGAGTTCCTGCGCCGTCCGCGCCTCCCGCGCTCGGGCCGTGTCCAGGCCGGCCGCGGCCGCGGCCTGCGCGAAAGTCGTCTGTCGGCGGCGCAACTCGGCGGTGAGCCGGCGCGCGGTCGGGCCGGGGCCGAGGCATCGCATGATCGTGGCGGCGTCCGCGGCGTAGTCCGTTGCTCCGCTCCCGCTCGGCAGGGGGACACGTGGATAGCCGTGGGCGGTCACCACCGCCTCCTCGATCCGGTCGAGGACCGACAGGGCGGTAAGGTGCGCCTCCAGGGCGGCCTCCACGCGCACGAAGGCACGGGTAACAGCTGTTGCTTCCCCTGTGTCCGGTACGGCCGTTGAGATGCCCAGGCGCAGGGAGGTAAGCACGCGGCGGGAGAGAGGCGGCACCGAGCTCATCCCACGCTCGCGGGTGTGAAGCGCAAACGGGCTGGTCGTGCGCCTGCTGATGGTTGGCCGGTGACACGGTCTGGCCTGATGGGGCTGCGTCCTTCGTCCTGTTCTCCTTCTGCGAGCGTTGGATTGTCCGGTTTCTGCAGGGTGGCGAGGTAGTCGGCGGCACGCGATCCGGCCGCGGCCGCCGTCGCCAGTGCCCGTGGGTCGGCGGTCAGTAGCGGCAGCCAGGAGGCGAGATAAGCGGCGTGGTCGAGGTGCGGCGTGCGCGCGAGCCCAAGGTCTGCCAGCACGAAGGCGGCGCCGAGCTCGGCCACGAGTTCCTCGGCGGCGTAGGCGCGGGCGCCGAACCGACCGGTGAGGTCGCGGGCGAGGCGGTGCGGGGCGCCGGTCCAGTGCACGAGTTCGTGGGCGACAGTGCCGGTGTAGCCCGTGGGCGTGAGGAACGCGGTGCGCGGCGGCAGGTGGATCGTGTCGGTGGCCGGGACGTAGCAGGCGCGGCTACCGACCTCGCGGATCGTCGCGCTGGTCGCCGCGACGAAGATGTCGAAGGCCGGAAGCGGCGCGGGTGGTGCCGTGTGGGTGGTGGCGTCTGCGGTCGGCGGGGCGGGGTCGACCTGGGCGGCGTTGAAAACGTGGGCGGCGCGGGCGACGAAGGGGGCGCCATCGGGCGGGTCGGCATCGCCGGTGTCGGCGCGGGCGCTGCAGGGCAGGTCCTTGTAGAACAGCACCAGCGTGCCGCGCTCGGCCTTGCGGACCTGCGCGCCGAGGGCGGCCCACTGCCGGTATGTCGCCCAGCGCGGGTCGGCGTAGCCGGCGGCCTGCGCCGCGCACCATAGCGCCAGGACGTTGATGCCGCGGTAGCGTCGGCCGGTGCGGGCGTTGCGCGGCATCGGGTCGGCGCCGTGCCAGGGCGGGGTCCACGAAGTGGGGTCGGCGGTGTCGATCTGAGCGAGGATGGCGGCGGCGACGCGGGCGTGCAGATCGGTGAGGCGCGGGTCGGCGGGCATGGGCGGTGATCCAGGAACCCCGACAGGGGCGTGGGTCCGGGTTCCCGTGCCGGCGACGAACATTCACCGGACTGCCCGGGTCGGTGTCCGCGTGCCCCGTGCGATGTGGGGGCTGCCTGCCTGGAACTTGGTGGACGTTGGAGGGAGGCCGGCTTGGCTTTAGGCAAGGCTTTGCCGGGCGCGGGCAAAGCCTCGTTCGTCCGGGGCGAGTGGAACTCGGAGCCACGCCGTCGGTCGACCGGCGGATCGACGTGCGACCCCACGAGGGGCAGACCAGGGTTGGGCGGTTGGCCTTAACGCACCTGCTTCCGCCATCCCGGCGGCCAGCGCGGACGTTCCCCGCCGCTCGATCCGGCTGACGGCGGAGTGTCCTGGAGGTCGGGGCGACCCGTTGCCTCTTCCTGCGGCCCGTCCCGGTGTCGAGGCCGGACCGCTTGCTACCGATGCCCTTCGGCGTGCGACCCGGCGGTCCCCGTCCCGCATGGCTGGCGGTGGAGGCTCGGGGCTCGTGGGGAGCTGGCTCTGAATCTGGCGGACTAGGAGCTTGCCGTCACGTCCAGCATCGGAGCGAGCGTGACGCAGCTGGGCCGTCAACGGCGCGAACGGCGAAGGTCCGGCGTCCGCTTATCCCGCATGGGAAAAAAGTGCGGGTGATCGGCCCTGCGCTGGTTGTCGTACGAGATTCGCCCCTTAGGTGTATCCTGCTGTTCATGGCGATTGTGCCCCCGGCCCAGTCCCCAAGCTTGAAAGAGGAGTCCCGCCAGTTTGGCGGGCGGTCTCCAGCCAAACTGCCTCGGGGCGGTTTGAATGGAAGTACCCGGTCGTGAGCTTCAGCCCGAAGAGCGTCCACGCTTCGAGCGTGATGATTGTGCTCTGCTCATCTGAAGTTATCCTTCCTCAGTACTTCTATCTCTCAAGCAAAGGAGATTGCCATGAGTAATCCGTTGAAAAAGCGTAAGTCGGGAGCGCCGGGCCAGGCCGCGCCGAAAACGTCCGTAGATCGCCCGGCTCTGGCCGATCTAGTCCTAGACATCCACCGCCAGTTGGACGCGTCGCGACCACCCAAGGTCCGGGGCCGTTCTACCCCCGTGGTGCCGCCCCTGATCGAGATCTTGGCGAGCATTGACGTTGGAGCTCGGGGGGATGTCGGCGGGTCGCCCGAGGTGTCGTCGAACTGACGGGCCAGCACACGACGGTGCGGGGCTGAGGCACGTCGACTAGGATCGCGCTGCCTCAGCCCCCGCTAAGTCTAATCGACCGCGCCTGACTCCAAGGCGCGGCCTCCCTTCCTTTTGTCCGGCGTGGGCCTGTGCCTGTGCGGCGATGCCCCCGATGAAGTCGTCGGGGGACTTACTGCTGCGCGCCGCGACTGAATCGTGAGTTTCTCCGTGGCGTTGAATCCCCGTTCCGTGTTTTGCCGCAACCAGTACCCCGACGGTGCTTCGTGGTCGGAGGCGTTGTACCGTGGTGGCGCCATACCTGGCGTTCACTTCGACCTACGTTGGGTTACGGGGTATCATGGCGATCAGCTGCGGATGATGCATGATGAGCCGCCGGACCCGCTCAGTAACTACGACTACATGCAGATGTATCAGGCGCAGCGTCCTGACACCTTCGTGTGGAAGCTGCCGTCCAGCCGCTGGGCTGAACGTTCGTCGCGCACTGGCTCTTCTTCCACTTCTACGTCCACCCTCATCAAGAAGAAGGAGTTCGCCGAGCACTATTCGGCGGCAGCGTTCGCGGCTCACTGCGGGCTGCACTGCGAGACGGCGGTCACGATCTGGTGGGGTGGTCTCGGTGCTGCGGATGCCGGGAGCGCACAAGCGCTGTTCTCCGCGTTCACGAAAGACGTGAACGATTGGCTGTTCCAGCGGCACCTGCCTACCGTGTACTTCTTCAGTCACGAGAATAGTCCAGCGGTCGGCTTGCATACCCACCTCGCGGTCTACCTAGCGCTACAGAGCTGTGGTCGGGATTGGAT
This sequence comes from Methylobacteriaceae bacterium, assembly GCA_947444195.1. Taxonomy (GTDB): domain Bacteria; phylum Pseudomonadota; class Alphaproteobacteria; order Rhizobiales; family Beijerinckiaceae; genus Methylobacterium. Next base: position 10,125 of record CANEZL010000052.1, on the reverse strand, counting down.
ACGTGGTGAGTTCCGCCGGTGGGCGATGGACTGGCCGGAGCGGAATGGCTATGGAGCCTGTCCGCGGGCCATCCGTGTCACCGGCCCGGCGAAGCGGACGCCCTGGCTGCACTGGCATCGCTTCCACTATCAGGTGAAGGGTTACGATCCTCGGGCGGTCGTGCGGCGAGCCATCAATTCGCCGTCCGGAACCGACCTGATGTTGGGCGACCTCATCGCGTGGCCCTGGCAGGATCCGGGCGTGGTCACGCTGATGCCGCGCCTCGGCTCCTGCTTGAACCTGGGCCCAGCGCGCCGCGAGATCGGCATACCGAAGGATTGTGACGAGCTTCGCAACCCGCCGCGGCCGAAGCGGCCGGTGCTGCTGCAAGAGATGAGTCTTGAGGAGCAGTTGTGGAGCCTCCGCCAGCCGGAGGCGCCGCGCCCTCCGTTCATATCGCGGTACGAGGATGGGTGGCGCGATGTTCGCTGGCTGTACCCGCGGGAGTTCAACATGCGGGTGACGAAGTTGTCCTACGAGCCTGAGCCGCCGCGGCGGCATCCGCCGTCGGACGCCTTCATGCTGGAGATGGAGTTGATCTGACGCGCCGTAAGGTCCTGCGTCCTGCCTCGTTGGGGTGGGGACGCCGGTCTCGTCGATCCAGTGGCCGTACCGTCCGCGGTACGGTGAATGAGGGGGCGCTCGCTGATGCGAGCGCCCCTTCTCGTTTGGGCGGCCCTCTCGTCGCCGGTGATGCCGAGCACCACTGTGGCGCGCGCCTTCTTGGCTATGGGCTGGGGCAGAGAGGACCGTTTGCGCGCCTGCGACATCTGCCTCGTCTGGGACGGGGCAGATGGGTGTCGAGCCGAGCTGAAATTGTGACGCGGTATCAGTGAGTTGCCGGGATAGAGAGTACGGGTTTGTGACTAGACGCGGATTTTTCGCGGGTTCGATCTTGGCCCAACTTGCGGTGTCCGCCCCCGCGAGTGACGCCGCGGTGTCGCTGGCCGGGTTCACCGTCATAGTGACGGCGTTGGCCGCGGCCGGGCTCGCGGGGGTGATGTCGGAAGTCTCAGCCCTTGGTCTTGCTCATGAGAAAGCCGAGGGCACTGGAGACCGCCGAGCTGGCTGCGCTCGCCGCCCCCGACGCGACCGCCCCCGCCGCCCCAGCCGTGCCCGAGGCGGCGGCCAGCATCTTCGCGGTAACCGACTCGCCGATCTGCTCCTGCGCCGTGATCGGCTGGTGCGACCGCAGCCGCGGGGCAGCCAGCAGCAGCACGCGGCGGTCGTTCTCGATCAGCGCGGCCACGCCCGCATCTGCGGTACCGACGAAGGACGCGCCATCCTCGAACTGGACCTCGATGAGGGCTTTCTGCCGCGGCGCCCCGTCGAGCGCGGTCAAGCCGACGCTCACGACCGAGGCGGCGATAGCGAGCGAATTGCTGGGGTCGATCGTCTGGGCGAGCGCCACGCCCCCGCGTAGCGCCGCGTTCTCCCGCAGACCGGTGACGACCTGCTCCATCATCGTCTGCTTGCCTTCGACACCACCATGTAGGATCACTGCGGCGACGGTCTCGACGCCGCGGCCCAAACCCTGCGGGAGGGTGAAGAGCCCTGTGTCGTAAGTCCCTGAGCCGCGGCCGCATCCGCCAGCTATGATGGTCAGGTCTGCCACTCGGAATCTCCTCTGCCTCCAAGCGGTCGGACGGCGTGGGGTAAGAGAGTGCTCTGGCCTCGACTGCGATGATCGCTTCCGAAACCTGGACGTTGATGACGGGCGCTCGCCGGTATCGTCATGACATCAGCCACGACCGGCTTCAGACTGTCTGCGGTGCCGGCGACGGGTTCGCCACCGTCAACAGTGCCCCCTGTGCAGTCAGCGCACCGTCCCGCGTGAGCCCCTCGATCTGCGCTCCAATGACATCGCGCAGCTGAGCGCTCGTCGCTTTAAACCCCAGCATCCGCGCGACCGCCGGGACGATCTCCTCGGCGCTCGCCCCGAAACTCCCCGCCACGACCTCCTGGATCGCCGCGCGCAGCTCGGTCGGCGGCAGCATCTCCGGCCGGCGCAACGTGCTGGATCCCGCTAGGCTCCGATCGCGCGCGGTGATCGCCTGGTTCGGCAGCGCGAGGAACGGACCGTCCCGCTTGATTCCCCCGCGGGCGCGAGCCGCCTCGACGCCGCGCTCGACCGCTGCCTGAATGCGCGGACCGCTGCGCTGCAGGCCCCAGGCCTGGCGGATGCGGGCGGTCACCTCGTCGACGTGTACCGGTCCCTCGACCGTCACGACCTGCTCGACGAGGCCGGCCAGTAGTCCCGTGGGCGTCTCGTGCAGTTCGGGCTGGCCGCGCGGAGCGTTGGGCACCAGCTCTACGTAGAGGCGGCTGGGCTGCTCATCCGGGCGTTCGCTCAAGCCCACCTCGACGACGTCGGCCCGCTCGATCGTCACGACCTCGACCGGGACGGCTCGCGCGCGGGTCCGGCCGAACTCCAGGCGCGCGTCGAGTTCGACCTTGGCCGCTTCAATCGCCGCGACTGTCCGCTCGAGCTGCTCCTCGGGGCGCTGGAACCAATCGGTGCTCCAGATCCGGTGGATGATCCAGCCGTGGTCCTCGAGAACGGCCTGGCGCAGCCGGTCGCGGTCGCGTGCCGAGCGGGACGCGTGGTAGGCCGCCCCGTCGCACTCGATGCCCAGGAGGTAACGCCCTGGCCGCTCTGGGTCGGCGATGGCAAGGTCGATGAAGAAGCCCGCCAGACCGACCTGCGGGTGGACTTGGTAGCCGCGAGCTTGCAGAGCGCGCGCGACCTGCGCCTCGAACACGCTGTCGTGGTCGCGTCCCGTCGTCTGCGCGATGCCGAGCCGTCCCGTGCGGGCGAAGTGCAGGAACAGCTTGAAGGCCAGCACGCCCCGACCCTTGGCCCGCTCGAGGTCGATGTCCTCGTCGGTGATCGAGGCAAACACCTCACAGCGCCGCTTGGCCCGGCTGATCAGAACGTTGAGGCGACGCTCGCCCCCCTCCGCGCTCAAAGGCCCGAAGCGCATCGCCATGTACCCTTGCGCGTTGCGTCCGTAGCCCACCGAGATCATCACGACGTCGCGCTCGTCGCCCTGCACGTTCTCAAGGTTCTTGACGAAGAACGGCTCGCTCGGGTGATCCTGGAAAAAGGCCTCCGTCTCGGGGTTGAGCCGGCGCAGACGCTCGACCTCGTCCTGGATGGCGCGGCGCTGACGCACCGAGAATGCCACGACGCCCAGGCTGAGGTTCGGGTGGGCCAGCGCGTGCCGGAGCACGGCCTCGGCCACGGCCTTCGCCTCCACCGGGTTGGTGCCGGTGTTACCGCTGTCGAATACCCCGCCAGCCACTTCGTGGAAGCGCAGGCCCATCCCGGCCTCGCCGGTGTAAGGGCTCGGCACGATGAACAGCTTGTTCTCGTAGAACTGGCTGTTCGAGACCGCGATCAGCGACTGGTGCCGGCTGCGATAGTGCCAGCGCAGCATGCGCTGAGGAAGCCCGCGGGCGGTGAACAGGCCGAGTACGCTCTCGACGTCGGCGACCTGCGCAGTGCCGTCGTCGTCCTCGTCGCCCGTTCCGCCGGTCATCTTGGCGAAGAAGCGGGTCGGCGGCAGCTGCTTCTCGTCACCGACCACGACGACTTGGCGCGCGCGGGCGATGGCGCCGAGCGCGTCAACCGGCTGGATTTGGCTCGCTTCGTCCATCACGAGGAGGTCGAACTCGATCACTCCGGGCGGCAGGAACTGCGCTACCGAGAGCGGGCTCATCATCAAGACGGGTTTGAGCGCCTGGATCGCGGGGGCGGCGCGCTGCACGAGCTGCCGGATCGGCATGTGCCCGCGCTTGCGCGCCATCTCGGCCCTCAAGACGCCGAGCGGCCCGACTCCGCCTGCCACCTTGGGGATGCGTCGGTGGTGGGCGCGGGCCACCTCGACGCTCGCCAAGGCGATGCGCTGCCGGTCCAGATCGGCGAACTGAGCGGCCAGTCGCCCGTGCAGTTCGCCGTCGAAGCGGGCGAGCGCCGGATCTTCCTTTGCGAGCCTGCGAAACAGCGCCTCGAAGTAGGCCATCTCGAAGGCTGGCCGGGCGGTGTCCGGCGCGAGGCGGCCGTCGGCCAGCCGGTCGACCAGCTCCCCGAGCCCAAGGTCCCGGGCGCGATTGGCGCGCTCGCGGTAGGCGACCCACTTCGACAGGCCCTCGATCCCCGCGACCCAGCGCGCGAGACCAGCAGCTAGCGCCTCCATTGGGATCGCCGCCGCACTTGCGTGGGCGAAGAGCGCGACCACGTCGAGCCTCAGCTCCACGAAGAGCGCATCGAGGCCGGCGGACAAGCGACTGGCCTCGGCCGCGGCCTTCTCCGCCTGCTTGGCCAATGCGGCTCGGTCCGGGACGCGAGCGGCTTGCTCGCGGATGTCGGCGTTGTCCCAGATCCACGCTGCGGCGGCTCCCAGAGCAGGCCAGTTGGAAGCGGGGCCACGCCAAGCCGGACCGAACGCGGTGCGGCCGAGGGCGTCCGCGGCCTCGAGCGCGTCGGCGGCCTCCTGTGCGGCGGCTAGGCGCGCGAGCAGAGCGAGGCGATGGGCAAAGGTCGTGTCGGCCGCGATCATCACCGCGCGGCACCCCGCATCGAGGGCGGCGACAGCCCCAGCGCGATCGGCCAGCCGCGCGAGGGGAGCCCGGTCGACGCCCGTCACGTTCGGGAAGGCCGAACCGTTCGCATCTTCGAGATCTGCCCAGTGGCCGAGCGCGAGCGGGGCGAGCCCCTCACACAGCCGCGCAAGGGCGGAAGCCCGCGCCTCGAGGTCGGCACGATCGGGAAGGCGGCTCGCGATCAGGCGCGGTTCGGCGCCGAGGCCGCGCAGGCTGCGCATCCAGGCGACAAGGGTCTGGAGCGGCTCAGGCCGGGACCGCTCGGCCCGCCAGTCGGCGCCGAACGCCGCCCGTCCAAAGGCGTCCTCGGCCTGGAGAAGCGCGACCGCCGTCTTACCGGCCTGGAGCGCGTCGAGCGCAGCGAGCACAGCGGGCAGCGGGGTGTTGGGCGAAGCGAGTACCGTCTTCAGGAGGCGGTTGGCCGCGCGCCACTCGCCCGACAGGAACCGGGTGAAGCCCGTACCCTTGGCCGCGAGGACTTGGCGAACCGCGGCGAGTTCCGTCGTCCAGGCAGCCTCGCTCAGGACGCCCGTGGTCGCTGCACGGCTCTGGGCGAGCGTGACAGCTGCCTCGGCGAGGTCTGCTGCCTGATCGACTCCACGCTCCCACACGGTCGCGGCGAAGGCTTCGGGACTTGCGTCCGGGGCGTCGGCCACGCGCCGCGCGGTCGCCACGAGCCGCTCGATGTCGCTCAGGGTCTCGATGGCTCCCGCAGACCCGAGCCGCCCCTTCAGGTCGCGGGCGGCGGTCAGTACCCGCGGGGCCTGCGCCTCGAACGCGGCCGCACGGGCAAATCCCTCAGCCGGAAAGGCTTTCGGCAGGGTCTCGAGCCCGGCCCGCAGGCCTGTGAGGTCGATCTCGTAGGCCTCCGCCCGTACCGCGCCGGAGAGTTCCGCGACGAGCGCGGCGTGGGCGCTCCCACGTTCGAGCAGCGTGGCGATTTCGGGCCGATGCGTGTTCCACGCCTCGCAGCCGAGGGCCGCGTCGCCGAGAACCGTCGGTGCCCCGGCGAAGCGTTCGGCCAGCGCGGCGGCGAGCTCGAGGTCATCAAGCGAGGCGAGGCCCTGTCGCCCGAGTGGGCCGCCGACGGCCTCGGCCTCGGCGCGCGCCGCCCCCAAAGCCGCCCGCAAATCGGCGAGACGGAGCTTCAGCCGCTCGACGTCGGTGGGCAGGATTGCCTCGAGGCCCACACCGCGCCAGGGGTGGTCGTCCGGCCGGCCGATATCGTCGACGCGCTGGGCGAGTTCGGTCAGCAGATCGTCGCGCTGGCGTACCCCGTCCGCGTCCCAGTCCGGTGCAGCGGACAGGTCGAGATCCGTCGGGCGCTCGCCATCCTGGCGCAGGCGCGTGAGGTGCCCAATGACCTGATATGGGGTGAGACCTGAGGGGACGTGCTGGTGGTGCAACCGCGCCGGGTGGGCGTTCAGTGCATCGCGCGCCTCCGTTAGCCGGGCGATCAGGCTCGCCTCGGCGCCCGATCGGGGCGCGCCGAGCTCCCAGGTGCGGCGCAACTCGTCGAGCAGCGCGCGCTTGTTCGCCTTGTTGGAATGCAGCTCGAGGCAAGCGTCCCCGACTCCCGCGCCGTCGAGTCGCCGCTTGACCACCTCGAGCGCCGCCATCTTCTCGGCGACGAACAGCACGCTGCGGCCGTCGGCGACCGCCGCGGCGATGATGTTGGCGATCGTCTGCGACTTGCCGGTGCCGGGCGGGCCCTGGATGACGAGGTCGCGACCGCGCCGCACCTCGTGCACGGCCACCGATTGCGAACTGTCGCAGTCGACGATGTGGAGCTGCTCGGCCGGCCCGATGTGCGGGTCGATCGCCGCGTCCTCCCCGATGAGGTCGTCGGCTGCCGGGAAGCCGTCGGACAGAAGGGCCCGGATGGTCGCGCGATCCGTGAAACGGGCGCCCGCCGGCCAGTTCGCCGGGTCGAGGTCCCGGTACATCAGGAATTTCGCGAACGAGAAGAACCCGAGCACGATATCGTCGGGTAGAACCTCCCAGCCAGGCTTCAGAGCCACCGCCTGCGCCACGTCAGCGGCGTAGGCCGTCGGGTCGAACTCCTCGCCGAGCTCCATCCCAGGCAGGCGGATCGTATGAACTCGCTCGAGATAGGCTTCGAGCGAGAGGTTCGGGGCCTGCTCCTCACCGCGCCAGCGCAGGCGGAAACGCTCGGCGGCCGAACCGCGTTCGAGCCTGACCGGTAGCAGGGTCAGGGGCGCATACCGGACGTTGGCCGCGTTGTTGGGGTCGATCCACTTCAGCGTGCCGAGCGCGAGGTAGAGGACGTTGACGCCCTGCTCCTCCTCGAGCGTGCGGGCGTCGACGTAGAGGTCGAGCAGGCGCTTCTGCAGCCCCTCCGAGGTCAGGCGGGTCTGCAGTTTGGTGTCGGCGTGGCGATTGTAGACGCCTCGCTCATTGAGGGTATCGGTCTCGGGTTGAGGGAGCGCATCCACTTCATCCGGCTCGGCCTCAGCCTCCGGGATCTCGGGCGCGTCCGGTTCGGCCTTCGTCCGGCTGACGCGGCCGGGCAGAAAAGTGAAAGCCTTGCCGTCCCGAAGAAGCATCCGGAACACTTCGGATGCCTTCTCGTCGACGATCTCGAGGGATTTCACGCTCTTGGCTGAGCGCGGGATGTTAAGCAGGCGGTTGCGCGCAGAGAGGTCGAGGAGCTCGGCGCGCGCGCGCTCGACCTTAGCATCCACAGGCAGGTCCGATTGGAAGACTGAACCGGAGCTGTCGTCCTGCACCGCCGACGCCGTTCCCGCCATTGTTCCCTCCATGAGGGAACTTGAACGATATTCAGGCCCAGGTTGTCTATGGCTGTCTGGACACACGTCGGCGAACGGAGTGGGCCGTCGAGCTCCTGTGTCCGACCGGCGGGGGCGAGCTGCACCTCGTGGGCTGCGCTTAAGGCCGCGTGTCGGCAGAATGCCCGTGGTTAGAGGTGTGGAGTTTCAAACACTTGGCGGGGCAGGGATCGGCGCGAGAACGGCGATGGTCCGGGTCGGGTGGTGCTGTGTCCGGTGGCCCCGGTGGTTCGGGGTCGTCGCGTGTGCCTGCGCTGCTAGGCGCCGGAGCCAGAGGTCGGCGAGGTCGCTCAGGGCATCTGTCAGGTCGCGGGACCACCAGGGTTCGCGCACGAAGTGGACGAACAGGATGGCGCGGGTGGCGAGCGTCGGCCCCAGCCGGACCAGCGGCGTTAGGTCGAGGGTGAGTGCCAGGGTGGATGTCTCGCCCTGATCGAGAAGGGCCCTCTCGTCCCCGGTTGTGGCAGTGAAGCGTGCGCTCGACGCATGCCGCGTCCGGAGCGGGCGGCGCTCGCTGATACCAGCCTGCGCACAGTGCAGCGTGACCGCGCTGGGCCCATCGGGGGCGTGATTGAGGTTGATCGCGATCGGGGGTGGTCGCTGCGAGCCTACCGCTGGCGACCTGAACAGGCTCGGGTGCTGGAGAACCCGCGCAAGCTGGCGCGAGGCGGCGTCGATGCAGCGGCTCGTCGTGAGCGTGGCGGCGAAGCGGCGGTGATCGTCGTGGTGGAAGAACATGAAGGGGCGCCCCGTGGGAGGGACGCCGCACCGGAATTACTGTGAAGGTTCAGGGTAAGTGCGCAGGGGAAGTAACGCCTGTCATCCGCAGGCGCGGAAGTGCAGATTAGGTAGGTCGTGTCCGCGGCAGGGTTCCGGTGCGGCGCCGTCGATCGACGTGTGCCGTTCTAAACTATAGTGATGCGTTCTGATAGATTTCTCCTTCGCAGAGATTCGATGAGGCCATCAAGGTTTGTGCTGGGTATTTGTATTGCGTCGGGTCGAGCTGCGCGCGCTGACTGGACGAAGAGGCCAGCGCATCTGCGGTGAGCGTAGGCGACGGCTAGCCGAGCGTGGAGCCTTGGCGCGGTCGTCTGCTGCGCCGGGGACGAAGTGGGGTGCGGCCGCCCGCTGGTCGGGGCGGGCGACCGCTTTGGTGGGGGGTGTCAGGCGGCGCGGGCAGGTTTCCCGACGAAGGGGCGGGTCACATGCGGCTGGCTGCGTCGCACCGGCAGCGTCGGGCCCGCCGGTATATCGGTCGTGGTCGGTGTCACGGCGGGAACCGGCGTGGGCGGGCGCGCCGGCATGGCCGCGAGGTCGAGTTCACCGTCGACAAGCCAGAAATCGGTGTAACGGCGATGCAGCGCGCGGGCGTGGTCCGGGAGGCCGGCTGTCGCCAGCGCCGCGAACGCGTGCTCCAGGGTTGTGGGCACGAAGGGGATCGGTCCGGCTTGCGGGTCCGTGAGTTGGCGGGTGTATGCCGTCGCCGCTGCGTGCGCGAGTTGGTTGTGGGTCGGGGCGATGAAGGCCAGCGTCGCCGTGTCCGCGAGGCCGGCCGTGAGCATGGCGCTCGCGAGGCAGTGCTGACGGTAGAGCTGCTGACAGGCTGGGCCGGTCAGGGTCGGGTCGTCCGGGTCCACGAACAGGCCGGGGGTGGTGCGGGCGATCTCCGCGTGGCGCGGGTGGGGCGGCGGCGCGGGCTCGTGGCCGGCTTCGCTGTACTTGATCTCGATGCAGAGGAGCGCCCGGGCGCCGGTCGCGTCCCGGCCGCGCAGGACGACGTCGTAGGCGGTGCGGTCGGCGGTGAAGCGGTGGTCGCTGCGGCCCGGCGAGTGCTCGAACAGGATGTCATGGACCCTGGTCAGCGTCCCGGGGAACAGCTTGGCGACGAAGCGGGTGGCGAGTGCAAGGTCGCGGGCGAGCGGACCGAACAGGTTGAACGCCAGGGGCTGGGAGGACAGCAGGTTGGTGCGGAGGCGGTCGACGTCGTAGGCCGCGCCGGGCTCTCGGTAGGCCAAGGCGCGGGTGACCACCGGGACGATATCGGGGTGGATGAAGTTGGCGCCGAGCGCGCCGGCCGCGGTCGAGATGCGTGAACCGAGGCGGCGGGGGCGGTGCGGTTCCCGGCGGTCGATGTGGGTGCCAATCGCCAGGCCGCGGTCCTCGCGCCAGAGCGCCTGCAGGAAGCGGGCGGCGGCCTTGAAGCGGTGATCGGCGGGGACGAAGACGCGGTGGCGGCGCCGGGCGGTCTCGGGGATGAGGGGCACGCGGTCGATCGGTCCGAGGCCGGAGGGGTCGAGGACGGCGCGGGCGGTCGCTGCGAGGGTTTCGGGGTCGTCGGCGGCGAGCGGCAGGGGGGCGGTGATGTCCATCGGGGTGGTCCTGGGTCATGGCCGCGGGGGTGCGGCTGGACCGGGGTTCCCGGAGGGGACAGCGGGATGAACGACGAAGGGGGTGCGAAGTGTCTGCTGGTGGGGTCGCCGGTGCGCGCGAGTACTGTCGGCATGGTGCTCAGACACAGTCACTGCTCTAGAGGCTGTTATGGACCTGTGTGGGGTTTATGCTCAGATGAGCGGGGATGAGCGATCCCCGCAAGCCGTATCCGTCTGACGTTTCCGATGCAGAATGGGCGCTGGTCGCGCCCTATCTGACGCTGCTGCGCGAGGATGCGGG
>CANEZL010000051.1 GCA_947444195.1 Methylobacteriaceae bacterium | reverse complement strand
CCGCGGCGGCTCGCACCGTCCCTGATCTCTGGCACGCCATCCGGCAGACTTTGGCTTGCTTCACCGCAGAGGAGTGCCGCAACGCCCTCACCGCAGCCGGCTACGAGACCGACTTGGCCGTCGCTACGTGAGCGGGCACGGCTCTAGTCCATCGTTGCCTTGAGCAGTTCGGTGGGGAGACGCGGTGGGCGTTCCACGGTCATGATACGTACGGAATGGGTCTCGCGAACGCCTACGCGGCCTACTCGGCGGGCATCACAGCTTTCGATGCGGCTTTCGGCGGCCTTGGCGGCTGCCCATTTGCACCCGGCGCGACCGGCAATACGGCGACGGAAGACCTCGTTTACATGTTCGACCGCATGGGCCTGGAGACGGGCGTCGACCTGAGTGCGCTGACGTCCGCGGCACTGCGCGCGGCTGGCTTACCCGGTGCGGCAGCCGGCGGACGTGTGCGGACGGCGCTCAAGGCGCGTTGCGCCTAATTACGCCCCCGACAGCGGCGCAAAGGCGCTGATACATGGCGCCATTCCCGATCCACGCCTTCCCTAGCAGAGGCGGAAGCGGGATGGCGGGCGGCTTCTGACTCGAACCGCGTGGCAGAGACATTGCGGTAGCCTCCCAATCAGAGGGTGGCAGACACGGTCATGCAGACGCTTCCACCAGCATCGAGGGTGACGCCGGTGAAGTGTGCACCGTCCCTATGCCCGGCTACCCGAAAGATCTGGCCGGCGATCATCGGAGACACTCCGCGGCAGCGGAAAGTTCTGGGCATCCGAGGCGATCCTTGATCCAGTGTGAGAGGCGCCTCCAGGGATGTGCAGCCTCCGTTTCCGACCGATGGGTCGCACACGGGGATCGATCGGTAAATTCCGAAGAATGGAACGCCACGATACGGAAAACCTATCGTGGCGCTGTGGGCCGCTTCAGGCGTCGGCGGTCAACGAATCACAGAAGACCTGAATCGTCCGGCAGGCCTTCAGCAGAGAGGCTTCGTCCAGCGCGTAGGCGATGCGGATGTACGGTCCCAGGCCGAAGGCGCTGCCATGCACCACGCCGATGCCACCTTCGTCGAGCAGAGCGATGGCCACGTCCTCGTCGGTCTCCAGCAACCTGCCAGCGGCCGTCACCTTCCCGATCAGGTCCGCGCAGGATGCGAAAGCGTAGAAGGCCCCACCCGGCAGGCTACAGCTGAGTCCGGGCGCATCGTTCAGCATCCGGACCACCATGTTGCGCCGCTCCTCGAGCACGCCGCGGCTGCGGGCGATGAAGTCCTGCGGCCCCGTCAGGGCGGCCACCGCCGCGTGCTGCGAGATCGAGCTCGCACCCGATGTCTGCTGTCCCTGCAACTTCTCCATGGCGTCGAGCAACCAGCGCGGACCCGTGCCGAAGCCGATGCGCCAGCCGGTCATGGCGTAGGCCTTCGACACGCCGTTCATGGTCAGCGTGCGGCAGGCCAGGCGCGGCTCGACCTGAGCCAGGGTGTGGAAGGTCGCGCCGTCGAAGATCAGGTGCTCGTAGATGTCATCCGACAGTACCAGGACGTGCGGATTCGCGAGCAGCACCTCGGCGAGGGCGAGAAGCTCGTTGCGGGTATAGACCGCGCCGGTCGGGTTCGAGGGCGAGTTGAGGATGAGCCAGCGGGTCCGCGGGGTAATAGCCGCCGCGAGCAAATCCGGCGTTAGCTTGAAGGCGGTCGCGGCCCTGCACGGGACGGTGACTGCCCGCGCGCCGCTGAGCGCCACGATCTCGGGATAGCTCACCCAGTAGGGCGCCGGCACGACGACCTCGTCGCCCTCGTTCAGCGTCGCGGCCAGAGCGTTGAAGATGACCTGTTTGCCGCCGCTGCAGACGATGGTGTCCTGCCAGTCGACAGCGAGGCCGTTCTCGTTCCGGAACTTGGCGGCCACCGCCTCGCGCAGGGCCCGTAGGCCGGCGACCTGGGTGTAGCGGGTGTGCCAGGCCCGGATCGCCTCGACGCCGGCATCGCGAACGTGCTCGGGCGTGTCGAAGTCGGGCTCCCCGGCCGAGAGCGAGATCACCGTCGCGCCCGAGGCACGACGGGCCGCGACGCGGTCCATCATGCGGTAGGTGGCCGAGGGCTGCGCGGCTGCCAGGTGGCGGTTGAGCCGTTGGATGTCGCCGCTCACGCCCGCGTCCTCCACTCGGCCAGCCCCATCAGCTCCAAGGTTGTCGCGCCCTGTGCGAGCTTCTCCATCATCGCGGCCTCCTTGGCCGCGCGGGCCTCGCCGGCCGCGAGCACCCGCTCGGCTTCCGCCGCGGGCACGATGACGACGCCGTCGTCGTCCGCGACGACGAGGTCGCCGGGCGCCACCGGCACGCCGGTGATGAGCTGGGGTTTGCCGACCGAGGGCGCGCTCGCCTTGATCGTGCCGCGCACCGAGATGCCGCGGGCGAAGACCGGGAAGCGGCGCGCCGCGAGCGCGGCGATGTCGCGGGCGCCCCCATCGATGACGAGGCCGACGATGCCGGCGGCCTCGGCGGCGACCGTGAGCACCTCACCCCAGTACCCGGCCACGAAGTTACCGGTGGATACGACGAGGACGCTGCCCCGCGGGGCCCGCTCCAGGCCGATGTGGATCGCGAGGTTATCGCCGGGCGAGCAGGTCAGCGGATAGGCCGGCGCCGCGATGCTCGCGCCGGGCCAAACAGGCCGGACCAGCGGGTCGACCGAGCACGGTAGGCTGGACGCTTCGTAGAGCGTCGAGCTGCCGAGTGCGCGAGCTCGGGCGGCGAAGTCCGCCGGGAGCGCAGGGAAGGTCGGATCGGGCATCACGCCCTCCTCGTCTGGAGGTTGTGGTAGCCGAGCGCCTCGCGCGCCGCCTTGAGGGTCTTGCCGCCCTCGATCTCGCGTCGGATCCGGTTCTCGACGCCCTCGATCTCGCGGGCGAGCTCGGCGACCTCGCGGGCCCGGGCACGCGGGACGACCAGCGCCCCGTTGGCGTCGGCCACGACGATGTCGCGGGGGCTGACGCGGGCCTGGCCGACGGAGACGGTGACGTTCACTGCCTCGACCTGAACCCTGTCCTTGCCGGTACGCATGAAGCGCCCGCGGGTGAACATCGGGTAGCCGTCGCCGAGGGCCTTGGCCACGTCGCGGCAGACGCCGTCGATCAGCGTGCCGGCGAACCGGCGGGCCCCGGCATACTGGGTCATGATATCGCCCCAGACCGTACAGTCGGTGCGCCCGTCGTTGTCGATGACGACGAAGTCGCCCTCGGCCACGTCGTCGATGAAGTCGCCGACCGTGCCGGGCGGCGTGGCCGCCGGGACGTACTTCACCGTGAAGGCCGGCCCGATGACTGTCTTCGTGTAATCGTCGAGCGGGGCGATGCCGAAGCAGTGGCCGGGCAGGCCGAGCTTGTCCATCGCATCGGAGACCCCGGGCGTGTCGAGCCCCTCGAACAGCGCCACCAGGGTCTTGTCGTCGTCCGCCATCACGCCTTCTCCGCCTTGATCGCCTCGAACTGCTTGTCGTGCATGACGTCCTCGACCGAGCGGCCGGCCCGGACCGCCTCGACCATGCCGTCCTGGCGGCGCGCGATGCGCTCGGCGAGGTCGAGGATCTCCTCGACGCGCTCCGCCGGCACGAAGACGGTGCCGCAGCGGTCGGCGATGACGTAGTCGTCCTCGCGCACGGTCACGCCAGCCATGCTGACGGGCTCGCCGGAGGCGACCTGCACCACCCGGTTGCGGGCGCTGATCATGGTCACGCCGCGGCCGTAGACCGGGTAGCCGATGCCCTCGCTGCCCTCGATGTCCCGGCTCAGGCCGTCGATGACCGAGCCGCGGATGCCCTTCACCCTGGCGGCGTTGGCGAGGATGTCGCCCCAGCAGGAGATGCCCTCGATGCCGCCGGCGATGACGAGGACGCGGTCGTCCGTCTCGACCCTGGCGATGACCGGTGAGATCAGGTGAACGGTGGGCGTGGAGCCCTGCTTGGGCCCGAGCTGGATGGTGCTGGCCCGGCCGACGACCTTCGGACAGTCCCAGAGCGGCCGCAGGCCGTAGGTGGCGCCGGGCAACCCGAGGAAATCGAGCGCGTCGGAGACGGTGTTGGTGTCCTGGGCGGCGAGCCGGTCGAGGTGGGTTGCGTCAGGCATGGGGCCTCGCGAGCGATGCGATGACCGCCACTTCCCACGCGCTCGTCGATAGGTAAAATACGAATTTGGGAACGCTGTGATAGCCTGAGGCGAACGAGTCGATGATCAACTTCCGCCTGATCCGGCACTTGTGGCTGTTCCTGGCCGTGGCGGAGGAGAAGCACTTCGGCCGCGCGGCCAAGCGACTGGGCATGTCACAGCCGCCGCTGACCGAGCAGATCCAGGCCCTGGAGCAGGGGCTCGGCGTCAGGCTGCTCGACCGCGACCGCCGCGGAGTCCGGCTTACGCCGGCAGGCGCCGCCATCCTCCCGGCGATCCGCAAGTTCGCCGAGCAGCTGGAGCGCCTGGAGCTTGCGGTCCGCGAGGCCATCTCCGGGCAGACCGGCACCCTGACGGTCGGGGCCATCAACTCCGCGATGTTGGAGAACCTGCCGCCCCTGGTCGACCGATTGAGAGTGGCCTACCCCGAACTGACGGTCGCGGTGAAGGAGATCGACAGCGTAGAGGCGGTGCCGCTGCTCGAGGCGGGTGACATCGACCTTGCCTTCGCGCGTCTGGAGGGTGAGCTCGGCCCCACCATCCGGTCCCTGCCAGTCACCCAGGATCGCCTTGCCGTGGCGTTGCCCCAGGATCACCGCCTGACAGCATTCAACGAGATCCCACTCGCCGACCTCGCACACGAGGACTTCGCCATGTTCTCGCGGCGCCTCAGCCCGGTCTACTTCGACCACGTGGTGGCGGCCTGCGCCATGCAGGGCTTCTCGCCGCGCATTCTGCACGAAGTCCGTTCGGTGACCTCGCAGATTGCGTTCGTCGGTTGCGGCCAGGGCATCGCCCTGGTTCCTTCGGGGTTCGAACGGCTGGCCCCACCGAGCGTCACCTTCCGGCCCCTGAGGGAGCGGATCGATATCGTCGCGGCGGCGCTGGTCTGGTCGGCGGCTCGCCACAACCCGATGGTCGAGGCGGTCGTCTCAATCCTGGAAACGGGCGCTTGGTTTGAGATGTAACCCGACAGGCTAAGTCCGCCGCCAGCGGCTCGTGGAGCGTCGACCGGAGCCCACGTGTTCGGCCAAGCCTAGCCGCTCAAGCGTGCGACACGCGTCCCGAACGGTGTCCACGCGTCCGGTGCTCGCATGGCCGGCCCGGATCTTGATGACGGACGCGCTCATGAACTCGTCGCTCAGCGCGGCCAGAATCATTGTCTCCTCCGGGCTCAGCGGACGAAGGTGTGAGGATGCCTTTGTCCGCCGACCGTCAGCGCGCATGCGGGACCAACCAAGGCTGGGCAGCATGATGCCGGGCCTCGAAGGCGCGGATCGCACCGGCTTGGTCCAGGGTGGTGCCGATGGCGTCCAGCCCGCGCATCAGCGCGTCCTTGCGCAGGGGCGAGATGTCGAACGCGAACCGCGGGCCGCCGTCCCCCGAGATCGACTGCGCGGGCAGGTCGATGGCCAGGCGATTGCGTGCAGGATCGGCGGCAAGCGTCGAGAGGGTGTGCACCTCTCCAGGCTCCAGGGAGATCAGCAGCAGCCCGTTATTGGCGGCGTTGTCGTTGAAGATGCCCGCAAAGGACGTGCCGATGATCGCCCGAATGCCGAGCTGCAGCAGGCCCCAAACGGCGTGCTCGCGCGAGGAGCCGCAGCCGAAGTTCGGCCCGACGACGAGGAATCGCGTGTCCGCCCATTCCGGCCGATTCAGCACGAAGTCTGATCTGCGCGCGCCCGTGGCATCGAAGCGAAGATTATGGAGGGTGCCGTTATCAAGACCGCTGCGGTCGATACCCTTCAGGAACTGCTTGGGCATGATCACGTCGGTGTCGGTGTTGGCGGCGGGCAGAGCTGCGGCCGGGCCGGTGACGGTGGTGAACGGCTGCATGGATCAGGCTCCCTGCTTGGCGAGACGCCGCACGTCGGTCAGGCGTCCGGCGATCGCCGCCGCCGCGACCATCGCCGGGCTCATGAGGTGGGTGCGGCCGCCGGCACCCTGGCGGCCCTCGAAGTTGCGGTTGGTGCTCGACGCGCAACGCTCGCCCGGCTCCAGCACGTCGTCGTTCATGGCCAGGCACAGCGAGCAGCCGGACTGGCGCCACTCGAAGCCGGCCTCGATGAACACGCGATCCAGGCCCTCGGCCTCGGCGGCCCGTCGCACGCTGGAGGAGCCGGGAACCACCATGCCGCGCACCCCTGCTGCAACGTGACGGCCGCGCACCACCTTGGCGGCCTCACGCAAGTCGGAGAGCCGGGCGTTGGTGCAGGAGCCGATGAAGGCGCGCTGGATCGTCACCTCCTCCAGCGCGGTGCCAGGCGCGAGGTCCATGTAGGCGAGCGCGCGCTGCATGTCCTTGCGCCGGGCTGCGTCGGGCTCGGTCGCGGGATCGGGAACCCGACCGCCGATGGGCACGGCCTGATCCGGGCTGATGCCCCAGGTGACCAGCGGCTCGATTTCGTCCGCGTCGAGGCGAACCTCGCGGTCGAACACGGCATCGGCGTCGGTGCGAAGAGTCGACCAGTACCGCACCGCTTGATCCCAGAGGGCGCCCTTCGGCGCGCGCGGCTTGTCGGCGACATAGTCGAACACCGCCTGGTCGGGCGCCATGATGACGCCGCGGGCGCCAGCCTCCACGGCCATGTTGCAGATCGTCATCCGGCCCTCGACCGAAAGGGCGGCGAGCCCCTCGCCGGCGAACTCGATCGCGTAGCCCGTCGCGCCCGACGCCCCGATCTTGGCGATCAGGGCCATCACAACGTCCTTGGCCGTCACGCCCGGCAGCAACGCACCGTCCAGGGAGACGCGCATGGTGCGCATCCGGCGGTAGCGGAGCGTCGAGGTGGCGAGATAGTGCTCGATGTCCGATGTGCCGATGCCGAAGCCGAGTGCGCCGAGCGCGCCGTAGGTCGTGGTGTGGCTGTCGCCGGCCCCGACCACCATGCCGGGCAGGATGAAGCCCAACTCGGGCGCCACCACGTGCTCGATGCCCTGCAGAGGGTGCAGAACGTCGAGCAGTTCGATGCCGAAGTCGCGGCTGTTGTCGCCGAAGTAACGAACTTGGTTGGCGCCGCCGGCATCCGGCATCTCGGCGTTGCGGTTCGGTGCGGTCGGGTTGACGTGGTCGACGACCATCAGGGCGGCATCGGGCTGCCAGACCTTGCGCCCGGCCTCACGCAGGCCGCTGAAGGCCTGCGGGCTGGTATACTCGTTGAGGATGGTGCGGTCGATGTAGAGCAGTACCTCGGCGCCTGGGCCGGTGTGGTCGTCGAGGCGGGCTACCGTGTGGCTGTCGATCAGCTTGTCGTAGAGGGTGCGGGGCGACATCGTCTCAAGTCCTGCGGAGGGTGAGAGGCGCGACCCCTCGGTCGCGCCTCGGGAACTCAGGCGCTCAGGCCGCAGCGGGTGCTGGCAGAGGGCTGCGAACAGCCTCCTCGACATCACCGCCGACCGGGTAGTCCTCGACCAAGCGTCCATCGAGCACGTCGCGCATGCGGGCCGTGTCGAGCTCGCCTTCGAGCTTGGCCATCACCACCGCGGCGACCGCATTGCCGATGATGTTCACGATGGCCCGGCCCTCGCTCATGAAGCGGTCGATGCCGAGGATCAGCGCCATGCCGGCGAGCGGGATGGCGGGCACGACCGAGAGCGTGCCGACCAGTGCGATGAAGCCGGCGCCGGTGATGCCCGAGGCCCCCTTCGAGGTCAGGAGCGACACGCCGAAGATCGCGAGCTGCTGCGTGAGGCTGAGGTCGATATTGGTGGCCTGGGCGACGAACAGGGCGGCCAAAGTCATGTAGATGCAGGTGCCGTCGGCATTGAAGATGTAGCCCGTGGGTACCACCAGGCCGACGACGGACTTCGAGCAGCCGAGATGCTCCAGCTTCTCCATCAGCGAGGGCAGCGCCGCGTCCGAGGAGCTCGCGCCGAGGGTGATGAGAAGCTCTTCCTTGAGGTAGCGCAGCAGCTTGAGCAGGCTGAAGCCCGCCCACCACGAGACGAGGCCGAGGATGCCGAAGACGAACAGCGCGCCGGTGAGATAGAAGGTGCCGATCAGGCCGATGAGTTGACCGAGCGAGCCCAGGCCGAACTTGCCGATGGTGTAGGCCATCGCGCCGAAGGCACCGAACGGCGCGAAGCGCATCAGCACGTTGATGACGCCGAAGATCCAGTGCGAGGCGGCGTCGACGAGGTCGCGCAGCGGCTTGCCGCTCTCGCCCATCTTCGACAGGACGTAGCCGAACAGCACCGCGATGAAGACCACGGGCAGGATCTCGCCCTTGGTCAGCGCATCGAAGACGGTGTTGGGCACGATGCTCATCAGGAAGTCGACGGTGCCGTGCTCCTTTGCGGCGCCGGCGTACTTGGCGACCGCGCCCGCATCGAGCTTGCTCACGTCGGCGTTCATACCGGCGCCAGGACGCACGAGGTTGCCGACGATGACGCCGAGGACGAGGGCGGCGGTCGAGAGCACCTCGAAGTAGAGCAGTGCCTTGCCGCCGAGGCGGCCCATCTTCTTCATGTCGCTCATACCGCTGATGCCGGCGACGACGGTGCAGAAGATGACGAGGCCGATGACCATCTTGATCATCTTGATGAAGACATCGCCCAACGGCTTCATGTCGACGCCGAGGTTGGGCGCGACGTAGCAGACTAGAACACCAAGTAAAATTCCGGCAACGACCTGCACATAAAGACTTTTGTAAAGTGGCTTCCGTTCAGCCTGAGCGACTGTCTGCACGACACACCTCCCTGTTTGCCAATGGATGGACGCTCCGGCTTCACACGTGGGCCGGTTGTTCTTTTGTTTTTTCAAACTCTAACCGGCAGGAAAATGCCAATGCCGTTCCGGCATCAGGTCATGCGCGACCTCACCGGGGCGCCGTTGACCCTGGCTTCCATGGGCCCCATCCTGGGCTGCTCAGCGGGGGTGTCAGCCCTGCGGCGCGGCCCCCGCCCCAGGGGGAAGATTGCTAAATGGACGCCGCTTGGCTCGAAGATTTCTTGGCCCTGGTCGACCTTGGGCATTTCTCGAGGGCAGCAGAGCAGCGTTGCATCACGCAGCCGGCCTTCAGCCGACGCATCCGCGCCCTGGAGGAATGGGTAGGGACGCCGCTTTTCGACCGCGACGTACTACCAGTGACGCTGACGGCCGCCGGAGAACGGTTCCGTCCCGTCGCCGAGGAGACGCTTCGGCGCCTCTATCTGGGCCGGAAGGATGCACGGGAAGCGGGTAGACTGGCTGCCGCGACCGTCCGGATCGCATCGACGCAGACGCTTTCGGTGAGCTTCTTCCCCAATTGGGTGAGAACCATCGAGGGCTTCGAGCGCATCCAAGCAACCCTCAACCTGACCGCTGCCCACATGGCTGCCTGCGAGCAGATGATGCTGCGCGGGGAAGCGCAGTTCCTGCTCTGTCACGACCATCCCGCCACGACCCACACGCTCGCCTCGGAGCAGTTCCGCTCGGTACATCTCGGGACCGACATGCTCCTGCCAGTGAGTGCCCCGCGACCGGCCGGGGACGGTCCGCTCTTCACCCTGCCGGGTGCACCGGACGCGCCGGTCCCCCTCCTTACCTACACGGGGGAGTCCGGGCTGGGGCGCATCTTGGCAGGCGCACAGACGATCGAGCGGAGCGGGGCCTCGGTGACGCCGGTCTTTTCCTCGCATCTGACCTCGGTTCTCGTCGCGATGGCTCGCGACGCCCACGGCCTTGCCTGGGCCCCCCTAAGCATCGTTGCGGACGATCTGGAGCGTGGCCGGCTGGTGCGTGTAGCCGACCCCGATGGTGACATCCCTGTCGAGATCCGCCTCTACCGTCCGCGTGCACGTCAAAGTCCGGCTGCGGAGCGTCTCTGGTCGCTGGTGTCGGGCCAAGCGTAGCGTCCAGCGCTCGCGCCCTCCTGTAAACGGCGAGCGACGTCGGGAATGTCTGGTCGGCATTGTCATCCGGCCATTGTGCCCGAGGTCGCAATCTCGGGCACCGGCACTGGCGGCGTCCCTGCGCTCAGGCTCGCTGTTCCGGCTGGAGCGACGAAGGGTCGAGGTCGGCGGCCAGGACGCGCGGGCACCACCACGGGAACGCGCTCGCGTCGTCCGGTCCTGGCTCACCCGCCGCGATCAGCTCGGCGAGCTTGAGCCGCATGTCCCGCAGGGTCCGGCACGGCGCGATGAGGAGCGCGGCGGCCGCCGCCCCGAGGGCACGGGCGGCGATGGCCTCGCGGGCGCGCGCCGCCGGGAGGCCGGCCTCCGCCGCGGCCTCTCGCACGACGGTCTGGCGCCGCCGCAGTTCGGCCTCCCGGCGGGGTCCGGCGGCAGCGGCACACGGGGGTGGCCGTGGGCGACGACGAACGCTTCCTTCGGACGGTCGAGCGCGGTGAGTGCGCCTTGGTGTACGGCTGATGCGTCGCGGAGGTCGCGCAGCGCGAGGGCGGTGGGAAGGGCGGCACTCACGCGGCAGCCCGACGCTGAACGCCATCCGCCTCGGCTCCGGCCGACGCCGGATCACCCATCCTCTCAGAGGGGCTGGTCGCGTCGGATGTCCCAGCGCTTCGTCTGGACCTGCTGGTCGCGGAAGGCTTTGCCGCGTTCCTCGAACGGGACGCCTGGGGCGGACTCGTTCTTCTCGGGCGGTGATGATGCAGCCGGAGGAGGAGTTGCGGTTGCGGCCATAGCCGACAGGCCCCGAGCTTGGCAGTGCGGATGTCGGCCGTGCCGAGGCTGCGCACGCGTTCGTGGCGGCCGAGGCGCCGCCGCAGGTCGGCCGGGACGCGGCATCGGAAGTGGAAGGTGCGTCCGCGCTGGACGACGTTGGCGACCGAACCCAAACCGCGCTCCCGCCGTCCGCTCGGACGGCCTGTGTAGCAGCGGTGTGTAGCAAGGCGCTCAGACCGCAGGGCGGCTCAGCAGAAAGATCAACGCATGTAGTAGTTTAGGTCTTAGGTGGCTGGGGGACCTGGATTCGAACCAGGACTAGAGGAGTCAGAGTCCACCGTTCTACCGTTAAACTATCCCCCATCAACCCCGAGGCCGGCAGAGCCTGTTGTGGGGTGATCGCTCCGAACGGGGCCTCGAAAGGGTGCCCTCCGCTCGGGTGGGGTTCTGATAAGTGGAAAGGGGTTTGAGGTCAACCGTGTCGAGCGCGGTGCGGGAGGCCGGAGCCGTGGCCTTCCGCCGGCTCGGTTGGCGGGGGGCGGGGCGGCCCCGTGGCGGGGCCGGGCTCGTGCGGCGGCGGGTCCAGAGCGCGATGCGGAGACGGGAATCCGGGTTTCCGGGATCGTCATGCGATCATGACGAGATGGAGCGCGCTGCTGTCTTCATGAGGAGACAGCGTGCTCTAGAAATCGACCTGCGCCGAGAGGATGAAGGTGCGCGGCGCGCCGACCGCGAGGAAGCCGCGGGCGGCCGAGACCCAGTAGGAATCGTCGAGCAGGTTCTCGACGATGGCCCGGACCACCACGGGCTTGCCGTTCACGCCCGGCACGACGTAGCGCAGGCCGGCATCGAAGCGGGTCCAGTCGGGGACGGACTGGGTGTTGGCCTGATTGTAGAACTGCCCGCTCGTGTAGATCGCCCGGCCGGTCAGGGTCAGGCCGGGAGCCAGCCACGGCGGCAGGTCGTACTCGCCGTAGAGGTTGAACGCCGTGGTGGGCACGCCGGGCACGGCGTTGCCGTCGAACTGGCCCTGGGCCGTGGCGACGAGGCGGGCATCGAGGAAGGTGACGCCGCCGAGGAGCCGCAGGCCCGGCAGGGGCTCGCCGAACACGGCGAGTTCGGCGCCGCGGTTGCGCTGGAGGCCGCCGAGGGTGAAGCGCCGGGTGGCGGGGTCGGTGAAGGCGCTCGGCTGCTCGATCTCGAACAGGGAGGCCGTGAGCGCGACGCTGCCGAGATCGTACTTGGCGCCGATCTCCTTCTGCCGGCTCACGAAGGGGGCGAAGACCTCGTTGGCGTTGGAGGCGGTGGCCGGCGCCGTCGCACCTTCCGACAGGGACTCGATGTAGTTGCCGTAGAGCGAGAGGTTCGCGAGGGGGCGCACCACCAGGGCGAGGGCGGGGCTGAAGCGGCCCTCCTGATAGCTCGTGGCCAGCGTGCCCTGGGTCGCGCCGGGGCGGGTGTTGTAGCTCTTCAGGGCGACGTCCTGGTAGCGCCCGCCCAGGGTGAACAGGAAGCGGTCGTCGCCGAGGGACAGGGTGTCGGCCACGGCCACGCTGCGCAGGGTGATCTCGGTGAACAGGGGCTGCCGGCTGGCACGCGGGAGGCCGAAGGTGGCGACGGAGCCGAAGGGCAGTTCCACCGGATCGTAGATGTTGGTCTGGAAGCTCGGCAGCCGCGGCGGGACGTAGCCGCGCGAGAAGTTCTTGTTCACCGCCTCGACGGCGGAGACCGTGAACTGGTGGCCAATGAAGCCGGTGTGGAAGTTGGAGCGCAGCCCGACCTCGCCGGTGAAGCCCTGGAGTTCGGTGGGCGCGATGGCGAGAGTGTTGGTGGCCTGACCGGCGCTGCCGGTGATCTGGTAGTACGAGCTCAGCGAGTCCTCGCGGTAGCGGCTGAGGCCGCCCGCGGCGTAGAGCGTCGTCTCGGGCAGGATGTCGTACTCCACGCGCCCGGCGGCCATCTCGTAGCGGCTGTCGTTGTATTCCAGGCGGCTCGCCGTGTTGCGGCGGCTGTTCGGCGCGCGCGGGATGACGATGTTGGGAGCCGCCGCGTTGAACAGGGAGGTCGGCGCGGTGATGTTCTGGCTGGAGGTGGTCAGGTCGAGGGAGGCGCGCAGCCGGTCGCCGCGATAATCGAGGCCGAGGGCGGCGACGCCGAACTCGATGGCGTTGCGGTCCAGCGGGGTGGCGCCGTTGCGGTAGGCGCCGTTGAAGCGCACGCCCCATTCCTTGAAGGCGCCGAAGCGGCGGCCGAGATCCACGTGGGTCCCCACCTGCGCGTCGCTGAAATAGGCCGTGGTGACCCGGGTGAGCGGCTCGTCGAAGGCGCGCTTCGGGACGAGGTTGATCGTGCCGCCGACGCGGCCGACGCCGCCGCTGAGGAGCGCGGTGGGCCCTTTCAGGATCTCGACGCGATCGATCCCCTCCAGGGGGCTGCGGCGGGGATTGTTGAGGTAGAACAGGCCGTCGAAGGCGGTGTCGAGGTTGGTGACCGAGAAGCCGCGGATGAAGAACGAGTCGCGCTCGCTGAAGGGGGGCGCGTCGTTGCGCACGGAGGGGTCGTTCAGCACCACGTCGGCGAGCGAGCGGGCCTGCTGGTCGTTGATCAGCTTCTCCGTGTAGCCCGTCACGTTGAAGGGCGTCCGCAGCACGGAGCGGTTGCCCAGGAGGCCGACGCGGGTGCCCGTGCCCACCTGGCCGCCCGCGTAGGGCACGGGGGGCAGGCCCACCGTGCCGCTCGCCGGGGGCAGGCCCGCGGGCCGGCCCGGCTGCTGGGCCTCGACGCTCAATTCGCCCAGCGTCACCGCGTCGGCCGGCGCGCCGCCGAGCTGGACGTAGCGGGGGTTCACCAGGGTGATGGTGGAGGGGCCGACCGCCCGGTAGGTCAGGCCGGTCCCTTCGAGGATCCGGCCGAGGGCGTCCAGGGGCCGGAACGCCCCCGCGAGGCCGTTCGTGCTCAGCTGCGCCGTCAGCGCGGTGGCGTAGACGAGCTTGATCCGGGCCTGCTCGGTGAAGGCGACGAGCGCCGGCTCGAGGGCGCCCCCTGGGATGGCGAGGGCGACCGGCTCGGCATCCTCCGCGGCCGGGGATTCCGGTGCGAGGGCGATGATGCTCGGGGCCTCCGCCCCCGCGCCGGCCTTGGCGCCGGCCCTGGCGCCGCCCCGGACCCGTCCGCTGCCGGCGCGCTCCGGCTCCGAGCCGGCCTCCGCCTCGAGGACGAGGGCGCGCGGCGCGGCCTCGGCCGGGGTCGAGGCCAGCAGCGAGACCCCCGCGAGGGCGAGCCCGGCCAGCCGTCCGCCCGCGAATCCGCGCTCCACCGCCGTCATCCCGCAACCCCATCCATCCACGCGACGGGAGCGGCGCGTTCCGCGCTCTCGCCTCCCACGCATTGAGATCAACGAGGGCGCGATCTCCTGACCCCGGGGGCGCGATTTTTTTTCGAGGGCGACCGGACGGCGCCGCGGGGCGCGCGCTGCTTCGACGCGCTCCTGCGCCGAGCCGGCATCCCCTTCGGCGCAGAGCGCTCTCGAGCATCGTCCCGGAAGGTGGCTGCCGGCTTTCGGGACGATGCAGAATCAAGAGCCTAACGCATCGGCCTGGATCTGATGTCCAGGGCGATGCGCTAGAACGGCGATCCCACCAGGACGAGGAGGGGCGTCAGCCGGATGACGCGCACGCCCATGGTCGCGGCGAGTGCCGCCAGGGCCTCGTCCGTGTCGCGCGGGTCGAAGGCCCCGGTGACGCGCCGCTCGCCCGCTCCGGCATCGAGCAGGACGATGCGGCCGCGGCGGTAGCGCTGCAGGTCCGCCAGCACGGCGGAGAGGCGCTCGCCCGCGAAGATCAGGCGCCCCTCGCGCCAGGCCGTCGCCCGGGCCACGTCCGCCTTGACGACCGTGAGGGCCTCGCCCCCGACGCGCCGGACCGCCTCGCCCGCCGAGACCGCCAGGGGCCGGCCGGATGCGGCGACCTCCACGCGCCCCTCGGCCACCTCCACCGGAGCGTCCCCGCCCTCCGCGCGGACGGAGAAGCGCGTGCCCACCGCCCGGACGCGCAGGCCCCCGCCGCGCACCACGAAGGGCCGCCCGGCATCCGGGGCCACCTCGAAGAAGGCTTCGCCGCGCAGGAGCTCGATCCCGCGCTCGCTCTCGGTGAAGCGCAGCGCCAGGGCCGTGTCGGTGTTGAGATCGATCCGGCTGCCGTCGTCCAGGGTCGCGTGCGCGATGTCCCCGACGCCGCTCCAGAGGTCGGCGCGCAGCCGGTCCACGAGGCCGAGCTGATGGGCGAGCGCGGCCCCGAGCGCGGCGGCCAGGACGAGGCCGGGCAATCCGCCCCTGGGCCCGCGGCGGCGGCGGGGATCGGGCACGTCGCCGAGCTGCCGCCAGAGGGCCTCCATCTCGGCATAGGCCGCGGCATGGGCCGGGTCGGCCGCGCGCCAGGCCTCGCAGGCCGCGCGGTCCCGGTCGGTGGCATCGGCGGAGGAGAGGCGCGCGACCCAGGCCGCCGCGGCCTCGTGGATCGGGCTCTCGTCATCGGTCCTGTCGCTGACGGCCACGGGTTCCGCTCCTTCCGGGTCGGGCTTAAGCACGGTGCGGACGGATCGTCTTGTTCCGAAAGCCGGCGGCGGCCTCTCGGGACGATGGGCCAGGCCAGGCCCGCGCCCCCTCGGATCCGGGATCAACGGTCGGCCGAACGCCCGACGTCCCGCAGTCCTGCCGCGCCGCACAGGCGGCGGCAATGCAGGAGGGCCCTGATGAGGTGCTTCTCGACCATGTTCCGGCTGATGCCGAGCCGCTGGGCGACCTCGCCGTTGGCCAGCCCGTCGATGCGGGCGAGGAGGAAGACCTCGCGGCAGCGGGGCGGCAGCGCGTCGACGGCGGCGGCGAGGCGCCGGAGGTCCTGCCGGGCGATCGCCTGGCGCTCGGGCAGGGCGTATCCGTCGGCGATGCCGGCGAGGTCCGCCTCGCTCACCGCCTGGAACAGCCGGCCCTCCAGGCGCTGCCGGTTGCGCATCCGCAGGGCGACGTTGCTGGCGATCTGGAACAGGAAGGCGGAGGGCCGCTCGACGCGGGTGCGCGGCAGGGCCGCGAGCAGGCGCAGATAGGTCTCCTGATGGGCATCGGCCGCGTCGGCAGGGTTGCCGAGCAGGCGCAGGAGGAAGCGCCGCAGCTTCGCACCTTCGCGGCGATGCAGCGCATCGATGGATATCGGCTGCATGGTCCAGCTCCCGTCGGATCCCCGCATCGCCGCGGGGCCCCGTGGAGCCGTAGTGACAGATCGCCTGGAAATTACGCAAGCATATCAATAGTTTATATGATTTCTAAAATACCCCGGCCACCCCCGCGCAAGGCGTTGTGTTTCCGCCGGAAACGGATGCCGGACCTGTGAAGCGGGGATGGCGCGCCGGGCGCCGTCCACGGACAAAGCCCGCAGGTGTTGCGCCGCCGCCACGTCCGTGGAGACATGGCGGGATCAGGGGCATTCCGGGGATGAGACGCGGGTCGTCGCGCGAGAGTCGGCGCGCATGCCGGGCGCAGCCCCTCTCGGATTCGTCACGCGTTCCGGACCGACGACGCCGTCGAACGACGATCATCCCGCGTGTCTGGATCTTCGTGAGTTGTTGAGGGAAAACACCGACACAATCAGTGTGGTGCGGCCAAGAGGACTCGAACCTCCACCCCTCGCGGGACTAGCACCTCAAGCTAGCGCGTCTACCAATTCCGCCATGGCCGCATCGGTACCCGGTATCGGGCGCCGCCGTCACCGCCGGCTGCGCCGTGTGCGGTGAGTGGCGCAGCGGATAACAGATCGCTTCGGCGGCCACAAGCGCCTTCGTGCCGACTTTCTCGCGTCGGCGTCCCGGCCTTCAGGGGAGGGCGGCGGTGTCCTCGAAGATCGGCATCGCGCCCTCGCCGATGCTGACGCCCGGCCCGCGCAGGGTCTCCGCCTTGCGGATCAGTTCCGTCACCTCCACCGAGATGCGGTTGCCCGTCACCACGATCTGGCCGCGGGCGATCGGGTGGTCGTTGGCCAGGATCTCGACCATGTCGCTCTCGCTGGCCTCCAGCTCGATCACCGCGCCGCGGCCCATGCGCAGCAGCATGTGCAGGGGCATGCGGCAGCGCCCGAGCACCACGGCGACATCGACCTGCAGATTGTCCAGAACCGCCACGCGCCACGCTCTCGCTCGCGCACCCCGATCGTGCTTGCCTCGCGCGCCGGCCGGTGCTCAGGGAGCGATCTCGGCCCATTATGGTGAACCCTTGGTAAACGCCTCACGCCTGGCGACGGCGCCAGAGACCTTCCTGCCCGGTCCCGATGCCCCGCCGGTGGCGTGGCGCGTCAGCGAGGGGCTCGTGGATTACGGGGAGGCCGTGGCCTTCATGGAGGCGCGGGCGGCCGGGATCGCGCGCGGCGGCGCCCGGGAATGCGTCTGGCTCCTGGAGCACCCGCCCCTCTACACGGCCGGCACCTCGGCCAGGCCGGCCGACCTCGTCGCCCCGGACCGCTTCCCCGTCCATCCCTCGGGGCGGGGCGGCCAGTACACCTATCACGGGCCCGGCCAGCGGGTGGCCTACGTGATGCTGGATCTCAACCGCCGCCGCACCGACCTGCGCGCCTACGTGGCGAGCCTGGAGGCGTGGCTCATCGCGACCCTCGACGCCTTCAACGTGCGGGCGGAGCGGCGGGAAGACCGGGTCGGCGTCTGGGTGCGCCGGCCGGAGAAGGGGGCGGGCGTCGAGGACAAGATCGCGGCGATCGGCATCCGGGTGCGGCGCTGGGTGAGCTTCCACGGCGTCAGCCTGAACGTGGAGCCGGACCTCACGCATTTCTCGGGGATCATTCCCTGCGGCGTCAGCGAGCACGGGGTGACGAGCCTCGCCGATCTCGGCCGGATCGTGAGCCTGCCCGAGGTCGACATGCAGCTGCGCGCGCATTTCGAGGCGATCTTCGGCGCGACTGTGCCGGAACCTGAGGTGGGTTGATCCCGGATTCCAAAGGTCGAGACCTTTGGCGGGTGCAGGGCAGAGCCCTGCGATCGCGGCCCGGTCCCGGCCCTGCCGGGTCCGGGCTGCGAACCCGGGGCCGCGCGCCCCGGGACCACGCCCAAGCGATCCTCAGAAATCCGCGTGCAGGCGGGTGCCGAAGAAGTGGGCCGGGCCGCGGTCGCGGTTGTAGGCGGGGTTCGAGACGAGCTGGTAGTCGAGGGTCACGGTGACGAACTTGGCGAGGCTGAGCGCGTAGTACGCCTCGAAGGCGCGCTCGGGGGCGTAGGAGAGGCGCCCGTCGCCGATGAGCAGGCCGAGGCCGCCATTGGCGAAGTAGTCCCGGTGGGGACGTGAGATCGCGTTCATGGTGGCGCCGAGGCCGATCGTGTCGAGGGGCCGGTCCCAGCGCGCGCCCTTGATGGAGACGCCGCCGGAGAGGCTGGCATCGACGTCGGTGAAGGACAGGCTCTCGTTGCGCCCGTCGTTGACGCTGGCGCGGGCGAAGATGCCCACATCGTCGCTCACCGCCTGTTCGAGATTGGCGTAGAGGCCGCTCTTGCGGCGGGGCCGGCGGGTGGCAGCGGCCGCGTCGTTGATGTCGGCGAAGGCCCCCCCCTGCGTCAGCGCCACCGCCTCCCGGTAGTTCGCGGTGTTGCCGACATTGGTGAAGGCGCCGAGCCGGACGCGGCCGGGCTGCTCCAGCACCGGCAGGGTGTGGCGCGTCTCCAGTTCGACCACGGCGCCGGCGCGCTCGAACACCCGCGGATCGAGCACGTCGCTGGAGGGCTGCTTGGGCACCTGCGTGTAGGCCGCCCGGATCGCGAAGTCGCGGGTGTTGTACTCGACGTAGACGCCTTGCGTGAAACCCGGGAGGTTGGCGGGGAAGTCCCAGGCCGTGGCCGCCCAGAGGGACCAGTTCATGAAGTCGATGCGCGGATCGTGGGCGTAGACGTTGCCGTCGAAGAAATCGCCGAGCGCGAACTTGCCCGCCACCACGGTGATGCGCTCGATGTCCCGGCGGGTGGCGACCTGGTTGATGCCGTCGGGCACGTCCTCGGTCTCGCCGCCGAGCCCGAAGGTCTGGCGCACGAAGTAGCGGTTCGAGCGCAGCTTCGGGAAGGGCGCGCCCGCCTTCTGGGCCTCGCCGTTGACGAAGCCGGCGATGCCCAGGGTGCGCGACAGGCCGAAGCCCTGGCTGAATTCCGGGTTGTAGTAGAGTTCGGTGCCCTCCCACAGCTTCAGGCCGATGAAGGCGGTGGCCGTCGTCGTCGCCTGGGCCTGGCGCGGCACGAGGCTCTGCTCGCCGCTATAGGGCGCGCGGAAGCCCGCCACGGCCTGATTCACGAAGGTGGTCTGGCCGTGCAAGGAGAACCGGTCCGAGAAACCGGTATCGGGCACGTTCGGGGCGCTGGCGTCGGCCTCGGGGGGCAGGCGCAGGCCGCCGGGATACCACGACAGGCGGGCGAGCATCTGGTTCGAGACGAAGCCCGCCCGGGTGGAGACGGGGCCGAGCCCCGGCACCGCGCCGAGATCGAAGCGCCCGCTCGTGCCGAGGTCGATGTAGCGGTAGTCGAGGCCCAGCGCGATCTGGTCGGTGATGGCGTATTGCAGGCCCGCGCCCAGGGTGAAGCCGAGCTGGCCGATGTCCCGCCGCGCGGTGGCGGCCGGACCGCCAGCGAGATCGGGATAGGTCGCCAGCACCCGCGTCGTCGCGCCGGCGAGGCCGAAGGTGGCGTAGACCAGCGCCCGCTCGAAGGCGTAGCCGACCCGCCCGCGCAGGAGGCCGTAGAAGTCCGTCTTCGCCCGGACGGGGTCGAAGACCGGGTCGACCCCCTCGTAGCCGAGGCCGAGGGCCGCGTCCGAGCCCACCGGCCGCTTCAGGTTGGCGCCCGACACGTCCGCCTCGACGCCGTAGAGCCAGGGGCCGCGCTGCCAGTTCCAGCCGCCGAACACGCCGCCCACCGCCGTCGTCGCCGAGCGCCCGCGGTTGGCCCGGCCGGTGGCGTCGCCCGTGCGCAGGGTCGGGATGGCGCGGCCGCCCACCGTGGTCGGCCCGAAGTCGAAGGTGCCGAAGGAGGCGCCCGCGCTTCCCTGAAGGCCGAGATAGCCCCCCGACCAGTCCACGAAGGCGGGGGCGGGGGCGCTCGGGGCCGGCGCGGCGAGATCCGCCGCCGGGGCCAGCCCCGGCAGCAGGCACAGGCCGAGGCCCAGGAGAGAGCCCGCTCCGATACTCTCCCGCCTCACGCCCGCCATCCCCCGCACCACCGCCTCCAGAACCCGGATCCGGCGCCGATATAGCAAGTGCTATAACACAGCCAACCGGGCGTCGCGTCCCCGGGCCGGGCCGGCGCCCGACCGTTGCAGAAATGTCCCGCCTCGATGAAGCTGCTGTGACGGCCGGATGAGGCGGGCGGGGCCCGCGTGCCGCGACCCGTCTCACACCAGATCCGATCGATCCCTTCGGGATGGCGGATCTGGGCTTCGCTCAGGCGCCGCGCGGGCTCGAACGATACGACCCCCGCCTCGATCGAGCGGAGATCGGATCAGGGCGATCCGGTGGCGACGGGCCGGCTCGGATCGGCGCCCCATTCCGCCCAGGATCCGTCGTAGAGGCCGCGGGCGGGGCGGCCGAGCACCTCCAGCGCCAGCGCGACGATGGCCGCCGTCACCCCGGAGCCGCAGGTGGTCAGGATCGGCCGGTCGGGATCGACGCCCGCTTCCGCGAAGACGGCGCGCAGGCTGTCCGGGTCCTTCAGGTGCCCGTCGGTCTGCAGGGCGGCGTAGTGCAGGTTCCTCGCGCCCGGCATGTGGCCCGGCCGCACGCCGGGGCGCGGCTCCACCTCCTCGCCGCGGAAGCGCGGGGCGGAGCGGGCATCGACGACCTGCGTGGTGCCGCCGGCGAGCGCCCGGGCGACGTCGCCCGCATCGGCCACCGCGCCGTTATCGAGGCGGGCGGAGAAGTGGCGGCGCTCCCGCGAGGCGGGCTCCCCGTCCGCGATGGCGTAGCCCGCCGCGATCCAGGCGGGCAGTCCGCCGTCGAGGACCACGGCGTCGCGCACCCCGAAGGTGCGCAGCATCCACCAGACGCGGGGCGCCGAGAACAGGCCCATCCCGTCATAGACCACGGGCTGCATGCCGTCGCCGATGCCGAGCGCCCGCATGCGCGAGGCGAAGATCTCCGGCCGCGGCAGCATGTGCGG
Source organism: Methylobacteriaceae bacterium (assembly GCA_947444195.1). Taxonomy (GTDB): domain Bacteria; phylum Pseudomonadota; class Alphaproteobacteria; order Rhizobiales; family Beijerinckiaceae; genus Methylobacterium. Next base: position 11,447 of record CANEZL010000051.1, on the reverse strand, counting down.
CAGCCCCGCATTCTCGTCGCTCATCGCGTCGATGTCGAAGCGCACGGCGCCGGGGATGCGGGCCGCCCGGAACTCCGCCTCCGGATCGCGCCCCGCGGCCGGCAGGTACCACGACCCGTCGAGGACGACGATGTCGGGCGCATCGAGGCGCCGGTGCAGCCAATCGACGGAGACGAGGGGCGAGGGCGCCATGCGTGCGGGTCCTGGGGCCGTGGGAAACCGGGCCGCACTCAACCACATCCGGCCGCATCGCGCGACCGGCCGGGGCGGGGCGCGGGAGACGTTCGCGCGCCCCTGCCGCCTGCCGGGCCCCGGGCCGGAGCACGCTGCACTTTCACGGATTCGGCAGCGCGCTCGATCCTGTCGCGGTCGCACGATGATCCCGGAGAACCGGGACCCACCTTCTCGCATCGTGGTCTAGCGCATCGTCTTTTTCCGAAAGCCGGCAACCACCTTTCGGGACGATGCGCTAGCGGGGCCCGTGCGGGGCGGATCCCCCGGGCGCGGCGAAATAGTCCCGGTACCACGCCACGAAGGCGGGGATCCCGACGGCGAGCGGCGTCTCCGGCACGGTGCCGACGAGGCGGCGCAGGAGGTCGGTGCTGGCGCAGGTGCGGGGCACGTCCCCCGGCGGCAGGTCCTTGAGCAGGCGCGTCGCCCGCACGCCGAGGGCATCCTCCAGGGCGTCGATCATCGCGTCGACGCGCACGGGCTGTCCGCCGCCGATATTGACGAGGCGACAGGGCGCGGACGGGCTCAGGGTATCGTCGGGCCCCGCCGGGCCGGGGCCGGTGGGCGGCACGTCCACGAGGCGGCGCACCGCCTCGACGAGGTCGTCGACATAGGTGAAGTCGCGCTCGGCCGCGCCGCCCGCGAAGACCTCGATCGGCTCGCCCGCCAGGATCTTCCGCGTGAACAGGAACAGGGCCATGTCCGGCCGCCCCCAGGGTCCGTAGACGGTGAAGAAGCGGAACAGCGTGGTCGGGATGCCGTAGAGGTGGCTGTAGGCATGGGCCATCGCCTCCATCGCGAGCTTGGTCGCCGCGTAGAAGGTGAGGGGGCTGACCGCCCGGTCGGTCTCGCGGAAGGGCAGCTGCGTGTTGCCGCCGTAGGCCGAGCTGGTGGAGGCGAGCAGCAGGTGGCGCACGGGCGCGGCGCGCACCGCCTCCAGCAGGTTGAAGCTGCCGACGAGGTTGGCCTCGGTGTAGGCCTGCGGGTTCTCCAGGCTGTAGCGGACGCCGGCCTGGGCGGCGAGGTGCACCACCACCTCGGGCCGGGTGCGGGCCAGGAGGTCGCGCAGGAGCCCCGGCGTCTCCAGGCGCCCCTCCACCGGCTCGAAGGCCGGGGCCGCGGCGAGCCGCGCGTGCCGGGCCCGCTTGAGGCCCACATCGTAGTAGTCCGAGAACCCGTCGAACCCGGTGACGGCATGCCCCTCGGCGAGCAGCCGGCGGCAGAGGTGATAGCCGATGAATCCGGCCGAGCCGGTCACGAGGACGCGCATCGCCATCCCTATCCCCGGCGGACCCGACGCCCGGACGGGCGAGGGCCTACACCCTGCACGCCGTGCCCTCAAGGCGGCCGGGCCGAATCGGCGGGCCGCGCCGGAGGCGCGGCGGGACCGCGGACATCTGCCCTCAGCGGGCGAGGGGGTTGCGCACAGCACATGGCTGTGCCCCGGCCGCGACCGGGCCGGCCGCCGGCCGGGAGCGGAAGAACTCTACTGCAGCGGCTCTGTTGAACGGGAGAACTGTCCCGCGCCACTATTCGTCCGAGTCATGCGGGGCCGGGCGAAGGTCCCGCGCGACGCGCCCCGGCCGCCGCTCCGGACGGCATCCCCTGCGACGACAGGGCCCGGCGGGCAAGGTTGTTTTCCGGCAGCGGAATGCCAGCTATAACAGTGTGATGACAAGCGTCGCCGACTCGCGGTCGGCCGGCGCGCTCCCGGGCCGGCAAGGCCCGTCTCCGCTTCCAGGCAGGGTCGGCCTCCGCGAGAGCGCGGGTCCGTTCCCCAACCCCTCACTCTCCGGCCGGGCTTCTGGCCCGCTCCGGCAGGAGCTGCAAGTCTCGCTTCCGATGAATCAACCCGTCCGCATGTCACAGATCGGCGATGCCGAAACCGTCAAGGAGCCCTCGGTCGAACTGCGCGTGCCGTTCGCGCAGTCGGGCGCCTTCGTCTGCAAGTTCATCATCGGCGAGCCGACCGAGCGGGCGATCTGCTGCGGCGCCCCCGTGCAGGACGGCAAGAGCTGGTGCGCCTTCCACCGCCGCATCGTGTTCGAGCCGACGCGCCCCGGCCGCATCCGCTAGAGCATCGTCCCGAGAGGTGGTTGCCGGCTTGAAGCGGCACGCCTCGGGACATCGTCTCAAGAGCTGACCGCCGGCTGGAGCACTGCTCCCGCGGGATCCGCGTACTCGGGCCTCCGGCCTGACGGGGATCCACGCGCAGGCCCGCTCGCCGCGGGCCCCGACGCGGCTCTCCCCTCAGTCGAAGACCTCGTCCCCCTCCATCGGGCGGTAGATCCGGATGGCGCGGCCGTCGGGATAGAGCACCGTCCGGCGGCGCACCACGAGGTAGCCCGCCGCCTCGGCGCTGCGCAGGCGCTCCAGCCGCGGATCCACGGGGGTGGTGACGACGCCGACCGGCATCGAGCGGGGCGCGGGCTCGGCGTAGAAGCGCGTCTGCCGCGGGTCCGGCCGCGGCGTCGCCGCGAGGCGCTCCGCCCGGACGACCGGGCGGGGCGCGGGCCGCACCGCGATCCGGCGCTGCACCACGGGCTTGCGAACCGCCTCGCGCCGGGGGCGCTCGACGCGGACCGGCGGCGGCTCGGCGCGGGCCTGCCGGGCCGGCTTCGGCTGCGCCCGGGCCACGGCCTTGCGCGGCGGCGCTGGCCGGGCCGATTCACGCGCCGCGGGCGGCTCCGCACGGGCGGGCTTCTCGGCGCGGGCGGGCTTCTCGGCGCGCGGAGGCTCAGGCTGAGCCGGCGCGGTGCGCGCGGGCGGGTCCGTCCAGCTTCCGGCGGACTGGGCCGCCCCCGTGTCGGGGTAGCCGAGGACGAGGGCGGCAAGCGCCGCCGCGAGGCTTCGGCGGGATCCGATCGGCATCGTCAACCCTCCGGACGGCGGACGGGCGGGGCGCCCGGTATACCACCGACCTTACCAAGACCGCCCGACCGCGTCCACGCGGGCCAGAATACGGTCCCGGACGGATGTCCGCGCCCGGGCGGGCGCCTGCGGACCTCGTCCTCTCCCCTGCCCGGGGAGAGGACGAGCGCCCCCGATCACCGAGGGGCCCAGGCGGGCCGCCCGTCACTCCGCCGGTACGCCGTGGTGGCTTCCCGGCGCGGGGGCGGGCTGGGGCGCCGCGTCCGCGCGCATGCCGGCCTCCACGTCCTTGCGGCGGAAGAGCCGCATCACGACGACGAAGAAGACCGGCACGAAGAAGACCGCGAGCACCGTGGCCGAGATCATGCCGCCCATCACGCCCGTGCCGATGGCCTGCTGGCTCTTCGAGGAGGCCCCGGTGGCGATCGCCAGCGGGATCACGCCGAAGATGAAGGCGAGGGAGGTCATCACGATCGGCCGGAAGCGCAGCGTCGAGGCCTGGATCGTGGCGTTGACGATGTTGGTCCCGGGCTTCCAGAGGTCGCGGGCGAACTCCACGATCAGGATCGCGTTCTTGGCCGAGAGGCCGATGATCGTGATGAGGCCGATCTTGAAGTAGACGTCGTTGGGCATGCCGCGCAGGTAGACCGCGGCCACCGAGCCGATGACGCCGAGGGGGATCACCAGCAGCACCGAGAACGGGATCGCCCAGCTCTCGTAGAGCGCGGCGAGACACAGGAACACGATCAGCACCGAGAGCGCCAGCAGCAGCGAGGCCTGGGAGCCCGCCTGCTTCTCCTGGAGCGACTGGCCGGTCCAGGTGTAGCCGAAGCCCTTGGGCAGCTGGCCCATCAGCCGCTCCATCTCGGCGATGGCGTCGCCCGAGGTGTAGCCCTTGGCCGGCTCGCCGGTGAAGCGTACCGACTGGTAGCCGTTGAACCCGACGATCTGGGCCGGGCCCATGCCCCATTTCAGGTCGGCGAAGGAGGACATCGGCACCATGGTGCCCTGGCTGTTCTTCACCGCGTAGTTGAGGATGTCGGCGCCCTGCATGCGCTGCAGCTGCTCGGCCTGCACGTAGACGCGCTGCATCTTGCCCCGGTTCGGGAAGTCGTTGGTGTAGACCGAGCCGAGATTGACCTGGATCGTGGCGTTGATGTCCTCGAACTTGACGCCGAGCGCGGCCGCCTTCTCGCGGTCGATGATGAGCTCCGCCTGGGGCGTGGCCGGCAGGCCCTCGATCTTCACCTTCTGCAGGATCGGGCTCGCCTGGGCGATCTTGAGGAGTTGCGCCTCCGCGGCGGCGAGCGCCGAGTAGCCCTTCTGCGCCCGGTCCTGCAGGCGGAAGGAGAAGCCCGCCGCGTTGCCGAGGTTGTCCACCGGCGGCGGTTCCTGCGCGTCGATGATCGCGTCGCGGTAACCGCTGAGTGCCGTGTTGGTGCCGGCCACCAGCGCGGCGGCGGAGTTGGCGGCGTCGCGCTCCGACCACGGCTTCAGGGTCACGAAGGCCTGGCTCAGGTTCGGGCCCTGGCCGGAGAAGGAGAAGCCGTTGAGCATCGTCACGGTGGCCACGCCCGGCTGCGCCATCAGGTGCTCCTCGACCTTGCGCACCGCGGCCTGGGTCCGGTTGAAGGAGGCACCCGGCGGCGTCTGGATGTCGACGGTGAAGAAGCCCTGGTCCTCCACCGGCAGGAAGCCCTCGGGCAGCCGCATGAAGGCGTAGGCGGTGCCGGCGACGAGCACGAGGTAGATCACCATCACCCGGCCGGACTTGGCGATGAGCCGGGCGGTGCCGCGCCCGTAGCGGGCGGTCTCGCGGTCCACGATCCGGTTGAACCAGCCGAAGAAGCCGCCCTTGGCGTGGCCGTGGCCCTTCTCGACCGGCTTCAGCAGTGTGGCGCAGAGCGCGGGCGTCAGGGTCAGCGCGAGCAGGGCCGAGAAGGCGATGGAGGTCACCATCGCGATGGAGAACTGCCGGTAGATGATGCCCACCGAGCCGGGGAAGAAGGCCATCGGGATGAACACCGCCACCAGCACCAGGGTGATGCCGATGATGGCCCCGGTGATCTGGTCCATCGCCTTGGCGGTCGCCTCCTTCGGCGGCAGCCCCTCCTCGTTCATGATGCGCTCGACGTTCTCCACCACGACGATGGCGTCGTCCACGAGGATGCCGATCGCCAGCACCATGCCGAACATGGTCAGAACGTTGATCGAGAAGCCCGCGAGCAGCATCACCGTCACCGTGCCCATGAGGGCGATCGGCACGACGATGGTCGGGATGAGGGTGTAGCGGATGTTCTGCAGGAACAGGAACATCACGATGAAGACCAGCACCACCGCCTCGACGAGGGTCATCATGACCTTCTTGATCGAGGCCTTCACCGCCGGCGTGATGTCGTAGGGGATGTCCCACTTCAGGCCCGGCGGGAAGAACTGGGCCAGTTCCTCCATCTTGGCGCGGATGGCGTTGGCCGTCTCGAGCGCGTTGCCGTCGGGCGCCAGCGTCACCGAGATGCCGGCCGCCTCGCCGCCGTTGAGGCGGGTCGAGAACTGGTAGGCGTCGCCGCCGAGCTCGATCCGCGACACGTCGCGCAGGCGCACGTTCGAGCCGTCGGAATTGGCACGCAGCACGATGGCGCCGAAATCCTCCACGGTGCTGAGCTGGCCCTTCACCACGATGGGCGCGGTCATGGCCTGCTTGCTCGGGCTCGGCTGCGCGCCCACCGCGCCGGAGGCGATCTGGATGTTCTGGTTGCGGATCGCCTCGGTGACGTCCTCGGCCGTGAGCGAGAGGCCGCGCAGCTTGTCCGGATCGACCCAGACGCGCAAGCTTCGCTCCGTCGAGTACAGGGTGGCGCGACCGACGCCGGGGATGCGGCGGATCTCGTTGATGACGTTGCGGATCAGGAAGTCGCCCAGCCCGATCTCGTCCATCTTCCCGTCGGTGGAGACGAGGGTGATGATGTTGAGGGTAGCGGCCGAGGCCTCCTCCACCAGGATGCCGTTCTGGCGGATCTCGGCGGGCAGGCGCGCCTCGACGCGCTTCAGGCGGTTCTGCACCTCCACGGAGGCCAGCGCCGGATCGGTGCCCGGCTGGAAGGTCGCGGTGATGTTGATCGAGCCGAACGAGTCGGTGGTCGACTCGAAGCTCATGATGTTGGCCGCGCCGTTCAGCTCGTCCTCGATGAGGCGCGTGGTGCCCGTGTAGAGGCTCTCCACCGAGGCGCCGGGGAAGGCCGTGGACAGGGCGATCGCTGGCGGGGCGATCACCGGATACTGCGCCACCGGCATCAGGGGGACCGAGAGCGCGCCGCCCAGGATGATGAACAGGGCGACGACCCAGGCGAAGACCGGCCGGTCGATGAAGAAGCGTGCCATCTCTGCGCCTCCTCAGCGGACCTGGGAGGCGGCCTGACGCTTGGCCTCCGTGTCGGCGGCCTCGTCGGGATCGTGCGGCTTGCCGGATTCGGGCTCCTTGGTGACCGTGCGGTCCATGGGCTTCACCTGGATCCCGGCGGAGATCTTCTGGAAGCCCTCCACGACCACGTGCTCGCCGGCCTTCAGGCCCTCGCGGATCAGCCAGTCCTGCCCGACCACGGGGCCGACCTCGACGGGCTGGAGCACCACCGTGTTGTCGTCCTTCACCAGCCAGACCTCGGCCTTGCCGTCGGCGGTGCGCTGGATCGCCTGCTGCGGCACGGCGATGGCGTCGGAGTCGATGCCCTGCTTGATGCGCGCGCGCACGTACATGCCGGGGAAGAGCTCGTCGTTCGGGTTCGGGATCAGCACGCGCAGGGTCACCTGGCCCGTGCTCGGATCGGCGGTGACGTCGGAGAAGAGCAGCCGGCCGGCGAGCGGGTAGAGGCTGCCGTCGTCCATGATCAGGTGGACGTTGGCGGCGTCGTTCTCGAGCTTCGACAGCTCGCCGCTGGCGAGATCCCGGCGCAGCTTGTTCAACTCGCCGACCGACTGGGTGATGTCCACGTAGATCGGATCGAGCTGCTGGATGGTGGCGAGCACCCCCGTCGCACCCTGCTCGATCAGGGTGCCCTCGGTGAGGAGCGCCCGGCCGATGCGGCCCGAGATCGGCGCGCGCACGTCGGTCCAGCTCAGGTTGAGCCTGGCCCGGTCGCGGGCCGCCTTGGCGCCCGCGACCTCCGCCTCGGCCTGCTTCTTGGCGGCGAAGGCGGTGTCGTACTGCGCCTGGCTCGCGGTGTTGCGGGCGAGCAGGGTCTCCAGGCGCTCGGCCTGCTGGTTGGCGAGCACCAGGGCGGCCTCCCGGTTGGCCAGGGAGGCCTCGGCGGAGGCCAGTTCCACCTCGTAGGGGGCCGAATCGATCTTGTAGAGGACCTCGCCCTCCTTCACCGTCGAGCCCTGCTCGAACAGCCGCTTCACCACGAGGCCCGAGACGCGGGAGCGCACCTCGGCGATGCGCGTCGGCGCGACGCGGCCGGGCAGGTCGCGGACATAGGGGATCGGCTGCGGCGCCACCGTCACGATGCCGACCTCGGGCGGGGGCGGGGGCACGGGGGCGGCGGCCTGGCGCTGGTTGCAGGCCGACAGGGCGACGAGCGCGGCTCCGAGCAGCGCCACGGCGGGCCGGCGGGCCGCGCGCAGGGGGCGATGGGCGGGGAGGGACGAGGAAGTCACGGTCACTGCGCTCCTGAACGACACGCATCTCGGGCAGGGGAGGGCCGCGGGCGCGGCCATCCGAACGTCGGCGGGTCCTGCGCACCCATCGGCGGGCCGGGCGGGCGGCGACCGCCATCCGGGGCGGCCGACGCCGGCACCGTCCCCGCAGGGTGACAGGCCGAGAGCTTCGGTCGATGGGACTATGGGGGCGAAAGGTGGCGCCCCCGCGACGGAAGATCCCGTCCAGCCGGCCGGGTCCGGCCGGCCGGGATGACCGTCAGGCGCGCCTCGGCGGGCGCTCGGGGGGGCAGCCCGCCGCCGCGTGCGGCTGCCGGTCGGCGGAGCGGCAGAAGGCGTGAGCGGAGCCCGGCGTCAGGCGCGCGCCGCGGGCGAGGGCGAGCGAGCGGCCTTCGCCCGCGGGCTCGTCCACGTCGAGGGTCACCTGGAGGGTGAAGCGCTGGGCGGGGCAGGCGGGATCCCGGACCTTGGCGGTCGCGCAGGGGCGCTCGGACCGGACCTCCGCATCGGCCGTGCCGGGCAGGCCGGCGAGCAGCAGCAGGGCCAGGGTCGCGAGGAGCGACAGCAGCGCAGCGGGATGATGCGCGGATCGGCGGGCGCGGGGCGCCGTGTGTGTCGCGGGTCCGGTGGGCACGCCGGGACATTAGGGGTGAACCGTGGCGCAGCGCAATCGCGTGCGACGTTCTGTCAGCCCCGCTTCCGGCGCGGGGCCGGAACCTTTCGCGACCGGTCGTGGGCCGGCGGACAACATCCACCGGCGCGGGCTGGAGGGATCGGAGCCGTTGTCAAGGCCCCTGTTGCCCGGATCCCACAGGGTCGCCGCGACCGGCAGGCGCGGGGACCGGGAGGCCAGAAGGTGCCGCAAAGTCCTGCCTCTCTCGCCCCATCGAACCGACGGAGAGACCCGCATGACGCAGCGCATCGCCGCATACGCCCTCGCCGCAGGGCTGGGGCTCGGGCTCGGCCAGGGGCCCGCCGCGGCCGGCCCCTTCGACAGCGGCCCGCTCGCCGACTTCATGAATATCTTCCGCAGCCAGGCGATCCCGCGCGAGACCGTGGCCTGGGCCGGCAAGGAGCGGCCCGGCACCATCGTGGTCTCCACGCGCCAGCGGCGGCTCTACTACGTGCTCGGCGGGGGCGAGGCGATCCGCTACGGCGTCGGCGTCGGCCGGCAGGGCTTCTCGTGGTCCGGCACCAAGAGCGTGACCATGAAGAAGGAGTGGCCGGCCTGGCGCCCGCCCGCCCAGATGCTGGCCCGCCGCCCCGACCTGCCGCGCTACATGGCCGGCGGGCAGGACAACCCGCTGGGGGCGCGCGCCCTCTATCTCGGCTCCTCGCTCTACCGGATCCACGGCTCCAACGAGCCCGAGACCATGGGCGCGGCGGTCTCCTCGGGCTGCATCCGCATGACCAACAAGGACGTGGTCGATCTCTACGACCGGGTGAAGGTCGGCACCAAGGTGGTCGTGCGCGACTGACGCAAGCGTCCGGGGCTCCGCGCCCCGAACCCGCCCGAGGGCCCGGAGGCCCTCGGGGATCCTCGGACCTCTATTTCGGCATGAAGGCCCAGTAGTCGAGATCGAGGATCACGGCCGGGTCGTAGCCCTCGCCCTGCCGGTCCGGATGGGCGCCGCAGGGCTGGTTCTTCGTCGCCACCGTGCGCAGGCGCAGCAGACCGACGTCGTCGCGGCCGACATCGGCGGTGTCGAGCACCTCGCTCCAGGCATAGACCGTGTCGCCGGCAAACAGCGGCGCCACGTGCCGGCCCGCGTTGATGCCGGCGAGCGCGAAGGCGTTGGCGAGCCCGTTGAAGCTGAGCGCGCGCGCGAGCGAGATGACGTGGCCGCCGTAGATCAGGCGCTTCCCGAAGCGGGTGTCCTTGGCCGCGTGGTTGTCGAAATGCACCTTGGCGGTGTTCTGGAACAGGCGCGTGGCGATCTGGTGCTCGGCCTCCTCGACGGTCATGCCGTCGACGTGGTCGATGCACTCGCCCCGGGCGTAGTCGGCGAAGCGGTGCGGGCTGCCGGCGAGGTCGAGGTCGTAGGCGGCCGTGTCGAGGCGGGGCAGGGCGCCCGCGAGATCCCGCGGGTCGACCACCTTGGCGAGGCTCGGCACGCGCTCCTCGGCGATGACGGCCTGCGGGTCGCGCTTGCGCACCAGCACCCAGCGGCAATAGCTGAGCACGGTCTCGCCCGCCGCGTCCGAGCCGACGGAGCGGACATAGACCACGCCGGTCTGCCGGTTCGAGCTCTCCTTCAGGCCGATCACCTCGGAGACCGTGGACAGGGTCTCTCCGGGATAGACCGGGCGCCGGAAGCCCCCCTCCGCGTAGCCGAGATTGGCCACGGCATTGAGCGAGATGTCGGGCACCGTCTTGCCGAACACCACGTGGAAGGTGAGCAGGTCGTCGAGCGGGCTCTGCGGGTAGCCCAGGGCGCGGGCGAAGGCGTCCGAGGACTGGACGGCGAAGCGCGGGCCGTAGAGCGCCGTGTAGAGGGCGACGTCCCCCGCCGTCACGGTGCGGGGCGTGGCGTGCCGGATGGTCTCGCCGAGGCGGTAATCCTCGAAGAAGCGGCCGGGATTGGTCTTCATGGCGGGCGTTGCCTCTGTTTCTTATTCGATTTTCTTGCTTCGGCGCCCCACCGCGCGCGGAGGGGCGGGATCCGTGCCGACGCGCCGGGTTCGCGCGTCGAGGGCGGGTTCGGAGCGCCGCCCCGGCGCCCGGCTCAGCGCGTGTAGGCCACGGTCTGCGGCGGGATGAACTCGTGCAGCAGGCGGCTCACGAAGAGCAGCAGCAGGATCAGGATCACGGGGGAGATGTCGACGCCGCCGAGATTGGGCAGCAGGTTGCGGATCGGCCGCAGCACCGGCTCGGTGACGCGGTAGAGCACCTCGCCGATCTGGGCGACGATGGGATTGCGCACGTTCACGACGTTGAAAGCAACGAGCCAGCTCAGGACCGCGCTCGCGATGAGCACGTAGATGAAGAGCTGGACGACGGTGTCGAAGAGCCAGAGCAGGGCATACATGCGCGGGTTCGATGTCCTCGAGTCTACGCGGCGCCGACCCCCGCCGGAGCGACGCATCGGACTTGGAAAATCGGGAATTGACAGGCTGAGCCACGCAAGCCTACAAGGCCGGCGTCCCCGGACGGGGCTGTAGCTCAGATGGGAGAGCGCCGCAATCGCACTGCGGAGGTCAGGGGTTCGAATCCCCTCAGCTCCACCACCGACTTTCGCTTGAAAATTGGTGTGTGGCATCAAGGACTTGGGGAGTGGCAGCTCCCGGATAAATCCCAATTCCTCCCACGCTTCCGTTTCGCTAAATCCCAGGCGTGGTCCGGTTTTCGACAGGATATCCACACCACCCCCGCGCAGCTACGGGGCAACCCTTGCTGTGCCTGACCCACGCCGTGCGCGTTGGTAGAGGGCGCGCCGGCCGGTGAATATCGAAGCCTGCACCGGCTTGGCGGGACCGCCGTCGTCCGGACCGGATGATCCAGGGATTCCGAGCGGCGGGGGCTACAAGGCCGCGCCGAGCCCGATTCGGAGGCGGTACTGCCACGTCAGCGAGAGGCAGACGCCTTCGAGGCTGGCCCAGATGTGGGCCGCATCCACGCCGAGCTGGAACAGGTTGCGCTGGAAGACCGCGCGGGTGTCCCGCGGGATCTCGAAGCTGTTCTCCGCCATGCCGGG
>CANEZL010000050.1:0-32979 GCA_947444195.1 Methylobacteriaceae bacterium | reverse complement strand
CCTGACGCTCCAGGCCGTGCGCATGCTCGCCGATGTCGATGCGGTCTTCGCCCTCGACAAGGGGACGCAGAAGGCCGACCTGCTGGACCTGCGCAAAACCATCTGCGCAGACCATATCCGGAAGCCCTACCGGTTTCACGGCACCGAGCGTCCTTGCCGACGCCACAACTCAGCAAATTCGTGCCTCTCAGAGCAGCGGGCCAGCATTCTTGGACTTCTGCCACACCTGCGATAACCGTGTTCAACCGACCCTCGCATTCTCGTGAGACGTGCTTGAACCCTTACAAAAATCGTCCTGGCGAGGCGTTCTGGCGAACCGCCGTCGCTGAGGTGCCCGCTACTGAGATAGGACCGCTCTGGAAGCCGAGATGGCCTTTGGGACCGCAGACACGTATCGTGACGGCTGGCTCATGTTTCGCCCAGCAATTCGGCCAAGCACTGCGCGTTCGTGGCAGTTCTTGGATCTGCCGGGAGCCGGCTCCGGCCTCGCTATCGCCGGAGGTACGCAGGCTCTACGGCTACGATCTATTCTCGACGCGAACAGGTAACATCTACACGGCGCGTCAGTTGCGCCAGTGGATTGGGTGGTCAATCGACCGGGAGCCGGCGCCGCTGGAGATGTGGGCGAATCGGGACCGTTACTTCGATCCGTTCCGGCCTACCATTGAGCCGAACGGTTTCCACTCCCCCGAGGAACTCGTCCGATCCCGTGCGACGACAATCGCCTGCTTCCGCGATGCTCTCGCTGAGGCGGACATGCTGGTGTTCACACTGGGGCTGACGGAGTGCTGGCGGAATGCAATCGAGGACTACGAGTACCAGTCCTCACCAAGCATCGTGGAAGATGCGTTTGATCCCGAACGGCATCGTTTCCACAATCAGACCGTCGGCGAGATCCTCGGCGACATGAACATCGTGTTCGAGCGCATACGGCGCTTCAACCCCGATCTCAAGATTCTGCTCACGGTATCGCCAGTGCCGATCACGGCGACCGCATCCGATCATCATGTCCTTGTGGCGATGCTGCACACGAAGTCGGTGCTGCGTGCAGCCGCCGGGGAACTGGCGGCTCAGCACACGTTCTGCGATTACTTCCCATCGTACGAAATGGTGACTGGCCCTCCATTTCGAGGCATGTTCTACGCGCCGAACCTGCGCGCCGTAACCAAGCATGGGATCGACTTCGTGATGGACCGGTTCTTCACAGCAATCGAGCATGACGGACGCGATCGGGTCGCGCTGCCCGCAACGGAGCCGACCGACATGGACCCGCTCTGCGACGAGGAACTTCTCGACCAGTTCGCGAGGCTGTGATGTTCATCTTCGGCGATTCGCACGCCAAGCCGATCAAGCGCGCCGCCGAGACCGCCGGTATCCGGGTCTTCGGTGGCCGGTTCGACGCGGGTCGGTATCTGAACGTCCGCTTCCACGCCGTGCAGCCCCATTCGAGCGGACGACCCGACATCGTCTTCGCCCGCGAAGCCGTCGAGGATACCTATCGCCGCTTCCTCGCCGAGGCGGGGGCCGCCTGCCTGTCCGATCTGCGCATGCCGATCCTCTGTCTGTTCGGCATGAACTTCCACTACCTGTCGCGCGGTGCGTTCTGGTCGCCCTACGCGCTCGACCCGGAGGCGGACGGCCAGTTCCTGAGCCGGGCCGTCTTCGCGGAGACCGTGCGGGCGATGATTCCCGGCGCCCTGCAATTCAACCGGGACCTCGTTGCCATGGGGCATGAGGTCTACACGGCACTCCCACCGCGCCGGACGCCCAACCTGACGACCGCTTCCGTGCCGCGCGTCTTCCTGGCCCTCGAAACGCTGATCGCCGAGGCGGTCGGCGAGACCGGTGTCCGGGTGATCGACCACAGGCCGTGGTCGCTCGGAGCGGACGGGCGTCTCAAGCCGGAATTCCTGCCCTCGGATCCGGCAGACGACGTCCACGGCAACGACGCGTTCGGCGCGCGCCTGCTCGATCACTGGATGTCCGATGTCGCCGAAGGACGCGGCCCGGCCGATCGGTGCGCGTCGCCCCCGCGGATCGCCGAGACCGCCGGATAGGCGCGCTCAGCCCGCCGCGCGCCGAAGCGGGAGGGCGGCGGTGCTCCAGGCCCGCACCTCGGCGTCGATGGCGAGGGCCTCGTCCACGCCGGCCGGCGCGGTGCGGTGGAGCGCGGCGAAGTGGTCGCAGGCGCTCTCCACGAGATCGGCGATGCCGTAGAAGGCGATCTCCCCGCGGATGAAGGCGGCGACCGCGATCTCGTTGGCCGCGTTCATCACGGTGGGCGCGGCGCCCCCGTCGCGGAGCGCCGCGCGGGCGATGCGCAGGCAGGGGAAGCGGGCCTCGTCGGCCGGCTCGAAGGTCAGGCTGCCGGCGGCGGCGAGGTCGAGGGGCCGGCCGCGGGCGATGGTGAGGCGCTCGCCGAGGCCGAGGCAATGGGCGATCGGCACGCGCATGTCGGGCATGGCGAGCCCCGCGGTGACGGCGCCGTCCAGCCAGTAGACGAGGCCGTGCACGATCGATTGCGGATGCACGATCACGTCGAGCCGCTCGGGCTCCAGGGCGAAGAGATGGTGCGCCTCGATCAGTTCCAGCCCCTTGTTCATCAGGGAGGCGGAATCGATGTTGATCTTCATGCCCATCGACCAGGTCGGATGGGCGGCGGCCTCGGCGGCGGAGGCGGCTGCGATGCGCTCGCGGGTCCAGGTGCGGAAGGGGCCGCCCGAGGCGGTGATGGTCATCTTGGCCACGTCCGCGATCGGGCCGGCGCCGAGCGCCTGGGCCAGCGCGTTGTGCTCGGAATCGACGGGCAGCAGCTTCGCGTTGTAGCGCGCGGCGTCGCGCATGAAGGCGTCTCCCGCGCAGACGAGGCTCTCCTTGTTGGCGAGCGCCACGGTGCGCCCGAGGCGCAGGGCGGCGTGGGTCGGCTTCAGGCCGGCCGCGCCGCTCACCGCGGCCACGACGATGTCGGCGTCGCGGGCGACCGCTTCGAGCACCGCCGACTCACCCGCTCCGTTCGGGATGCCGGAGCCGGACAGGGCCTCGGCGAGCGCCGGGCCGGCCGCCGCGTCGGCGAGCGCGGCGAACTGCGCGCCCATCTCGCGGGCGAGCTTGGCGAGCGCCGCCGCGTCGCGCCCGCCCACGAGCGCGCCCACCCGGAAGCGGTCCGCGTGCTGGGCGAGGAGGTCCGTGGTCGAGCGGCCGATCGAGCCGGTTGCGCCGAGGACGGTGACGGTCAGGGCCACGGGAGATGCTCCATCAGGCGGCGAGCCGGTGCAGGACGAGGTAGAGGCCCGCGAGGAGGGCCACCGCGAAGAATCCGTCGAGGCGGTCCATCACCCCGCCATGGCCGGGGATCGAGCGGCCGGAATCCTTGACGCCGTAATGCCGCTTCAGGGCGGATTCGAGGAGGTCGCCGGCCTGGCTCAGCACCGAGGCGACGGCGCTGACCAGGGCGACGAGGGGCAGCGGCGTCTCGGCGAGGGGGCTCCAGCCCCGGGCGCGGGCGAGCGCCACGAGGAGGGTGCCGGCGAGCACCGCGCCCGCGAGGCCGCCGAGCGCGCCGGACCACGTCTTCTTCGGCGAGACCGCGGGCATCAGCTTCGGGCCGCCGAAGGCGCGGCCGGTGAAGTAGGCGACGATGTCGGTGGACCAGACCACCGCGAACATCCAGGCGGGGCCGAGGATGCCGATCTCGGGCGCGTCGCGCAGGGCCGGCGGCACCAGGGCGATCACCGCCCCGCCGAAGAGGGCGCCGAGCGCCCGCAGGCGGCCGGGATTCGTCCGCGCCAGGGCGAGGCAGAGGAGGGCGCCGAGCCCGAGGATCGCGGCGCCCCAGGCGAAGGGCCAGGCCTGTTCCAGGCAGACGGTGAGCAGGGCGAGGGCCGCCGCGATCGTGCCGAGCAGGGCGCGGCGGGGCAGGGTGCGGCTCATGCCGATCCACTCGGCCGCCCCGACGATGCCCGCCGCGAGCCAGATCCCGGCGAAGGGCCAGCCGCCGAGGACGAGCCCCGAGACGACGAGGGCCGCGAGCACCACCCCCGACAGGGTGCGCAGGGCGAGCTCCCGCCCGATGATCTTGCGCGGCGCCGCCGCCTCTCCCGCCATGGTCGCCTGCCCCCGCAGCCCGACTCAGACCTGCAGGATTTCCTTTTCCTTCGTGGCCAGCACGGTGTCGATCTCGGCGATGGACTGGTCGGTGGCCTTCTGCACGTCGCCGGCCTGGCGCTTCTCGTCGTCCTCCGAGATGGCGCTGTCCTTCAGGAGCTTCTTCAGGTGGTCGAGCCCGTCGCGGCGCACGTGGCGCACGGCCACGCGGGATTCCTCGGCGTATTTGTGGGCGACCTTGACCATCTCCTTGCGGCGCTGCTCGTTCATCTCGGGGATGCGGAGCCGAATGGTCTGGCCCTCGGTCTGCGGGTTGAGGCCGAGATCGGATTCGCGGATCGCCTTCTCGACGGCCGAGACCATGCCGCGGTCCCAGACCGAGATCGAGAGCAGGCGCGGCTCCGGCACGCTCACGGTGGCGACCTGGGCCATCGGCATCGAGGCACCGTAGGCATCCACCTGGATCGGGTCGAGCAGGCTCGGGGTGGCGCGGCCCGTGCGCAGGGAGCCGAGATCCTTCGAGAGCGAGGCCACGGCGCCCTGCATGCGGCGCTTGATGTCGTTCAGGTCGAAGTCCGGTGTGGCCATCTCGTCAAATCCCGACACGTTCGCTGGAATTCGGCCCGGGCCCTGAGGCCGGGGCGGGTCGGCGCTTCAATGAACGAAAACCGGATCGCCCGCAAACGGATCGGCGGCCGCTCGGGATCCTCGCATCGACGCGCTCTCCCGCGCCGGATCGGCCCGCGCGTCGGGGGAGGGCGCCCCGAGAGCCCGTACCGACCGAAAGCCTCGAACAGGCTCGAGAGCGCTCTCCGCCGAAGTGGACACCGGTTCGGCGCAAGAGAGCGCGCAAGAACAATAACTTAGAGTCGTTCCCGATTGCGACGCGGTCGGGAACGGCTCTACGGCACCACCTGCGTGCAGGCGGCCTCGCCGGTGAGGATCGCGGTGATCGAGCTCGGCGCGTGCACCGAGCCCACCACGATCGAGAGCCGGCTCTCGCGGGCGAGCGCGAAGGCCGCCGTGTCCATCACCTTCAGGTCGCGCGCGATCGCCTCGTCGTGGGTGATGCGGTCGTAGCGCGTCGCGCTCGGATCCTTCTTCGGGTCGGCGGTGTAGACGCCGTCCACCTGCGTGGCCTTGAGCACCGCGTCGCAGCGCAGTTCCGCCGCCCGCAGCACCGCCGCCGTGTCGGTGGTGAAGTAGGGGTTGCCGGTCCCGCCCGCGAGGACGACCACCTGGCCCTTGTCGAGATGGTGCAGGGCCGGCTGCCGGGCGAAGGTCTCGCAGATCGTCGGCATGGAGACCGCCGACATGGTGCGTGCCTGCACGCCCGCGGCGTTAAGCGCGGTCTCCAGGGCCAGCGAGTTCATCACGGTCGCCATCATGCCGAGCGAATCCCCGGTCGCCCGGTCGATGAAGCCGGCCTGGGAGATGCGCGCCCCGCGGATCATGTTGCCGCCGCCGACCACGAGGGCGACCTCGATCCCCTCGGCGATGGTGCGGGCGATGTCCTCGGCAAGCCCCGCCAGCGTCGGCGGGTGCAGCCAGTATCCGTCCGGGGCGGCGAGCGCCTCGCCGGAGAGTTTCACGAGGACGCGGCGAAACGGGATTTCCGGCATCGGTACTCCTCCGCCGGAGCGCGGCCGGCCTGCCCTCGAAGCGTGGCGCTTCAACGCGAAGCGAGGGGCTTCTACGCGAAGCGAGCCCGTCCCGTCGAGGCCGGAGCGCCCGCGAACCCCGTTCCCGCCCCGGGCGTCCCCGTTCCCCACCGTCCCCCACCGACACGGGAACGACGCGCGGATATGCGAGGAGGGGGCCCCTCCCGGACCGGAGGGGGCCCTCCCGGACCCTGCCGATGCGGATCGCCCTCGTCATCAATGCCAGCGCCGGCGCCTTCGCGGGGGGACTCGGCGCGGACGCCCTGCGGGCGCGCGTCGCCGCGGCCGGCCTCGAGGCCGTGCCGGAGCCCGACCCGGCCCTGCCGCTGCCCGAGCGGCTGCGCGCCGCCGCGGCGCAGCCCGGCATCGCGGCCCTCGCGGTGGCGGGCGGGGACGGCACCCTGTCCTGCGCCGCCGCGGTCCTGGCCGGGGGCGCGGTACCGCTCGCCCTGCTGCCGCTCGGCACCATGAACCTGCTGGCCAAGGATCTCGGCCTGCCCCTCGACCTCGACGGGGCGCTCGCCGCCATCGCCGCGGGCCGGTGCCGCCGCATCGATGTCGGCACGGTCAACGGCCACGTCTTCGTCATCAACTCCCTGCTGGGCATGCCGGCCCGGATGCAGCGCCACCGGGAGGCGGAGCGCGGGCGCCCGTCCCTGCGCGGCGCCCTGCGCTGGGGCACGGGGCTGCTGCGGCATCTCGGGCGCTACCCGAAGCTCACCGTGACCGGGCATCTCGACGGGGTGGAGCGGCGCCTGCGCGTGCGCCTGCTCGCCGTGGTCAACAACGACTACGTGGAGGCGCCGGGCCGGATCCTCCAGCGCGCGCCCCTCGACGGCGGCGGGCTCACCCTCTACGCCCTCGCCCGGCTCTCCCCCTGGCGGGCGCTCCGCCTCGGCCTCGGCTTCGTGCTGGGGGATTGGCGCCGCCTGCCCGGGCTGGAGCGCGTGCCGGTGAGCGACCTCACCATCGACGCGCCCCGCGCCCTGCGGGTGATGAACGACGGCGAGGTGCTGATCCTCGCCCCGCCCCTGCGCTACCGCCTGCGGCCGCGGGCGCTCTGCGTGATCGTGCCGGAGGGCAGCGACGGGCGCTTCGTGCAGGCCGATCCCCGCGCCGACCCGCACGCCACCCCGTATTCCACCCCGCACGCCGCGGAGCCCGCATGAGGCGCCTCAGCCAGATCTCCGACCTGCATTTCGGCGCCACCGACCCGGCCGTGGTGGAGGGGCTGGTGGCCGAGCTGAACGCCGACCGGCCGGACCTCGTCGTGGTCTCGGGCGACCTCACCATGGGTGCGCGCCGCTCGGAATACGCGCAGGCCCGCGCCTTCCTCGACCGGCTGGCCGCCCCCTGGATCGCGGTGCCGGGCAACCACGACATCTCCCCCTACCATCTCTGGCAGCGCTTCCTCCGGCCCTTCGCCCGCTACGAGCGCTTCATCGCCCCCGAGACCGAGCCGGTCTTCGCGGACGGGGTGGTGGGCATCGTCTGCCTCAACACGGTGCGCAGCTGGGCGCCCGAGCGCGACTGGTCGCAGGGGCGGATCGGCGAGGGCCAGATCGCGGCGGCCGCGGCCCGGCTCGCGGCCATGCCCGCCCATCTCTTCAAGATCGTGGTCGCCCACCACCCCTTCGTGCCGCCGCCCTGGGACGAGGCGGCCCGCCTCGTCGGCCGGGCCGACAGGGCCCTCGACACCTTCGCCCGCTGCGGCGTCGGCCTGACCCTGTCGGGCCATCTCCACCGGCACTACGCCCGCTTCGCCGCCCCCGACCATCGCGCTGTGGCGGACCGGGGGCGGATGGTGGGAAGCCCCGGCGCGCTGCTCGCCGTCCAGGCCGGCTCGGCCACCTCCACGCGTCTGCGCGGGGACGAGCCCAACGCCTACAACCGCATCCGCATCGCGGACGGGCGCGCCCTCGTCACCGTCCGCCTCTGGGACGGGCGGGGCTGGGTGGATGCGCGCTAGAGCACGATGCGGAAAAGTGGAATCCGGTTTTCCGACATCATCGTGCGACCACCATAGGATAGGGCGTGCTGCCGTTTCCGTGAAATGGCAGCACGCCCTAGATCCGCCCCCGCCGCGCGTCGAGGCTGAGGGCGCCGGGGCCGGCGGTGCAGAGGTAGAGGAAGACGAAGCAGAACAGGATCGCCGCGTCGCCCCCGTTGAGCGCGGGGAAGAAGTTCCGCGGCGCGTGGGCGATGAAGTAGGCGAAGGCCATCTCGCCCGCGAGCACGAAGGCCACCGGCCGGGTGAACAGGCCGAGCACGATCAGCACCCCGCCCACGAGTTCGAGCAGCCCTGCCGCGCCGGACAGGGAGGCGAGATCCGGCGCCGGGCCCGAGCGCGGCGGGAAGTTGAGGAGCTTCTGCGTGCCGTGGGCCAGGAAGAGCAGCCCGGACATGATCCGCAGAGCCGCCAGCGCAAAGGGGGCGTAGCCGTTCAGGCGGGCGAACAGGGCATCCATCGGGCATCCTCGCGTGTCTGTCGGGCCGGATCGCTCGGCGGCCGTCGGGTCCGGCGCGACCGTTTCCCCGGCGGGGCCCGCCCGTCAAGCGCGTGGCCGCTTCCGTGGGGGCTGCAGGATCGGTTAACCATCCTTGGCTAGACGAGAACCTGGGATCGTGCGCGCCGGCCCGGCGTTCCGGACGGGTGCGGCGCCCGAGGAGCGGGGCGCGCCGGGCCGCGGAGGAACAGGCTTTGGACCAGGATCCGGATATGCACGCGCCCGCGCCGGAGCCGGCGCCCTGGGAGATCGTGCTGCCCGAGGAGGGGGCGACCGAGGATCTCGGCGCCTTCCTCGCCGACTTCCTGCTGCCCGGCGACCTCGTGGCCCTGTCGGGGGGCCTCGGCGGCGGCAAGACCACCCTCGCCCGCGCCATGATCCGTGAACTCGCGGGCGATCCCGACCTCGAGGTGCCGAGCCCGACCTTCACCCTGGTCCAGCCCTACGCGGCCCGCGACGGGCGCGGCATCGTCCATGCCGACCTCTACCGGCTGCGCGGCCCCGACGAGCTGATCGAGCTCGGCTTCGACGAGCTGACCGAGACGGCGATCACCCTGGTCGAATGGCCCGAGCAGCTGCCGCCCCGCGACGGGCCGGTGCTCACCGTGGACCTCTCCCTCCGGCCGGAATTCGGCGAGGGCTCGCGCTTCGCCCGCATCGACGGCTCCGGCGGCATGCGCGACCGCATCGCCCGGGCCCGGGCCGTGCGCCACCTCCTCGTCCGCACCGGCTGGGACCTCGCCGAGCGCCGCCTGATGCAGGGGGACGCCTCCTCGCGCGCCTACGAGCGGCTGACGCAAGGCGACGGGACGAGCGCCGTCCTGATGATCTCGCCCCCGCGCCCCGACGGGCCGCCGGTGCGCGACGGCAAGCCCTACAGCGCCGTGGTCAAGCTCGCCGAGAGCGTGCACGCCTTCGTCGCCCTCGACCGGGGCCTGCGGGCCCTCGGCTTCTCGGCCCCGCGCATCTACGGCGAGGATCTCGACGCCGGCCTGCTGCTGCTGGAGGATCTCGGCAGCGAGCCCGTGGTGGAGGCCGGCGCCCCGCGGCCGGAGCGCTACGCCGAGGCCACGCGCCTGCTGGCCAAGCTCCACGCCACCGAGCTCCCCGCCGTCCTGCCCGTCGCCGAGGGCATCGAGCACCGGCTGCCCGCCTATGACGGCGAGGCGCTGCTGTTCGAGGTGGAGCTGATGCCCGAATGGTACGCGCCCGCGATCCGCGGCGTCAGCCTCGCGCCGGAGGCGCGGGCGGAGTTCCTCGACCTCTGGGCCGCGGCGCTCCAGGGCGCGGTGCCCGCGCGCCCGACCTGGACCCTGCGCGACTACCACTCGCCCAACCTGATCTGGCTGCCGAACCGCGAGGGGCTGGAGCGCGTCGGCCTCATCGACTTCCAGGACGCGGTGCTCGGCCACCCCGCCTACGACGTGGCCTCGCTGCTGCAGGACGCCCGCGTCGATGCCAGCGCCGAGTTCGAGCTCAGGCTCCTCGGCCTCTACGCCCGCGAGCGCCGCCTGCGCGAACCCGGCTTCGACGTCCAGGCCTTCGCCACCGCCTACGCGCTGCTGGCCGCGCAGCGGGCCACCAAGATCCTCGGCATCTTCGCCCGCCTGGACAAGCGCGACGGCAAGCCGGGCTACCTCGCCCATCTGCCGCGCATCGAGGGCTACCTCGCGCGCAACCTCGAGCATCCGGCGCTGGCCGACCTGCGCGCCTGGCACGAGCGCCACATGCCGGGCCTCCTCGCGGCCGGGGCGTGAGCGCCCCCGACGACCCGTTCCGAGAAAAAGCCCGCACGAGCCCGTGACATGAGCCGCATCACCCACGCCTTCATCCTCGCGGCCGGCCTCGGCACGCGCATGCGGCCGGTGACGGCGACGCTGCCGAAACCCCTGGTGCGGGTCGCCGGCAAGACGCTCCTCGACCACGCCCTCGACCGGGTGGCGGAGGCCGGGATCGGGCAGGCGGTGGTCAACGTCCACTACCTCGCCGACCAGATCGAGGCGCATCTCGCCGGCCGCGACGGCCCGCCCGCCATCGCCGTCTCGGACGAGCGGGATGCCCTCCTCGAGACGGGCGGCGGCGTGAGGAAGGGGTTGCCCCTCCTCGGGGGGGCACCGTTCGTGGTACTGAACTCGGATTCGTTCTGGCTCGAGGGGCCCGAGGCCAATCTCGGCCGCCTCGTCGCCTGCTGGGACGCGGCGGCGATGGACATCCTGCTCCTCGTCGCCCCCACCGCCACGAGCCTCGGCTACGAGGGGGCGGGGGATTTCGTGATGGACCCGGCCGGCCGCCTGGAGCGGCGGGGCGAGCGAACGGTGGCGCCCTTCATCTATGCGGGCGTCGCGATCCTGAAGCCCGAGCTGTTCGCCGATACGCCGGAGGCGGCCTTCTCCCTCAACCGCCTCTTCGACCGGGCGATCGCGCGCGGACGCCTCCACGGCCTGCGCCTCGACGGGCAATGGCTGCACGTGGGCACCCCCGAGGCGATCGCCGCCGCCGAGGCCCGGGTCGCGGCGAGCGCCGGGAGGGTCTGAATTTTCTGCGTCATTGTGGAACGTAGAGGGAACGTCTATATTCATCCCTCTGCGGTTCGAGCGGAGCGTAGGGACGCCGGATGGACGCCAAGGAAGCTATCAAGCGCGCGAAAACTTATGTTGCGGACATGTTTTCTGATGAAGACATTGTAAATATCGGACTTGAGGAGGTCCGTCGCGACGACGAGAGCCGCGATTGGCACATCACGATCGGATTTTCTCGCCTGCCCTCGTCCCAGATCAGCGGATCGCGATTGGCTCACGTCATCGGCTACAACCCTGATCTGCCGCGTATCTACAAAATCGTAACGATCGATGATTCTGGCGGTGACTTGATCTCGATCACGAACCGGTTCGTCGAGCATTAGATGAGCGGCCTGATTGCGATCGACACGAATCTGCTGGTTCTGTTGGTCGTTGGCTCGGCGTCCGAGGATTTCATCGATCGACACAAGCGCACATCCGCGTATGGGAGAGAGGATTTCCGCCTGCTGCGGACGATCCTGCTCGAGGCGGAAGGGTTGGTCCTCACGCCGCATGTGCTCGCCGAGACGTCCAATCTAGCGCGACAGTTCAAGAGGCCAGGGGTCGACCTGATCGGCGATGTCCTGCGAGGCCTGATCGAGCGGAGCCGCGAGGTCGCGATCCCGGCTCGGGATGCGGTGCGGCGCGTCGAGTTCCGCTATCTCGGGCTGACCGACGCCGCGTTGCTCGCCGTCGACGCCGACGACATCACGCTCCTGACCGACGACTTCGATCTCTATCATGCGAGCCTGTCGGCGGGTCGAAAGCCGATCAACTTCTCGCATCGCCGCGAACTCTGGCACGGCCTCTGACGGATCTGACCGTGCCCGAATCCCGGATCTTCACCATCGGCCGCGGCGCCCCGTTCCTGCCGACGCTGGCCGACGCGCTCCTCGACGGGCGCCTCGTCGGCGATCTCGGGGCCGATCCGCTGGCGCTCGCCAGCGTCACCCTGTTCCTGCCGACGCGCCGGGCCGCGCGGGCGCTCGGCGCGCTGCTGGCCGCACGCCTCGGCGGGGCGGCGCTGCTGCCGCGCATGATCCCGCTGGGCGAGGCCGACGAGGCCGAGCTCGATCTCGCCGCCGAGCCGCTCCTGAACAACGGGCCCGATCCCGTGGGCGCGCCGATGCCGCCGCTGGAGCGGCGCCTGATCCTCGCCCGGCTCGTCCAGAAATGGGCCGACACCGTCGACCGCAAGCTCCTGCCGCTGGATGCCGAGGTGCCCTTCCTCGTGCCGGCCTCCCCTGCCGACGCGGTCGGCCTCGCCGCCGATCTCGAAGGGCTGATGGACGCGCTCACCATCGAGGGCCTCCCCTGGTCGGAGATCGCGGGGGCGGTCGAGGCGGAATATTCCCGCTATTTCGGCCTCACCCTCGATTTCGTGCGCATCGCCGCCGAGAACTGGCCCGGCATCCTGGCCGAGCGGGCCTTGAGCGATCCGGTCTCGCGGGCGCGCAGCCTCGTGCTCGCCGAGGCGCGCCGCCTCGCGCGGGAGCGACCGGCCGACCCGGTGGTGATCGCGGGCTCCACCGGCTCGGTGCCGGCCACCGCCAAGCTCATCGCCGCGGTGGCGGGCCTGCCGCGGGGCGCCGTGGTGCTGCCGGGCCTCGACCGGGATCTCGATCGGGCCGGCTGGGAGGCCATCGAGACCGGCGACCTCCTCGACCGCGCGGTGGCCCACGGCCATCCCCAGGCGGTGCTGCACCGCCTGCTCGGGCCGGGCAGCCTCAACGTGCCGCGCGAGGCCGTGACCGAGCTCGGGCCCGCGACGCCGGAGGGCGCCGCGCGGGCCCGCCTGCTCTCCCAGGCCCTGCGCCCGGCGGAGACCACCGATGCCTGGGCCCTGCTCGATCCGGAGGCGCGCGACCGCATCGCCGCCCTCGGCCTCGCCGGCCTCGCCGTGGTGGAGGCGGCCGACGAGCGCGAGGAGGCGCTCGCCTGCGCCATCGCCCTGCGCGAGACCCTGGAGGCGCCGGGCGCCACGGCGGTTCTGATCACCCCGGACCGGGGACTCGCCGTGCGCGTCGCCGCCGAACTCGCCCGCTGGGACATCGTCGCCGAGGACGGGGCCGGCGTGGCGCTTGCCCAGAGCCCGGCCGGGCGCCTCGCGCGCCTCGCCGCGGAACTCGCCGCCGACCTGATCCGTGCGCAGGGGGACGCCATCCCCGCCCGGCTCATCGCGCTGCTGGGCCATCCGCTTGTCCATCTCGGTCTCACCCGGGGCGAGGTGGTGCGCGGGGCCGCAGCCCTCGAGATCGGGGCGCTGCGCGGATTGGCGCCGAAGCCCGGCTTCGACGGGATCCGCGCGGCGCTGGCCGAGCAGCGCGCCGCCCCGCCCGAGCGCCAGCCGCGGGCCAAGAGGCGGCTTCAGGACATCGACTGGGATCTCGCCGCCACCCTTCTCGACAAGGTCGAGGAGGCCTTCGCCGAATTTCCCGGCCCGGACGCGGCCAACCGCTGCAATCTCGTCGCCGTGGCCGGGCACCACCGCGCCGCCTGCGACGCGCTCCTCGACGCGCCCGAGGCGGTGGCGGGGGACGCCTCGCTCGCCTGCCTCGACGCCCTGTTCGACGAGCTCGAACTCACCGATCCCGACCTGCTGCCGGGGCGCTTCGACGATTATCCGGCCTTCTTCACCGCGCTCGCCCGCGACCGCACGGTGGCCTGCGCAGGGTTGCCCCCGCATCCGCGCCTGCGCATCCTCGGCCTTCTCGAGGCGCGCCTCCTCTCCGCCGACCGGGTGGTGCTCGGCGGCCTCGACGAGGGCGTCTGGCCGACGAAGACCGTGACCGACGCCTTCCTGAACCGGCCCATGCGCGAGCGCGTCGGGCTCGATCCCCCCGAGCGCCGCGTCGGCCAGATGGCCCACGATTTCGTGCAGGCTTTGGGCGTGCGCGACGCGGTGATCACCCGGGCGGCCAAGCGCGAGGGCGCGCCCACCGTGCCCTCGCGGCTGATCCAGCGCGTGCGCGCCTTCGCGGGGGAGGCCCGCTGGGGCGAGGCCGTGGCGGCGGGCCGGCGCTTCCTCGCCTACGCGGCGGCGATCGACGCCCGGCCGCCCCAGCCCCGCCTCGCCCAGCCGAAGCCCCGGCCCGATCCGGCCCTGTTCCCGCGCTCGCTCAGCGTCACCGAGGTCGAGACCCTGGTGCGCGATCCCTACAGCATCTTCGCCCGCCACGTGCTCGGGCTCGATCCCCTCGATCCGGTGGCGGCCCAGCCGGGGGCGAGCGAGCGCGGCTCGATGGTGCACGACATCTTCGCGCGCTTCACGCAGCGCTATCCGGAGGCGCTGCCCGCCCACGACCGCGCCGTCGAGTATCTCGACAGCGTCGCCGTCGAGGCCTTCGCCGAGATCAACGACACCTATCCCGAGCTCTACGCCGAGTGGTGGCCCCGCTACGCGCGCATGGCCGACGCCTACCTGCCCTGGGAGGCCGCGCGCCGCGCCGGCATCCGGCGGATCCACCCCGAGATCTACGGGCGCTGGGAGATCCCCATGGGCGGCGAGACCTTCACTCTGCGCGCCCGCGCCGACCGGATCGAGGAGCGCGCCGACGGGAGCGCCTGCATCGTCGATTTCAAGACCGGGCAGCCGCCGAGCAACCGCGAGGTTTTCGCCGGCTTCTCGCCGCAGCTCACCCTGGAGGCCGCCATGCTGATGGCCGGCGCCTTCCACGGCGTGAGGCGGGCGAAGACGGTGCCCGATCTGCTCTACGTCCACGCCTCGGGCGGCCGGCGCGCCTTCACCCCTTTGGCCGTGAAGCCGCCGCGGGGCGATCCGCGCAGCCTCGACGCGATCGTGGCCGAGCATGCCGACCGCCTGCGCGGGCTGGTGGCCCGCTTCATGACCGGTGAGGCGGCCTACGTCTCGCGGCCCTACCCGAAATACGCGCGCAGCTACGGCGCCTACGATCACCTCGCCCGCGTCCTCGAATGGTCTCTGGCGGGGGAGGAGGCCTGATGCGGAGCCGGCAAATGACACTGCGGAGCCCTCCGCGATGAGCGCCCGGACGCCCAGGGCGCTCCCCGCCGCAGGGGATGCCGGTTCGGCGCGCGAGAGCGCGTCGAAACAAGGAAGCGCCGCCTTCGTGGTCGATGCCCGGACCGAAGCCGACCAGCGCCGCGCCGCCGATCCGCGCGCCTCGGCCTGGGTCTCGGCCAATGCGGGCGCGGGCAAGACCAAGGTGCTCACCGACCGGGTCGTGCGCCTCCTCCTCGACGGCGCCGCGCCGGGGCGCATCCTCTGCCTCACCTTCACGAAGGCTGCGGCCGCCAACATGTCGATCCGGGTGTTCCAGCGCCTCGGCCGCTGGGTGACGCTCGACGACGCGGTGCTCGCCGCCGAATTGCGGGCGCTCACCGGCGAGCGCCCCTCCCGCGAGCGCGTGGCCGCCGCGCGCCGCCTCTTCGCCCGCGCCGTCGAGACGCCGGGGGGCCTCAAGATCGAGACCCTGCACGCCCTCTGCGAGCGCCTGCTGCACATGTTCCCCTTCGAGGCGAACGTGCCCGCCCGCTTCGTGGTGCTCGACGAGGCCCAGTCCCGCGAGGCGTTCGAGGTCGAGACCGCCAACGTGCTGGCCGACGCGGTGGCGGGCAATCCCGTGCTCGCCGAGGCGCTCGGTCGTGTCGCCCCGGAGGCGATGGGCGACGCGCTCCGGGCGGCGATCCGCGGGGCCATGGCCGCCCGCGGCCTGCTCGGCGATGCGGCCGGCCTCGCGGCGGGGTTCCGCGCCCTGCACCGGGCCCTCGGCCTCGCCGCGGAGGAGAGCGCCGAGACGATCGAGGGGGCGATCCTGGACGGGGGGCCTGACCGGGCGGCGCTCGCCCGCGAACTCCGGACCGGCGCCAGGACCGACGAGGCTCTGGCCGACGGCCTCGCCGCCGTCGAGGGGGCGGCGGAGACGGAGGACCGGCTCGCCCTCTACCGGGCGGTCTTCTTCACCGAGAAGGACGCGCCGAAGGCCGACCGCAGCCTCGGCACCAGGGCGGTGCCGGAGGCGGCCCGCGCCCGGATGCTAGCCGAGCGCGACCGCCTCGTGCCCCTGTTCGACCGCCTGCGCGCCGCCCGCGCCCATGCCCGCACGCAGGCCCTGTTCACGCTGGCCGCCGAGATCCACCGCCGGGTCGAGGCGCAGAAGGCGCGCCTCGGGGCCCTCGACTTCGACGACCTCATCCACAGGACCCTCGACCTGCTCCAGCGGGTCGGCGGCGGCTGGGTCCTGTACAAGCTCGACCGCGGCGTCGACCACGTCCTCATCGACGAGGCGCAGGACACGAACCCGCAGCAATGGGAGATCCTGCGCCGCATCACCGCCGAGTTCGCGGTGGGCGAGGGCGCCCGCGCGCTGAACCGCACCCGCTTCGCCGTGGGCGACCCGAAACAGTCGATCTACAGCTTCCAGGGGGCCGATCCCCGCGAGTTCGCCGCGACCCGCAGCGCCTGGGCCCGCGAGGCGCGGGCCGCCGGCCTCGAATTCCCGGAAGTGCCGCTGACCCTCTCCTTCCGCTCGACCACGATGGTGCTCGGCGCGGTCGACGCGGTCTTCGCGATCCCCGACCATTACCGCGGGCTCTCCTTCGGCGACGCGGCGACCGGCACCGTGCACGCGAGCGCCCGGGCCGCCGCCCCCGGCGCCGTCGAGCTCTGGCCGATCGCCGAGCCCGCCGCGGAGGCCGAGCCCGATGCCTGGACCGCCCCCGTCGACGCCCCGGAGGCGGGCGCGCCGGCGATCGTCACAGCGCGCCGCATCGCCCGCGCGGTGCGGACCTGGACGAGCACCGGCGACGAGAGCGGGCGCGTCTGGCGGCCGGGCGAGATCCTCGTCCTCGTGCGCAAGCGCGGGGCCGCCTTCGAGGAGGTGATCCGGGCGCTCAAGAGCCTCGGCGTGCCGGTGGCGGGCCAGGACCGGCTCGATGTCGCCGCCCACATCGCCGTCAACGACCTCGTGGCGGCGGGGCGCGCCGGCCTCCTGCCCGCCGACGACCTGACGCTCGCCGTCGCCCTGAAGACCCCCCTCGTGGGCCTCGGCGACGACGACCTCGTGCGCATCGCCGCCCGCCGCGACCTCGCCGAGACCCTGGAGGACGCCCTCCACCGCCACGCGGCGGCGGGCGACCCCGCCGCGATCCGGGCCTGCACCGCCCTCGCGGGCTGGATCGCGCTCGCCGGCGCGGAGGGGCCGTTCGGCTTCTACGCGAGCCTGCTCGGGCCGGGGGGCGGGCGCGCCCGGCTGGTGGCCCGGCTCGGCGGGGAGGCGGGCGATGCCATCGACGTGTTTCTGGCCGCCGCCGCCCAGGCCGAGCAGGGCAACGACGCCCCCTCCCTCGGGGGCTTCCTCGCCCGCTACCACGGCTCGGCGGAGGGCCACACGGTCAAGCGCGACATGGAATCGGGCCGCGACGAGGTCCGCGTGATGACCGTGCACGGCGCCAAGGGCCTGGAGGCCCCCGTCGTGGTGGTGATCGACGGCTGCGAACCCCTCGGCCGCAACGATCCGCCGCTCCTGCCGATGGGCGAGAGCGCTCTGCCGCCGGTCTGGTCGAGCGCCCGTGGCTACGATTGCGCGGCGCTCGCCGAGGCGCGGGCCGCCCTCCAGGATCGCGGGCGCGAGGAGCACAACCGGCTGCTCTACGTGGCGATGACCCGGGCGGCCGACCGCCTCGTCGTCGCCCCCTTCCGCGGGCGCGACGCCGAGACCGAGGCGGCGTGGTGCCGGATGATCCGCACCGGGCTTGAGCGTCGCTTCGGGGAGGGCGAGGCGCAGGAGACGCCCTACGGCCCCGTGACCCTGTGGCGGGACGGGGAGGGGCGGGCGGACGCCTCCACCCCCGCAGCGCCCCCCGCGGAGCCGGCCGCGGCGGCGCCCGCCTGGCTGCACGCCCCCGCGCCCCGGGAGGCGGAGGCACCGCCGCCCCTCAGCCCGTCCGGCGCCCTGCAGGCGGCCGACGGCCAGCGCCTGATTCCCCCGCGCCAGGCCGATGCGGAGGCCCGCCGCCGCGGCATCCTGATCCACGCCCTCCTCCAGCACCTGCCGCGGATCGCCCCCGAGACGCGCAATGAGGCCGCCCGCCTCTTCGTGCGCGCCCGCGCCCCCGCCCTGCCCGAGCCGGCCCAGGGGCGCATCGTGCGCGCCGCCCTGAAGGTGATCGCCGAGCCCGCCCTGGCAGCCCTCTTCGCGGCGGGCGCGCGGGCGGAGGTGAGCCTGTCGGGGCGGGTGATCGCGGGGGGCGCCGAGCGGGCCGTGCTCGGCCGCGTCGACCGCCTCGCGGTGGGGCCGGACACGGTCTGGCTCTGCGACTTCAAGACCGGCCGCCCGCCCGACGGCGCGGTGCTGCCGCAGGCGGAGGCCGGGCAGATCGCCCTCTACGCGAGCCTCGTCGCGAAGATCTATCCGGGCCACGCGGTGCGGCCCTTCCTGGTCTGGACCTCGGGGCCGGTGGTCCGGCCCCTCGGACCGGAGGAGGTGGCCGCGGCGCTGGCGGCCGTGGGTCTCGAGACCGCCTGATACGGGCTCCGCTCGATCGCTTCGGTATAGGTTCGCCGCCGTCATTCCGGGGCGCTCGACGAGCGAGCCCGGCATCCCTGCACACCGAAGCGGCAAGACCTGAAACGGCGGTGTGCGGGGATCCCGGGCTCCCCTTCGCGGCCCCGGGACGACCGGGCGGATCGCCATCCGCGATTGCCCTGTCCCTGCGGGGAGGGGTTGGCGCAGATCGCGCCGCCCGCGATCCATCCGGCACCACCCCCACCTCCGGCTCCTCCCCGCGAGGGGGAGGAGAGCAGCGCTCGGGCCCTCAGCCCTCCTTGCCGGGCTCCTTCGCGCCGCCCTTCGGCGTGAGCTTCAGGATCCGTCCGTCCGTCCCGTCGGTGACGGCGTAGACGGCCCCGTCCGGGCCGACCCGCACGTCGCGGATGCGGGCGTCGAGGGGGATGCGCTCCTCGGTGACCACCTTGTCGCCGTCGAGCTTGAGCACGACGAGGCCCTGGCTCACGAGGCCGCCCACGAGGAAGTCGTTCTTCCAGGCGGGGAACAGGTTCCCCGTGTAGAGGGCCATGCCCGAGGGGCCGATCACCGGATCCCAGTAATAGACCGGCTGCACCGTGCCCGCGGCCTGGGTGACGCCCTCGCCCACCTTCTCGCCGGTATACTCGATGCCGTAGCTCGCCACCGGCCAGCCGTAGTTCAGGCCCGGCCGCGGCCGGTTGAGCTCGTCGCCGCCGCGGGGACCGTGCTCGACGGTCCAGAGCCGCCCCTGCGCGTCGAGGGCGGCCGACTGGACGTTGCGGTGGCCGTAGGACCAGATCTCGGCCTTGGCCTTGTCGCTGCCCGCGAAGGGGTTGTCCTTCGGCGCGCCCCCGTCCGTGTCGAGGCGGAAGACCTTGCCGAGGCCGCTGCCGAGATCCTGCGCCTGCACCCGCGGGCCCTTGTCGGAGCGCTCGCCCACCGTGAAGTACAGCTTGCCGTCGCCCGCGAAGACGATGCGCGAGCCGAAATGCTTGTCGCCCTCGTAGGCCGGATTCTGGCGGAACACGATCTTCAGGTCGTCGAGCTTGCCCCCGCCCTTGCCGTCCTCCACGAGCTTGGCCTTGGCCAGCGTGGTGCCGTTGCCCTTCTCGCGGGGCTCCGCGTAGCTGAAGAACACCGTGCGGTCCGAGGCGAAGCCGGGGCTCAGGGCGATGTCGAGGAGGCCGCCCTGGCCGCGGGCATCGACCTTCGGCACGCCCGCGAGCGCGGGGCCGGGGGTGCCGTCCTTGGCCACGAGGCGGATCTTGCCCGCCTTCTCCGTGACGATCATGCGCCCGTCGGGCAGGAACTCCATCGCCCAGGGGCTGGCGAGGCCCTTCACCGCGGTCGCGACCTCGACCTGGCTGGCCTCGGCGGGCTTGGGCGCACGGGTCTGGTTCGGCAGGAGGGGCTTGTAGCCCGTGTTCGGCGCCTCGGTCTCGGCGGGCGCGGTGCCGGCGGTCTTGGCGGCGGGCGCGCTGAAGGCGTCGCCCTGGATGCGCGAGGCGGGCGCCTCCTGACCGATCGCGGAGCCGGCCAGGGCGAGCGTGGCGGCGACGGTGAGGGAGAGGGTGCGGGTCACCTGAGAGTCCTCCAGAGGACCGCCGCCCACCCGTGAGGGCGGACCGGCGCGGCCGGGATCGAGACCCGCCGGGCGTCCTTGCGGGGCGCGGCCGGGCCGGTCGGTCCTGCGGGAGATGGGGCGAGGCGCGCCGAGTTCGAGGCGCGCGCCCGCCGTTGCGGCGTGCAAATCCGCACGCCGCATGAGGAAGACGGGCATCGGCCATGCCGCGCCGGGGGCTCGCCTTGACCGGGCGCGGGGGCGTCGCCAAGTTCGCCCCACCCCAGGGACGCCGCGCCACCGCGGTCGCCCGTGTCGAGGAAAGGGACTGTGATGGCGACGGTGAAAGTGACCGACGCGAGCTTCGAGCAGGACGTTCTCAAGTCCGCCGAGCCGGTCGTCGTGGATTTCTGGGCGGAGTGGTGCGGTCCCTGCCGGCAGATCGGGCCCGCCCTGGAGGAGATCTCGGCCGATCTCCAGGGCCGCGTGAAGATCGCCAAGGTCAACGTCGACGAGAATCCGGGCATCGCCGCCCAGTACGGCATCCGCTCGATCCCGACGCTGCTCCTGTTCAAGAACGGCGAGCGCGTGGACCAGAAGGTCGGCGCCGCGCCGAAGGGCGACCTCTCCCGCTGGATCAGCGCGCAGACCGCCTCGGCCTGATGCGGCGGGCCCGGCCTGCCGACCTTTCGGACAAAAGAGAAAGCCCGGCCGCGAGGCCGGGCTTTCTCGGTTTCAAGACCCAGGATTGTTTGTGCAGGATTGTTTTTGGCGGTCCGCCGCCGAGCCTCCGCGGAGGCCCGGCGGCGTCCGTTCGACTTAGTAGCTGCCGAACTTGTAGTTCAGACCGGCGCGGACGACGGCGAAGGCGTCCTCGCGACGGTTGTTGAAGTTGAGCTGGTCGTAGACCGGCAGCACGCCGCCGAACTGCGAGGTCGCGCCGACCAGCGTCAGGTTCGAGCGGTTGCGGTCGAGGCTCACGTACAGACCTTCGACCTTGAGCGTCACCGCCGAGGAGCGGAAGAAGTTCAGGAAGGAGTCGGTCGGGAGCGCGTACTCGACACCACCACCGGCGGTCCAGCCGGTGCGGAAGCCGTCGCGGCCGCCGGTGGCGTTGATCACGGCGGTGCCGTTCGTGAAGCGCTGATCGTCGCCCGAGGCGTAGGCGAAACCGCCGGTGCCGTAGAACAGGACGCGGTCGAAGGCGTAACCGATACGGCCGCGGACGGTGCCGAAGAAGTCCAGCGAGCTCAGGTTGCCGTTGAGGGGCGTGAAGGTGCCGGCGAGCACGGCCGCGGGGCCGTTGAAGCTGATGCCGTTACCGCGGCGGCCACCGAAGTCGAGGTACTGGGCGTCAGCCTCGACACCGACGACGAAGCCGGAGCCCGGGGTGAACTGGTAGTTGTAGCCGATCTGCGCGCCGCCGCTGAAGCCGTCGCGGTCGACCTGGTTGAACAGGACCGTGCGGCCGTTCACGAAGGTCGCGGGCGTGAACACGTTCACGGCGGTCGCGACACCGCCCGGGAAGGCGATCGGGTTGTTCACGGCATCGATGAAGCCGGTGCGGCGGTTGTCGCCGGCGTCGAAGGCGTAACCGGCGTTGAAACCGGCGTAGAAGCCCGTCCAGGTGAAGACCGGAACCGGCGTGAAGACCGGCGGCGGCGCACGGCGCGGCAGGTCGGCGGCGGTCGCGGCAGCAGTCAGCGCCGTGAACATCGCCAGCGAGGTAGCAAGCTTTTTCATTCTTTGTGATCCCCAGCAAATTGCCCGATCGCCGGGGAAGATAGGTGATTTTCCACAGCCAAGATGTAGCGCGGCGGCCACAGCGGTCAGGACTCCGGATCCACTCGCGCCGCCGCCCGCGAGCATTTGCTTTATGGGTCTTTAACACTCTTCCCGAGGTTCCGGGCGGACAAAGGCGGCTCCAGGGCCCTGTCGAGCCGGATAAACGCGGCCTCTTCGTCCCGTCGCAGGCCGTTTCCTCAGATATCGCGGGCGGGGCGGCGTCCCGCATCGCGCGCTCGAGCCTCCTCCCGAAGGCTGGTTGCCGGATCTCGGAGACGGACGATGCGCGAGAGCGCGATGCGAGAAACCGGAATCCGGTTCTTCGGGATCCATCGTGCGGCCGCAAGCGGACAGGGCGTGCTGCCGTTTCCGTGGAAAGGCGGCACGCCCTGAGTTATCGTTCTTGCGCGCGCGCTCACGCCGAGCCGGCGTCCACTCCGGCGGAGAGCGCGCTCAGGCGGGGGGCGTGCCGTTGGCGGTGAGCACGGCGCCGGCGAGATAGAGGGAGCCGCAGATGAGGATGCGCGGCGGCCGCTCGAAGGCGATGTCGCGCACCTCCGCCAGCGCCGCCTCGATGCTCGGCGCTATGCGGGCGTTCAGGCCCACCTGCGCGGCGATGCCCGCGACCTCCTCGGCGGGCCGCGCCGCCAGCTGCCCCGCGATCGGAACGGCGATCATCGCGCGGGCGAGCCCGACGAAGTGGCGCAGGAAGCCCTCCGCGTCCTTGGTGCCGAGGAGGCCCACGATCAGCACGAGGGGCACGTCGCTGCGCTCCCCGAGATCGGCCAGCGCGGTCGCCAGGATGCGGCCGCCGTCGATGTTGTGGCCCCCGTCGAGCCAGAGTTCGGAGCCCGCCGGCACCAGGGCCGCGAGGTGGCCGCGGCTCAGCCGCTGCAGCCGGCCCGGCCAGTCGACGCTGCGCAGGCCCGTCTCGAAGGCCGCCGTGCCGATGTCGCCGAACCCCGCCGCCCGGAGCGCCGCGATGGCGGTGCCGGCATTGGTGAACTGGTGGCGCCCGAGGAGCCTGGGCGTGGGCAGGTCGAACAGGTCGGTCTCGTCCTGGTAGACCAGCCGCCCGCGCTCCTCGTGGACCGAGAAGTCCTGGTTGCCCACGAGGATCGGACCGGCCCCGACCGCCTCGGCCCGGCGGCAGAGGACGGCGTCGGCCTCCGCGTAGTCCTGGGCGGCGATCACGGCCGGGCAGCCGCGCTTGAAGATGCCGGCCTTCTCGCCGGCCACCGCCTCGACGGTGTCGCCGAGATATTCCGCGTGGTCGCGCCCGATCGGGGTGACGACGGCGGCGGCCACCGCGTCGATCACGTTGGTGGCGTCGACCCGCCCGCCGAGCCCGACCTCCAGGAGGAGCACGTCGGCGGGGGCCTCGGAGAACAGCAGCAGGGCCGCCGCGGTGGTGATCTCGAACACGGTGATCGGCGCGCCCGCGTTGGCGGCCTCGCAGCGGGCGAAGGCGTCGGCGAGCCGGTCCTCCGGCACGAACACGCCGCCGCCGATCGCGCCCAGCCGGATGCGCTCGTGGAAGCGGACGAGATGGGGCGAGGTGTAGACGTGCGCGGCCAGGCCCCCCGCCTCCAGGATCGCCCGCATGAAGGCGATGGTGGAGCCCTTGCCGTTGGTGCCGGCCACGTGGATCACCGGCGGCAGCCGGCGCTCCGGATGGTTCAGCCGGGCGAGCAGGGCCTGGATCCGCCCGAGCGACAGATCGATGGTGCGCGGATGCAGGGCGAGGAAGCGCGCCATCAGCGCGTCGGAGGAGTCGATCATCGCGGGCCGGCGTCAGGCTGCCGCGGGCTCGGGGGAGGGGGGCGTCTCGGCAGGCAGGGGCCGGACGTCCATCAGCAGGCCGCAGATCCGGGCGATGGTCTCCTTGAGCCGGTGGCGGTGCACCACCTGGTCGACCATGCCGTGCTCGCGCAGGTACTCGGCCCGCTGGAAGCCGTCGGGCAGCTTCTCGCGGATGGTCTGCTCGATGACGCGGGGGCCCGCGAAGCAGATCAGCGCGCCGGGCTCCGCGAGGTGCACGTCGCCGAGCATGGCGTAGGAGGCGGTGACGCCGCCCGTGGTCGGGTTCGTCAGCACCACGATGTAGGGCAGGCGCGCGGCGTTGAGGCGGCGCACGGCCACCGTGGTGCGCGGCATCTGCATCAGGGAGAGGATGCCCTCCTGCATGCGGGCGCCGCCCGAGGCCGCGAACAGCACGTAGGGGGTGCGCTTCTCCAGCGCCGTCTCGGCGCCGCGCACGAAGGCCTCGCCCGCCGCCATGCCGAGCGAGCCCGCCATGAAGCCGAATTCCTGCGCGGCCAGCGTCATCGGCAGGCCGCCGACCCGGCCGAAGCCGATCTTGAAGGCGTCCTGCATGCCGGTCTTGGCGCGGGCGTCCTTCAGGCGGTCGGCGTAGCGCTTCTCGTCGCGGAACTTGAGCGGGTCGACGGCGACCTCGGGCAGGGGCACGTCGATCCAGGTGCCCGCGTCGAACATCATCTTCAGGCGCGCCTGGGCGCTCATCTTGAGATGGTGCTCGGAGCCGGGGATGACCCAGTGGTTGCCCTCCACCTCCTTGTGGAAGACCATCTGCCCCGTGTCCGGGCACTTCACCCAGAGGTTCTCCGGGGTCTCGCGCTTGAACAGGGTCTTGATCTTGGGGCGCACGACCTCCGAGATCCAGTTCATCGGCTCTACCATCATGCGCCGCCCGTGCTGTCCTGCAGATGCGTCTCGATATCGGGGTCCGCGGCCCGTCCCGCCAGGATGGGCGGGTGCGCCGGCTCCGCCCCGGTCCCCGTCGGGCCCGTCCTCGCCGGGCCCCTCAGCGGGCGCCCGCCGCGGCGCGCACGCCCGCGGCGAGCTCGCGCACCAGCCCGGCGACCGCCGCGACGGTGCCCGCCTGCGCCCGGCCCTCACCGTCGAGGGAGCGGTGCAGGGCGTCGACGAGCGCCGAGCCCACCACCACGCCGTCCGCGCTGCGGGCGATCGCCTCCGCATGCGCCCCCGACTTCACGCCGAATCCGACGACGACGGGCAGGTCGGTGTGCCGGCCGATCCGCTGGACCGCCTGCGCCACCTGCCCGAAATCGGGCGTCGCGGTGCCGGTGATGCCGGTGATGGAGACATAGTAGACGAAGCCCGCCGTGTTCGCGAGCACCGCGGGCAGGCGGGCGTCGTCGGTGGTGGGCGTCGCCAGGCGGATGAAGGCGAGGCCCCTGGCGAGCGCGGGCAGGCAGAGCTCGTCGTCCTCCTCCGGCGGCAGGTCGACGACGATGAGGCCGTCGATGCCGGCCTCCACCGCCGCGTCGAGGAAGCGCGCGACGCCGTAGGTGTGGATCGGGTTGTAGTAGCCCATCAGGATCACGGGCGTGTCCGCGTTGCCCGCGCGGAAGCGGCGGATCAGGTCGAGGGTCTTCTCCAGCCCCTGGCCGGCCCCGAGGGCGCGCAGGCCCGCCGCCTGGATCGCCGGCCCGTCCGCCATTGGGTCGGTGAAGGGCAGGCCGAACTCCACGATGTCGGCGCCCGCCGCGGGCAGGGCCTCCAGCACCTTCAGGGAGGTCTCGGGATCGGGGTCGCCGGCCATCACGTAGGTGACGAGGGCGGCGCGCCCTTCCGCACGGCAGCGGGCGAAGGTGGCGTCGATGCGGCTCGGCATGGCAGGTGCTGTCGGTTCGTGGCGACGGACCCGCGCGGGCCCGTTCGGGATCGGGTGTCTCTCACGGGGCCTCCCGGTCGCCGGGGGGCCGTCCTCCGGCCGCGACGGCGCGGAGCGGGCGCTTCCGTGAGAGACGCCGAGCCGCCGCGCCTACACCATCGGGGCCGGCCCGTGAAGCGCGCCGCGCCGCGCCGGCCCGTGCCGCCCTCGGCAACGCCCGGTTAAGGGCCTTTGCCAAGGGCTCCTTCAGCCTCCTCTGCCAGAGTCGGCCCGGTTGCGTGGCCGGCGGTGCCGGGCCGGGAGGGCGCGAGGCATGGATTTACCCGCTGCATGGGCGCTGCTCGCGGCCTGCCTCGCCGGCCTCGGCCTCGGCGTTGCCCTCGCCCTCCGCTGGGGCGGGCGCGGGGAGGGGGGGCGGCACGAGCAGGTGGACGAGGACCTGCACGACCGGATCTGGCGGATCGCCGAGAGCGAGGAGCGCTACCGGGCGCTCGTGGCCGCCACCATGGACGTGATCGTGCAGCGGGACGCCCTCGGGCGGATCACCTTCGCCAACGACGGCTTCGCCCGCCTCGTCGGCCGGGAGCCCCTCGAACTCATCGGCGCCACCCTCGACCTGCCGGTGCTGGAGGAGGGCGCCGTCTCCGTGGGGGCCGACGGGGTGCGCCGGATCGAGCGCCGGATCCAGGGCACCGACGGCCGCGCCCACTGGTTCGCCTTCGTGGAGATGCCCACGGGCCGCGCCGACGAGCCCCTGCAATGGCTCTGCGCCGGCTGCGACGTGACCGGCCGCGTGGAGGCGGTGCGCTCCCTCGACGGGGCGCTCGCCCGGGCGGAGGCCGCCAACGTCGCCAAGTCGCGCTTCCTCGCCACCGTCAGCCACGAGTTCCGCACACCCCTCAACGGCATCCTCGGGATGACCGACCTCGTGCTCGGCACCCCCCTCGACCCGGAGCAGCGCACCTATGTCGAGGCCGTGCGCACCAGCGGCAAGGCCCTCCTCGGCCTGATCGACGGGATCCTCGACTTCTCCCGGATCGAGGCGGGCCGGCTCGATCTCGCCGCCGAGCCGTTCGATCCGGCGGCGCTGGCCGAGGCCGTGGTCGAGCTGCTGGCGCCGCGGGCGCAGGACAAGGGCATCGAGATCGCCCTCGACGTGGCCGACGACCTGCCGCGCGCGCTGGTCGGCGATGCCGACCGCGTCCGCCAGATCCTGCTCAACCTCGCCGGCAACGCGGTGAAGTTCACAGGTACGGGCGGCGTCGGCATCGGCCTGAGCCGCGGGCCGGAGGGCCTCTGCCTCGCCGTCACCGATACCGGCCCCGGCATCCCCGAGGAGCGCCTGCCCCTGCTGTTCGAGGAGTTCGAACAGGGCGACGGCAGCGCCAGCCGCCGCCACGAGGGGACGGGGCTCGGGCTCGCGATCACCCGGCGCCTCGCCGTCCGGATGGGCGGGCGCATCGAGGCGACCTCGCGGCCGGGCCACGGCTCGGTCTTCCGCGCGGTGCTGCCGCTGCCCGAGGCGCCGGCGGGGGCGGAGCGCCCGTCCGCGGCGGGCGCGCTCGCCGGCCGCCGCGTCCTGATCGTGGCGGATTCGCCCTTCCAGGCCCCCTACCTCGCCCGCATCCTCACCCGTTCGGGATCCTCCGCCACCGTGGTGGGCGATGCCCGGGCCGGGCTCGACGCCCTCGCCGGCGCGGGGTTCGACGCGCTCATCGCCGACCGCGCGCTGGGGGACGCCGCGGTCCGGCGCCTCGCCGACGAGGCGCGGCGCTGCGGCGTGCGCACCCGCCTGATCCTGCTCTCGCCCTTCGACCGCCGCGAGTTCGGAGCCCCCGCCGCCTCGGGCTTCGACAGCTACCTGATCAAGCCCGTGCGCGCCCGCTCCCTGGTCGACCGCCTGCTCGCCCCGTCCGCCCGCGGGCCCGGCCTCGTCGCCCCGGTTCCAGTGCCGGCGCGGGGCCGTCCCGCCGCCCGGCAACGGGTCCTGCTCGCCGAGGACAACCCGATCAACGCGCTGCTCGCCACGCGCGCCCTGGAGCGGCTCGGCGCCGAGGTGGTGCACGCCGCCGACGGCCGCCTCGCCCTGGCGCGGCTCGCCGATTCGGGGCCCTTCGACCTCGCCCTCATCGACGTGCGCATGCCCCATCTCGACGGCCACGCCACCGCCCGCCGGATCCGCGCGGACGAGGCGGGGGGCGCGGCGCGGCTGCACCTCGTCGCCCTCACCGCCAATGCCGGGGCCGAGGACGAGCGGGCCGCGCGGGCGGCGGGCTTCGACGGGTTCCTCGCCAAGCCCCTCGACCTGAAGGCCCTGCCGGCCCTGCTCCAGCGCGACGCGGCCTGAGGCCCGCCGCGTTGACAGACGGGCGCGGCCCGGCGAACAGGACGGCATGGCAGGCGACGCGAATCAGGCTCCCGACGACCGAAGCGGCACCATCGCCGCCTGGGGCATCGTCGCCCTGGTCAGCGCCACCGTGCTCGTCGGCGCCCTGTGGCCGGCGCCGCCCAAGCCGGCGCCGGGCGGCCCCGCCGGGGACGCCGCCTGCCTCGAATGGAGCGACGGCTGCCAGGTCTGCCGGCGCCTCGCGGAGGGGCCGGCCTGCTCGCTTCCCGGCATCGCCTGCACCCCGGGCGAGCCGCGCTGCCTGCGCCGCGGCGGTTGAGCGCGACCCCGCGTCTCCGCTTCGCGCCGAGCCCCAACGGCCTCCTGCACCGGGGGCACGCCTACTCGGCCCTGTGCAACGCGGACATCGCCGCCCGCCTCGGGGGCGAACTCCTCCTGCGCATCGAGGACATCGATCCGGTGCGCTCGCGCCCCGAACTCGTGGCGGCGATCCGGGACGATCTCGCCTGGCTCGGCATCGCCTTCGCGGGAGAAATCCGCCGCCAGTCGGCGCATCTGGCCGACTACGCCGCCGCCCGCGACCGCCTCGCCGCGGACGGGCTCGCCTATCCCTGCTTCTGCTCCCGCGGGGCGATCCGCGCCGCGGCCGGGGAGGGGGCGGCCCGCGATCCGGACGGGGCGCCGCTCTACCCGGGCACCTGCCGGACCCTGCCCCCCGCGGAGGTGCGGGCCCGCATCGCCGGGGGCGAGCCCCATACCTGGCGCCTCCGGATGGGGCGGGCGCTGGCGCGCCGTCCGGGCCCGCACGCCTACGCCGCCTTCGCGCCGGACGGCGACCGCGGCACGCGGAGCACGGGCCGGGGCACTTGCCGGGACGTCGCCGCCGATCCGGCCCGCTGGGGCGACGCGGTGATCGCCCGCCGCGACGTGCCGACGAGCTACCATCTCTCCGTGGTCCTGGACGACGCGATCCAGGGCATCACCCACGTGGTGCGCGGGCGCGACCTCGAGGCCGCCACCGACCTGCACACCCTGCTCCAGCGCCTGCTCGGCCTGCCGGGCCCGCGCTACCACCACCACGGCCTGATCCTGGACGCGCAGGGGGAGAAGCTCGCCAAGTCGCGGGCCTCGACCCCGCTCG
The DNA here is from genome assembly GCA_947444195.1 of Methylobacteriaceae bacterium. Classification (GTDB taxonomy): domain Bacteria; phylum Pseudomonadota; class Alphaproteobacteria; order Rhizobiales; family Beijerinckiaceae; genus Methylobacterium. The sequence continues at coordinate 4,152 of CANEZL010000050.1, read as the reverse complement.
CCGCCCTGCGCGCCGCGGGGATGCGGGCCGAGGACCTGCGGGCCGAACTGGGCTTCCCGCCGCCCGTCCGGGCCGGTCTCGGGGGAGCCGGTCTCAGGGAGCCCTGACCGGGGGCGCCTGCGGCTGGAGCACGATGCGGAAGAGTGGAGTCCGGTTTTTCGGGATCATCGTGCGATCACAATAAGATAGAGCGCGCTGATGTTTCCGTGAAAAAGCAGCACGCTCTAGGCGCCCGGCGCGCGCAGCGGCATCCGCAGCACGGCCCGGGTTCCGGTGGCGGGCGGCTCCGCGCCGGACCAGAACAAGCTGGCCTTCAGCTGCCGGGCCAGCATCCGCATGATGGTCTGCCCGAAGGAGTCCTCGCCGAACGGGCCTTCGCCGAACGAGCCCTCGCCGACCCCCGCCTCCCCCATGCCGGGCCCGTCGTCGTCCACCTCGAGCCGGAGATGGGCCGCCTCGGCCCGGACGCGCACGGTGAGCCGGCCCGGCCGGTCGGCGAAGGCGTGCTTGAGGGCGTTGGTGACGAGTTCGTTGACGATGAGGGCCAGGGGCGCGGCCTGCTCGGCCGCGATGCGGATCGGCTGCAGGTCGAGGCCCACCGCGATGTCCGTGCGCCCGGCGGCGGCGACGAGGTCGGTGACGATGTCGTGCGTGAACGCGTCCACCGAGAACCACGCGGTGTCCTCCGACTGATACAGGCGCCGGTGCAGGGTCGCCAGCGCCTCGATCCGGTGGAGCATGGTCGCGAGCGTCTCGCGCAGGGCCGCGTCGGCGACGCCGCTCATCTGCAGGGCGACGAGGGCCGAGGCCATCTGCAGGCTGTTCTTCACCCGGTGGTCCACCTCGTGCAGCAGGGCGGTCTTGGCCTGCAGGGCCTGGCGCCGCTCCGTGACGTCGGATTGCGAGGCGAAGAAGCAGCGCAGGCGCCCCGCCGCATCGCGGACCGGGCTGATCGCGAGCGCGTTCCAGAAGGCCGTGCCATCCCGGCGGTAATTCAGGATCTCGACGCTCACGGCCTCGCCCTCCGCGAGGGCGCGGGCGATGCGCTGCCGGTCCCGCCGATCCGTGTCGGGCCCCTGGAGGAAGCGGCAGTTGCGGCCGACGACATCGTCGGCCGGATAGCCGGTGAGCCGCAGGAAGGCGTCGTTGGCGAAGACGATGGGGTTGTCCGCCCGGAGCGGATCGGTGAGGACCATGGGCAGGAGCGCCGTGCGGAACGCCGCGGCGAAGGGCTCGAAACGCTCCCCCCCGAAACGCTCCCCCCCGAAACGCTCGCCCTCGAAACCCTCGGCACCGGCCGGCCGCGCCGGGGCGCCGCCGCCATCCCTGTCCCCGCTCATCGCCCGGCCCCCGCGCCCCGGGCCGGCGCCCGTCGCGGCCGGAGGCGGGCGCGAGAGAGGAGGGGACGAGGCATCGCGGACTCCGGGCACCTCGCCAGACGCCCGGGAGCCGGGCAGGCTCCCCCGTGCACGCCGAAGCGCGGACGTCTCGCGAGAGGTCTCAAACTCGCCGGATGCGGCAGGCGGCGTTCCGGCAGGCGTCGAGTTGATCGCCGGTACTAAGTTCCTGTCAATCGCATGCAATCCGCCAATGAACAGTTCTCGGGTCGTCCGGGGCGGTCGATCGCGCTCGATCGCCGCGGATGGGCGCTCCTGCCCTGTCGTGGCCTGTCATCGGCTGCCGGGAAACAAGGTCGGCCGCGAGGGCGAGAGCGAGAGCCGGCGGGCCGTGCCGTCAGCGGGTGGCCGTGTCGCGCTGCGCCACGGCCGAGGCGCTCTTCGATTGCTGCATCTCGCCCTCGATCACGTCGCGCTGGCGCTTGAACTCGGCGAGCAGGCGCCCGTCGAGCTCGCGCCCGCGGGGCACGCGGATCTTCATCGGGTCCACGAAATGCCCGTTGATGATGACCTCGTAGTGCAGGTGCGCGCCCGTCGAGAGGCCGGTGGAGCCCACGTAGCCGATCACCTGGCCCTGGCGGACCCGCGTGCCGGCGCCGATGCCCCGGCCGAAGCGGGACATGTGGTTGTAGGTGGTGACGTAGCCGTTGATGTGCTGGATCTCGACGCGGCGGCCGTAGCCGGAATCCCATTCCGCCTTGATCACGGTGCCGTTGCCCGCCGCGAAGATCGGCGTGCCGATGGGGTTCGACCAGTCGACGCCCGTGTGCAGCTTGGCGTAGCCGAGAACCGGGTGGCGGCGGTAGCCGAAGCCGGAGCGCATGATGCCGTCGGCGATCGGCTTGCGGATGAGGAACTTCTTCAGGGAGCGGCCCTGGTCGTCGAGATAGTCGATCGCCCCGTCGTCCGGCGACTGGAAGCGGTAGACCTTGCGCGTCTCGCCCCCGAGGTTGAGCGCGGCGTAGAGCAGGTCCGGCCGCTCGGCGCTCTGCCCCGCATCCTCGTCGTAGGTGTAGAACACGTCGATCCCGTCGCCGGGGGAGATCCGGCGCTGGAAGTCGAGGTCGTAGCTGAAGATGCGCACGATGTCCTCGACGGTGGCGCGGGGCACCTCGTGCCGCGCCCCGGTCTCGTAGAGGCTCTGGTAGAGCCGCGGGCCGGAGCCGCCCTCCTCCTCGTCCTCCTCGTCGCCGCTCTCGGCCACGGGCGCGGGTTTGCGCGCGGGCGCGTCCTCGGGGGGCGGGGCCACCGAGACGAAGGTCGCCCGGTCGTTGATCGCGGCGATGCCCTGGATGCCGTTCTCGCCGTAGAGCGCCACCCGCGTCACCTGGCGCGGATCGCCGGGGCGGGCGCCGGGGGCGATCTGGACGCGCAGGCGCTGGCCCTCGGTGAGGGCGCCGGTGCGGCCCTTGCCGCCCAGCGCGGTGACGATGCCGCGGATCTGCTCGTCGCCCGCGAAGCCCGTCGCCTTGAGCAGGGCCTCCAGGCTCTCGCCGCGCTTGAGCGCGAGGTCGCGCTCCTCCACCAGGGGCGCCTCGCCGGTCCGCAATTCGACCTTCGCGAGCCGGGTCAGGTTCTCGGGCACGACGAGGACCTCGATCGCCTTGAACGGGTTGCCCTCGCGCCCGCCCGCGGCCTCGGCGGGGGCCACCGTCGATTGCAGGGTCCGCGACAGCATGATCTGCGGCGCGATCGGAATGGTCGCCCGGCGCCCGGCCTCCGCGGCGATCCGGCGCTCCTCCTCGACCTGGGCGGTCATCGCGTCCTCGGACAGGGCCGGCGCCCCCGGATCGATCGCCGCCTCGCCGAGGCCGCGCTTGACCACCGTCGCCTCGGCGCCCGGCGCGTCCGAGGCCGCGGGATCGGCCGCGCGCTCCGCCGGCTCGTCGGAGACGAACTTCATCGGATCGAAGGGCGGGATGTCGTTGGCGTAGAGGCCGACGGTCTGCGACAGGCCGGCCGAGATGCGCACGAAGGGCTTGATCTTGATGATCTCGCGCTCGCCGAGCTTCACCGTCACCGGCGCGCGGAAGCTCTGCTTGGCCGAGGCGATCATCACGTTGCGCACGAGCCGGTCGCCCTTGCGCGCGAGGTTGGCCCCGCCCTCGCTCGGTTGCGGGCGGGGGGCCACCGCGACCCTCTCGGGGATCGCCGCGAGGGAGGCGTAGCCCTGGAGCGAGACGTGGAGCGCCGCGCCGATGAGGGCGGCCCCGGTCAGGCCGGTCAGCGCGCTGGCGCAGAGCCAGCGCAGGTTCACCGCGCGCCGGTCGATCCGCGCGGCCTCGGGCCCGAGAAGATCGAGGGGCGGCTCGGCGCCCATGGGCCGGCCCGCCTGGGGACGGCCGGGGGCGCCGGCGACTCCGATCTTCAAACGGTCACGCGTCACGATAGATCCCGGTCTTGATAGAAGCCTCGTCCCGGGAGGCGGCGGCCCGTCGGGACGATGCGGAATCGGAGAATCTCGCCCATCGTAGCGGATCCCGGATCGGCCGCGATGCGCGAGCGCCCCTGATTCACGAGGGCAGGGAGAGCGTGTCGGCGGGCACGGTGTCGAGATTGAGGCTTTTCCTCACGCGCATCTCGTGCGCGTGCCCGTGTGTGGGATGCGCGTGCTGGGCGTTGTTGTGGCTGGGTGTCACGGGTGTGTCGCGGGATTTTCGTTGTGGGTTCATTTTGGCGTTGACGGGCGGTGTTGGTGTGCCTATACCGCTGTTCATCGGCGCCGGCCGCGGGAGTGGTTCGGGCGCTGTTCTGT
>CANEZL010000049.1 GCA_947444195.1 Methylobacteriaceae bacterium | reverse complement strand
GTGGTCGTCGTCCGGCGCCATGTGCTTCAAGGGCTCGCGCAAGTCGACCCCCTACGCCGCTCAGGTCGCCGCCGAGGACGCCGCCCGCAAGGCCGCCGAGCACGGCATGCGCACCCTCGAGGTCGAGGTCTCCGGTCCGGGTTCGGGCCGTGAATCGGCCCTGCGCGCCCTCCAGGCCGCGGGCTTCACCGTGACCTCGATCCGCGACGTGACCTCGATCCCGCACAACGGCTGCCGGCCGCGCAAGCGCCGCCGCGTCTGATCGGCGAACGGTACAGTCCACACGAAACGGAGAAGCCCGTGGCGAATGGATCGGCTCCCCTTCCCGGCGTGCTGCGTTGGAACCTCGGCGACCTCACGGTCACCGCGCTCAACGACGGCTGGTTCCAGGGCTCGCTCGATCTCGTCACGGGCCTCGACAAGGCGGAGGCCGGGCGGCTCCAGTTGGCGGGCTTCCGGCCCGAGCAGCCCGTCGTCACCCTCAACGCCTTCCTCATCACCGGCGCCGGCCGCAAGCCGGTGCTAATCGATACGGGCTACGGGCATCTCGGGCCGGCGACGATGGGCCGGGTCCCCGCGGCGCTCGCGCTGGCCGGCGTGCGGCCGGAAGAGGTCGAGACCGTCCTCGTCAGCCATCTGCACCCCGACCATGTCGGCGGTCTCGTGACGGCGGACGGGCGGGCGGCCTATCCCAATGCCGAGATCGTGCTGCACGCCGAGGAGGCGCGGCACTGGCTTCCGGACGAGGCCCTGTCCAGGGCGCCGGACGAGGCCAAGGCCTATTTCGAGAACGCCCGCAAGGCGGTGGCGCCCTATGCGGGCCGCACGCGCGAGCACGCCGGCGGCGAGGTCGTCCCCGGCATCACGGCGCTGCACCTGCCCGGCCACACGCCGGGCCATTGCGGTTTCCGGATCGTCTCAGGGGACAAGTCGCTCCTGAGCTTCACCGACGTGGTGCACCTGCCCGCGATCCAGTTCAAGCGGCCCGAGGCCGGCGTCGCCTTCGACGTGGACGGGGAGCAGGCCCGCGAGACCCGCCGGCGCGTGCTCGACGAGGCCGCCTCCGAGGGGAGCTTCATCGCGGGCAACCACCTGGAATTCCCGGCGCTCGGATACGTGGCGCGGGAGGCCCAGGGCTACAGCTTCGTCCCGGCCCTCTGGGTCGCGGGGCAGGGGATCTAGGGATCCCGGCAAACCATTCAGGGACCGGTCGGCGCCCCGGGGCAGGGCGCCGCATCGGCCGAAGCGCGGGACGGGCGACGCGGCCCCGCGCAACAGGCGACGAGAGGTAGGACCGTGGTCATTCAGAAGAACTGGCAAGAGCTGATCAAGCCGAACAAGCTGCAGGTCTCCACCGGCGACGACCCCAAGCGCGTCGCGACCGTGGTCGCCGAGCCGCTGGAGCGCGGCTTCGGCACGACGCTCGGCAACGCCCTGCGCCGCGTGCTGCTCTCCTCCCTCCAGGGCGCGGCCGTGACCTCGGTGCAGATCGACGGCGTGCTGCACGAGTTCTCGTCGATCCCCGGCGTGCGCGAGGACGTCACCGACATCGTCCTCAACATCAAGACCATCGCCATCCGCTCGCAGTCGGACACGCCGAAGCGCATGACCCTGCGCAAGACGGGCCCCGGCCTCGTCACGGCGGGCGACATCGCCGTCGTCGGCGACGTGCAGATCCTGAACCCCGACCTCGTGATCTGCACGCTGGACGACGGCGCCGAGATCCGCATGGAGTTCACGGTCGCCACCGGCAAGGGCTACGTCCCGGCCGAGCGCAACCGGCCCGAGGACGCGCCGATCGGCCTGATCCCGGTGGACGCGCTCTACTCGCCGGTGACCAAGGTCAGCTACCGCGTCGAGACCACCCGCGAGGGCCAGGATCTCGACAAGGACAAGCTGACGATGACCATCGAGACCAACGGCGCGGTCTCGCCGGAGGACGCCCTGGCCTACGCCGCGCGCATCATCCAGGACCAGCTCCAGGTCTTCGTGAACTTCGAGGATCCCCGCAAGGAGGAGGCCGCCCCGCTCGCGCCGCAGCTGCCCTTCAACCCGGCGCTGCTCAAGAAGGTGGACGAGCTGGAACTGTCGGTCCGTTCGGCGAACTGCCTGAAGAACGACAACATCGTCTATATCGGCGACCTCATCCAGAAGTCCGAGGGCGAGATGCTGCGCACCCCGAACTTCGGCCGCAAGTCGCTCAACGAGATCAAGGAAGTGCTCGCCGGCATGGGCCTGCACCTCGGCATGGACGTTCCCGGCTGGCCGCCGGAGAACATCGAGGATCTCGCCAAGCGCTTCGAGGAGCATTACTGAGCGCCTCCGGCGCTCAGTGAGCGAGTGGGGAACAGCGAATAGCGAGTAGGGATCTAGCGGAGGCGAAGCAGGGCAGTCACACCGACAGACCCTATTCGCTGCTCGCTACTCCCTATTCGCTCTAACGACGGCCGACCCGTGGCACGGCGGCCGCAAGAACCAGGAGAGCCACTATGCGTCACGGTTACCGCGGTCGCCGCTTCAACCGCACGGCTGAGCACCGCAAGGCGATGTTCGCCAACATGTCCGCCGCGCTGATCAAGCACGAGCAGATCATCACCACCCTGCCGAAGGCCAAGGACCTGCGTCCGGTCGTCGAGAAGCTGATCACGCTGGGCCGCGAGGACAGCGTGCATGCCCGTCGCCTGGCGATGGCGCAGCTGCGCGACGCCGACATGGTCAAGAAGCTCTTCACGGTGCTCGGGCCCCGCTACAAGGGCCGTCCCGGCGGCTACTGCCGCATCATGAAGGCGGGCTTCCGCTACGGCGACAACGCTCCGCTGGCCGTGATCGAGTTCGTCGACCGCGACGTCGAGGCCCGCGGCAAGGATTCCGGCCAGGTCCAGGTCGCCGACGCGGCCTGAGGGCGCCAACAACCGGCACGATCCACGAAGGCGGCCTCCGGGCCGCCTTTTTCGTTATCCGGCCGGGCGGATCTCGGGACCGTGGCGCGCCTGCATCGCGGCGAGCCAGCGGCGGCGCAGGGCGGCGCGGCGCTCGGGATAGCGCGCATCGAGGAAGTCCACCGTGCGCAGGCGGTCGATCCGGAACATGCGGAAATCCGCGCGCAGCTCGCACCACCCGACCAGCACCCGCACCGCGTCGAGATAGCCGACGAGGAGCGGCCAGACGGTCCGCTCGCTGGCGCGCCCCGCCTCGTCGACATAGGCGATGGCGAGCTTGCGGCCCTGCTGGCTCCAGGCCCGCAGCCGGGCGACGTCGATCGCGCCGCCCACCGGCGGGTCCTGGCGGGGCGGCGTGCCGACGCTCGGAACCTCGATGAGCCCGCGCAGGGCCGCCGGAACGACGGCGGAGACCTTCGCGAGGACGTCCGCGGCGGCGCGGGCAAGGGCCGGATCGGCATGGGCCGCGACCCATTGCGCGCCGAGCACCACCGCCTCGATCTCGTCGGCGGTGAGCATCAGCGGCGGCAGGTCGAAGCCCTGCTCGAGCACGTAGCCGATACCCGCCTCGCCGCGGATCGGCACGCGCTGGGCCGTCAGGGCGGCGATGTCGCGGTAGACCGACCGCCGGCTCGTCTCCAGCTCCGCCGCGATCGCGTCCGCGGTGACGGGTCCGCGGGCGCGGCGCAGGATCTGGATGATCTCGAACAGGCGGTCGGCGCGGCGCACGGGATCCGTGGGATCAGGCGGCCTGGGCGGGCGGCAGGTCCCGCGCCTGGGCACGGGCATGGGCCGGGCGCTCGGCCATGCGGGCGAGATAGCCGTCGATGGCCGCGCTCTCGGGCAGGTGGGGCCGGGCGAAGGCGAGGAAGGGCGCGATCATCACGTCGACCGCCGTGAAGCGCGCGCCCATGAGGTAGGGGCCCCGCGCCAGCGCCTCGGTCAGCCGCCGCATCGCCGCGTCGTAGGAGGCCGCCGCCTGCGGGTCTCGGCCGCCGCCCATCATGCGCTGCATCACCGCGGCACCGAGCTCGTTGTCGGCCCAGCAGAGCCAGGTGAGGTAGGCCCCGCGCTCGGGGTCCCCGACGGCCGGAGCCAGGCCGGCGGCGGGGAGCAGATCGCAGAGATAGAGCGCGACCGCGGTGCTCTCGCTGACGATCGTGCCGTCGTGGTCCAGGGCCGGCACCTTCTTGTCCGGGTGGCGGTTGGCCGGATCGGGCCCGGTGCCGCTCCCGTCGAGGTAGCGGATGCCGACGTAGCGGACCGCGCAATCGGCGCCGAGCTCCTCCAGGAGCCAGAGGATCCGGGTCGAGCGGGAGCGGGGAGCGTGGAACAGCGTCAGCATCGGTGATCCTCCAGGGGCGCCGGAGCGGCGGCCACGGAGAGGATCTACCGATAGGCTGCTGCCAGCATTCTGTCAGCAGGGTGGCAGCAGGCCGGGAGAATCGGAGACCCGATCCCGCCGCTCGCCTCGGCGCACCAACAGGCTCGGGTCCGCTCCTCCTCGCGGGGCGGGGAGGCCCGCGCGCGAGCCGAGGCGATCGAGGGAAAGGGGTCCGGGAGCCGTGACGCTCAGCGGGCGCCCGCCGGATCCAGCAGGGCCGAGACCTGACGGGCCAGCTCGGCCGACTGGAAGGGCTTGGCCAGCACCGGCAGATCCTCCGGGATCTCGATGGCGTCGGCGTGCCCGGTGAGGATGAGGACGGGCAGGCCGGGCCGGGCGGCGCGCACGGAGGCCGCGAGGTCGACGCCGCTCATGCCGGGCATGGCGAGATCGGCCACGACGAGGTCGAAGCGCTCGCGCTCCAGCAGGGCGAGGGCCGCGGCCCCGCTCTCGGCCTCGGTCTCGCGGTAGCCGAAATCGGCGAGGAACGAGGCGGTGACGTGCCGGACCTCCGGATCGTCGTCGACCACGAGGACGCGGGCGGGCCGGGGGGCGGGGGGCGTCTCGATCTCCGGCGCCGCCGCCGCCTCCACGGCGCCCTCGGCGCAGGGCAGGGCGAGCTCCACGCGCGTCCCGACGCCCACCGTGCTCTCGATGTTCAGGCGCCCCTTCGATTGCTGGGCGAGGCCGAACACCATGGCGAGGCCGAGCCCGGTGCCCTGGCCCACCGCCTTGGTGGTGAAGAACGGCTCGCAGACGCGCTTGAGCAGTTCGGGCGGGATGCCGCTGCCCGCATCCGTCACCGTGAGGCGGATATAGGGGCCGGGCGCGAGGTCCGGGTCGTCGGCGATCCGGGCGAGGTCGGTGCCGATCTCGATCTCGCCGCCCTCCGGCATGGCGTCGCGGGCGTTGATGCAGAGGTTGAGCACCGCGAGTTCGAGCTGGTCCGGATCGACGAGGGCGGGGGGCAGCTCGGGCCCGAGGCGGGTGCGGACCTGGACGAGGCCGCCGAGGCTGCGCCCGAACAGGTCGCTCATGCCGGCGATGAGGGCGTTCACGTCGGTGGCGCGGGCGTGCAGGTCGTGGGTGCGGCTGAAGCTCAGGAGGCGCCGGGTCAGGGTGGCGCCGCGCTCGGCCGCGCCCCGGGCGTTCTCGATGAGGCGGATCAGGCGCGGCTCGCCCTCGATCTTCGGGGCGGCGAGTTCGAGGCTGCCGAGGATCGCGGTGAGCAGGTTGTTGAAGTCGTGGGCGATGCCGCCGGCGAGCGTGCCCAGCGCCTGCATCTTGTCGGACTGGCGCAGGCGCGCCTCCAGGCTCTTCTGCTCGGTGACGTCGCGCTCGATCGTGGCGAGATGGGCGATCGCGCCGGCCTGATCGCGGATCGGCACGCGCACCACGTGGCTCCAGCGCTCGGCGCCGAGCGGCCCCTCCGAGACGAGGCTCTCGGCGGCGGCGCCCGCCCGGATCGCAGCCGCATCGGCCTCGGCCCCCTCGGGCCGGGCGCCGGGGAGATCGGATTCCAGCCGCCCGAGGCAGTCGGCCACCTCCGCGCCGAGCAGCGCCGCCTTGCGGGCGTTGAGGCGCACGAAGCGCCCGCGCGCGTCCTTGAAGGCGATGGCTTCCTCGGCGTGGTCGAGCAGGCCGCGCAGCAGGGCGCGCTCTGTGGCGAGGTCGCGTCCGAGGCGGTAGCGCTCGAAGGCGTTGCGCACGGTGCCGCGCAGGAGGCCGGCATCCCACGGCTTCGTCACGTAGCCGATGATGCCGCCGCGGTTGAGCGCGGCGATCACCGCGGTGATGTCGGCGTAGCCGGTGAGCAGGATGGCTTGCGCGTCGTGGAAGGCGCGGGCCTCGGCCAGGAGCGCGTCCCCGGTCATCTCGGGCATGCGCTGGTCGGAGAGGACGACGGCGACGTCGGGCTCGGCGCGCAGGATGGCGAGGGCCTCGGCCGGGCGCGTCGTGGTGATGACGCGGTAGGCGTCCTCGAAGAGGTCCTCGAGGGCCACCAGGATGTCGGGCTCGTCGTCGACGGCGAGGATGGTGCCCCGCGTCGGCCCGCCGGAGATGCCGTCCATCATGCGACCACCGCCTGCCGCGGAATCCCGATCACGAAGCAGGCTCCGCCTCCCGGCGCCGTCTCCACGCTGAGGACGCCGCTATGCGCCTGAACGACGCTGTATGCAATCGCCAGACCGAGGCCGGTGCCGGAACCGACGGGCTTGGTGGTGAAGAAGGGCTCGAAGATCTTCTCGCGCAGGTCCTCGGGGATGCCGGGGCCGGTATCGCTGATGCGGATCTCGTCGGTCTCCGCGTCCGAGCGCGTCGCGATGCGGATGGTGCCGCCCGCGGGCATCGCGTCGGCGGCGTTGGCGAGGATGTTCATCACCACCTGGTTGAGGAGGGCGGGCGTGCAGCGGATCTCCGGCCGCCCGGCGAAGTCGCGGGTGACGGCGATGTCCACGCCGAGCTTGTGCTGGAGGAGGGCCAGCACGGTCTCGATCGCCTCGGGCACGTTGACGAGGGCGCGCTCGCCCTCGTCGAGGCGCGAGAACTTGCGCAGGTTGAGCACGAGGTCCTGGATGCGGGTGAGCCCCATCCGCATGGAGCCCACCCGCTCGCGGGCCTTGGCGAGGGCGCGGGCGGCCGCCTCCTCGGAGGGTGGGGGCAGTTCGCCGAGCAGGCGCTCCACCGTGCCCTGATGGGCGAGGATGAAGGCCAGGGGGTTGTTGATCTCGTGGGCGATGCCGGCGACGAGTTCGCCGAGGGAGGCCATCTTGGCGGCCTGGACGAGCTTGGCCTGCGCCTCGGTGAGGCGGCGGTTGGCGGTGGCGAGATCCCGGTTGGCCTGCTCCAGGGCGTCGGCGAGGCGGGCGCGGGCGGCGGCGGCCTCGGCCTCCGCCTGCGCGCGCTCGACGGCGCGGGCGCGGGCCCCGAAGGCGCCGGCGATGCGGCGGTCGTCCTCCTCCAGCAGGCGGCGGCGCACGAGGCCGCGCACGCGCAGGGCGAGCACCTCGGCATCGGCCTTGGCCACCACGTCGTCGGCGCCCGCCGCGTAGGCCCGCACCAGGAAGTCCTTGCCCGGCGCCGAGCCCGAGATGCCGACGAGGTGGAAGCCCGCCCCGTCCGCCCGGGCCTGCCGCCGCGCGCGCACGGCATCGCAGAGGGCGAGCCCGTCGTAGCTCGGGCTCAGGAGGTCGAGGGTGACGCAGTCGAAGGGCTCGTCCCCGCCGTCGAGGGCGGCGAGCGCCGCCTCGGGCCCGGCGGCGACGGCGACGGCGTGCCCGTCCTGCCCGAGGAGCCCGGCGAGGAAGGTGCGGTAGGTGGTGCTGCCGTCGATGACGAGGACGCGGCCGCGGCGGAAGCCCGCCGCGCCCGGCGCGTCGTCCACGGGCGCGGCCCCACGGCGCTCGCGCAGGAGGGCCTGGATGCGCAGGATCAGGAGGTCGCGGTCGTCGGACTTGGCGATGTAGGCGTCGGCCCCGCTCTCGAGGCCCTGGCGCTCGCCGTCGCGGGCGCCGGTGAGCATCAGCACGGGCAGGGCGCGGGTGCGCAGCGACAGGCGCATCTGCCGGGTCAGCTCGTCGCCGTTCATGCCGGGCAGGTGGTAATCGGCCACGACGAGGTCGGGCAGGCTCGCGTTCAGGTGGTCGAGGGCGGCCTCGGCGGTGGCGCAGCGCTCCACCGCGAAGCCGTGTCGTTCGAGGAGCAGGCGCAGTTCCAGCGCCTGCGTCTCCGAATCCTCGACGAGCAGGATGCGGGCCGGCGCGTCGGGCGGGGCGTCGGGGGCGCCGCTCACGGCGGGGCCCCGGCCGGATCGGCGAGGCGGAGGATGTGGGCGGCCACGCGGTCGAGGGGCAGGATGCTGCGCGCGGCCCCGAGGCGCACGGCGGCGGCCGGCATCCCGTAGACCACGGCGCTGCTCTCGTGCTCGGCCACCGTGGCGGCGCCCGCCCCGTGCATGTCGAGGAGGCCGAGCGCCCCGTCCTCGCCCATGCCGGTGAGCAGGACGCCGATGCCGGCCCCGCCGCATTGCCGGGCGAGGGAGCGGAACAGCACGGTGGCGGCCGGGCGCTGGCCCGAGACCGGGGCGCTGTCGAGGATGCGCAGGGTCCGGCCGACGCCGAGTTCGAGATGCCGGTCGCCGGGCGCCACGTAGACGCGGCCGGGCTCGGCCGTCTCCCCGTCCCGGGCCACGCCGACGGCGAGGGGCACCACGCCGTCGAGCCAGGCGGCGAAGCCGTCCATGAAGGCCGCGCCCATGTGCTGCACGAGGAGGATGGGCAGCGGAAAATCGGCGGGCAGGGCGCCGAGCACCCGGGCGAGCGCCGGGGGGCCGCCGGTGGAGGCGGCGATGCCCAGCACGGTCGGGCCCCCGACCACGGTCGGGGCCTGCGCGGAGGCGGGCGCGGGCGTCGCCGGCGGCGTGCCGGCCCGGGAGGCCCAGCCCCCGCCGATCGGGCGGCGGCGGATCACCGGCACCTGGGCCATGATGCGCAGCTGCGTGCAGATCTCGTCGGCCACGCCCGCATAGCCGGCATGGGTGGTGGCCACCGGCTTCTCCACCACGGAGAGGGCGCCGGCCCTGAGCGCGTTCATCGAGATGCGCAGGGAGGCGTCCTCCACCGCGTCGGCCACCACGACGATCGGCGTCGGGTGCTCGGACATGATCCGGCGGGTGGTCTCCAGGCCGTCGATGCCCGGCAGGCGGATATCCATCGAGACCACGTCGGGCCGCACCGTGCCGATCAGGCTCAGGGCCTCCTCGCCGGAGGCGGCCGCCGCCACGACCTCCAGGCGGGAATCGCGCGAGACGATGTGGCGCAGGAGTTCCCGCACCACGAGGCTGTCCTCCACGAGCATCACGCGCACCGGGCCCGACACCGCGTCCCCTCCCGTCACAGCAGCCGGCCGATGGTGTCGAGCAGGCCGCGCTGGTCGAAGGCCTGCTTGGTGAGATAGGCGTCGGCCCCGAGTTCGAGGCCGCGGGCCACGTCCTCGGGATCGCCGCGGGAGGTCATCAGCACGGTGGGCAGGCGCCGGAAGCGGTCGTCGGCCCTGAGGGCCTGGAGCAGGCCGAACCCGTCGAGGCGGGGCATCTCCACGTCGGCGAGCACGAGGTCCACCGGCTCGATCTCGGCGCGCAGCCGTTCGAGGGCATCCTGGCCGTCGACGCAGACGACCACCCGGTAGCCGGCCGCTTCCAAGATCCCCTTCTCCAAGGTCCGCGTGGTGATGGAATCGTCCACGACGAGGATCGTGGCGCGCAACGTCGAACGTCGCGCCTCCGCCGTCGTTCCACCCGCGGGCTCCGTCTCCGCGGAATGGAGGGCGCCGGCGCCCTCGGCACGGGCGGCGAGCCCCTCGGGATCGAGGACGAGGACGGGCCGCTCCCCCGCCAGGACCGCGGTGCCCACCACGAGGTCCGGCGCCGCGCCGACGGCGGGCAGGGGCAGGACGAGAAGGGTGCGCACGTCGTCGAGGCGCTCCACCGCGAGGGCGAAGCGCCGCCCGGCGGCCCGCAGGAGCACGGCGGCGAGCCGCGGGGACGGAGCGGCGGGGGGCAGGCCCAGCACCTCGGCGAGGCCGACAACGGGCAGGCTGGCCTCGGCGCCGTCGGGGCCGGCCAAGCGCAGGAGCGTGCGGCCCATGGCCTGCGACAGGGCCGCGCGGTCCACGCGCAGCAGGCGCTCCACGGCGGCGCCGGGCAGGGCGTAGGTGCCGCCCCCGGCCTCCACGAGGAGCAGGCTGCGGCGGGCCGCCGCGAGAGGCAGGCTCATGACGAGGCGCGAACCCCAGGGCTCCCCCGCCTCCAGGCGGACGCTGCCCTGGAGCGCGCGCGCGGCGTCCGCCGCCACCGAGAGGCCGAAACCGCGGCCCGACAGGGTGTCCACCGCGGCGGCCGTGGAGAAGCCCGGCTCGAAGACGAGGCCGAGCAGCGTCTCGGGCCCCGCCGCCTCGTCCGCGCCGAGGAGGCCGCGCGCGCGGGCGCGCTCGGCGATCGCCGCGAGGTTCGGCCCCGGCCCGTCGTCGGAGACGGCGACGTGGAGGCGCCCGCCGCGGACGGCGACGTCCAGGCCGATGGCGAGGGCGGGGGGCTTGCCCGCGGCGGCGCGCCGGGTGGGGGGCTCGTGGCCGTGGCTCAGGGCGTTGCGCAGGGCGTGCAGCACCGGATCCTTCAGGGCCTGGAGTGTGGCCCGGTCCACCGGCACGTCGAGGCCGGTCACGGTCACGTCCACCTCGCGCCCCTGGGCGCGGGCGGTCTCGCGCAGGGAGCGGGCCAGCGGACCGAGCACGGTCTCGGCGGCCACCAGGGCGAGGCGCTCGGCCTCGGCCCGCACCCGGGCGGCGGCCCCCTCCAGGGCGCCCCCCGCGGCGGCGTGGCGCCGCGCGGTCTCGGCGGCCTCGCGGGCGAGGCCCGAGAGCGCCGTCTCGACGGCGCGCAGGGATGCCCGCGCGGCGGGATCGGCGGAGAGCGCGGGCGCGAGCGTCGCGGCGAGGGCGGCGGCCTGTGCCCGCAACTCGGCCGCCTGGCGGGCGAGGCGGCCGAGGCCGTCGGCGACGGGGGCGCCGGCGCCGAGGCTGCCCACGAGGTCGTGGCTCGCCCGCGCCATCGCCTCGACGGCCTCGGCGGGCACCCGCAGCATCCCCTGGGCGGGCTCGGGCGGGCCCTCGCGGGGGGCCTCGGCGAGGGCCTGCTCGGGCGCGGCCGGCTCCTCCAGAGGCGCGGCGCCGGCCGGATCGGGGCCCGCATCCCCCGACATGTCCGGCGTCTCGCCCTCGGCGCTCTCCGGCGGGGCGGCGAGGCAGGCGTCGAGGGCCGCGAGGGCGTCGGCGGGCATCGGCGCGGGGGGCGCCTCGGCGAGACCGGCGACGTAGGCCTCGATCCGGTCGAGGGCGAGATGGGTGGCGTTGGTCCCCTGCCGGCCCAGCGGCGCGCCGCTGCGGACCCGCTCGAACAGGGCCTCCAGGCGGTGGGCGAGGCTCTCGATTTCGGGCAGGTCGACGGCGCGCGCCGCCCCCTTGAGGCTGTGGGCGCGCCGGAACACGTCGTTCCAGTCGGGCAGCCGGCCCGCCCCCGCGGCGGCGAGCGCCGCGCGGATCGCCTCGAGATGCTCGCGGTGCTCGACCTCGAAGGCGGCGAGCAGGAGCTGGCGGATGTCGCTCACGGCTCCGGGCCCCCGCTCCGGAGCGCTGGCGGGACGGGCGGGGCCATCAGTGGCGGTAGCGCTCGGCGAGGGTCATCAGGGCCTGCGCCAGCTCGGTGAGGTTGGCCGAGGCCGCCTCGACCTCGCGGGTGCCGGCCGCCGTCTGCTGGCTCGCCTGGCGGATGTTCTGGAGGGCGCCCATCACCTGCTCGATGCCGAGCTGCTGCTGGTTCGTGGAGGCGACGATCTGCTGGAAGGTCTGGACGTTCTCCTCCACGCGCGCCGAGATCTCCTCGATCGTGCGCTGGGTGGTGTCGGAGCGCGTCTTGCCGGTGGCGGCGCGCTTGACCGCCTCCTCGGTGAGCATGACCGAGGTGTTGATGCCCCGCTGGATCTCGCCGAGGATGCCGCGCACCTGCCCCGTCGCGGCCTTGGCCTGGTCGGCGAGCAGCTTCATCTCGGCGGCGACCACCGAGAAGCTGCGCCCGCTCTCGCCGGCGGCGGCCGCCTCGATGGCCGCGTTGAGGGCGAGCAGGTGCGTGCGCTCCGAGATGTCGTTGACGCTCTCGATGATGTCGCCGATCGCCTGCGTCTTCTCGGACAGCGCCACGATGTTGCCGGCCACCGCCTCCGCCTGCTCGCGGATGGCGTCCATGGCCTTGGCGGTGTCGGCCACCGCCCGCAGGCCCTGCCGCGAGGTCTGCGCCGTGGCCTTGGCGGTGGCGATGACCTCCCCCGCGCGCTTGGTGATCTGCGCCCCCGAATGGGTGATCTCGTCCACCGTCGCCGCGGTCTCCTGCACGGCGGCGAACTGCTCCTCCACGGAAGCCGCCTGCTCCTGGGCGGAGGCGCGGATCTCGGCCGCCGCCGCGTTGAGGTCGGCGGTGGCCGCGCGGTTGGTGCGCGCGAGTTCGGCCAGGCCCGCCACCATCCCGTTGAGGGTGCGGCCGAGGCGGGCGATCTCGTCGTTGCCCTGCGCCGGCAACGCGCCGGAGAGGTCGCCCGAGCCCACCCGCTCCACGAAGGTCATCACCGTGGTGAGGGGGCGGACCACCGCGCGGCTGATCAGCACCGTGACGAGGATGCTGAGCAGGGTGCAGGCGACGAGGATGGCGAGGATGAGCGTCCGGCTCGCCTCGTAGACCGCCTGCACCGCGCGCTGGCCGGCCACGATGCCCTCGTCGAGGACGTCGCGCCCCTGCTCGACGCCGCGCAGGACCGTCTCCTGCATGCGGTTGATCTCCTCGTTGCGGGCCTCGACCCCGTCCACGTCCCGCGCGGTGATCGCGGCGATCTGGGCCTCGCTCGCCCCGCGCAGCTGCCGGAAGCGGTTGCCGGTCTCGTTGACGCTCTGGCCGAGGCGCCGCCAGATCGTGGCGCGGGTGGGCGAGATCGCGCTTCCCGCGTACTCGTCGGCCTCGCGGGCGAGCAGCGCGATGAGCGTCTCCGATTCGCCCGCGGCGACGCGCCAGGCCTCCAGGGACCGGCTGATCGCCTGGGCGTCGGTCCTGCGGGAGAGGAGGTCGATCACCGCGTTGCGGCGCATCAGGCCCATGTCGCGGGCCTTGTTGGCGAGGTCGTCGAACTGGCGCGCCACCTTCAGGTCGCGGGCGACGATGGCGTCGGTGGTGTCGCGCACCGCCCCGATCTGGCCGATGGCGTAGAGCCCCATCGCCACGAGGACCACGGTGACGGCGACGAAGCCGAGGAGGATCCGTTTTCCGATCGAGATCGACAAGGCGGGTCAGCTCCGGGGATCGGCCGGCCGGCTCGGGGCCGGACGGGGAGGGCGGGTCGGGACAGGGCGGATCAAGGCAAGGCGGATCAGGGCAGGGCGCGCCTGAGCAGGCGCGGCAGGTCGAGGATCACGAAGTCGTCGGGCCGGCCCCCGTCGGGGCCGGAGGCGGGGAGCGCCCGCGCCGGGCAATAGCCGGAAACCATCTCGCCGCCCACGCCCCCCGGGGGGACGGGCTCGACGGCGGCATCCTCGACCCGGACCGCGCCGAGCACCCGGTCGACGGCGAGGGCCACCGGGCGCGAGCCCCCCCGCAGCAGGACGAGATGGCCCTCCGCGCCCGGATCGGCCGCCGGGCGCCCGAGGGCGCGGGCGAGACCGAGGACGCCGACCATGCGCCCGGACAGGGCCGCGAGGCCGATGAGGGCGGGCACGGCGCCGGGCACCGGCGTGGCGGGACGGGCGGGCAGGACCTGGGCGGCGGCGGCGAGGGGCAGGCCGTAGCGCTCGGGCCCGCAGGCGCAGACGAGGTAGTCGGTGGCCGGGCGGGCCGCGCCCTCCGCGCGCCGGGCGGCGAGCGCCGCGGTGCGGGCCGCGCGCAGGCTCCGCCCGCGCTCCGCCGCCCTCGCTGCAGCCTCCGCTTCCCCGCGCACGCTCACGCCGCCCCTCCGATCCCGTCGCGCAGGCGGGCGGCGCCGAGGGCGATCTCGCCCGCGGTGCCGCCGCCGCCCTCGCGCACGGTTGCGTCCCGGGGCAGGGCTTGGCTGAGACGGGCGGCGTTGTCGAGGGCCCGCCACGCCTCCCCCCGGCGGCCGGCGCCGACGAGGAGCAGGCCGAGATGGTAATGGGCCATCACGAAGCCGGGTTCGAGATAGAGGGCGGCGCGGAAGGCGCGCTCCGCCTCGGCCCCGCGCCCCAGGGAATCGGCGATGAGCCCCTCGTAGAAGCGCAGGCCCGCATCGGTGGGCCGGGCCGCGAGCGCCTCCTGGAGCAGGCGCCAGGCCGCCCCGGTATCCCCCGCATCGGCGAGCGCCCGCACCCGGGAGAGGGGATCGGCCTCGTCCGCCTCGGCCGTCGGCGCCGCGGCGGGCGGCTCAGGCTCCAGCTCCGGCTCCGGCCGCGCGGGCGCCGCCGGGGCCGCCTCCGGCAGGGACGGGACCCTCTCCTCCGGCAGGGGCGGGGCGGGGGGCGCCGGCTCCGGCAGCACGGGCGGGCTCCACGGCCCCGGCGGGGCTCTGCGGCGCGCGCCCTCGCCGGGCCGGCGATAGGCGACGGTGCCCGGCAGCTCGACCGCGTCGAGCCAGCCCGCGAAGGCCGGGTTCGGCTCGGCATGGCCGATCAGGAGCCAGCCCCCCGGGCGCAGGCGCTGCCCAAAGGCCCGCATGAGACGGGCGACCGTGGCCGCGTCGAAGTAGATCAGCACGTTGCGGCACAGGATGAGGTCGAACCCGTCGAGATGGGGCGGCGCGCCGGCCTCCAGGAGGTCGAGGAGGTTCGCCCGCTCGAAGCGCACCAGGGCGCGGTACTCGGGGCGCAGGGCGTAGGCGCCGCCGCGGTCGATGCCGGGCCGGGGCGGCAGGGCGTGGAAGTAGCGCCGCCGCTCCTCCGCCGGCGAGGTCCGCAGGGACCAGCGGCCGTAGACGGCCGCCCGCGCGGTCTCCAGCGCGGCGACGCTGATGTCGGTGCCGAGGATCGAGACCTGCCAGGCGGGCAGGTCCGGCCCCAGCAATTCGTGGGCGAGGATGGCGAGCGAGTAAGGCTCCGCGCCCGTGGAGCAGCCCGCGCTCCAGACGCGCAGGGTGCGCTCCCCCGTCCGCGCCGCGATCAGGTCCGGCAGGATGGTCGCGCGCAGGGCCGCGAACTGCTCGGCGTAGCGGAAGAAGAAGGTCTCGCCGATGGTGATCTCGGCCTCCAGCGCCCGCCACTCGGCGGGATCGGCCGCGAGCAGCAGGGCGTAGGCGCCCGCATCGGCGGCCTCCCGCGCCCGGAAGCGGCGGCGCAGGCGGTCGGAGAGCAGGTCGTCCTTGTCCGTGTAGTAGTGATGGCCGGTGCGGGCGATGATCTGCGCCTTGAGCGCGGCGTAGCCGGGATCGTCGCAGAGGGTGGCGGCCGCGCGCCGGCGCATCCGGGGCTCGCCCTCAAGAGCCGGGGAGCGCCGCGAGGCGCGCCCGCGCGGCGCGGGCGGCCTCGGCCACCCGGATCCGCTCCTCCGCGCTGAGCAGGCGCGCGGGATCGAGCACGTGGACGAGCCCGCCCTCGCGGCGGATCTCGGCGGCCACGCAGCCGTTCAGGCTGTGGCCCGGCGCCACCGCCCGCAGGGAATCGGCCTCGACGGCGACGAGGTCGGTCGCCCGCTCGACCTGGTAGACCACCGCCTCGCCGGCCATGCGCACGAGATGCGCGTGGGGCCCGGGCTCGGACAGGCCCGCGCGCAGGCCCAGGATCTGGGCGAGGTCGACCACCGGCAGAACGCTCCCGCCGAGATCGAGGAATCCGGCGAGCCACGCCCCGCAGGCGGGGGGCCGGAACAGGTCCGGCAGCGGCAGGATCTCCGCGACGGCGCTGCGCGGCAGCGCGCAGGGCGTGCCCGCCACGTCGAGCAGGAGATGGGCCTCCGGCCGGGCCGGAGCGTAGGCTTGATCGGGCAAAGCGTGCTGTCCGCGGACGGTCCCCCTGGCCGGCTCCCGACCCTCGCCCAGGAGATAGCCCGCGCGGCCGGGCCGGACAACGCACCCGTCGGGGCGCGCCGCAACGCACTTGCACGCCACGCCCCCCTTGCCGTACCAGCGGCGCCGGGGGCGGTTAGCTCAGTTGGTAGAGCGTCTCCTTTACACGGAGAGGGTCGGGGGTTCGAGTCCCTCACCGCCCACCGAGCGCCGCGCCCACCGAGCGCCGCCGCAGCCCTCCGCTCAGTCCCGGCCGTCCTGCCGGTCCCGGTCGAGCTGGCGCATCAGTTCGGCGAGGCGCGGGTCGAGGCCCTCGTCGAGGACCGGTTCGTAGAGCGCCTGGAGGTGGCGGCCGAGCCGTTCCCGGATCAGCGCGTCGAGGACGGGGCCGCCATCGTTGGGCGCGGGCGCGGATGCATCGCGTGCGGGATGGGTCATGCCACGAGATATTGGCCACGGATGGCGGAGGGCAATCCGGGCCGGACCCGGAAAGTGCGGCGGGCCGACACAGGCAAACGATCCTCCGCGCAGGAAAACGCCACCACCGGGGCGGGGGCGCATCATCGTGCTTGAGCCGGGGCCGCGGGACGGCTAGGACATCCCGGCCCAGCTTCGCGCCAAAGCCTTCGAGCCAAGAAAAAAGGCCACTCCCGAAGGAGCGGCCCGAAGTCTAGGGAGGAAACGCCCAAGAAAGGGCTGCACGGCTGCGACGCCATCGCCGCCGTGCCCAGTCGTTATGCCAGACCATGCCGCGCCGCACCATGCGCCGATCGGTGTAGCGGGCATGCGCACGGCGCATGGTATCGTTTTCAACTGAGCCGTTCCCCGGCCCGCGAGGCCGCCCGCGCGGATCCGTCCATCTCACCAGCGGACAGGGACATGCGCCGCTTTCCCCCGGAGCGCATCGTCTGCCTGACCGAGGAGACGGTGGAGACGCTCTATCTCCTCGGCGAGGACCACCGGATCGTCGGCGTCTCGGGCTATGCCGTGCGCCCGCCCCGGGTGCGCCGCGAGAAGCCGCGGGTCTCGGCCTTCACCAGCGCCGACCTGCCGAAGGTCCTGGCGCTCGAACCCGACCTCGTCCTCGCCTTCTCCGATCTCCAGGCCGGGATCGCCGCCGACCTCGCGCGGGCGGGGCTCGCCGTGCACCTGTTCAACCAGCGCGACGTGGCCGGCATCCTGGCGATGATCCGCACCCTCGGGGCGCTGGTGGGCGCGGGCGCCCGGGCCGAGGCGCTGGCGGAGGGCTACGCGGCGCGCCTCGCCGCGGTGGCGGCGGAGGGCGCCGCCGGCCCGCATCCGCGCGTCTACGTGGAGGAATGGGACGATCCGCTCATCGCCGGGATCGGCTGGGTCTCCGAACTCGTGGAGATCGCGGGCGGGCGGGACGTCTTCGCCGACCGGGCGCGGCAGGCGGCGGCCCGCGACCGGATCGTCGACCCGGAGGCGGTCCGCGCTGCGGCCCCTGAGATCATCCTGGCCTCGTGGTGCGGCAAGCGGGTCGTGCCCGGCCGCATCGCCGCGCGGCCGGGCTGGGCCGCCATGCCGGCGGTGCGGGACGGGCGCATCGTCGAGATCAAGTCGGCCCTGATCCTGCAGCCGGGCCCGGCCGCCCTCACGGACGGGCTCGACGCGATCCGCGCGGCCCTGCGCCCGCCGGCCTGAGGCGCCCCTCAGGACACCGCGGCGAGCTTGTCGGCCATGGCCTGATCCTTGTCCCGGCGCGAGGAGAAGGCCATCGTGTAGAAGACGCGCGCGACGCCGAGTTCGGCGAGCCGGGCCTCGCACTGCTCGATGAGCCGGCAGACATCGGCGAGCTCGCCGGAGATGTTCGTGCCGTTGGCGTGCATCTCGGCCTCGAGCGGGGACGCGTCGATGATCGCCTTGATGGCCTTGACGTAAGGGGACACGGACGGGCCGACGCCCATCGGCACGATGCACAGATCCGCGATGACCTTCATGGTTCCTCTCCCGCGCGGTACGCCGCGCCGCTCTCGACCTTGCCGGGGCAGGGGCTCGGCAGGACCATAGCGCCGGAGCGCTCTTTCGCCGAAGTGGATGCCGGTTCGGCGAGAGCGCGCGCTGGAACAGGAGCTCGGAGCCGTGGACGGTCGCGACGCGATCGGGCGCGGCTCGAGAGGAACCGGCCTTGCGCCCGCAAGCGGGGAGCCGGCCGGACAGCGAGAGAAGGGGAACCATGTCGACACACACGGCGACGCTCGAATGGTCCCTCGGCCCGGACGAGGATTTCGGGCGGGGCCGCTACAGCCGCGGCCACGCCCTCGCCTTCGACGGGGGCGTGCGGCTGGCGGCCTCCGCGGCGCCGCAGGTGGTGGGCAAGTGGGCGGTGCCGGAGGCGGTCGATCCGGAGGAGATGCTGGTGGCCGCCCTGGCGAGCTGCCACATGCTCACCTTCCTGCACGTGGCCCGGCTCGCGGGCTTCACGGTGCGCGCCTACCGCGACCGGGCGGAGGGGGTGATGGCGGAGATCGCGCCCGGGCGGCTCGCCGTGACGCGGGTGAGCCTGCATCCCGAGATCACCTGGGCCGGCGACGCCCCCGAGCCCGAGCGGCTCGCCGCCCTTCACCACGAGGCCCATGCGGGCTGCTTCATCGCCAACTCGGTGCGCACCGAGGTGGTGGTGGCCTGAGCCCGCGCCGGGAGCCCGCGTCGAACCGAGGGCCCGGTGGCCCTCGCAGGGCCGGTGCGCCCCGGGCGCGGTCGACCTTTCGGACACGCCTCCTATAGAAGGATAGAGAGAAGACCGCGCGGATGACGGGCAGCGTCGGGCGCACCATCGGACCGAAAAGCCATTCCATGCCAGCAAGTGCCGCGCCGATGTGGCCCGAGGACCTGGAGATCGACGAGCCCGATCCGCCGGCCGAGCGCCGCCGCCTGCCCGCGGCCGAGCGCGAGCAGCAGATCGTGGAGGCGGCCGCGCGCTTCTTCGCCGAGCACGGTTTCGCGGGCCAGACCCGGGAGCTCGCCCGCGGCATCGGCATCACCCATTCGGCGATCTTCCGCTACTTCCCCACCAAGGAGGCGCTGATCGACCGGGTCTACGAGCACGTCTACGTCAGCCGCTGGAACCCGGACTGGGAGCACCTGATCCGGGACCGCACCCTGCCGCTGGAGACGCGCCTCGTGCGCTTCTACCGGGCCTACGAGGCGCGGATCTTCGACTACGACTGGGTGCGGACCTTCGCCTTCGCCGGGCTGAAGGGCTACGCCATCGCCCCGCGCTACCTCGCCGTGGTGCGCGACACCCTGATCCGCCCGGTCTGCGCCGAATTGCGCGCCGAGTTCGGCCTGCCCGCCCCCGAGGCCGTGCCGCTGGCCGAGCGCGAGGAGGAGGCGGTCTGGGCGCTCCACGGCACGATCTTCTACATCGCGATCCGCAAGTTCGTGTACGGCTGGCCCGTGCCCGCCGACCACGGGCAGGTGATCGCCGACGACGTCCGCACCTTCCTCACCGGCGCCCCGCGGATCTTTCGCGAAAGCGTGGAGCGGGCGGGGCCGGCCGGCTGAGGCGGGGCCCCGACATCGGATTCCCCCGGCCAACCATGGATCCCGGCGACCGCCAGAGGGGATGAGGCCAGAGACGGACAGGACGATGCACTTCCGCGCCGAGCCGGTCGCCGCTCCGGCGCACCGTGCTCCAGAAGCGAGGCCCGCGCCACCGTGACGACAGCGCCCGACTTCCGCTCGCTCTACCGGCACGGCTTCGCCCGCGTGGCCGCCTGCACCGGCCGCAGCCACCCGGCCGAGCCGGAGCGCAACGCCGACGCCGTGCTCGCGCTTGCCCGCACCTGCCACGAGGCCGGCGCGGTGCTCGCGGTCTTTCCCGAACTCGGCCTCTCGGGCTACGCGATCGAGGACCTGTTCCTGCAGGAGACGCTGCTCGACGCCGTCGAGGCCGCGGCCGGGCGGCTCGTGGCGGCCTCTGGCGACCTGAGGCCGCTCCTCGTGGTGGGCGCGCCCCTGCGTTGGGGCAACCGGATCTACAACACGGCGCTCGCGATCCAGGGCGGGCGGCTGCTCGGCGTGGTGCCGAAGAGCTACCTGCCGAACTACCGGGAGTTCTACGAGAAGCGCTACTTCGCCTCCGGGGCGGGGATCGCGGGCGAGACGATCCGCGTCGCCGGAGACGCGGCGCCCTTCGGCACCGATCTCCTGTTCGCGGCCTCCGACCTGCCGGGTTTCACCCTCGGCATCGAGATCTGCGAGGATCTCTGGGTGCCGGACGCGCCGGGCATGCGGGCGGCGCTCGCGGGCGCCAGCGTCCTCGCCAACCCGTCCGGCAGCCCGATCACCGTGGGGCGGGCGGACGCGCGCGCGCTGCTGACCCGCGCCGCCTCCATGCGCGGGGCCTGCGCCTACGTCTACGCCGCGGCCGGGCAGGGGGAATCCACCACCGACCTCGCCTGGGACGGGCAGACCTCCGTCGACGAGATGGGGGAGCGGCTCGCCGAGGGCGCGCGCTTCGCCACCGAGCCCGTGGCGACGCTCGCCGACATCGACCTCGACCGCCTCGCCCAGGAGCGGCGCCAGGCCGGCAGCTTCGACGACAACGCCCGCCATGCAGGGGGCGCGCCCTACCGCCGGATCGACCTGCGCCTCGCTCCCCCCGCGGGCGACCTCGGCCTGCGCCGCCCCCTCGAACGCTTCCCCTTCGTGCCGGCCGACCCCGCCCGCCTCGCCCAGGATTGCTACGAGGCCTACAACATCCAGGTCGCCGGCCTCGCCCAGCGCCTGGAGGCGACGGGCACGAAGCGGGCGGTGATCGGCGTCTCGGGCGGCCTCGATTCGACCCACGCCCTCATCGTCGTCGCCAAGGCCTTCGACAGGCTCGGCCTGCCGCGCACCGACATCCTCGCCTACACGCTGCCGGGCTTCGCCACCTCCGCGGGCACCAAGGCCAACGCCCACGCCCTGATGGCGGCGATGGGCTGCACGGCCGCCGAGATCGACATCCGCCCGGCCGCCCGGCAGATGCTCGCCGACATGGACCACCCCTACGCGCGGGGCGAGGCGGTCTACGACGTCACCTTCGAGAACGTGCAGGCGGGCCTGCGCACCGACTACCTGTTCCGGCTGGCCAACCGGCACGACGGCATCGTCATCGGCACCGGCGACCTCTCGGAGCTGGCGCTCGGCTGGTGCACCTACGGCGTCGGCGACCAGATGAGCCACTACGCCGTCAATGCCGGCGTGCCCAAGACCCTGATCCAGCACCTGATCCGCTGGGTGATCTCTTCGGGGCAACTGGGCGCGGAGGAGAACCGCACCCTCCAGGCGGTGCTCGACACCGAGATCTCCCCCGAACTCGTGCCCGCGGACGCCGACGACGCCCCGCAGAGCACGGAGGCCACCATCGGCCCCTACGCGCTGCAGGACTTCAACCTGTTCTACACCCTGCGCTACGGATACCGGCCCTCGAAGATCGCCTTCCTGGCGCTGCACGCCTGGGGCGATGCGGGGCGGGGCACCTGGCCGGGGGATTTCCCGGAGGCGAAGCGCGTCGCCTACGGACTGCCCGAGATCCGGCGCTGGCTGAAGGTCTTCCTCGCCCGCTTCTTCGGCTTCAGCCAGTTCAAGCGCTCGGCGCTGCCGAACGGGCCGAAGGTCGCGGCCGGCGGCGCCCTCTCGCCCCGCGGCGACTGGCGCGCGCCCTCGGACGGGTCCGCCCGGATCTGGCTCGACGAACTCGAGAGAAACGTCCCCGCAAACGAGACGCCATAAACGCGACCGATTGTGCCACTATGAGCACGGTCAAGCTGATTCTTCGCGGCGCACAAGGCAGCGGGGAGCCGGTGGAGGGCGGCCAAGCGGAGGACTTCCGATGCGAAGCTACAACCTGTTCCGCTTGAAGAGCATCGAGGGCCTGTGCTGCGCGGTGCCCGAGGCCTGCACGGTGCCGGCCTTCCTCGGCGGCGGGCGCTGGACCTTCGAGGGCAAGCTCGGCAACGGGGGCGGCCTGCCCCGCGACTTCGACGGGCGCGCCGCCGACACCGCCGTGCGCTTCAACGGCTTCTACCTGTTCCAGACCGTGGACCGCCGCTACCTCAGCTGAACCCGCGCCCCACCTCACGTTTCGAAGATTCGTGCACGGACCCGTCCGGGCACGGGACCGGCACAAGCGTTCCTTAACGGCTGACGCGTCAGAACTTGGCCACGGCTTTCCGCGAACGGAGGAGTGTGGCCATGTCAGACGAGCACCGTCACGCGTTGCGGCAGCGGGTCTTCCTGAAAGGCCAGATCCGCTTCAACAACGGCGCGTCCACCATGGACTGCGTGGTGCGCGACTTCTCCGCCTCGGGCGCCCGGATCGCCCTGTCCGAGACCGTGACTCTGCCCGAGGTGTTCGACCTCTACATCTCCCAGAAGGACCGCACCTACCGCGCGAGCCTGCGCTGGCGGCGCGAGGACGGGGTCGGCGTCACCTTCGAGGAGGAGGAGGCACGCCCGGCCGCCGAGGCCGGGGCCGAGGCGTCGATCGCCCTGCTCCAGCGCCGCGTGGCCGAGCTGGAGGCCGAGAACGCGGCCCTGCGCCGCCTGCTCACCAGCATGGCCCAGGCCGGCACGCCCACGGCCGCCTGATCCGGACCCGCCGCGGCGGGTCGATCACGGCAGGGCGTCTACGCGTCCAGCGCCGCGCGGATGCGCGCCGCGTGCTCGGCGAGCACCGCGTTGTCGGCCATGCCGCCCTCGTGGCGCTTCAGGGGCACGCCCTCGTGCCGCGGGATGATGTGGACGTGCAGGTGGAACACGGTCTGCCCGCCCGCCGGCTCGTTGTACTGGAACACGGTCAGGCCGTCGGCCGCGAAGGCCGCCTTCACGGCGCGGGCCACCCGCTGCACGCTGAGCGCCAGGGCGGCGAGGGAATCCGGCCCGGCATCGAGCAGTCCGCGCGCGGGGGCCTTCGGGATCACCAGGGTGTGGCCCTCGCCCTGGGGCATCACGTCCATGAAGGCCAGCGTGTCGGCGTCCTCGTAGACCGTGTGGGCGGGGATCTCGCCGCGCAGGATCTTGGCGAAGACGTTGTCGGGATCGTAGGCGGGCATGGTCGCTCCGGGTGGGCTGCTCGGGGGCTCGGGTCGGTGTCCGTCCGGCGCGGGACGATGCCGCAAGCCCTCCCGGCCGTCCACCGGCAGGTCCCCCGGCCGGCGCGAGGCCGCCGCATTCCCGCTGCGCGCCGGTCGAGGCCTCGGCATCGTCCGGGGCCGGCATCCGCCGATCGGCGCGATGCCCCGCGCGCGGAACCCGAACCGCTCGCCGCCACTTACCAGCCTCGCCACGGCGCCGCTTCCGCTTCGACGCCCACGCATCCGGGAGAGGGCAGGGCATGGCCGAGAGCACGGGCGCCATCTACACCGCCGCGGGGGCCAACCTCGCGATCGCGGCGGCGAAGTTCACGGGCGCCTTCCTCACCGGCTCCACCGCGATGCTCGCCGAGGGCGCGCATTCCGTGGTCGACACCGCCAACCAGATCCTGCTGCTGGTGGGCCTGAAGCGGGCGGAGAAGCCGGCCGATGCCCGCCATCCCTTCGGCTACGGGCGCGAGATCTACTTCTACGCCTTCATCGTCGCGCTGATGATCTTCCTCGGCGGCGGCATCTTCGCGATCTACGAGGGCGCGGAGAAGATCATGCATCCCGAGCCCGCGGCGGACGCCACGATCTTCGGCTACCGCCTCTCCGGCTTCTGGGTGAACCTCGCCATCCTCGGCTTCGCGATCCTCGCGGAGGGCTATTCCTGCCTCGTGGCGCTGCGGGCCTTCTGGGCCGAGAAGGGCGCCGATTCGCCTGTCAGCGCGATCCGCCGCAGCAAGGATCCGGCCCTGTTCACGATCCTCGTGGAGGACATCGCTGCCCTCCTCGGCCTGCTCATCGCCCTGGCCGGCGTGGTGGCGGCCCATCTCCTCGACAGGCCGGCGCTCGACGGCTGGGCCTCGATCGGGATCGGCCTCGTGCTCGTGGGCATGGCGATCTTCCTGATGATCGAGACGCACGGCCTGCTGATCGGCGAGGCCGCCGACCCGGAGGTGGTGGCCGCCATCGCCGAGATCGTCCGGAGCGAGCCCGGCGTGCGCCACGTCAACGAGATCCTGACCCAGCATCTCGGCCCGTCCGACATCCTGGTGAACCTCAGCCTCGACATGGCCGACGACCTCAGCGGCGCCGAGATCGAGAGCGCGGTGACCCGCCTCGACCGGGCGCTGCGCGCCCGCAACGCCGAGGTGACGCGGGTGTTCATCGAGATCCAGTCGCGCGAGGCCTCGCGGTCCGGGCAGGCGCCCTGAGCGCGACCCGCCGCTCGGTCGCGCCGGGGCCCGCGGTCGAACCGATCAGGCGGGACGCAGGATGCCGAGCGTCTCGCGCAACGTCACGCTGCCGCTCACGCAACGGCCGACTCCGTCCTCGAAGGGAATCCCCGCACCGTTGATCGCACGATACATCGCGGCGATCTCGGTCGCGAGGGAAGCGCCCAGACCCGCGGCGGCATGGGCGGCGGCGACCTGATGCGCGGGCACGGGGATCAGCCTGACCGGCCGGCCGTGGAGGCTGGCTATCGTCTCGGCCGCGTCTTCGTCGCTGCAGCGCGTCGAACCGACGATGTTCACCACGCCCGGATGCGGAGCCATCAGATGCTGCGCCGCGATCATGCCGACATCGCGTGCCGATACGGCGTCGATCGCGCGGGATACCGGATCCAGATAGGCCGGAAGCTCACCCGTTTCCAAGGCGTGTCGCGCCAGAGGCACCCAGCTCTCGAGGAAGTAGGCCGGCCGGAGAAGCGTCAGCGCGGTTCTCGTCTCGCCCAATGCCGCTTCGAAGCGATGAAGCGTCGTCACGACGCCCGTGCCCGCCGCGAGATGGGCCCCTTGCGAACTGAGCACGACCGCGTAGGGCACCGAGGCCATGTCCAGCGCCCGGGCGATCGAGGCGGACAGCCGATCCGCCTCGGCATGGACATCCCCGGCATCGGGCGACACGGGGTTCAGAACGAACACGGCTTCCGCCCCGGCGAAGGCCGAAGCGAGCGCCGGCGTGTCGAGCGCGTCGGCCGTCACCCATTCGGCAGCACCCTGTGGCGTGCCGCGCGCACGACGACGGATCCCGCGAACGCGCCTGCCCGCACGTTCGACGATTTCCAGCGCGGCCCCGCCGACGCGCCCCGAAGCGCCCATGACAACGATCATTCCGCAGCTCCTGTGAGAACCCACAGAATGCTAGGTGCGGGAGCTACGCAGCGTAAGAACGCACATTTTTTATACCGCCGGGAGCTGGCATGTCCGATCTCGATCACTGCCCGGTGGCGGCCACCCTCGGTGTCATCGCCGGCAAATGGACCCCCTGATCCTGCTCCACCTGAGGGACCAGCCCCGGCGCTTCAACGCGTTGCGCCGGCTGTTGCCTGACGTCACGCAGCGGATGCTGACCCTGCAGTTGCGCGCGCTGGAGCATCATGGCGTCGTGTCCCGAACGGTGTTCGAGACCGTTCCGCCCAAGGTCGAGTATCGTTTGACCGAACGCGGGCTCACCCTGGCTCCCATCATAGAGGCGATGGAGGCGTGGGGGTCCGAACACGTCGCGGGATCGGCCGACACGCCGGCGTCCGGAGCGCTATCGGCCGACGTGGATGCTGGCTCGGCGCAGGCGAGCGCGCCCTCGCGCCAAGCATCCTACGGGCACCGCTCCCGTGGAGCGCCGTGAAGGGCTCGGGCGCGGCCCCTCGCATGGTCAGGGTCCGGGGTCCGGCGGTCAGCTCCCCGGCAGGGCCGCGCCCGCCAGCAGGCCGACGAGCTCGGCCTGGCGGCCGACCCCGGTCTTGGCCATCACGCCCTTCAGCTGCGAGCGCACGGTCTGGGGCGAGGTGCCGGACTCGGTGGCGATCTGCTCCACCGTCCGGCAGTTGGCGATGGCGCGGGCCACCCGCGCCTCGGCGGCGGTGAGGTCGAACAGGCCCTCCAGCACGGAGAGGCCCGGCAGGTTCCCCCGCGCCACCGGCGTGACCACGAGGATGGCGGAGGCCGCGGCGAACAGGTCCCGGGCGCTGCGCCGGACCGGGAGCAGGTGGCCCACGGCGGGCGCCCGGCCCACCGCGCCCGCGAGGGGGATGGAGCGCGCCGCCGCCCCGTCCGCGGCGGATTGGAGGGCCTCGGCCAGCAGGCGGTCCGCCTTGGGATCGACGAAGGCGAGGCGGCGGCCCGCCCGCAGGGTGTCGTCGAGCAGGGCCTCGCAGCCCCGGTTCATCGCGAGCGCCTGGCCGTGCCGGCCGAGGACGGCGGCGGGCAGGCCGACCATGTCGAGGGCCTCGGCGGCCACCTGCACCGCCTGGAGGCGCAGCCGGGCCGACATGACCGCGGCGCGGGCGAGATGGGGCCGCAGGGCGTCGAGCCGGGCCACCACCGCGGGGGGGACCGGGCCCATCGCGTAGGGCCGCTCCACGTCCACCACGATCTGCTCGCCGCTCGGCACCACGATCGCCGAGGCGGTGCCCCAGCCGAGGCCGCGCGGGCGCAGGAACTCGGTGAAGAGCGGATCGGCCTCGATCTCCTCGGGGGTGAACACGTCGAGATCGGTGAGGAAGCCCGCGTGCCGGGCGGCGAAGAGCCGGGCCGGGCGCGCGTTGCGGGCGGCCCAGCCCTCGTCCACGAAGGCGGCGACCACGTCGGCGATCTCGGGCGCGGCGACCGCCCGGAAATCCGCGTCCCGGCTGGTGAAGAGGAGGGCGCCCTTGCCCTCGCCGTAGCGGGCGATCTCCGAGAGCGCGGCCGGCCAGAGATCGGGCAGCGCGGCGGCCTCGTAGATGCGCTCGACCAGATCCTCGTAGGCGTCGCTCATCGGTGTGCACGGCCTCCTGCCGTCTCGCGGGCGGGGGCCGTCCTCGGTCCCGGTCCGGTACCGCTCACGAGGCTCCCGCGGCAATCCCCGCGGCGCGGGCAAACGGCGTGAGCGGTACGAGAACGGGCCCGGCCCGACCGGGAAGACGTGCGGGCAACCCCTTGCGTTCCGGATACATCTCGCCCTCCCGGCGGGGTGCGTCCGTGCGCGCGGGCACGCCCGCCGCGTTCAGTGCCCCACCTGGGCGAGGCTGAGCGCCCAGAGCCGATCCTGCACGCCGGTATCCCGGCTCTCGCGGGAGGAGGGGGCGGGGGCGCAGCGCGCGAAGTAGCCGCCGCTGACGCCGTCGAGCTCGGGCGCGCAGGCGAGGTGCAGCGAGGTCCGCGCCCCGTCCTCGGGGGTGGACAGGAAGGGGCGGATCAGGCTCCAGCCGAAGCCGAGGAGTCCGCCCGTGTTGCGGGCGAAGCCGGAGCGGATCACCCCCGGATGCAGGGCGTTCGCGGTCACGCCGCTGCCGGCGAGCCGGCGGGCGAGGGCGTAGGTGAACAGCACGTTGCCGAGCTTGGCTTGGCAATAGGCGCGCATCCCGCCGTAGCGGCGCGCGCCCTCCGGATCGTCGAAGTCGATGTGGCCGCGCTGGTGGGCCGCGGAGGCGACGTTGACGATGCGCGGCCCCGCCCCGCCCCCCGCGCTGGCCTTCAGGAGGTCGAGGAGTTCGAGGGTCAGGAGCACGTAGCCGAGGTGGTCGAGGGCCCAGGTCCGCTCGATCCCGTCCACGGTGAGGGCGCGCCGGTCGAAGATCGCGCCCGCGTTGTTGACGAGCACGTCGAGCCGGTCGTGCCGCCGTCCGATCTCGGCGGCGAGTCCCCGGATCTCGCCCTGGGAGGACAGGTCGGCCCGCGCCGTCTCGAGCATCGCCCCCGGGACGGCGGCGCGGATGCCCGCCTCCGCCGCCTGGAGGCGGCCCGCGTCGCGCCCGACCAGGACGACCCGGTCGCCGCAGCGGGCCAGCCCCAGGGCCGTCGCGTAGCCGATCCCGTTCGTGGCCCCGGTGACGAGGGCGGTGCGGCTCGCGGACATCGGCCCGGCCGGCGGCTCAGAACACCGCCTGCCCGATGGCGAAGGCGACCACCACGATGACGATGGCGATGAGCAGGAACAGCCCGAACAGGATGCGGGCGAGGGAGCCGGCCCCGGACGCGATGCCGGTGAAGCCGAGGCCGCCCGCGATCACCGAGATCACGAAGCAGATCAGGGCCCATTTCAGGAGGGTCATCGGGCGTCTCCGCGGGCGGCCGGCGTGACGGGCCGGCGAGGATCGAACGAGCCTTCAATGCGGGCCAAGCGCGACCGTTCCGTCGGCCGGGGGGCAGCCGATGCCTTTATTCTCATCCCTGCCGCGCCCGCCCGGGGCCGATCCGGCAAGGAACCCGAAAGCTTGCTTCGTGAGCGGACGTTTACCTGAACGCGGGTTCAGATTTTCGCGTTAACCTCTGAAAGGAGGCTGCCCGCGCATAGTCGAATACAACAAGGGACAAGCACCGGCGACAACAAGGCCGGGGAGGCGAAGACAGATGTGCAACGTTTCTCTTCAGGATTTCTGCAACCATACCCTCTCCGCCGGCGCCGTCACGGCGGGCGACCTGCGCCGCCTGATGCGCGATCTGCTGCCCGACGGGTTCGCCAGCCGCGATCAGGTGGACATGCTGATCGCCCTGGAGCGGGCCGTGCCCCGGATCGATCCGGGCTTCGGCGACTTCCTCGTGCAGGCGGTGGTCGATTTCGCGGTCTGGGGCGAGCGGCCCACCGGCACCATCGACCGCGATACCGCCGCCTGGCTCGCGGGCTCGCTCGCCGGCCGCACCGGCCCGACGCCGCTCGCCGCCCGCATCGCCATCGAGATCGTGCGGGAGGCCCAGGCCAGCGCGGAGAACCTCACGGTCTTCGCCCTCGAAGCCAACCGCTGGAGCCGCCAGCCGGCGGAGACCCGGCGCCCGAGCTTCGCCCTGGCCGCCTGAGCGGCCCGGGAGCCCGTCGGCCTCCCAAAGCACAGCTTCCGTCCGCCGCGCATCTGCTTTATCGGGAGGTTCGACCGGGCCTTAAGAACCCGGATCATTCCCGGGAAGCTACGGTCCGAGCGCGGCGCACGATGTTCGACAAGATCCTGATCGCCAACCGAGGCGAGATCGCCTGCCGCGTCATCAAGACGGCGCGGCGGATGGGCATCAAGACCGTGGCGGTCTACTCCGACGCCGACCGCGACGCGGTGCACGTGGCCATGGCCGACGAGGCCGTGCATATCGGCCCCGCCGCCGCCGCCCAGTCCTATCTCGTGATCGAGAAGATCGTGGAGGCCTGCAAGGCGACCGGCGCGCAGGCGGTGCATCCGGGCTACGGCTTCCTCTCGGAGCGCGAGGCCTTCCCGCGGGCGCTGGCGGAAGCCGGCATCGTCTTCATCGGCCCCAACCCGCAAGCGATCGCCGCCATGGGCGACAAGATCGAGTCGAAGAAGGCCGCGGCCGCGGCCCAGGTCTCCACCGTGCCGGGCTTCCTCGGCGTGATCGAGAGCCCGGAGCACGCGGTCAAGATCGCCGACGAGATCGGCTACCCCGTGATGATCAAGGCCTCCGCCGGCGGCGGCGGCAAGGGCATGCGCATCGCCCACTCGGCGGACGAGGTCGCGGAGGGCTTCGCCCGCGCCAAGTCGGAGGCCTCCTCCTCCTTCGGCGACGACCGGGTGTTCGTGGAGAAGTTCATCACCGATCCGCGCCACATCGAGATCCAGGTGATCGGCGACAAGCACGGGAACGTGATCTATCTGGGCGAGCGCGAGTGCTCGATCCAGCGCCGCAACCAGAAGGTGATCGAGGAGGCGCCGAGCCCGCTCCTCGACGAGGCCACGCGCGCCAAGATGGGCGAGCAGGCCGTCGCGCTCGCCAAGGCGGTGAACTACGATTCCGCCGGCACCGTGGAGTTCGTGGCCGGCCAGGACAAGTCCTTCTACTTCCTGGAGATGAACACGCGTCTCCAGGTGGAGCACCCGGTCACCGAGATGATCACCGGCCTCGACCTCGTCGAGCTGATGATCCGGGTCGCCGCGGGCGAGCCGCTCCCGCTCGCCCAGGATCAGGTGAAGCTCGACGGCTGGGCGGTGGAGAGCCGCGTCTACGCCGAGGATCCGACCCGCAACTTCCTGCCCTCGATCGGGCGGCTCACCACCTACCTGCCCCCCGCCGAGGGCCGGCAGGGCGAGGCCGTCGTGCGCAACGACACCGGCGTGGAGGAGGGCGGCGAGATCGCGATCCACTACGATCCGATGATCGCCAAGCTCGTCACCTGGGCGCCCACCCGCGCCGAGGCGATCGCGGCGCAGGGCGAGGCGCTCGACGCCTTCGCCATCGACGGCATCCGCCACAACATCCCGTTCCTCGCCGCCCTGATGGCGCATCCGCGCTGGCAGGAGGGCAACCTCTCCACCGGCTTCATCGCCGAGGAGTTCCCCGAGGGCTTCGCCGCCCCCGAGCCCGCGGGCGCGGTGGCCACGCGGATGATGGCGGCAGCCGCCGCCATCGACCACCAGTTGAACCAGCGCAAGCGCGGCATCTCGGGCCAGATGCGCGACCCGAGCCTGCTCAGCTTCGAGCGCGACCGGGTGGTGATCCTGGCCGGCCACGCCTATCCGGTCACCGTCGATCCGCACGCGGACGGCGTGGTGGTGACGGAGGAAGACGGCACGGCCCATGTCGTGGCCAGCGACTGGCGCCCGGGCCAGCCGGTCTGGACCGGCACGATCGGCGCGGAGCGCGCGGCGATCCAGGTGCGGGGCCTCCTCAACGGCGTCGGCCTCCAGCACGCGGGCGCGGCGGCCGAGGCGCGGGTCTTCACCCGGCGCGAGGCGGAACTCGCCGCCCTGATGCCGGTGAAGGAGCAGGCGGGCTCCGGCAAGCAGGTGCTCTGCCCGATGCCGGGCCTCGTCAAGCAGATCCTGGTCAAGGAAGGCCAGGAGGTGAAGAACGGCGAGCCCATCGCCGTGGTCGAGGCGATGAAGATGGAGAACGTGCTCCGCGCCGAGCGCGACGCCACGGTCGGAAAGATCCACGCCAAGGAGGGCGACAGCCTCGCCGTCGACGCGGTGATCCTCGAATTCGCTTAATTAGGCACCTTCACCACATCGCAGAACATTAATTACACGACGCCCAATCACCTCAAATCAAAACAAGCGTAGCAGTAC
The DNA here is from genome assembly GCA_947444195.1 of Methylobacteriaceae bacterium. Taxonomy (GTDB): domain Bacteria; phylum Pseudomonadota; class Alphaproteobacteria; order Rhizobiales; family Beijerinckiaceae; genus Methylobacterium. The sequence continues at coordinate 3,314 of CANEZL010000049.1, read as the reverse complement.
TATGAAGGATTATCTTCCTCTATTTGCCGCGCTTGTGAGCTTGTTGACTGCTATTATTGTAGCTTTCATCAGCACGATCAATTCGAAGAAAATAGAACGACAGAAATCAAAAGACAATTACTACAATTTTAAACTTAAACAACTTGTAGAAGAATATAACAGATACGATCCCGTGTTTGACTTTCGAAATTTAGACGGAAAAAGCCATTTACAAGCAATTGAGGAGAAATTTAATCAGTGTAGATATTTCATCAATAGGATAAAGCCTCTCATAAATAAGGAAATTATGAGAGAAGTTGATGATATAGAAAACCGTTATAATAATATAATTCGCGCGCAGGAAACCGCCTTACTGCAAAATTCCTCTCGCCCATCAATTAAAATTGAAGATTATAGCAATATGTTATGCCGTTACGTTGACCTTGGTCACGAAATAATAGCGAAAGAAATCGAAAATATAAGTGTTCGTTTCGAATCAGACTGAAAATTGCCCCTCTACTTCGCCTACGGCGCCAACATGGACGCCGCCGCCATGGCCCTGCGCTGCCCGGCCTCCCGCCTCGTCGGCCAGGCCCGGCTGCGCCGCCACCGCTTCATCGTCATGCGGGCGGGCTACGCCTCGGTGGTGCGCGATCCCGCCCGGACGGTCTGGGGCGTGCTCTGGGACCTCGCGCTCGCCGACGTGCCGGCGCTGGACCGCTACGAGGGCGTCGCGGGCGGGCTCTACCTCAAGACCACCCAGCCGGTGACGACGGAGACCGGCGTGCGGCGCGCGCTGATCTATCTCGGCGGCAGCACTGTGCCCGGCCTGCCGCGCCCGGACTATCTCGAGGCGGTGCTCGCGGCGGCCCGGGCCGCGCAGCTGCCCGACGCCTATCTGCGCGAACTGGGCGGCTGGCGGCGCGGCCCCGCCGCCTGACCGGAGGCGGTCCCCGCATACGGACCGCCGATTCTGCCGGCTAACCGGATTCCGATCGGGCATGCGGGACGCCTCACGCGTGCCGTCGCTGTTGCGCGACCGCCACAAGAAATACCACCGACCAGGGGCTCAAGCGTGGCCTTAACGCGGCATTAACCATTTTAACAAAAAGCTCCCCTTAACGAATGGTGCACGACCGATCGCCTTCGTGAGACGTCTTCCCGAGACTCTCTCACGCCTCACGAAGCTTTCGATCGTCGTTCCGGACGAGAAGACTTTCGATCACGCCAGCACCGTCCGACGATCGGCTCGCGAGCCGGGCGATGGATGCTGCGCGCCTGGGGCAAGACCGAGATGTACATCGTCATCGACGAGCGCGAGAGCGTCACCGCCCAGTACGTGGCCGGCTTCACCGACGAGGGCGTGCCCGCCCGCGGCCACGAGGCCGGTGCCTTCGCGGAGTGGCTCGCGGTGGCCCCCGCCCAGGATCTGGCCGGCATCTCGGGGTTCGTGCTCGGGGATTGCGCGGACCGTCCGCGCTGCACCGTGGCGATCCGCAGCCTGTCCCAGGCCCCGATCATCGCCCTCAACGAGACCCGCTCCCTCGAGCAGACGCTGGCCCTGTTCACCGCCGGCATCGACGACGTGGTGCGCAAGCCCGTCCATGTCCGCGAGATCATCGCCCGCGCCACGGCGATCCGGCGGCGCGTCAGCCGGGGCCTGCCCGCCCCCGCCACCCCGGACCGCGCCGGCCGCCTCGTGGTCCACACGGACGGGCGCGACCCCGAGATCGACGGGCAGAGCCTGCTCCTGCCCCGCCGCGAGCGCCACATCCTCGAATATCTCGCGAAGAACCGCGGCCGTCAGGTCACGAAGGGCCAGATCTTCGCCGCCGTCTACGGCGACCTGGAGACGGCCTGCGAGGAGAGCGTGGTCGAGGGCCACATCTCGAAGCTGCGCAAGAAGCTGCGCGCCCGCCTCGGCCACGACCCGATCGAGGCCCGGCGGCTCGCCGGCTACACCTTCGTCGGCTGAGACCGAGACGCAGACCCTGAGAACGAGGAAGGCCGCGCTCCGTGAGGAGCGCGGCCTTCGCGCGTCGTGCGCCGCCCGGCGGACCCGGGCGGCGCGGACGGCCCTTAGCGGAAGAGCGAGAGGACGTTCTGGGTCGACCCGTTGGCGATCGAGAGCGTCTGGACCGCGAGCTGCTGCTGGGTCTGGAGCGCCTTCAGCTTGGTCGACTCCTCCTCGATGTCGGCATCGACGAGGGTGCCGATCGTGCGGTCGTTGGCCTTCATCAGCGTGTCGATGAAGGTCTTCTGGCCGTCGATCTGGGTCTTGTTGGCGCCGAGCTTGGTGCCGGCGTCGGTGACCTTGGCGAGCGCCTTCTCGACCTGGGTGATGATGTTGGTCAGCACGGTGTCGCTGGTGATGCCGCTGATGTTGATCGTGCTGATCGAGAAGCCGGTGCTGCCGTCGTTCGTGTCGAGGATGCCCTTGCCCGCGGTGGTGCCCGCGGCCGAACCGGTGCCGGTGCGCGCGTCGGTGGCGGCCGTGCCGGTGCCGAAGCCCACGTTGACCAGGGTGTTGCCCGCCGTGACGGTGGCGTTCTGGATGGTGACCTGCGCGGCGGTGCCGGCGCCCGTCGCGGTGGTGGTGAAGGTCAGGCGGCCGGAGGTGTCGAGGGAGGCCTTGACGTCGCCGGCGATCCCGGAGGCGCCCGTGGAGGCGGCGATCTGGTTGTTGATCGCGTCGAGGAACTCCTGCGTCGTGACCTTGGTGAGGTCGGCCGCCGCCGAGGCCATCGTGGACTTGTTGATGGTGATGGTCGCGGTGTCGGCGTTGCCGAGGGTCAGCGCGAACTTCACCTCGTTGGTGCCGCTGAAGTCGGCGGTGCCGCCGGAGAACACCGTGGTGCCCGTGAGCGCGGTGGTGCCGGTGACCTGGCCGGCGGTGGCGGCGGTGGCGATGGTGCTGGCGTTCAGGTCGTAGAGCTTGATCGCGTTGACGTCGACGCCGATCTTCGAGAACGTCACCGTGCCGGCGGTGTTGCGCGAGAAGCCGGCGACCACGTTCTGGGTGGCCTGGAAGCTGGTGTTCGAGGCCGCGGAGTTGACCGAGAGCCAGTTCTGGCCGGACGCGTTCGAGGAATCGGCGGTGGACTGCATCTTGTTCTGCAGGGCGGCGATCTCGACCTGCACCTTGGCGCGGTCGACGCCCGGGGTCAGCGCGGTCTGGAGCTTGGTGCGCAGGTTCTGCAGGTCGCCGAGCACCGAGGTCAGGCCGTTATAGGCGGTGTCCACCGCCGAGGAGCCGAGGCCGAGGGAGTCCTTCACGGCGGACAGCGAGGCGTTGTCGGTGCGAACCGTGGTGGCGATCGACCAGTAGGCGGCGT
>CANEZL010000048.1 GCA_947444195.1 Methylobacteriaceae bacterium | reverse complement strand
GCGACGGCGACCGCGGCCACCAGGGCCGGGTCCTTGGCCATCAGCCGTTCCCTGATGCCGTGGGCGACCTCGGAGACGCGCGCCAGGGCAGCCTGAGCCGGGGCCGGCTTGGCAGGCGCCGCGGCCGCGGCGACCTTCGGGTCGGGCACGGTGACCGCCACGGTCAGCACATCGACCGCGTCCCCGGCCGTGACGGTCGCCACGAGATCGTGCCGGCCAGGCTTCGATAGCCACGGGGCCGGCAGCGCGTAGCCGCCGTCGGCCATGGCGGTCGCGACCCTGGGACCGTCGGGCGTTTCGACCTCGATGGTCGCGCCGGGCACCGGCTCGTTCGTCCGGAAGTGGTCGAGGAACAGCGTCAGGGTCCCGTCGCGCGGAATGGCGACGAGCTCGAAGGCGTCCGAGAGCGCCTCGCCGCGCGGGGCGATGGTCTTCGAGACAGGGGGCTGGGCGGCGCCGTGGTCGTGCCCCTCGTGGGCGAGCGCCGGCCCCGCCAGGACGGCGGCAAGCAGCGCCACCGCGCGCAGGGCGGCGGCAAAACGGGTCGACATGAACAGGAATCCTCGCGTCGGGAAGTCCGGACGGCGCCGTTCTCGGGCGCACTCCGGGCGTCGCGCGCCTCAGGCGCGCCCTACTTCACGCGAGGGTTCGTGGGGGCTTGGGCAGGGCCTCGGGGCCGGGGCCCGAACGGCCGGCGACGTCGCGCGGGATCAGCGTGACGGTCCGGAACAGGGCCGGCGACAGGGCATAGGGCCCGGACAGGACGCCGGTGGCGCAGCAGGCCATCGTCCCGCAGCAGCGGGTCTTGCAGCCGACCGGGCAGCACTTGTCCTGTTCCGGCTCGATGCGCGCGCCGTCGACCGTGGTCGGGGCGAGCGCGACCCTGGCCCATGCCGACATTACGGCCCGGACGGCGACCTTGGGCGCCGCGGAGACCGTGGGCGCGACGGCCTTGGGCGCCGGCGACGGGGCGAACTTCGGCTGCGCCGCGGCGTGGTGGCCGTGGTGCGCGTGCCCCTCGTGGGCCTGGACGGCGGACGGCACGACGTAGGCGATGATCGCGAGGATCATCGCCGCCATCAGGCGCACGATTTGCCGGTCGAGGCTCATGAGTTCTGGCTTACACCGATTCCGGTGGCGGGACTATGTCCGCCGTTGAGACGTGAATGCCTGCAGGCAGGTTTGGTTGCCGTCGCGGCGTTTCAAGCCGCCGCGAGCAGCGGCTCGGCCGGGAAGCCCGCCGCGGCGATGGCTTGGGCGATCCGGTCCGCCGGGCCGGCGGCATCCGACACGGTCACGAGCTTGGCTCCGAGCTCGACCTCGACCCGGGCGTTCGGCTCGATGCCGAGGACTGCGCGGGTCACCGACTTGGCGCAGCCGCCGCAGCCCATCTTCTCGACCTTGAAGCGATGCATGACGCACTCCCTTGGATGGCGTCACACCCAGATGGGGCTTCCCATCATGGGAAGGTCAAGGGACAATCCCATATGGTGGGTCTGATTATCGTCGGCACGTGACATCTCAACTGACGTCGGGGCCTGAAATTTGGTCCGATTTGGCAGGGAATGGCGCATGCCCTTCCGGTTTCGCTCAGCGGATCGGTGAGGGGAAAAACACAGTACCCAGAGAGGCGAACTCAGAATAGAACAGCCTCGGAAACCAAGAAGCCCGCAGGCCTGAGCCTACGGGCTTCACACGGGCCGGAGCCCATGGGTTGCTGACGGCGCACCGTTCAGCGTTGACGGATCGGATATGAGTGCATGGGGCTGGATAGTCAAGCGGGAAAATCCAGAATTCGGGCTGCACTCTATATCGACGGCTTCAATTTATACCATTCTGTCAATGACTTAGGAGAGCCGTTCCTGAAATGGTGCAACTTCTGGAAGCTGGGGGAATCCATCATCCCGCGTCAGTCGGAGGAACTCGTCCGCGTCGTGTTCTGCACGGCCTATTACCCGGGCGACCACAGCAAGAAAATCCGCCACGAAAGGCTGGTTCGAGCCCTCAAGCTGGTCGGTGTCGAGACCATCCTCGGGCACTTCAGCAAAGAGGACGCCAAGTGCAGGGACTGCGGTTCCATTTGGCAGAAGCCAACCGAGAAGGCCACAGACATCAATCTCGCACTCAGCGTCTATGACGATGCCGTACAGGACGTCATGGATACTGCATATCTTCTGACGGCAGATACGGACCAAGCGGCCACCGCGGGGCTATTTGCGAGGCGCTTCCCGAAGAAGAAGCTCGTCAGCGTCAGCCCCCCGGGCCGGACTCACTCGCAGCACATCCTGTCGCACACGCCGCACAAGATCGCGCTCAACCGGGAGCATATCGAGAGGGCACTCTTTCCGGGCCTCGTCACCGCGGAAGGGCAAGCTTCCGTCATGCGTCCGCACGAGTACGACCCGCCGGCTGGATACGTGATGTGGGATCAGCGTCAGAAGCCCGCGCCCAAGTCGGGCGCGAAAGCGCCCCCGCCCGCAGCGGCGATACCCGAACGCTGAAGACGCCGCTGACTTAGGCTGGTTCACCGCCTCGGTACCGGGCGAAGGCGCTCCGCCCCTTGGGACCGAAGAGTGTGATCTCGTATGTGTCCGGCTCCATGCCATCGACCTCCATGCCGGGCGAGCCGACCGGCATGCCCGGTACGGCCAGCCCAGTCCCCTGGGGTCTCTCCGCCAGGAGCCGCTTGATCGCTCCGGCCGGAACGTGGCCCTCGACCACGTAGCCGTCGACCTGGGCGGTGTGGCAGGAGGCGAGGTCGCGCGGCACGCCGAGGCGCGCCTTCACCGGGTTCACGGGCCCCTCGGTCACGGTGACGGTGAAGCCGGCCTCGCGCAGGTGGGTGACCCACTTCTCGCAGCAGCCACAGTTCGGGTCCTTGGTCACCGCGACCGTGGGACGTCCCTCTGCCAGGGCGCCCCGTCCGAGCGCCAGCCCCGCCGCCAAGCCCGCGAGCACGGAACGTCGGGATGGCATCGCATCGCTCCTCATCGTCATCTCCCATTCCCTCTCACTCGGCCGCCTGCGGCAGCCGCATCGCCTCACCATCCGTCCCCTCGCGGAGCGCGCCGGCCGGGGGCATGCCCCGCCCCTTCACCAGGGCGTAGACCGCCGGGATGACCACCAGGGTCAGCGCGGTCGAGGAGACCATCCCGCCGATCATCGGCACCGCGATGCGCTGCATGACCTCGGAGCCTGAACCGGTGCTCCAGAGGATGGGCAGCAGGCCCACCATGATGGCGACGACCGTCATCATCTTGGGCCGGACCCGCTCGACCGCGCCGACCATGATGGCCCGGCGCAGGTCCGGGCGCGCGAGCGGGCGTCCCTCGCGTTCGCACTGGGCGCGGACCTCGTCGAGGGCGTGGTCGAGGTAGACCAGCATGATCACCCCGGTCTCGGCAGCGACGCCGGCCAGGGCGATGAAGCCGACCGCCACAGCGACCGACAGGTTGAAGCCCATCCACCAAAGCAGCCACACCCCGCCGACCAGGGCAAAAGGCAGCGACAGCATCACGATGAGCGTCTCCGTCAGGCGTCGGAAGTTCAGGTAGAGCAGCAGGAACACGATCAGCAGCGTCAGCGGCACCACGACCGCGAGGCGCGCCTCCGCTCGCTCCAGGTACTCGTACTGCCCGCTCCACTGCAGGGTCGTGCCCTGGGGCAGCCGCACCGCGTCTGCCACCGCCTTGCGCGCCTCGGCGACGTAGCCGCCGAGGTCGCGCCCGGCGATGTCGACGAACAGGTAGACCGCGAGCTGCCCGTTCTCGGTGCGGATCGAGGTTGGGCCCCGGCTCAGCTCGACCTTGGCCACCTCGCCGAGCGGCACCGTGCCACCGGCGGGCAGCGGCACCTGGACCTCTGTCGCGATGGCCTTCGGGTCTGAGCGGAAGGCGCGCGGGTAGCGCACGTTGACGGTGTAGCGCTCGCGGCCCTCGACCGTGTTCGTCACGGACTGCCCACTCAGGGCCGTCGCGACGACGTCCTGCACGTCCCCGACCATCAGGCCGTAGCGCCCGAGCGCTTCGCGGTCCGGCGTGATGTCGAGGAAGTAGCCCCCGATGACCCGCTCGGCATAGGCGCTCGACGTGCCCGGCACGCCCCGCACCACCGTCTCGACCTGGCGGGCGACCCCCTCCATCTCCTTCAGGTCGGTGCCCAGCACCTTCACGCCCACGGGCGTGCGGATGCCAGTCGAGAGCATGTCGATGCGGGCGCGGATCGGCTGCGTCCAGGCATTCGACACGCCCGGGAACTGCAGGGCGGCGTCCATCTCCGCCTTGAGGCTCACGAGCGTCACGCCCGGGCGCCACTCCGCCTTCGGCTTCAGGGTGATGACCGTCTCGAACATCTCCATCGGCGCGGGGTCGGTCGCCGTGTTGGCGCGCCCGGCCTTGCCGTAGACCGAGGCCACCTCGGGGAAGCTCTTGATGATGCGGTCCTGAGTGGCGAGGAGCTCGCCGGCCTTGGTCACCGAGATACCCGGCAGTGTGGTTGGCATGTAGAGCAGCGTGCCCTCGTTGAGCTCCGGCATGAACTCGGAGCCGAGCTGCCGTGCCGGCCAGGCGGTCGCGGCCAGCACGCCCACGGCGAGCAGGACGGTGAGGACCCGGGCCCGCAGAACGCCGGCGATGAGTGGCCGGTACAGCCAGATCAGGAGCCGGTTCAGCGGATTGCGGTGCTCCGGGACGATGCGCCCGCGCACGAACAGCACCATCAGGGCCGGCACCAGGGTCACCGACAGCAGCGCCGCCGCTGCCATGGCGAAGGTCTTGGTGAAGGCGAGCGGCCCGAACAGCCGTCCCTCCTGGCTCTCCAGGGTGAAGATCGGCAGGAAGCTCACCGTGATCACGAGGAGCGAGAAGAATAGCGACGGCCCGACCTCCGCGGCGGCCTCGACGAGGACCTCGACCCGCGGCTTGTCCGGGGGGGCCCGCTCCAGGTGCTTGTGGGCGTTCTCGATCATGACGATGGCGGCGTCGACCATGGCGCCGACCGCGATGGCGATGCCGCCGAGCGACATGATGTTGGCGCCGATTCCGAGCGCCTTCATGCCGGCGAAGGCCATCAGGATGCCGACTGGCAGCATCAGGATGGCCACGAGCGCGCTGCGCACGTGCAGCAGGAAGACGACGCAGACGAGGGAGACGACGATGCTCTCCTCGACCAGCGTGTGGCGCAGGGTATCGATGGCCGCGTCGATGAGTTGCGAGCGGTCGTAGACCGGCAGGATCTCGGTGCCGGCCGGCAGGCCCTTGGCGACCTCGGCGAGCTTCGCCTTGACGCCTTCGATCACGTTGAGGGCGTTGGCGCCGAAGCGCTGCAGGACGATGCCGCCGGCGACCTCGCCCTCGCCGTTCATCTCGGCGATGCCGCGCCGCTCGTCCGGCCCGAGCTCGACCCGGGCCACGTCCCGGAGTCGCAGCGGCGTGCCGCCCACGGTCTTGAGCACGATGTTCTCGATGTCGGCGACGCTCTTCAGGTAACCGCGCCCGCGCACCATGAACTCGAACTCGGAGAGTTCGACCGTGCGCCCGCCGACGTCGGCGTTGCTCGACCGGATGGCGTCCCGGAGCTTGTTGAGCGAGATGCCCTGGGCTCGCAGTCGGTTCGGGTCGACGACGACGTTGTACTGCTTCACGAACCCGCCGACGCCCGCGACCTCGGCCACGCCCTCGGCGCGCGAGGCGCCGAAGCGGATGATCCAATCCTGCAGCGACCGCAGCTCGGCGAGCGTCCGCTCACGCGCCACCACCACGTACTGGTAGACCCAGCCCACGCCGGTCGCGTCGGGGCCGAGGGCCGGCGTCACCCCGGCCGGCAAGCGGCTCGCCGCGCCGTTGAGGTACTCCAGCACGCGCGAGCGGCCCCAGTACGGGTCGGTGCCGTCCTCGAAGATCACGTAGACGAAGGACACGCCGAAGAAGGAGAAGCCGCGCACCACCTTCGCCTTCGGCACCGTCAGCATGGCGGTGGTCAGCGGGTAGGTGACCTGGTCCTCGACGACCTGGGGCGCCTGCCCCGGGTACTCGGTGTAGACGATGGCCTGCACGTCCGAGAGGTCGGGGATGGCGTCGAGCGGCAGGGTCCTGAGCGCCAGGACGCCGGTCGCCACGGCGAACATGGTCCCGACCAGCACCAGCACGAGGTTGCGGGCCGACCAGCCGATAAGGCGCGCGATCACGGCGTGCCTCCCGCGCTCGCCGCCTGTCGGTCATCCTTGGGCGCGGTCATGCCTTGCAGCGCCGCCTTCAAGTTGCTCTCGGCGTCGATCAGGAAGTTCGCCGCGGTGACCACGCGGTCGCCGGCCGTGACGCCCTCGCGGATCTCGGCGTAGCCCCGGCCGCGCAGGCCGACCCTCACGGCCTTCGGCTCGAAGCGGCCCTCGCCGCGGTCGAGCAGCACGACCTGGCGCTCGCCGGTGTCGATGATCGCGTCATCGGGCACCGCCACCACCGGCTTGGCGTCGCCCGTCGCGATCTCGACGTCCGCGTACATCGACGGGCGCAGCGCGCCGTCGGGGTTCGGCAGCTCGATGCGGAGCCGCGCGGTTCGGGTCTCCATGTTGAGGTGGGGGTAGATCCGGGTCACCGTCCCGCTGAAGGCCCGGTCCGGGAAGGCCCGCGCCCGGACCGTCGCCTTCTGCCCCTCCGCCACCCCGGCGAGGTCGCGCTCGGTCACGTCGGCCAGTACCCAGACGCGCGTATGGTCGACGATGCGGAACAGGACGTCCCCGGACTTGGCCTTCATCCCGTCCGAGACGTTGCGCTCGACTACGACGCCGTCCCGTGGCGCGGACCAGGTGATGGAGGGTGGCACCTTATGGGTGCGCTCGATCTCGTCGATGACCTCCGGCGGGATGGCGAGGTTCTCCAGCCGCCGGCGGCCGCCCTCGTAGCCTATGGAGGTCAGGTACTGGGCGGCGACCGCGTTGATCTCGGGCGCGAACAGGCGCAGCAGCGGCTGGCCCCTGCGGACGTGGTCGCCCGTTGTGACCGGCTCGACCTTCTCGATGAAGGCGTCCGTGCGCATGGCGATGACGGAGACGCGGCGCTCGTCCTCCCCGACGCTGCCCGGCGCCCGCACCGGCACCGACAGGACGCGGCGCTCCGCGAGCTCGGTCCGCACGCCGGTGCGCTGGACCTTGCCCGGCGACACCTTCACGACGCCGCCCTCGTCCTCGCCCGCGTAAACGGGGATGTAGTCCATCCCCATCGAGTCCTTTTTCGGCACCGACGAGGTGTCCGGCAGCCCCATCGGGTTCCGGTAGTAGAGGACGCGCCGGGCGTCGCCGGCGGGCTTGGCCGCCTCGCCCGGCTCTGCGTGGTGCCTGGCCATTTCCGCGGGCATGGCTTCGCCATCCCCATCGTCGAAGCGCACGTCCTCGCTGGCGCGGACGGCCCGGAACTCCCGCCCGTCCGCCGTCACCATCGGCGACGCCGAGTAGACGGGCTTCCCGTCCGGGTCCCGGTAGTAGACCACCGGTCCGGACGCGGGCTTGGACGGGACCGGCGCCTGCGCGGCGGGCAGCAAGCGGGCGACGCCGTGCCGGGCCCGCTCGACCAGCGCCGGCACGTACTCGGACCTCGCCCGTTCGACGAGCGCCGGGACGGGACCGTCCTGCTGTCCGGCCCAATAGCCGAGGCCCCCCGCCGCGAGCGCGGCGAGGGTAGCGGCGAACCATGCCGAGCGGGTCATTTCGCGGCCTGAAGGACCAGCTTGTCCTCGACCGTGCCGGTCTCGCCCTGGACCTTGGCGGCCAGCGACAGGCGCCAGCGGCCCTGCATCGAGAGCTTGGCCTTGAAACGGTAGACGCCGGGCTCGGTCGAGGGGACCTGCTCGACCTTGGTGGCCATCTCCTCCATGGCATCGGGGGCCATGTCGAGGCGCTTGGCGAAGACCACGGCGTCGGTCACCGGCTTGCCGCTCCGCTGGTCGACGAGCCGGACGGCGATGACGACCTCGCCGACCTTCGCCTCTTGCTGCACGAGTTCGAAGCGGTAGTCCTTGATGTCCGCCAGGGCGGGCGGGGCGAACGTCGATGTCGTCAGGGCGGCGCCGAGCAGCGCGGCCGGCACGGCGCGCGCGAAGGGGTTCTTGGTCACGGGTCTCATCTCCTGAACACGATGGATGGCGAGGCGCGGACGCGCGTCACCGTGCCGGCGCGAGCGCCGGCGGCATCGGGTTCAGGCGCGGGGGGGCTCGGGTAGCGGTGGCCCGTGCAGGCTGTCGAAGGACGCCGTGTCGGGCCAAGCCGGTGCCGCACGCGTCGCGCTAGGCGCCGCGATGGCGATCGCGCTCGGCAGCAGAGAGGCGACGCTGGCGAGGCAGAGCGCCATCAACGGGCAGCCCGACTGGGCGCAGTCCGGCTTGTCCGCCTTCTCCGGCGGGCAGCAGGGCATGTCGTCCATGTTCATGCCGCCCATGTCCATGCCGGCATGGTCCATGGCAGGCATCGGCTCGTGCGAGCCGCGAGCCTGAACCGTCGCGGACGCGTGCATGCCCGTGGCGGCCGCGGAGGCGATCACCGGCGTCAAGGCGAGGCTGAGAACCGCCAGGAGCGGGAGCAGCCGCCGGAGGGCGAGCCAGAACGTCACGAATCGACGATGCCAGTTTTCCGGGTCACGCGGAAGGTCGATGGCCGCCATGGTGCCCCTTCCAACGGTGGGAAGGTCAAGGGCCCGCGACGGCCGGGACCGGTACGGTCGATCCCGGCGATCTTCCGAGGTCGTCAGTACCCGTGATGGTGATGGTGGTGGCCCCGGTCGAAGTGAACGGGACGGTCGTAACCGTGGTGATGGTGCCGCTCGTGACCATGGCGGTGACCGTAGCCATGGTGCTGGTGGTGCTCCCAGTGATGGTGGTGGTGCCGAGCACCATGGCCATACCACTGCGCCGAGGCGGTGCCGGGAACCAGGATGAGCGCCGCGACGGCGAGACCTGCGAGACGTGCCTTCATGGTGATGACCTTCCGGTTCGAGAGTGAAGGCAACCTGGACGTGCGGCATTGAACCGGTTCTGAAGCGGGCGCGCAGCTTCCGTTCAGCGAGCGGCGCGCCTTCGCCGGTCAGCCTGCGGCGCCCGGCGGAGGTATCTTGGCCGCCTCTACCTCGCGCTCCAGAGGGCTCCCACTAGCACGACGTTGGCCAGGGCGAGCGCCAGCAGCAGGGCGTAGGCCGCGTCCACGCCGCCGTAGGCAAGCACCATGGCCCCGAGCGACGGGGCGAGCGCCTGCGCTGCCAAGCCCGGCCGGGCGAGCCGCCCAACCAGGGTCGCGTAACGTCCGGGTCCGAACAGCGCGAGCGGCACGGTGCCGCGGGCGATGGAGTAGATCCCGTTACCGGCCCCGTAGAGCACCAGGGCGACGCCGACCGTCGGCACGCCCACCGCAAGGACCGCGAGGCCGGCTGCCACCAGCACCATGGCCACGGTCAGCGTCCATAGCGGGTGATGCCGGCCCTTGTTGGCCATCTCCACGATGCGGGCGCCGACCTGGGCTGGCCCAATCAGAGCGCCGTAGGACACAGCCGCTGCGAGCGCGACGCCGCGGGCCTGGAGCAGCGTGATCAGGTGAACCGAGACCAGCGTCATCACCGTACCGCCCAGGACCAGCACGCCGGCCATCAGCAGGAAGGCCCGCCGCTCGCGCGGCGTCAGCGGATCGCCGTGCCCGTGCGTCCCCTCCGCGCCAGGGGGCGCCGCGGGCGCCGGCGGGATCAGACCGAGCACCAGCGGCAGGGTCACGGCGAGGTGCAGCCCGGCATAGGCGAGGCAGGCGCCGCGCCAGCCGACCTGCTCGACGAGGAAGGCCGAGAGCGGCCAGCAGACGGTGCTCGCGAACCCGCCCCAGAGGGTCAGCGTGGTGATGGCCGGGCGCGCCTCGGCGCCGTAGAGCCGGCCTAGCGTCGCGAAGGCGGGGTCATAGAGGCCGCAACCCATCCCGAGCCCGAGCAGGAGCCAGCCGGCGAGGAACACCGGCAGGTTCGGCGCCAGCCCGATCACCACGTGGCCCGCCGCCAGCAGCAGCGCGGCGAGCGCCAGGACCGGGCGTCCCCCGTGCCGGTGGATGGCGAGCCCCACCCGGGGCGAGGCGATTGCCGCCACCAGGAGACCGATGGAGAGGCCGCCGACCACCCACGCGAGGGGCCAGCCGGTGTCGGCGGCGATGGGGCCGGCGAGCACCGCCGGCAGGTAGAACGACGAGCCCCAGGCGAGGATCTCGACAACGCCCAGGGCGGAGATGACGGCGAGGCGGCCGTGGGCCTCAGACCTCACGGGACGCAGGCTTCAGGGCCGCTCTCTTGCCCGCCGCGCCGCGCTCGTACCAGCCCTGGCTCTGGTTCACGATCCACACGACCGAGAGCATGACCGGCACCTCGATCAGCACGCCGACCACGGTGGCGAGCGCCGCGCCCGAGTTGAAGCCGAACAGGCTGATCGCGGCCGCCACCGCGAGCTCGAAGAAGTTCGAGGCGCCGATCAGCGCCGAGGGGCCGGCCACGCAGTGCTGCTCGCCCGCGGCGCGGTTCAGGAGGTAGGCGAGCCCGGAGTTGAAGTAGACCTGGATCAGGATTGGCACCGCGAGCAGCCCGATGACCTCAGGCTGGGCCAGGATCTGCTCGCCCTGGAAGCCAAACAGCAGCACTAGCGTGGCCAGGAGGGCGACGAGCGACACCGGTCCGAGCCGGGCGAGCAGCCGGTCGAGGGCGGCCTGCCCGCCTGAGGCGAGGAGGCTCCGGCGCACGACCTGGGCGATGATCACCGGGATGACGATGTAGAGCACCACCGAGAGCACCAGCGTGCCCCAGGGCACCGTGATGGCCGAGAGGCCGAGCAGCAGGCCGACGATCGGCGCGAAGGCCACCACCATGATGCTGTCATTAAGCGCGACCTGGCTCAGGGTGAAGTGCGGCTCGCCGCGGGTCAGGTTCGACCAGACGAACACCATGGCGGTGCAGGGTGCCGCCGCCAGGATGATGAGCCCGGCGATGTAGCTGTCGATCTGGTCGGCGGACAGGTAGGGGCGGAAGAGGTAGCCCACGAAGAGCCAGCCGAGCGCGGCCATCGAGAACGGCTTCACCGCCCAGTTGATGAACAGCGTCACGCCGATGCCGCGCCAGTGCCGACCGACGTGCCGCAGCGAGGCGAAGTCGATCTTGAGCAGCATGGGGATGACCATGAGCCAGATCAGGACGGCGACCGGCAGGTTCACCTTGGCGACCTCAGCCGCGCCGACGGCGTGGAAGAAGCCCGGCATGACGTGGCCGAGCGCGATGCCGGCCACGATGCAGAGCCCGACCCAGACGGTCAGGTAGCGCTCGAAGGTGCTCATGATGGTCTCAGGCGGTGGCGACGCGGCGGCCGTGCTCGTCGACGACGCGCTCGCCGTCCTCCTTCACGAACTCCCCCTGCTGGGCAGGCAGCAGGTCGAGCACGGCCTCGGAGGGCCGGCAAAGACGGACGCCCTTCGGGCTCACCACCAGCGGGCGGTTCAACAGGACCGGGTGGGCCTCGATCGCGTCGAGGAGCTGCTCGTCTGGCAGCGCCGGATCGGCCAGCCCCAATTCGGCGTAGGGCGTGCCCTTCTCGCGCAGGACGTCGCGGACGGCGAGGCCGGCACGGCCGAGCAACTGCTTGATCAGCGCCCGGCTCGGGGGCGTCTTGAGGTACTCGACCACGTGCGGCTCGATGCCGGCGTTGCGGATCATCGCCAGGGTATTCCGGGACGTGCCGCAGGCGGGGTTGTGGTAGATGACCACATCGAACGGCTCAGGCATGGGCAGTCTCTCCAGTGGGACAGTCGCAGGCGGACAGGGCGGCGACCGCAGGTGCGCAGACCTCAGGCCGGCCCTGGCAGCAGTCGCGCATCAGGAAGGCGATCAGGTCGGACAGGCCTGCATAGGCGGCGCTGTATATGACCGATTTGCCCTCGCGCCGGGACGTGATCAGCCCGGCGTGCGAGAGCTCCTTCAGGTGAAAGGACAGGTTGGTGTTCGCGACCCCGACCTCGGTCGCCAGCGCCCCTGCGGCAAGGCCGTCTGGCCCGGCGGTGACGAGGGCGCGCACGACCCGGAGGCGGTGCTCCTGTCCGAGCGCGGCGAAGGCGGCGAGGGCTTGCCGTTCGTCCATGATTGGTCCATCAATCCAACGTTTGTTGAAGCGTATGGAAAGATTGCCGCGTGGACAAGCCCCACCAGCCGTTCGCCGACGGAACGCCCAACCTCTCTGAGGCGCATTTCGAGGTGCCGACCGCCGAGCGGGTGGAGGCGTCGATGCCGCTCGCCCACGCGCCGCGCTTCCTGATCCTCTACGGCTCGCTGCGGGAGCGCTCCTTCAGCCGGTTCCTGGCCTACGAAGCGGCGCGCCTCTTGGAGGCAATGGGCGGTGAGGTGCGCATCTTCCACGCCCACGGCCTGCCGCTCCCCGATGACGCGACTGCCGACCACCCGAAGGTGCAGGAGCTACGGGAGCTCTCGATGTGGTCCGAGGGGCAGGTCTGGGTCTCGCCGGAGCGCCACGGCAACCTGACCGGCGTGATGAAGAGCCAGATCGACTGGCTGCCCTTGAGCGAGGGCTCGGTCCGCCCAACGCAGGGGCGCACGCTCGCGGCGATGCAGGTTTCAGGCGGCTCGCAGAGCTTCAACGCGGTGAATGCGCTCCGGGTGCTCGGCCGTTGGATGCGGATGATCGCCATCCCGAACCAGAGTTCGGTGCCGATGGCCTACAAGGAGTTCGATGACGCCGGCCGCATGAAGCCCGGGCCGCTCTATGACCGGGTCGTGGACGTCTGCGAGGAGCTGATGAAGTTCACGCTTTTGACCCGCGGGCGGGCCGATTACCTCGTCGACCGCTACAGCGAGCGCAAGGAGCGCGAGCCGGAACGGCTCAGGGCCATCGTTGCAGACATCGGTTTCGCCAAGCCCTAGGCTTGCGTCGTCGACGATGATCGTTCGCTGGACTCCGGCCCTCACGTGTGGGCGGAGCAGGCGCGTGCTATGCCGCGCCTGTTCCTCGACCGGGAGCGGGCTAAGTCATCAGGCGAAGTCCTCGTCGTAATACATCGAGTCGTCCACCTTGCCGTCGGTCTCAAGCTCCGGTTCCATGTAGGCGATCCGCCCTGCGACGCGCTCGAACGTCATCACAGTCGTGAAGACGATCTTGTCGCCATGGAACGCCCGATCCTGGTCGTTCTCGCCGTTCAGCGATCCGGTCAGGGTCGCGACCAGCGCGTCGTCACTCGGCTTGAAATCGTATTCCTCGATGTAGAGCTCATCGAAGTAGGCGTTCGTCGAGGCGATCTCGCCGTCCAGGCCCCCCTCGATCATCATCGGGTCGTCCTGGACGAACGCGTTGACATCGTCGCTCAGATGCCTGGACCTCCAGAACCGGCCGTCGAAGTGGCCCTGGCTCGCGAGGAAGTCGCACAGGTCGGACGTGAGATCCTCGACGCCGGGCAGGTCGGCGGGAAGCCCCCGGAGCGTTCCGACTCGCTCGTCCATTAGGCGCAGGTCCGGGATGAGGATTTCAGCCTTGCCGATGTCGCTCAGGGGAAACCTGGTTTCCGCCCGGAGCGCCGCGGCCGTCTTGTATCCGAAGAATGCGGCCACGAGTTCGTGCGCGTGAGAGGAGCCCAGCTTGTTGCCGGTCAGGAGGCGATAGCGCGCGCGCAGGTGGTCCGCGCAGTCCTTGGGAAGGGACATGGCACATCCATTTCACACCGGCGTCTTGAGGGGGTGGTCACAAGCGCTTGATGATCACCCTGCGCCGGCAGAGATGGTTGCCGTTCAGGTATCGATCCGAGATCGAGTTCGCCGCCTTTTGGGTCGCTTGCAGCCCGGGCATCGGCTCCAGTTTGGAATGTAGCCGTCGCGACCACGCTCGGCAACTGGCATCCCGCAATCGGGCGTCTGGTTATCCCGCACCGGACGGGGCTTCGCCCTGCGGACCCCCATCGGACGCGCCGCGGCGCGTGCGCCCGTCCCGCGCCCCGCTCCTGGCCTTCGCACGCGCGTCCGTGCGAAAAGCCCGGCACCAAGCTCGACAGGGCGGCAACTGGGGGGATGCGGTGATCACCATCGGGATCAGGGCGGCGCCACGCGTGGTCACCTTCGCGGTCTACGACACGGACGCCAAGACGGTCATCAACGTCGAGGAGATCAGGATCCCGGCGGCCTTTGGGACCCCCGACGGGCTGAAGTACCTGCGTAGCAACCTCCTGGACGTCCTGCGCGAGTTCCGGGTCGAGAGGGCCGGCGTGCGGCTCACCGAGCCCAGCGCGCAGTCCCTCAGCATCGACCGCGTCCAGATCGAGGGCGTCATTCAAGAGGCCTTCGCCAGCAGCGAGCTCTCGGCCTATTTCGCAGGCCCGATCGCCACCGGGGCGGCCCGCCTCGGTATCGAGCGGACGCGGTTCAAGCCACTCGCCGACGGCGAGGACGGGTACGGCATCGAGAACTGGGGAAAGATGTCGAAGGAGGAGCGGGAGGCGATCCTGTACGCCATGGGGGCCGAAAATGCTTAAGCCGTACAACAAGGCCGAGCTGACCTTTGAGCGGGTGCGGGACATCGGCGCGGACGGCCGCAACTCGGAGACCTTCCTCTCGCGCGATCACCAGCTCAACGCGGAGATCGTAACGAAGCGGATCGCGAAGGCGAGCCTGGCCTCGCCGGCCGAGTTCTTCGCGGAGTCGCAGGCCCTCTACGCGAGCGCTCATCAGAACGTCGTCCAAATCCACTACGCCTGCTACGACGAAGACCATATCTACCTAGCGATGCCGTTCTACCGCCGCGGCTCGGTGAAGGGCCTCATCACGGGCCGCTACATGACCGTCCGCGAGATCGTCACGGTCGCCTGCCAAGTCCTGAGCGGGCTCCACCACATCCACTCGAAGAAGCTCGTCCACTTCGACGTGAAGCCCGACAACATCCTGCTGTCGGACCGGGGCGAGGCGCTGGTGTCGGACTTCGGGCAGGCCAAGCAGATGAACTTCGTCGGGAAGGCCGAGCAGGACCGGCATTACACCCCCATGATCCCGCCCGAGGCCCTGGCGGAGGATCGGTTCGACCTCACCTTCGACATCTACCAGTTCGGGCTGACCCTCTACCGGATGTGCAACGGGAACGAGGCCTTCCACGCGCAGCTGGCGAAGTACGGTCCGCCGGGACCCGGTTTCGACCGGGCCGGCTTCCGGTATGACGTCCGGAACGGGCGGTTCCCTGACCGCCGGGCGTTCGCGCCGCACATCCCGTCGAAGCTCCGCAAGGTCGTCCGCGCCTGCCTGGAGACAGAGCCCTCCGATCGATACGGTTCCGCCCTGGACGTGGCCAACGCACTGGCCGACATCGACGGCTGCCTGCTCGACTGGCGCCTGGAGGCAACAGCTGATAAGAGAGTTTGGAGGAAGAACGAAAACGGAACGTCGTACGAGTTCACCGTAAACGGGGACGGGAGCTCCGAGTGCTACAAGACGAAGGACGGCGGACGGCGGCAGCGCGTGACCGCCGCATGCCAGACCAAAATCTCCGAGCGGGACGTGGAGCGGCTGCTAGGTTCCTACTGATGGCCAAGATCAAGAACGACCCGAGCCGATACGTCAGGCGCTCCAGCCTTGCTGGGCGCCCGGCCGCCTGCGCGGGCGAAAAGGGCGATCAGGCGAACCGGAAGCCGGAGCGCGATTTCCTGGCCGCCCCCATCGGCGACGACTTCTACGTGGATTTCCGACCTCAGGGCCGTCGAGACAACACATAGAGATCTGCGTGACTGCGCCGCGGATCGCATTCGGGCCGTCCGGACGTGAGACGGGGCGAGCGACCGGCCCCGCACCGGCGCGACGATGTCACCGCTTTGCACTGCAAGGCCGGCCGTAAACCGTGCCGTCGTGCTCCAGGGTGCCGTCCGGGCGCACGACGAGATCGACATCGTACGGGACCTCCGCTCCCCCCATGCCGTAGCACTGGGGCGACCGGACGCGGCCGCCGCCAAAGGTGGCCCGTCGGCAGTCCATCAGGTCGATGCCGACCTCGCCGGGTCCGGAGCCAACCTCGATCGTGGGTAGGTCCTGCCCCACCGCGCAGTAGCGGCCCGGCACCGGCTGGGGCTCCGCGGCGGCCGGCGCGGCGGCGAGCAGGGCGATGAGGGTCAGGGCGCGCACGGTCAGATCTCCAGGGTGAGGAAGGGATCGAAGGCAGAGTTCTCCAGCTCGACCCGCCATTCGCCGTTGCGGCGGCGGTGAGAGGTGTCGTGCCCGCGGGCGTTGGCGAGCACCCTCGTGCGCCCGAGCCGGTAATCGACCGTCCGGTGCACGTGCCCGTGGATCCAGAGATCCGGGGCGTGCTCGCCCTCCAGGATCGCGGTCAGGTCGCTGGCGTACGCCGCGTCGATCGGCTCGCGAACCTCGCCGTGGAGCAGGCTGCGCGGGTGGGGCGCATGATGGGTCACGACGATCCGCGGCCCGTCCCAGGGCTCGGCGAGGCATCGCTCGATCCTCGCGCGGTGTTCGGCGTGCAGCGCGGCCGCGGCCGGGGGCCGGAATGCGGCCGGCGTCCCCAGCCGATCGCGGGTCTGGATGAGGCGATGATCCCGCATGCCGGTCTGCCGGTCCCCCGCGACCCGCATCGCGAGCGCGCGGTGGTCCGCCCCGCCGACGGCGTAGTCGGTCCAGAGCGTGGCGCCGATAACCTGGACGCCGTCGACATGCCGGGCTTGCCCGCAATCGAGCAGCGTCACGTCCGCGGCGATCGCGGCGTCCCGGGCGCGGGCGAGCTCGTCGGGCAGCCTCGTCCGCCACAGGTCATGATTGCCCGGCACATAGATGACGTGCCGCGCCCGCGGGACGACGTGCTCGGCGAGCCACGGGAGCGCCCTGCGGCACAGGCCGTCGGCGACGTCGCCGGCGACGATCGCGACGTCGACGCGCGGGCCGGGGGGCGGCGTCCAGGGCGACGCGTCGATGTGCAGATCAGACATCACCCAGACGGTCGTCATCTCACTCTCCCCCGACGGCCCACGCCGTCCCGTCCGCCTCGAACCACGCGGCCGCCGCTCGAACGACGACCCGCCCCTCGACCCGGAAGCCGCTCTCCTTGATCCGGTAGCGCAACCGCTTCGCCCCCTCCGGCCGGGGCAAGTCCGCGAGCTCGCCCGCGGCCCAGGCGTGGACGTCTCGGGCCTCCGTTCTCAGGCACCGGAGCCGGGCTGCCTCGCTCGCCCGGAGCGTCACGCCGACGAGGACGACGCAGAGCCGGTGGCCGTCCACGCGTCCGGAAATGCGGACGGACCACCGGGACCGCGTCCTGTTGCGGTACACCTCAACCACCCCCGACCACCCGACGCCCGTTGGCGTGCTCGGGGCACAGGCAGCGCAGCCACCCGCCCTGGCGGACCCGACCCGGCTTGCCGCATTCCTCGCAGATGTACGCGCTGAGGTGCTCGACGCTGTCGACTAGGATCTGCGTGTATTCGCAGTTCTCGTTGGCGTCGTAGTACCAACGAATACTGCCGAACTTCTCCTTCATCTGCGTCGAGTGGAAGCCGTCCGGAACGCCGGTCTCCTTCATGAGCTCGGCGGCCCCTTCCCAGAGCCATCTCCAGCCGGGGCCGCACTCGAACCCGCCCTGGCCGAACACCTTCCTGTGGCGCCGGGCGAGCTTCTCGCGCCAGTCGAGGGGGCTGCGTGGGGCGCCGTCGCGCCATCGGCACGCGAGCGTCCGCGCCAGGAGCGTCAGCATGAAGGGGCCGGGCACGGGCCCGACGAACTGTGAGCCCCCATCGTCCCGTCGCTCGCGCTCGACCGCGAGGTGGGGCGCGCTCCACCGCACAAGCGGGCCGTGGCGGGACGGCTCGACCGCCGAGACGGTGACGCTGTCCGCGCCCCGGTACGTGCGCAGCGCGGCCGCCGCAATGCTAAGGAATTCTTCTGCGATCATCGGTCTGCTCCTTCGTGCGGGGGGCCGCGGATCCGTTTCACGACCTCTCCTCCCGAGGCTCGCGGCGGTCGTCGCTGGGCGGTAGCGTCCGGGCGAGGCGGAGGAGCTGCTGGCAGAGCAGGCGGACCTCCCCGCTACCGACGCGGTCGAGGGCGTATGAGCGTTCGGCGTGCCGCATGACGACGATGACGGCGTCCGCGAGCTCGGGGCGGACCCGGTCGCTCAGGGTCTCACCGCGGACGGTCTCGACGGTCATCGTGACGACGGGCATCGACTTTCGGGCGTGTTGCATCGTGGGTCTCCGAGCGATGGGGGGGTGGTGAAGGGGGAGGTCAGTGCCGGGGCGCGAACGTCTCGCGGCTCGCGAGCACGGCCTGGAGCATCCGGCGCAGGGGGCGCAGGGAGCCGCCTGCCCACGGGACGAGGGCGAGTTCGTCGGGCGAGAGGTCGGGCATCCAGGCCGGATCGACGCCGCGCTCCTGCCGCATCTCCTCGACCATCCCCGCCGCGATGACGGGCAGGTCCTCGGCACGGGGCGCGGGCATCTCCACGCACCGGAACCGGTCGCGCAGGGCCGCCGGGACGCGCCCCATCTCGTTGACCGTGGCGAGGAACGACACGCCCGAGCAGTTGACCTCTGCCTCAAGGTACGGGTCGAAGATCCTTGCGCTCGTAGACCGCTCCAGGAACGGGAGCAGCACGTCGACGAGAGACCCGTTGCGGCGGTCCGGAGACGCCTTGTCGAGCTCGTCGAGGTTGATCAGTGCGGACGCCGACATGGCCTGCAGGAGGACCTGAAGCGGGACGCAACCCCGGCCGGATCCCCACTGCCGGGACGTGCCGCCGAACGCCGCGTCGGACACGCCCCCCGCGCCGTAGATCACCGTGCGCAGGCCGAGGCGCCCGCCGAGCCAGGTCACGAGCGACGTCTTCCCGAGGCCGGGCGGGCTCGCGATCAGGGTCGGCTGGATCCACGTGTGCCGGGCGCCGACCAGGTCCGAGGCGATCGTCTCCAGCACGGGGCGCGCGAACGGGTACCGGCGGACCCCGTCATCGACGAGGGCTTGCGGGTCGACCGGCGCGGCGAGCGGCAGGGGCTTGCCGGCGATCGCCTCGTACTCGGCCCGCGGGGTGTCGCGCCGCTGCTGCCCCGCGGAGCTCGGCTTCGGCAGGTGGTCGAGCGCCGGCACGACGACGAGCGACGGCGCCGCCCGGGAGGCCTTCGCGTCCGCGAGGATCTCCCGAACCCCGCGCGCCGGCGCCTGCGCAGGGGGCGCCTCTGGCCTCGGCGGGTCGAGGAGATCGAGGTCGAGGTCGCCGTCCGACGCCGGGGGCGCGACCTGCCCCGCGCCCCCACGCAGGATCTCGTCCTCGTCCTCGACCATGCGGAGCCCTGCGCCGATGGTCGTCCAGGCCTGGATCCAAGCGGCGGCTTCGACGTCGAAAGTCTCCAGGCGCGGGAAGCTCGGGCCGGGCACGTACGGGACGTCATCGTGGGGCGCCTGAGCGTCCTCGGCGCGGAGGAGAGCGTGCCTGATGATCAGGAACGCGCGGTCGAGCTCGGCCGCTCGGACTTGCGCGGCCGCGATAGACAGGAGCTCCGCCGCGAGCCGGGCCGAGGCGATCTCGCAGCCCAGCTCCGCCTGGTGGAAGACTAGGACCGCCGCGACGTCCCGGACGAGGGCGAGCGTCGGCGCCGGCAGGCTGGCGCGGAGGCCTTCTCCGGAGAGGCGGCGCTCCAGCTCCGCGACCCGCGCGATCGTGGCGTCCTCGTAGGCGGCGGTGATCGCCGCGACGGTGCGCTCGCGCAGGCCCGCCGCGCTGCGCAGCGGGTTGAGGCGGGTGCGCAGGTCGTCGACGGCGCTGTGACCCGCCATCCCGCCGCCGTAGAGGAGCTGCACCCGGGTCCGGGTGTCCCGGCCGTCGCGGGGCCCGGCGAGGTCGCGCGGGTCGATGGCGACGGCGCGCACGGCGGCCGCCGTCGAAGAGGCGTGCTTGGGCATGGGGGTACTCGCAGGTACGGAAAAAGGGATGCGCGTAGAGGCGCGCCGAGCAGGGCTCAGGCGGCTAAGGCGGTCCGTTTCCGTATCAAGCGAGCGGTCATCACGGCGGGGGTGTCCCTGCGAGTTGAGCACCCACGATGCCCTGGCCCCGCCCCCCTGTCGAGCCGTCCCGAGCGCGGTCCTGTGGACACCCTTCCGGCCTGGTCGACGCCCCCTCAACAGGGCCGCTCGAATCCCGCGGATCGGCCAGACTGACAATATGTCGCAGGCGCCCCGCACCGCCTTGGGACGCCCTCTCTCTAGCGGGGCCGCCCTACGAATCAGGCCGCTGCGAAATTCCGCGTACAGAGTCCAGTGCGAATCGGACGAACGCGCTAACCCTGATCCCGGGATCACGGGACAGGGTGGAACATGGCGCAGGACAACTCGGGGACGTCGTCGGGGATCGGCTTCTTCGGCCTCCTCTGCATCCTCTTCATCGGGCTAAAGCTCACCGGCTACATCGAGTGGTCGTGGTTGTGGGTGCTCGCCCCGATCTGGGGGCCGGTCGCGATCGGTCTCTTCTTGATGGCGATCGGCGCTCTGGGCCTCCTCTGGAGCAGGCACGCGGACCGGGAGCGCCGGCGGATCCGCGAGCGTCGCTCGGGACGGTCGGCATGACCCGCGCCCCGATCCCGCCGGAGCTGCGGGCCCGCCTCCACGGGAGGTTCCCCAAGTCGCCGCTGTGGGCGCCGGTCGAGCCGGCCCCCTCGCCGTGGGAGGTCATCCGCAACGCGCTCGTGACGGGGCGCGACCACGGCCTGAATGAGACCGAAACGGCGGTAGGCATCTACGGGGTGCTCGTCGCCCGCGGGCTGATCACCGAGGGCCGGGTATGAGCAGCCGCGCCTTCTACGCCGCCCTCGTCCCCGAGCAGCAGCACGCCTTCCGCGCGGCGGTCACGGACATGCGGGAGGGCCGCGCCCCCGAGGCTGCGCGGGAGGCCTGGGCCGCCCTCGACATCGGCGAGGACATCCTCGACCGCCGGGTGACGATCGTCATCTGGGAGCTCGTCGAGGAGCGGCTCGCCCTGCTCCCGGAGAGCGAGCGCGCCCCGGTCGCGACCGCGCTGCTCGGGGGTGCCCCATGAGCACGACCGGCATCGTCGTCCTGACCTCGGCCGCCCTCCTGTGCGTGGCCGTCGCGATCGTCGCCGTGATCGCCCTCCAGGAGCTGCGCCGGCCCCCGCTGAAGGGGCGCCTCGACGACCTTCTGCGGGAGGTCTCGGCCAAGAAGGACAACTGCCCGTGAGCGAGAACCGCGACGCCGACGGCTTCCGACGCTTCATGGTGGAGCACCTCGCCCGGTGCGTCGGCCTCTCCGTCGAAGAGTTCGAGACCCCCTCCGTGCCTGCCGTGCCGGAGATGGAGAGCTCCGCGGCGCGGATGATCCGCGCCACGGGCTGCGGCCTCCCGCGAGAGAGGAAGGCCCCGGGCGGCCTACAGCCCGGCCGAGTGCATCGCGCAGGCCCGGGTCGAGCGACGCGCCCGCGAGCTCTACGAAGCCGGCAGGAAGCGGGTCAGGGGTCGCCCGGCCTGGGACCAGCTGGATCCGAACTGCCCGTACAATCTCGGCATGAAGGCTTACGCCCTCAGCGAGGCCAAGCGCGAACTGGCGGAGGCCGCCTGACCATGACGACCCTCTGGCACAAGGACCGCTACTGGCCGTCCGAGCTCTCCCCCCTGACGGGCGCCCCGATCGAGGGGGCGATCCAGCCAGGGATCTACGCGGAGACCAAGGAGGACTGGGAGCGCGTGCGGAAGCGCGGCTTCCGGCAGGGCGTCGGCCGGCTCCGGCGGGTCGGCGTCTCGGCCGAGCCCGGCATCGCCCCGGCCGGCCTCATGATGAACGTCGCCACCGCCGCGCAGCTCGCCTGGCTCAAGGCGAACGAGACGGCCGCGATCCCGGCGCCGGCGACGCCCGCCCTCGGGCCGGTGCGGGTCGCCCTGTCGCCCCTCGCGCTCATGGCGAGGCGGGCTTAGCCGGTCAGAGCAGGGTGAAGTCCCTCGGGTTTTCGAGGCGCCAGAACCGTCCCGGCGGCTTGAGCTCGCCGTGGATCGAGACCATGCGCCCGGTCTTGTGGGCGTCGACGGCCTGCAGGTACTCCTCGGGGGGCAGCGAGACCCGCACCCGGATCATGCCGTGCTCGTCGCTGTCCCACTCGACGATGACGTCCTGGGTGCCCGAAATGCTGAAGAGGTCGCTCGGGTTCTCATTGGAATGGAGCGTCCGGATCTTGCCGATGATCGTGCGCCGCCGCTCCTCGTCGGAGTGGCGCAGAGCCTTCGCCGCCTCGCGCATGATCTCAGCCGATAGCGCGTGCCGGATCTCGAACGAGGGGGCCGCCCCGACGTCTGGCACGCCCCACTCGGGCGAGAAGACGATGTCGAGCCGCACCTCGCCGGCATGCGGAACCTCGACCAGGGCAGCGAGCTCCTCGCAGGCGTTCGCGTTGAGCCCGGCCTCGTAGCCCCGCACGATCTCGCCGGGGTCCTCGCGGGCGATCGCCCCCTCGATGAGGCGCAGCCCGCGGGCGAGCCGCTGCACCGTGCGGCGCTCCAGGGGCGGCGCCGGCGGGGCGGCCTCGCCGGGCATGATCGTGTTCGGGCCGACCGGGCTCTCGACCGTGAAGCCGAAGGAGCCGCGGAACGTGTGCCCGAACCGGCACTCGTCGGCGTAGCGCTGGGCCACGCCGTCGACGCGGGTGAAGTAGGCGCTCGCGTGCAGCTCGGCGTGGGCGGAGGCGGCGAGGAGCCGGGCCATGCGCCGGATGAACTCCTCGGCCGTGCCGAGCTTGATCGTGTCGTGCCGGATGACCGAGTCCGGCAGCCGCGACTTGATCAGGTCGTAGCTGATGGCCCGGATCGCCGCGATGACCGCGGCCGGGTCCCGGTCTTCGAGAGCGGTCAGCGTTCGGACGGCTTGGCCGATCCGAACCTGGGCGTCGCGAGCCTGCGACGTGCCGGGCAGGAGGATCTCGATCTCGTCGTCATCGGGCCCAAGGGCGAAGAGCTCCAGCCCGCTGCGCAGCGCCTGCCTGCGCCACCCGGCCGTCGCCAGGTAGCGCTTGAGGGAGCCGAGCGGCACGCGCTCGATGTCGTCTGGCTCGCTGGTCATCGGCCTGCCAGGGCCTCCTCGCGGGCGAGCGTCATGATGCCCTGGAGGCTGTCAGGTGTCAGCACGTTGCTGCGCGGGATCCGGATGCGCTTCGTCGAAACGTTGTCGGTCGGCGGATCCTCCGTCCGGTACCAGTAGCAGCAGTGCCGCAGGTACATCTCGGTCTCGGACCCGGTCAGCCACTGGACCTCGTCCCGGGGCAGGCAGAGTAGGATGAGGATGGTCATGACATCGCCAGGGTCGCGCTCGGCGATGGTCCGGTGCGCGCGCGCCTCCAGGTCGTAGACGACGTGCTCTTCCTCGTGCTCCCAGTCGACGCTCGCCTTCATCTGGAAGCGGACGGGGGTGCCGGTCTCGACGCGCTCCCGCCCGCGCATCTTCACCCGGTAGAAGTAGCCGTCGATGCCGTAGTCGAAGATCGGCTTGGCGGCGATGTTGAGCCCGGCGCGACCGGCCAGGGCATGGACGTACGCGAGCGACAGGGCCTCCTGGGTGTGCTCGCGACTGATCAAGTCCCCGCCCCGGCGAGATCGTCTTTGCCCCTCGGCATACCACGCAACCTAGGGGAGTCCAGGGGATCGGCTCACGGCCGGCGCTCCCGCGCCTGCAGGGCCTCCTCCACGAGCTCGGCAACCCGCTGCCCCGCGGCGCGGGCGCGCTTCGCCCGGACGGCGACGATGCGGTGCGGGGGCGTCCCGGGCGAGGAGACGACGACGGCGCCGTCGGCGTGCAGGCGGACGGTCACGGTCATCTCGGGCGGGGCGGTCTCGTCGTCGGGCATGCCGGGAGGATCGCGCCGGCCCCGCGCGCGGGCAAGCCCGGGCGGCTGCGGAGGTTCAGCGCCGCGGCTTCTTCTCCGCCTTCGGCTTCGGCTTCCGCGGCCGGCCGGGCCCCCGCACGGGGGCCTCGGGCGCCGGTTGGGGCGCGACCGCTTCCACGGGCGGGGCCGAGCGCAGGATCCGCTCCACGATCGGACGCTCGCGTTCGTATGCTTCGAGGACGTGGCGCACCCAAACCCGCATGCCCTTGGCCTTCAGCGGGAAACGCTGCGCCCGGGCGTAGACCCGCCGGGTGATGTCTTCGACTTGGGCGTCGGGGTCGTCCTTCTTGCCAGTGCTGTGCGCCAGGATCGCGCTGCCGGCACCGCCTAGCTCCTCGTCCGTCAGGAATGAAGAGAGGGTGCGACGCGCGTCGTGCGGGGTCCAGTGCCGGACCCCGGCGAGCTTCAGCCAGTCCCGCTGCCGCGTCGTGACCGCCCCCTGCTTCCCGGGCTTCGGCTTCCCCTGCAGCCTGTAGAGAAGCTGATTGATGCCGTCGCTTGTGACGTGCCGCCCCTTGGCGCGGCTCGGAAACAGCCACTCGCCGTCCGGATCACGTTCGAACCGGGCGAGGACCTCCTGCGCCTCGGGCGGGATCGGCAGGCCGTGCGGCCGGCCTGCATTCGTACCGCCCTTCATCTCCTCGCCGGTCCAGTTCCAGGCGACCCAGTCGGGGTGGTCCGGCACCGGGATAATGGTCGCCCGTTGTGTCCCGCCGAGGGCGCCGGTCCGCTGCGCGGTCAGGACGACGGCCCATAAGGCCGCGATCGTCCCCGGCGTCGTCTCCTGCTCCGTGCTCCCGAGGGTCCGGCAGTGCTCCGCGACGACGAGCGTCCGGACGAGCTCGGCGATGGTGGGTGTGTGGTCGCGAACCTGCGCCTTGTACCTGACCTTGGCACGCTTGTTCCACCATGCGGGGTCCTGCTCCGTCCAGCCGCACAGCCCCGAGTGCTCGGAGTGCCCCCAATCGAGAGCGGCCCTCGCGTGCGCCATCGCCCGCGCCGCGGTGCTGGCCGCCTGGTTCCGCACCAGCGCGTCGCGCACCCGCTCGAACTCGGCGAGCGTGAGCTCGAACACCCTCGTCTGGGCGATGTCCTCAAATTCCGGCAGCCGCAGGGTGCGTTCGTACTGACTGTCCCAGCCGGCCCGCAGCGTGGGCAGGTGTACTTCGAGGTAGAGGTCGACGAGATCCCGCCACAGCCACGGCCCGCGCAGGCGCCGCTCTTCCTCGGTGGCCTCAACCGGATAGGGCTCGCTAGGCGCGTAGGCCAGCTCAGCCGCCTGCTCGAACGATCGGCCTCGCTCCATGGAGACCTGCAGGACCCCGAGGTCCTGGCGCGGGTCGTAGCCGCTCTCGAAGTCCGTACGGGCCCGGCTCGCGGCGATCCGCGCCGCCGGGAGGTCGAGCGTGTCGAGGCCGCCGAGCCGGAGCGTTCCCCTGCGGTGGCGCAGGTACCACGTGCCGCTCGCCCGCGTGACCCGGAGAGTGAGCCCCGGTGAGGCCTTGGCCGTGTCCGCGAACTCGATGCCACGGCCTGGGACCGTGCCTTCGTCGATCATCCTCGTCGCTCGCTTCACGGTGTCGGCCGTGAGGAGGATCCGCTCCCGCTCGTAGCTGCCTCGCGTCTTCGCCACCGTGCCCTCCGCATGGGATACAACGCTGATACAACACGGCCCTGCAGGGTCCCGCAACGCAGTCGACTGCGCAGGACTGCCGGAAAATGGTGTGTATTGAGTGATTTAGGCGGCGTGGTTAACAGCTTTCGCGCATGCCGAAATTCCGGCTCTAAAGCTTCCCAAGCTGAATGTCGTCGGTTCGATCCCGATCGCCCGCTCCAATCCCCGCAGGCACTTAGACTGATCAGGTGGTATCCCTGGAAGCGGGGGATACCACCGGGATACCACGCCCAACCTCGTATCGCTGGCTCGCGCATGCTCGGTGTCGAACTCCGGCAGGCTCGCGCGAAGAATGGTCTGTCCCACCGCGGAGACGGACATGCCCGCCAACGCCTACCTTGGCCTCACCTCTCTCACTGGCACGCGCCCTTTCGCGGTCCCCGACGACGTCCGCGGGTTCCGGCGTGAGGATCCCGCCGGGCGGTGCTCGACCTGCCGGCACCACGCCCGCATCGAGGGGCCGGCGCCGGCGACGCGCCATACCGGCCAGCCAGCCGTGGCGGACGTCTGCTTGGCGTACCGGCGCGAGCTCCTCGTCGCGAGGCCCACGACGCGGCCCTGCCCACGCGCCGCCTGAGGTTCACACGCTCGGGTGAATTCCCCCGTCCAGGCCCGCCGTTCACACGCTCGCGTGAAAATCAGAAAGGGCCCCCGGCGCGCGACCGGGGACCCCTCTCATGCCGCGGCAAGCCCCCCGGCCGGGGCGCGGCCGTCGTGCACGGGGACCGCTCGGCCAGGGTGTGGGATGTGGACCGATTCGTCACGCGGATTGCGGGCGGCCGCGGCCCCGGCGATCATTGCAGCATGAGCGACGCCCCCATCTATCCCGTCGAGGACGGCCCCGGCGCCGGCGCGGTCATCGAGGTCACCGTGCGAGTGATGGTCGGCCCGGAGCGCAGCACGGTCCTAGTCGAGCGCAGGGGCGAGCCGGCCGCGTTGTACGAAACCCGTGCGCACGGGCACGAGGCGGACGGCCTAGGCGCCGCAGTCGAGGCGGCCGTGAGGCGGGGCCTGGCGGGCCTGAAGGGTTAACGGCGGCGCTCACAGCGAGGGCGGTTTGCCTCACATATGAGGCGTCGAGGCTCGTCAGGCCCTCGATGCCTCACACATGAGTTGTCGACGCACTGGCGGACGCGCCCGGCATTAACCCTGCCGGCGCCGCGTCCACGCGGTACAGGCCGGTCATCGAGATCACCGACCGGTAATCGGACAGTCGCCCCAGCGTCGACGTCGCCGGGTCCATCACCGCCCCGTTGGCCAGCATGATCACCAGGAGCGCCCCGGGGCCGCCAGCGTCGACGGCGCACAGGTGCATGGGAGCCCACGGCGCCAGCGGCCAGGCCGGCCGCGGCCCCCGGGCGACCTGGTCCACCCGGTAGAGGTGCTGCAGGGCATAGCTCTCCCGGATCAGGAGCTCGCCCCAGACGTCGTGCGTGGACCCGCGGCCGACCTCGCCGAGGGCCGCGCGCACCGCGGCGTAGGGGCGGCCGAGGACCATGGCGACGCATGCCACCGCGCAGCCGAACCTGTCCTCCTGCCGGACGGCCTCCATCAGTGCCTCGTCCCGATCTCGCCCCGGTACTCGGGGATCTCCTCGACGCGCCCGTCGGCTGGGTGGATGGCGAGGGCGTCGCACCGCGGGCAGTGCAGACCGTGCGCCCGCATCCGGATCTGGCCGAACCGGAACGTCGAGGAGCACGCGAGGCAGCACCAGGTCTGCTGCATGACGTCGTCGTCGGGGGTGGTCATGCCGTCACTCCCATCGCGATCTCAATGCAGACCGCCTTCGTTCGGGCCCAGAGGTCCAGGTGCGCCCGTTCCAGATCGAGGCGCTCCATCCGGCTTGGGCTGCCCGGGGGATGACACCAGAATGGACCGGGGAGGCGCCGGCACTCGCGGTTGTGGGCGACCCACTCCGCCTTCAGGCCCGGCGGCCGCAGGCGCCAGTGCGCCCCGCAGAGGAAGCCCTGGTCTACGTAGCCGGCCGCCTCTGCCGCGGTCCGCCGGCAGAACGGGACGGCGCAGCGGGCCCGGCCGCTCACGCTCCCCTCCTCGCGTTGTCGGCCCGCAGGCACGTCTCCGGGCACTCCGGCTCGCCGGCCGCGCGCTCGCGGCATTCCTCCGTGCAGCGGGCGTAGACGGCCGCGCCGGGGTCGGGCTCGGGGTCGAACCGCCCCCGGGCGATCTCTTCGGCGAACATGTCGTCGTCGACGGTCCAGCCGTGCGTCGTGATCTGGCGGGGCCTCACGTGATCCTCCTCAGGGCCTGTCGACGAGAGCGGCCGGCACCAGGCTTGCGGCGAGTTGGCGGCGGTAGCGCCATGCCATGTGCGCGGCGAGCTCGATTTGGCGCGGCGTGAACGGACGGCCGCTCGCCAGCCGGCGACCGAGCAAGCGGGCGTCTCGCTTGTCGGCGCTGCCCGGAGCGTATGTCACGGCGTCCGGGGACAGGGCGACCGCCCTCTTGCCGGCGAGATCCTGGGCGGCGTCGGCAGCCCGGTACGTCGCGAGGCGTTGGGCCTCCCGCTCGGCTGGGGCAGGGCTCGGGGCTCAAGCACAGGGGCTCACCACCGCCGGCAGTTCGGCGTCGCGGGTGCGGGCGGGCGGGTGACGCGGGGCGCCGTAGACCCACATGCCGCCCTCGTACGTGCCGATGGTGAAGAGGACCCGCTCGGCGGTCCAAGCCTGCGCGCCGAACATCTCGCAATCGAGCGCCTCCCGGTCCACCGGCTCGCCCCCCTTCGGGCTCACCCAGTCATCCGACGAGAGTTCGATGGCAGAGAGCCGGCGCCGGGCCTCGTCTTCGGAGACCGTCCGATCCCCGATTTGCCACGCCTCGATGCGCGCGCCGTCGGCGCGCGAGAGGAACAGGTCGTACATCGAGGTCTCGACCATGATCAGGCCCTCCTCTTCGCAGGAGCCGCCACGTGCAGGATCGTGGCGTCCGGCGGGACATGCACAATGCCCAGCCTCAACCAATGGGCACGTTCGCGGAGGATCCCCTCCAAGATGCGGCTCGGATAGAGACTCAGGCGGCTCAGGATGTCCGCGAAGCCGGGCAGCCCCCTTCAATCGACGACCCGATCCTGCACGGCCCGGCGCCATGCCAGGAGGGCAGCGAGGGCCTCGACCTGGCGCCGGGCCGCGAGCGTGCGGGCCTGCCGGGCGCGCCGGGCGGCGAGCGCCTGGCAGCGGATGGGGTGGCTCTTCTTCATGCCATTCAGGCTACCCTCGGCGCCGCTCGGGAACAGGGGGGCCGGCTCGGCATGTCGCGGGTTCGTTGACGCCCCGGGCGGCCGCGGCGGACCGGCACCCCGCGAGGTCTATGCGAAAATCGCACAAACACCCCCTTGCTCTCCAAACCATGTCTACTAAAAATGGACACACCTAGGCCGGGTGCACCGACCTTGGGAACAAGGGACTTTCCTCATGACCAGCACCACCATCGACATCGCCATCGCCGCCTGGAAGGCCGCCACCACGCAGGCCGACCGCGACCTCGCCGCCGAGGCCATCGAGCAGCACATCGCCGACGAGACGCCCGAGGGCGCCGACTACGAGTCCGCCACCGAAGAGCTTCTCGCCCGCCTGAAGGCGGAGTTCGGCTCCATCCCGGTCGAGGACATCCGGCAGCTCGCCAGCACCTCCGTCGTCCGCTACTTCATCGCCCTGCCGGCCGAGCAGTCTTGCCAGACCGCCATCTTCGGCATCGGCCACACCGAAGAGGAAGCCATCGCCGACGCCTACGACGACAGCCGCACGCGCGCGCCCACCGTCGAGGCGGTCAACCTGCCATCCCGCCACGTCGACGGCGAGACCGAGGAGGCCTGGGTCGTCACGACGTGGGAGGGCCGCGAGACGTTCTATTCCGAGGCCGAGGCGGACCAGCACGTGCTTGAGAACGCCTTCGTTGCCGAGGAGTGCACCGAGCGCCTGTTCGTCTCCCTCCAGCGAGGCAGCGTCGACCGGTGGACGACGAACGCCGCCCGCCTGCAGGACCTCGACCTCGACGAGGGCGCCATCGAGGACGCCCTGAACGAGGTGAAGGAGGGGCTCGACAGCGAGCACGCCAGCACGATCGCCGCCCTCAAGCCCGAGGAGGCGCTCTCCGACGCCCACGCCTACGTCGACGCCTTCGTCGGCCAGAACGAGGACAGCGAGTACAGCGACGCCGTCGGCGAGGACCGAGAGTTCCGCCTCGCCCTCGACCTCGCGGTCCGTGACCACCTGTTGGAGCTGATCGCCGAGCGCGAGGCCGCCTGATCACCGGGGCTCCGGCCCCCACCCCGCGCCCCGACAATACCGCCGGGGCGCTCTCCCGATCAGGACCTCGCGCCCATGACGCACACCGTCCCCGTCTCGCTCACGCCGACGCACGTCGGCGTCCTGGAGGGCACGATCCCCCTCGTCCTCCACGAGGTGTCCCAGGCCGCGGCTCTGGAGCTCGTGCAGACCGCCAGCTCCAGACGGTGCCCCAGGGACTGGCCGGACGATCAGCGCCACCGTTACCTCGATCACGTCTCCCCGGAGACGGCCAAAGCGATCCTGGAACTCCTCATGCTGGTCAGGAATCGGCTGTTCGACGCCGGCTGCCAAGCCGAGAGCAGCTATCTCCACGAGGCCGTCCACGACGTCGCGTCGGCGATCTACCGGGCGGACGAGGCCGCGCGCGCCGGTCGAGAGATGACGGCCCTGGAGCGCTCGATCCGAGAGCGCGCCCGGCGCCAGTTCGGGTTCGCGGACTGAGGGGGGGCATGATCATCGTCACCGGACAGCCCACCGTGCTCTCCGACGCCCTCGACCGCCTCGCCGAGGCGGCCGCCGCCCGCCGGGCCGCGGAGCACGAGGCGCTTCTCGCCGCGGCCCCGCGCTACGTCCTGCCCGACGGCACGGCGTGGCGTTCGGCCGGGATGCTCGGCCGCCTGCGCTCAGGCGCCCAAGGTGATCAGGGCCGCCGCCTCCACGTCGTCCGCGAGGAGGACTGCGACGGCGCCGCCACGCCGGCGCTGTGCGGCGCGAAGCCGGGCCTGAGCTCGGTCGGCTGGGGCGAGATCGAGACGGCGCCGGCGACCTGCCCGCGCTGCCTCGATCGCCTCGCAAGGGCCGGCCTGTGAGCCGGGTCTCGATCATGACCGCGGGGCGCCTCTGGGGGGCCCGCTACGCCATCTGGGTCGCCGCCAACGACGGCCCGCACCGATTCGTCAGCGTGGATCTCCAAGCCACCCCCACCCCTTGAGGCCCCATGCGCATCGAACTCACTCCCATCGACGAGGGGCTCTACGACGGCGTCGCGGTGGGCACGCTGGACGGCGAGCCCCTAGTCTACGTCGAACGGACCGCCCACGTTCGCGGCCAGAAACTGGCCCACGGCGACATCGCCCTGGCGCTGGTCGACGCCGTCGACGTCGCGGCGAGCCGGGTGCTCGGACCCGAGTGGTCGAAGCCGCTCGCCATGGTCACCGGCCTGAACCAGCGCACCTGCAACCGCGACCGGATCCAGCGGTGGGGCCTCCCGCCGTGGGTGCTGGTCCTGCTCGCGCGCGCCGCGGCGAGTGAGCATCCCCGGGCCCTGGGGCATATGCTCATGGCGTGCGCGTCCCTCCGGGGCGGGGCGGCGATCCTGAAACACGGTCCGCGCATCGACGCGGTGGTGGGCCGGAAGGCCCGGACGCTCGTCGAGGATGCCAGCGAGCTCGTCGAGTGGGCTCGAGGGCAGCGACGCCCCCCGGCAGGATCAGAGGATCCGGGGACGGAAACCGAAAATTAAAGCCTGCCCAGGTAGGGTCTCGGTCCCCCTGGGTCGGTTTCGCCGCCCCTCCGGAACGAGGTACACCGATGGACGATCAGGCTAGGCGCGCCCAGCGCGCCAGCGCGAACTTGCGCGCGCTCACTCCCCCCGAGGTCAGCCACGCACCGGCGAGCGTGACGGCGCTCCGCAATGGGGCGGCGCTGCTTTGGCACAACCCCTACGCTGACGCGACCGCCTGGGCCGGCAGCCTCGACACGGTCGGGCTGCCCGACGCCGTCCGTGCCCCGCACGCCACGCTGGTAGCCGGGTTCGCCGGCACGCCCGCCATCGTCGCGCTGGCCGAGGCCGCCGAGGCGGCCGCCCGGGACGTCAGCCTGTCCAACGACGTCTGCGAGCGCTGCGAGGAGATCGGCTCCCGGGGCCGGCTCCTGGCGACTTGGCTGGGGCACTATCCCAGCGCCCTCGTCGCCATGCACGAGGCCGATCTCGCCGCCGGGGCCACCGTCGACGACGCCGAGCGGCGGCTGCTGCTCACGACACGAGCCGAGCTCAGCTACGTCGCTCACCTGATCCTGCAGGGGACGTACGACGCCAAGCGCGACGCTGTTCGCACCGAGGTCCGCCGGATCGTCTGGGGTGACCTCAGCGCGGAGGGCGAACTCGTCCAGTTCTGGCAGTCGCTCGACCGGCCCCGGGGCGCGGTCCGCGACGACACCGGGCATGATCCGAGGGACTTCGCGCCGGATTGGCTCGAAGACGACTTCATCTCCGATCTGGAGACGGCTCGTGCCGCACGCAGGACGGAGGGTCTCGTCGTCATCAGGAGCGTCGAGCACCTGCCCGGCTCGGCCAAGGACGGCGCGCGCCCGACCGGGTCGGGAACCACGCCCCGGTCGGAGTTCGCCTCCCTCGCGGGCGTGCGGCTCCCGTGCGTGCCCCCGGCGGACCTGCCGGCCGTTCGGGCGCGCCTCGTCTCGCGGTACCCGCATGCCGCGGCCGTCATCGATCGGATCTTGTTGCTCGCTGTCGGGCAGCCGTACGCCCGGCTCCGGCCCGTCCTGCTCGTCGGCCCCCCGGGCTGCGGCAAGACCCGGCTGGCCCGCGATATCTGCGAGGCGATGGGCCTGGCGGTGACGGTCTACAGCTGCGCCGGCGTGGCCGATTCGTCGCTGATCGGGACGAGCCGGCAGTGGGGAACGGGGCGCGCCTCGGTGCCGCTGCAGGCGATCAAGAGGGAGATGACGGCGACGGTCGCCATCGTCGTTGACGAGGTCGACAAGGTCGGGACGAGCCGCTTGAACGGCAACGCGCAGGATGGCCTGCTCTCTATGCTGGACCACGCCGGCCGCTACCACGACCCCTACCTCGAATGCGACGCCAACTTGGCAGGTGTCACATTCATCGCCACGGCGAACGGGGTCTCGACTGTGACCGACCCCCTCCGGGACCGGTTTCTGATCCTGGAGATGCCTGCCCCGACGCGGGAGTCTCTGCCGGCCCTCATCGAGGGGATCCTGGAGGATCTCCGTGAGGAGACAGGCCAGGACATGGCATGGCTTCCGGGGCTGGATGGTGAGGAACTGGCTGCGGTCCTGGCGAACCACCGCCCCGGGTCCAGCATCCGCTCGCTGCGCCGGCTGGTCGAGGCGGCGGTCGCGTCCCGCGCCGTCCTCTCGCCGCGCCACTGATTTCGGGAGGCCTGGCCATGCACGCCCCCGTCCTCGACTACCTGCTCTCGACCCTGCGCGCCCACCGCGCACTGGGCACCGTCCACCCCCAGGCCGCCCTGGGCCTGGAGGCGTACATCCTCCACGTCACCCGCCTCGCGGACCAGAAGGCCCTCTCCGGGGCCGAGGCCCTTGTGGCGGCGAACCGGGCCCTGAACTCGGCTCTCGGCCTCCCCTCGCTCCAGGAGGCGCGCCGTGAGCCGCGGTGATCCTGTCGCTGCGGCGGCCGCGCGGATCCAGGCCGCGTGGGAGGGCGGGCGCATCTGGCGGCTCTCCGGCGCCGGGCTTCGCGCCAGCGCCCAGGAGGCGGGGCGCCGGCGCGACGCCGGCGTCCTGAGCCCGGAGGCGGCCGCAGGCGTCGCCGCCGCGACGGAGAACGTCGCGCTCGCCTTCGAGCCCCTCGGGGCCCGGCGGTGACCGACGTCTACCGCAACCTCCGGCGCGCGGGTGGCTGCTGGTAGGTGCGCGAGGGCGGCCGCGTCGTCGAGCACCTGCCTGGGTTCGCGCTCCGGGACGTTCGCCTGATCGTCCAGCCGGGCGGCCGCGCGGCGGTTCTCAGGACCGGGCAGCGGTCAGTCCACGCGTGGGCCCGGGGCACCCGAACCGAACTGGCGGGCATCCCGCCGGGCGCCGTCGAGGTCGGGTACAGCCCGTTCGAGGCTGAGTTTTTCACCCTCCGGCCAGGGTTTCGGAAAGTTCTGTCCTGTAGGGTCGCAGTATTCACGACAACCGGCACCGCCTTCGCGCTCCTGTAGCGCCGGCCGGAGGATTCTCGCCATGAACGTCCGCCTCTGGGTCCTCAGCGACCTGCACCTCGACGTGTGCCCCCTCGATCTCGACCCGCCGCCCCACGACGTCGCCGTCATCGCGGGGGACGTGAGCGAGCGCCTCTGCGACCGCGTCCTGCCCTGGCTGCGCGGGCTCCCCGGGCCCGTCGTCTACGTGCCCGGCAATCATGACTGGTGGCGCCGCACGTACCAAAGGGAGGTCGCTGAGGCACGCGAGCTGGCGGCGGCCGCAGGGATCCACCTCCTGATCGAGGGCGAGACGACGGAGGTCGCCGGGGTCCGGTTCATCGGCGCGACGCTCTGGACCGACTGGAATTTGGCCCCGGAGGTGCGGGCGGCTGCGCAGTCGGACGCGTGCGAGCAGCGCGGTGGCATGAAGGACGTGCGCAGGATCAAGTGGCGGCGCGCGGCCGGCCTCTACAGCAAGTTCCTGCCGCGCTACTGTGTTTCGGCGTGCAACTTTGACCCCCTGATGCGGGGGATCGGCGTCCAATTCTGACCCCCTGAAGCTTGCTCTCGCAGACTGCCCTCCGGGACGACCGGACGGGTGGTGGGGGATGAAGGGCGTGGACACGATTGCGCGCATCCGG
>CANEZL010000047.1 GCA_947444195.1 Methylobacteriaceae bacterium | reverse complement strand
TGATGCGCTCGACGTAGACGCGCGGGCCGTCCTCGACCACGAAGCCGAGGGAGACCTGATGGGTGGCGCGGTCGCGCTGGCCGGTGGGGCGCACCTGGGCGAAGGGATAGCCCTGGCGGTTCACCTGGGTGGTGATGCCGGTGAGGCTCTTCTCCACGTCCTCGGCGTTGTAGACGTCGCCGACGGCGGCGCGCACCTCGCCGTCGAGGCGGCCGGTGTCGAGGCCGGCCAGGCGCGAGTCGATGGCCACCGCGCCGACGCGGTACTGCTCACCCTCGTTCAGGGTGACGGTGATGACCCAGCCGCTCTTGTCCTCGCCCTCGACGTAGCGGGCATCGGCGTTGACGATCTGGAAGTCGGCGTAGCCGTTGCGCAGGTAGTAGCGGCGGACCAGATCGAGGTCGTTGGCGATACGGTCTGGATCGTAGACGTCGGAGGTCTTGACGAAGCTGAGGAAGTTCATCTCCGACGAGGTCATCAGACCGCGGAGTGTCCGCTCCGAATAGGCGTTGTTGCCGACGAAGTTGATCGAGACGATGCCGGTCTTGTCGCCCTCGTCGATCTGATAGATCACGTCGACGGTGCCGTTGGGCAGGTCGACGGTGCGGTAGGTGACCTTGGCGGTGCCGCGGCCGGCGCGCCGGTAGACTTCCTTGATGCGGGCGATGTCGGACTTGATCACGCCCTCGCTGAAGCTG
The DNA here is from genome assembly GCA_947444195.1 of Methylobacteriaceae bacterium. Classification (GTDB taxonomy): domain Bacteria; phylum Pseudomonadota; class Alphaproteobacteria; order Rhizobiales; family Beijerinckiaceae; genus Methylobacterium. Next base: position 34,866 of record CANEZL010000047.1, on the reverse strand, counting down.
CCGCGGGCCTTGGCCTCGATCTGCCCCTCGAGGGTGCCCTTCTCGACCTTCTTGTTGCCCTCGAAGACAACGCGGTTGATCAGGTTGTTCTCGCGCACCGTCACCACGGTGCGGCCGCCGCCCTGGGCGACCTTCACGTCCGAGAACATGCCGCTGGCGAGCAGGTTGCGCCGGGCCTCCTCGGCCGAGCCCGACGCCGTGCCGGTCACGTAGGAGCGGATGGTGTCGGAATCGACACGGCGGTTGCCCTGGACGACGATCTGTTGAGCCTGCGCTGCGGTGGCGACCAGGGTCCCAGCCGCGGCGGCGACTAGGACGATGGTCCGCTTCACCGACTCGCGCCGGCGCTTCCCCGTCATCGACATCATGTAATCGCCCGTCTGTGTTGTTCTCGGAGCGGGCTCGCGCCCGCCACGGGCAGCCGTTGGCCGGCCATCCCGTCGCCTAGTCCAAGCGTAGCTCTTACCGGGATTCCCCTGCCAAGCAAACGCTGCGGAGGCGCCCCTCTCAGGGAATTTGCCTGGACGTGGCCTTCAGGCCACTTAACGCTTCGGGGGGTCGGATCACGATCCGCCAACAGGGTAAATTCCCCGTAAACGCCGCCGGCGACAGGCCTTTCCGGAACGCTGCGCGATCGCGGAAACCCTTCCTTCAGCCTGGCGCGGGGGCCCTCCACACCGCATGAGAAGCCCCGCCGGACCCAGGTCCGGCGGGGCGATCGGGGCCGCTTTGCGGCGGATCCGTGGCGGGCCTCGTGCCGGCGCCCCCGCGGGGATGCCGCAGTGCAGCAAGCGCCGGCGGATCAGGTGTTGCGGCCCCATGAGGCGCCGAGGTTGAGGATGTCGTTCCAGGCGGCGAACAGCATCAGCATCAGCACCAGGGCGAGGCCGATGCGGAAGCCGATCTCCTGCGCCCGCTCGCTCAAGGGGCGCCCGCGCACCGCCTCGAAGGCGTAGAACAGGAGGTGGCCGCCATCGAGGAGGGGAACGGGGAACAGGTTGAGCAGCCCGATCGAGACGGAGAGCAGGGCGATGAGCCCGACGAGGCCGCCGACGCCGCCGGTCTTGGCCACCTCGCCGGAGACGCGGGCGATGCCGATGGGCCCCGAGAGCTGGTCCGCCGATTCGCGGCCGGTGGCGAGCTTGCTCAGGTAGGAGAAGGTGCGCTCGACCACGAAGTAGGTCTCGTGCACGCCGAGCTTGAGCGAGGCGAGCGGGCCGTACTCCACGAGCTTGGCCTCGGACCCGTTCGGGGAGCGGATGCCCAGGCGCCCGACGCGGTGGCGGCCGAAGGGCGTGCGCTCCTCGTGCACCCGCGGCGTCGCGGTGAGCTGGCGCTCGGCGCCGGCGCGCTCGATGGTGAAGACGAGGGGGGTGCCCGCGCTGCCCGTGACCGTGCGGTACATGGCGTTGAAGTCGCCGACCGGCTGGCCGTCGATGGCCTTGATCAGGTCGCCCGCCTCGAAGCCGGCTTCCGCCGCCACGCTGTTCGGCTCCACCGCGGCGACGCGGGCGGGCAGCTCGTAGCGCCCGCCGAGCCAGATCGCCCCGGCGAAGAGCAGGATCGCGAGGATGAAGTTCGCCGCCGGGCCCGCCGCCACGATGGCCGCGCGCTTCGGGAGGGGCTGCGTCGGGAAGCTCGTCGCCCGTTCCTGCGGGCTCATCCGCGCCACCGTGGCCGCGTCCGGCACGCTCGCGCCGTTGGCGTCCCCGTGGAACTTCACGTAGCCGCCGAGGGGGATCGCGCAGAGCTTCCAGCGGGTGCCGTGCCGGTCGTTGAAGCCGACGAGTTCCGGTCCGAAGCCGATCGAGAAGGCGTGCACGCCGACGCCGCACCAGCGGCCGACGAGGAAGTGGCCCATCTCGTGCACGAAGACCACGACGGTGAGCACGAACAGGAACGGGATCACCGCGCCGAAGAAGCCGCTGGCGGTGCCGCCCATGGCGTTCAGAAAGTCCATGCCTCGTTCCTCTGGCCTCGCCCGGCAGGCCCCTGCCGCCCGGCGGCCCGTCCCGGCCGTGCCGCCGCTCTAACAGATCGGCATGGGCGGAGGCCAACGCAAACCCGCGCGAGGGTCAACGAGCCTCGCACGGGCCCGGCCCGAAGGCGAGCCCTCGCCGCCCGGCATGCCCGCTGCCCCCGCTATCCGCAGGGGCGGCCGGGTCAGGCGTGGCCGAGGAGCGTGAGCCAGGCGATCGTGGTGAGCGGCGCGATCATCGTGGAGACCAGGACGGAGGCCGCGACCAGGCCGGTCTCGGTCTTGTAGCGCACGGCGAGCAGGTAGGCGTTGATGCCGACCGGCATGGCCGCGAACAGGGTGGCGACGCCCGCATAGGCCGGCGGCATCGAGAAGACGTGGAAGGCCAGAAGCCACACGGCGAGGGGGTGCACCACGACCTTCAGGAACGCCACCGTGAGCGCGCCCGGCAGATCGAACAGCACCCGGTAGCGCTTGAGCCCGGCCCCGAGGGCCACGAGGGCGCAGGTGGAGGCGGTGCCCGCGAAGGCGTCGAGCACCGCCTTGGCCGGCCCCGCCGGGGTGACGTGGAACAGGCGGAGCGCCATCCCGATCAGGAGCGCGACGAAGATCGGGTTCTTGAGCAGCACCTTGGCGAGGCCGGAGACCCGCTGCCAGAGGGAGCGCCCGCCCTCGGCCTCGATCAGGAAGGTGGCCATGCCCATCATCAGTGGCAGGTGCACGGCCAGGAGCAGGAAGAGCGGGAAGGCGCCCTCGTCGCCGTAGGCCTGCAGGATCATGGGCACGCCCATGAAGATCGTGTTCGACTGGCTCGCGGCGAAGCCGTGCAGGACCGCTCCCTGGCGGCCGATCCCCTTGCGGCGGAGCGCGATCAGCGAGCCCGCCGCCCAGGACAGGGCCGCGCCGCCGAAATAGGAGAACCAGTAGGACCAGGCGATTTCGCCCTCCAGCCCCGGCCGGGTCAGGGTGCCGATGATGAGGGCGGGCACGCCGATGGAGAAGACGTATTCGGAGAGCCCGTCGCTCACCCGGTCGGAGAGCAGGCCCGCCACCGCGGCGGCCCAGCCGATCAGGATGATCCCGAAGATCGGGACGATGATCGTGACGGCGTTCACGGGGCTTATCGGGGGTTCGGGGCGGGAGCGGGCCGTCGGGGACGGCGGCGTGGTCGGGCGCATACCACGTTCCGGCACGCTTGCGCGGGCGTATGGTGCATGGCTCGCCCCGGCATCCGCGCGGTCGGACATGACAGCGAAGCGTACCGGCTGCGGCCACGCGCCACTGCCGTTCCGGCCGCGCCCGTGCATAATCGCGCCATGCACGCGGTCGCGATCGATTTCGAGACGGCCAACGAGCGGCGCGACAGCGCCTGCGCGGTCGGCCTCGCCTGGATCGCGGACGGCCGCGTGGTGCGTCGCGAAGCCCGGCTGATCCGGCCGCCCGAGCTGCGCTTCTCCCCCGGCAACATCCGCGTCCACGGGATCCTGCCCGCCGACGTCGCCGGGCAGCCCGCCTTCGCCGAGGCCATGGCCGCGTTCCTGCCCGACATCGCGGGCGGGCTGATCCTCGCCCACAATGCGAGCTTCGACATCGGCGTGCTGCGCGCCGGCCTCCACACAGCCGGCCTGCCCGCGCCGCCGCTCACCTATCTCTGCACGGTCCAGGTGGCGCGGCGGGTGTTCCCGGATCCGGCGGGCTGCGGCCTCGCGAAGGTGGCGGGGCGCCTCGGCATCCGCTTCGCGCACCACGATGCGGGGGAGGACGCCTATGCCTGCGCCGCGATCGCCCTGGCGGCTATGCGCGAGACCGGCGCCGCCGACATCCCCGACCTCTGCCGGCGGATCGACCTGCCCGTCACCCGGATCGCGGGCGGACCGCCGACCCCGCCCCGCCCCGCCGGCGGGGCGATCTCGGGCCGGGCACTGCGCGGGGTGCGCGCCGCCGCACCGGCGCCCCCCGAGCGCCCGCGCTTCACCATGCGTGGCAGCACCGGCAACCGCTACGAGGTCACGCTGGAGGAGCGGGGCGGGACGCCGTTCCTGCGCTGCACCTGCATGGCCGGCCGCCACGGCATGCGCTGCCGCCACGTGAAGGCCCTGGCGGCGGGCGACGTCACCGACCTGCTGGCCGGCGACACGGCCGATCTGGCACGCATCTTCCAGGCCATCGCGGTGGCGGAGCGAAACCCCGCCACCCTGTAGACGGCCTCAGGCCGCCTGCTTGCGCGCGTTGCCGTAGAAGGTGCCCCCCTCGCGCGCCATCGCGAGGAGGTTCTCCGGCACGGCGAAGCGCGGGCCGTGCTTGGCTTCCAGGCCCTGGGCGAGCTCCACGAAGGCGGCGGCTCCCATGAAGTCGATGTAGGAGAGCGCGCCGCCGGTGAACGGCGCGAAGCCGAAGCCGAGGATCGAGCCCACATCGGCCTCGCGCGGATCGGTGACGACGCCCTCCCCCACCGTGCGGGCGGCCTCCAGCGCCTGGACCACGAGGAGCCGGTGCTTCAGCTCCGCGATGTCGAGGCTGTCGGGGTCGAGGCGCGCCGGCTGGAGGTCCTTCAGGCCCGGCCAGAGGCGCTTCGGCGCGCCCTCGGGGTAATCGTAGAAGCCCTTCCTGTTCTTGCGGCCGAGGCGGCCCTGGTTCTCCACGAGCTCCACCAGAAGCGTCTTCTGGTCGTGGTCGATCGCGTCGGGGCCGAGCTGCGCCTCGGTGGCCTTGGCGATCTTGAGGCCGAGATCGAGGGCGACCTCGTCGTTGAGGGAGAGCGGCCCGACCGGCATGCCGGCCATCTTGCCCGCGTTCTCGATCATCGCCGGCGGCACGCCCTCCAGCAGCATCTTGTGCCCTTCGAGGATGTAGGCCGTCACGCAGCGGTTGGCGAAGAAGCCGCGCGCGTCGTTGACCACGATCGGGGTCTTCTTGATGAGCCGCACGTAGTCGAGTGCCGTGGCGATGGCGCGGTCGCCCGTGGCCTCGCCCTTGATGATCTCCACGAGCATCATCTTCTCGACGGGGGAGAAGAAGTGGATGCCGACGAACTGGTCGGGCCGGGAGCTGGCCTTGGCGAGGCCGGTGATCGGCAGCGTCGAGGTGTTCGAGGCGAAGACCGCGTCCGGCCGGATCGCGGCCTCGACCTTCTGGATGACCTCGGCCTTCACCTTCGGGTCCTCGAACACCGCCTCGATCACGAGGTCGCACGCGGCGAGCGCCGCGTAGTCGGTGGCGGTGTGGATGCGGGCGAGGAGCGCGTCGCGGTCGGCGGTCTTGGCCCGGCCCTTGTTGATCTGGCCGGTGATCAAGCTGTGCGCGTAGGCCTTGCCCTTCTCGGCGGCCTCCGCGGTCTGGTCGATCAGCACGACCTCGAGGCCGGCATTGGCGCTGACATAGGCCACGCCCGCGCCCATGAAGCCGGCGCCGACGACGCCGACCTTCCTCAGCTCGGTCGGCGGCACGTCCTTCGGGCGGCGCGCGCCCTTGTTCAGCTCGCCCATGGAGATGAACAGGGTGCGGATCATGGCCTGCGCCTCGGTGGTGCGCAGGATCATGGCGAAGTACCGGCTCTCGACCTTGAGGGCGAGGTCCATGGGCAGCTGCAGGCCCTCGTAGACCGAGGCCAGGATCGCCTTGGCTGCGGGATAGTTGTCGTGCGTCTCGCGACGGTAGATGGCGTTGGCCGGCGGCCAGATCATCATGCCGGCGGGCGAGTAGACCTTGCCCGAGGGCGCCTTGAACTTCGGCACGTCCCAGGGCGCCACGGCCGAGCCGCCGCCGAGGATCCAGGCCTTGGCCTGGGCCACGATCTCGTCCTTGCCCGCCACCGCGTGGACGAGGCCCATGTTGCGGGCCATCAGCGGGCGGATCTGCTCGCCCTTGAACAGCATCTGGAGCGCGTCGCCCGTCTGCATCAGGCGCGCCACGCGCTGCGTGCCGCCGCCGCCGGGGAAGAGGCCGACCTTGATCTCGGGCAGGCCGACGCGGGTCTTCGGGTCGTCCGAGACGACGCGGTGGTGGCAGGCCAGCGCCAGCTCGAAGGCGCCGCCGAGGCAGATGCCGCTGATCGCCGCCGCGAAGGGCTTGCCGCAGGTCTCGAGGCGCCGGAACAGCAGGGAGAGGCGGCGCGATTCCTCGAAGAAGCGGGTCATGGCCGCCTCCTCGCCCGCTTCCGCCTTCAGCCGCTCGTACGCGCGGCCGAGCCCCTGGAGCATGGTGAGGTCGGCGCCCCCCGAGAAGTTGTCCTTGCCCGAGGTGATGACGCAACCCTTGACGGCCGCATCCCCCGCGACCGTCTCGATGATGTGGGCGAGCTCGTCCATCACCGCTTCGGTGATGACGTTCATCGAGCGGTCCGGCATGTCCCAGGTGGCGAGGGCGACACCGTCGGCGTCGGTCTCGAAGCGGAAGTTCTTCAGGTCCATCTCACGTCCTCGCGTCTGGGGAGGGGCGGGTTCTTAAGGCTTCGGAGAGGTTGTTCGGCCAAGTCCGCTTCGGGGGGCACGAGAGAAACCGCGCCATGACGACCGTTCACGCCTGCCGTGCCTGCCGGGACGGCGGGGATCTCGACTTCGCCTTCACCATGGCGTTCCAGCCGATCCTCGACCTCGCGGCGGGCAAGGTCTGGGGCTACGAGGCCCTGGTGCGCGGGCCCGAGGGCCAGGGTGCGGCCGCCATCCTGGACCGGGTGACCGACGAGACGCGCTACCGCTTCGATCAGGCCGCGCGCGTGAAGGCGATCGAGCTCGCGGGCCGGCTCTTCCCCCGCGACGGCTCGGAGCGCCTGTCGATCAACTTCATGCCGAACGCGGTCTACGAGCCCAACGCCTGCATCCGCGCATCGCTGGAGGCGGCCCGGCGCGTCGGCTTCTCCCACGACCGGATCATGTTCGAGTTCACCGAGAACGAGCGCTTCCGCGACACCGAGCACGTGCGCAAAATCGTCGCCGCCTATCGCCGCCAGGGCTTCCTGACAGCGCTCGACGATTTCGGCGCGGGCTTCGCGGGCCTCAGCCTGCTCGCGAATTTCCGCCCCGACCTCATCAAGATCGACATGGACCTCCTGCGCGGCATCGACGGGGATGCCGGGCGCCGGGCCATCGTGTCGGGCCTCGTCGCCATCGCGCGCGCCCTCGACGTGAGCGTCCTGGCCGAGGGCGTCGAGACCGCGGCGGAGTGCCAGACCCTGCGCGGGCTCGGCATCGAGCTGTTCCAGGGCTACCATTTCGCCAAGCCCCTCCTCGAAGCCCTGCCGGCGGTGGCGGGGCTCCCGGTCGCCCGGGCCCCCGCGCTGGTGGCGTAAGATCCGCACCCGCCGGCCCCGGGGCGGCCTACTTGGCCGGGCTCGGTGCCGGAGCCGGGCTCGGCGTGGGCACCGGCGGCGTGCCGGGCTGCTGGCTCTCGCCGCCCGCGGCCGCCACGGCCAGCATGTTCAGGAGCTTCGTCACCGAGGCCTGCGAGATCGCCGTCACCGTGGAGGACGGGTCGGCGTTCATGGTCTGGAACTTCTGGTAGGTCTTGTCGTCGTAGATCTCGTTGAGGTGCTTCAGCTCGGTGAGGCTGAACTTGTCGGCGTACTCCTTGGAGAGTCCGTCGAGCATGATGCCGCGCTGGCGCTCGAATTCCCCCAGCAGCTCCTTGCGCACGGCTTCGGCCTTCTGCTCCGGCATCGACGCCACGGTCTTCTCCAGGGCGGCCGAGAAGCCGGTCTGGAGGTTCCGGATCAGGGTCTTGTTCACGAGGGCCTTGGCCTCGGCGGCCTTGTCGGCCGCCTCGTCCGCGCGGGCGGCCAGCGGCAGCGCGAGGGCGGTGGCGAGGCAGAGGGTGGCGATGAGACGCGTCATCTGTGGCGTTGCTCCCGTCGAGGTATGCGTTCCGCCGCCTTGAACGGCGGTCGGGCCGGCCTCTAGCAGCGTTTGGCGGAATCCGGGAGCGGGGGCGCTCCCGGCCGGGGTCACACCCGCTCGATGATGGTCGCGGTGCCCATGCCCGCGCCGATGCAGAGGGTGACGAGCGCCCGCTCCTTGCCCGTGCGCTCCAGCTCGTCGAGCACCGTGCCGAGGATCATCGCGCCGGTGGCGCCGAGGGGGTGGCCCATGGCGATGGCGCCGCCGTTGACGTTCACCTTGGCCGGATCGAGATCGAAGGCCTGCTGGAAGCGCAGCACCACCGAGGCGAAGGCCTCGTTGATCTCGAACAGGTCGATGTCGGAGAGACTCAGGCCGGACTTGGCGAGCACCTTCCTCGTGACGTCCACGGGGCCGGTGAGCATCAGCGCCGGGTCCGAGCCGATATTGGCGAAGGCCCGGATGCGGGCGCGGGGGCGCAGGCCCGCGGCGTCGCCGGCCTCGCGCGAGCCGATCAGCACCGCCGCCGCACCGTCCACGATGCCCGAGGAGTTGCCGGCGTGGTGGACGTGCTCCACCGCCTCGACGTCCGGATGCGCGTCCACCGCCACCGCGTCGAAGCCGCCCATCTGGCCCATCTGCACGAAGGAGGGCTTGAGTTGGCCGAGCGACTGCATGTCGGTGGTGGGCCGCATGTGCTCGTCGCGGTCGAGCAGCGTGATGCCGTTGATGTCCTTCACCGGCACGACCGCGTTGCGGAACAGGCCCTCGTCCCAGGACTTGGCCGAGCGCTTCTGCGACTGCACGGCGTAGGCGTCGCAATCGTCGCGGGTGAAGCCGTACTTGGTGGCGATGAGGTCGGCCGAGACGCCCTGGGGCATGAAGTAGGACTTCACGGCGATGGCCGGATCCACCGGCCAGGCGCCCCCCGAGGCGCCGAGGCCGACGCGGCTCATCGACTCGACGCCGCCGCCCACCGTCATGTCGTGCTGGCCCGCCATCACCTGGGCGGCGGCGAAGTTGACCGCGTCGAGGCCCGAGGCGCAGAAGCGGTTGATCTGCACCCCCGGAACGTGGGCGCCGTAATCGGCGACGAGCGCGGCGGCGCGGGCGATGTCGCCCCCCGCCTCGCCCACCGGATCGACGCAGCCGAGCACCACGTCGTCGACGCGCTTCGTGTCGAGGTTGCTGCGCTCCTTCAGCGCCCGCAGCGCCGTCTCGGCGAGCCGCAGGGCCGTCACCTCGTGCAGCGAACCGTCCGGCTTGCCCCGGCCGCGGGGGGTGCGGACGTGGTCGAAGATGTAGGCCTCGGGCATCTCAGCGCTTCCTCATCAAGTCTCTTCGGCCGGCTCGCCCGCCCCTGCGCGGGGGCGGGTTGGATCCTGCCTAGAACGCCTCGGCGGCGAGCGCCATGGTGCTGTCGGAGCCGGCCCGGATCCGGGCGAAGCGCAAGCCCGTCTCCGGCAGCATGCGCTCCATGTAGAAGCGGCCGGTGACGAGCTTGGCCTCCATGCGCGGCTCGCCCGCCCTCTCCTGGGCGGCCTTGGCGATCCGCGCCCACATGTAGCCGAGCGCCACGAGGCCGAGGAGGTGCATGTAGTCGGTGGCGCCCGCGCCCGCGTGGTCGGGCTTGGCCATCGCGTTCTGCATGAACCACATGGTGGCGCCCTGGAGGTCGTTCAGCGCCGCCTGGAGCGGGACGACGAAGGGCTTCATCCCCTCGTCCTCCCCGTGGTCCTTGATGAAGGTCTGCACCTCGCCGAGGAAGGTCATCATCGCACGGCCGCCGTCGCGGGGGAGCTTGCGGCCGACGAGGTCCATGGCCTGGATGCCGTTGGCGCCCTCGTAGATCATGGCGATGCGGGCATCGCGCACGAACTGCGACATGCCCCATTCCTCGACGTAGCCGTGGCCGCCGAACATCTGCTGCGCCTCGACCGCGTTGGCGAAGCCCCGGTCGGTGAGCACGCCCTTCACCACCGGCGTCATCAGGCCGAGGAAGTCGTCCGCCGCCTGCCGCTGCCCGGCATCCTGCGAGCGGTGCACGATGTCGGATTGCAGCGCCGTCCACAGCATCAGGGCGCGGGCCGCCTCGTTGAAGGCGCGGATGCCCATGAGCGTGCGGCGCACGTCCGGGTGGACGATGATCGGGTCGGCGGCCTTGTCGGGCGCCTTGGCGCCGGTGAGCGCGCGGCCCTGGAGACGGTCCCGCGCGTAGGCCACCGCGTTCTGGTAGGCGACCTCGGACTGGCCGAGACCCTGCACGCCCACCGCGAGGCGGGCCTCGTTCATCATCACGAACATGGCGTTGAGGCCGCGATTGGCCTCGCCCACGAGCCAGCCCGTGGCGCCGTCGTAGTTCATGACGCAGGTCGCGTTCCCGTGGATGCCCATCTTGTGCTCGATGGAGCCGCAGGAGACGCCGTTGCGCGCGCCCGTGCTGCCGTCCGCGTTCACGAGGAACTTCGGCACCACGAAGAGCGAGATGCCCTTGGTGCCGGCGGGCGCGCCCTCGATCCGGGCGATGACGAGATGGACGATGTTCTCGGAGAGGTCGTGCTCGCCCGCCGAGATGAAGATCTTGGTGCCGGTGAGGCTGTAGGAACCGTCCGCGTTCGGCACCGCCTTGGTCTTCAGGAGGCCGAGATCCGTGCCGCAATGGGGCTCGGTGAGGTTCATGGTGCCGGTCCAGGCGCCCTCGACCATCTTCGGGATGTAGGTCCGCTTCTGCTCCTCCGAGCCGTGCACGAGGAGCGCGGCGATCGCCCCCTGGGTCAGGCCGGGATACATGCCGAGCGCGAGGTTGGCGCCGGAGGTGAATTCCTGCATCGCCGTGTTCAGGGTGTGGGGCAGGCCCTGGCCGCCGAACGCCTCCGGCACCGAGAGGCCCATCCAGCCGCCCTGGGCATAGGCGTCGTAGACCGCCTTGAAGCCCTTCGGCGTCGAGACCGAACCGTCCGGGTTGCGGGTGCAGCCCTCGAGGTCGCCCGCGCGGTTGACCGGGGCGAGCACCGCCTCGGCGAGCTTGGCGCCCTCGTTCAGCACCGCCTCGACCATGTCGGGGGAGGCTTCCGCGAAGCCGGCCAAGTTGTCGTAGCGGTGGAAGCCGAGCACGTCGTTCAGGAGGAACAGGGTGTCCTCGACCGGGGCACGGTAGCTCGGCATCGCTTGTCCTCCGCGTGTGGCGGCCCGTCCGCGCCGGTCCCGGCGCTGCGTCCCGCTCGATAGTTCACATATAAACTATCGAGCCCGGATCCCGCAAGGGCCCCTGCCCCGGTTATTCGTCCCGGGCGTTTCAGGATGACAGCTGTCTTTAACGGCGCGTTTACCAAGCTTGTTAATGGTTGGCCCGATCAGACGGACAGCACGGTCCCGTCCCCGCGTCTTCCGCGAGGACGGGAAAGGTGCCGCGCCTCAGGGGCAGGCCAGACATGACGCGCCACGCGAAGCCGAATCTCGACCACTTCGATCCGGACGTGATCGAGGCGGCGCGCGACGTCGCGGACCGGGCGGGCATTCCCCTTGAGGACTGGATAGCCGCCAACGTCCCCGGGATCGGCCGCCGCCAGCGCGAGGAGCGGCGCCCGGCGCAAGGGCGCCAGCAGGGCGCCGACCAGTCCGGGCGGCAGCGGGGCCGCGGCGAGGACCGCCGCATCGAGGCCCTGATCTCCCGCATGGACCGCATCGACCGCGCCCTGCGGCAGGAGGCGGCACCCGCCCGCGCCGAGAGCCGCCTCGAGGAGATCGAGGCCCGGATCGTGCGCGCCCTGGAGAGCGGCGCCCAGCCCGCCCGCGCGGTGAGCGAGCGCCTCGGCGACATCGAGCGCCGGATGTCGGAACTCGGCGACCAGTTCGCCTCGGCGCGGCCCTATGCCCGGCGCGGACGCGCGGCCGCCAGCGAGATCCGCGACGCGGTGCAGGAGATCCGCCTGCGCCAGCGCGAGATCGGCAACCCCGCCGCCTCGGACGCCAACGTCGTGGCCGATCTGCGCCGCGACCTCGCGCGCCGGCTCGATGCGGGCCTGCACGAGGACGTGATGGCCGAGACCGCCACGGCGGTGTCGGAACTGCGCCACGAGGCGATGCGCCTGCGCGAATCGATCGGCGCGCTGGCCACGAGCCGGGACGTCGGCGCCCTGGAACAGGCGATGATCTCGCTCGCCACCGGCGTCGAGCGGGCCGAGCCCTCGGCGGATTTCGCGGCGATCGCCGAGCCCATCGCCGAGATCCGCACGCAGATCGAGCGCCTCGCGGGCGAGGTCTCCGACAACGTCCATGCCCGGGTGAGCCGCGAGGTGGAGCACCTCGCCGAGCGCATCGAGAGCGTCGCCGCGCGGCCCGTGGACGCCCCCGAGGCGAGCGCCCTCGCCGGCCTCTCGCGGGAACTCGACGAGATCCGCAACCTGATCGCAGCACTCGCCGGCCCGGAGCGCATCCAGAGCCTCGCCACCGGCCTCCAGGCGATCAGCACGCAGATCGCGCAGCTCCAGATGCCGCCGGCCTCCGACGCCCTCGTCGACGAGGTGCGGGCGATGACCGCGAAGCTCGACGCCTTCCAGGCCCATGCGGGCCACGCCGATCAGGCCGCCTCCCGCGCCATCATCGGCCGCATCGACGCCCTCGCCCACAAGGTCGAGCAGGCCAGCGGCCGCGCCGTCGCCGAGGCGGGCGCCCAGACCGACGCGGACGGCACCGTCGTGCGCGCGGCGTCCCTGCCGGGGGGCGACGTGGCCTCGATCCACGCCATGCTCAATACGCTGGTGGAGAAGGTCGAGCGGGTCGGCGCGCGGCCGGGCTCGGACGGGCTCGACGCGCTGGAGCGCCAGCTCGTGAGCCTCACCGACCGGATCGATTCGCGCAGCAGCGACCCGACGCTGGCGAGCCTCGAACAGACCATGGGCGACCTGCTGCAGCAGGTCACGGCCCTGCGCGAATCGGCCCCCGACGAGGCGGCCCTGGAGCGGGCGGCGCGCAAGGCGGTGGCGGCGAGCGCCGCAGAGCCGCGCGCCGAGGACCGCGGCGAGATCGGCCTCCTGCGCGCGGGCCTCGCCGATCTCCAGGCCCGGCAGACCGCCTCCGACCAGCGCCTCGGCACCATGCTCGACGGCGTGCAGACCGCCCTCGACCGCCTGATGACGCGCCTCGACGCCGCCGAGGGCGGGCTCGCGGCGCAGCCGGGCCTCGGCGGCCCCGTCCCCTCCCTCGCCGAGCAGCTCATGGCCTCGGCGGCCGAGGCCCCGCGCCCGCTCCAGCCCCGCCGGCCGGCGGCGCCCCAGGGGAAGGCCAAGGCCCCGTCGAAGGAAGCCCCCCTCAGCCGGACGTCCGAGGAGCTCCTGGAGCCGGGCGCGGCCCGCCCCGGCCGTGACGCCGCCCGCGAGCGGCCCGCCCCGGAGCGGGGTCTCCAGAGCGGCGAGGCCGAGCCCGCGGAAGCCGGCGAGAACGCCGCCGACATCAAGTCGAGCTTCATCGCCGCCGCCCGCCGGGCCGCCCAGGCGGCCCAGGCCGAGCTCGCCACCGAGGCCACGGCCGAGCGGGACGAGATCCGTCCCGGCGCCCGCTCCGCCCGGGCCGCCGCGCCCACGCCCGAGGGCCGCCTCGCCCGCCTGCGCGCCGAGATCGACCGCCGCCGCCGCCCGCTCCTCCTCGGGCTCGCCGCCATCGTGCTCGCCCTCGGCGCGCTCCAGGCCATCACCATGCACACGGCGGAGGAGAACGCCGCCGCGCCGATCGTGGCCGCCGGTCCGGCGCGCCCGGAAGCCGGCCGCGCGCCCGAGCAGGTCGCGGGGGCGAAGGTCGAGGGCTCCAAGATCGAGGGCTCCAAGATCGAGGGATCGAGGACCGAGGGCTCGAAGGCGGAGGCGGGCAAGCCCGAGACCGGCAAGGCCGTGCCGGACCCGCAGACGACCCAGGCCATCCCGGCCAATCCCTCCGCCGCCCGCCCGCGCAGCGGCGTGCCGCAGGTCACCTCCATGGCGAGCCTCAACGGCGACCTCGCCGCCGTACCGGCGGCCATGGCCAAGCTCAAGCAGCAGGCCCTCGACGGGGACGGCACCGCGATCTGGGACCTCGCCATGCGCGCCGCCGACGGGCGGGGCATGCCGCGGGACCTCGCCCTCTCGGCCAAGCTCTACGAGAAGCTCGCCGCCGCCGGCTTCGCCCCGGCCCAGTACAAGCTCGCCGGACAGTACGAGAAGGGCGCCGGCCTGGTCCGGGACCTGACGCCGGCCAAGCTCTGGTACGGGCGCGCGGCCGAGCAGGGCCATGCCCGCTCCATGCACAACCTCGCCGTGATCTACGCCGAGAACCCCACGCCCACGGGCAAGCCGGACTATGCCTCGGCCGCCTCCTGGTTCCGGCAGGGCGCCGAGCACGGGGTGCGCGACAGCCAGTACAATCTCGGCGTGCTCTACGCCCGCGGCCTCGGCGTCGGGCAGGATCTCGTCCAGTCCTACGCCTGGTTCTCCGCCGCCGCCGCGCAGGGCGACGAGGATGCCGGCAAGAAGCGCGACGAGGTGGCGGGCAAGCTCAGCCCCGCCGACCTCGCCAGCGCCCGCAGCATCGCCGGGGCGTTCAAGCCGCGCAAGCTCGACCCGGCCGTCAACGACGCGCCCTCCCTCGCGGAGCCCCCCGCGGCGGTGACGCTGCTCGGTGCGCCGAGCCCGAGCCCGAACGCCTTCGTCCCCACGGGCCGCGACAAGAAGGTCTGATCCGCGCGCGGATCGGCCGCCGACGGGCGCGGAAATGCTCTATGGTCGCCGGGCGGCCCGCCTCCGCGCCCGGACGGGCGCGGGGCCACGGCGGCCGCGTCCTTGAACGTCGGCGCCGCGATGTCCGCGGGCCGATCCGTGAGCCGGAGGTCGCATGGCGCGCCTGAACCCGATGCCGATGGGCGCCATCCTCCTCGGGATCGCGGGCCTCATCCCCTTCCTCGGCTTCGCGGCGCTCGCGGTCTCGGGCAGCGACGGGGGGCTCGGCACCCTGGGCCTCGCCCCGCGCACCATCCTCTCCGCCTACGGCGCCGTGATCGCCTCGTTCCTCGGCGGCATCCGCTGGGGGGCGGCGGCGGCCCGCAACGCCGGCAACGGCGACTATCTCGTGGCCATCGTGCCGTCCCTCGTCGCCTGGGCGGCCCTGGCGGCACCCGCTCCCTGGGACCTCAGGGTCCTGGGCGTCCTCGTCCTCGCCTGGGGCCTCGTCGATCAGGACCTGCCGCGGCGCGGGCTGGTGCCGCGCTGGCTCGGGCACCTGCGCCTCGTCCTCTCGGGGATCGCCGGGATGGCCCTCCTCGTGGCGGCCTGACCCGCCTCAGCGGGTGACCGGCACGGGCTGGATCCGGTCGCCCTCGCGCAGGAAGGAGGCCGCCTTCAGGACGATGGTGTCGCGGGCGTCCAGCCCCTCGCGGATCTCGATCTCGTCGGCGGAGGCGAGACCCGTGGTGACGGGACGCGCCTCGATCCGTCCGGAATTGGCGAGGTAGACCACCGGCCCCTCCGCCTCCCGCGTCACCGCCGCGTAGGGTGCGGCGAGACCGCAGCGCTCGGCGACGCGCACCACCCCGCTGGCGGACTGGCCCGGCCGCAGGCCCTCGCCGCTGGCGAGCTGGATGCGCACCTGTCCGAGCTGCGTGGCCGGATCGATGGCGCTCGCGACCCGCTGCACCCGGCCCGGCCGCGTGCCGCCGCCGAGGGGCGTCACCCCGACGCCCTGCCCCGCCGCGAGCCGGCCGAGCGCGGAGAGGGGCGCCTCCGCCTCCAGGTCGAAGGCGCCGTCGGCGGCGATCTCGAACAGGGCGGGCCCCCGCGCCGAGGCAGGCATCCCGGCCGCGGCGGCGCTGCGGACCACGACCCCGTCCACGGGGCTGCGCAGGACGGTCGCGGCGGAATCGGGCTCGCCGGGCCGCCCGAGGCGGGCCAGCACCTGGTTGGCGCGCACCGTGTCGAGGGGCTCGGCCTGGACCTGCAGGACCTGCAGCCCCTCCCGGTCGGGCCGCACCTCCAGCAGGCGGCGCGGCATGACGAGGCCCGCGAGCAGGACCTGATCCTGGAAGCAGGCCTGCCGCACCCGCGCGACGCTCACCGCGATGAGATCGTCCCGGGCGCCGGCCACCGGCGTGGCGGCCGGCCGGATCCATTCCGGCCGCAGGAGGAAGACGCCGCCGAGCCCCGCGGCGAGCAGGCCGATCGCCGCCGCGCCGCCCCAGCGCAGGACGACCGCCCGCCGCGAGCGGGCCACCGGCGCGTCGGCGCGCTCCGTCGGCGTCACCCGGAAAGCGTGGACCGGCCGGGGAATGTTCTTCAGGCGCTGGGGCCCGATATCCCGGAAGTTCGCCTGCACCTTGCCCGAGACCGCCTCGTGCAGGCTGCGCGAGAGGCAGATGCCGCCGGGCTCGGCCAAGCCCTCCAGGCGGGCGGCGATGTTGACGCCGTCGCCGAGGAGGTCGCCGTCGACCTCCACAACGTCGCCGATGGTGAGGCCCATGCGGAATCGGACCCGCCGTCCGGGGGGATCGGCCCCGTCCAGGGCGTCGAGGTCGGTCTGGATGGCGATGCCCGCCCGCAGGGCCTCCACCCCGCTCGGGAACTCCGCCAGGATCGCGTCGCCCGCGGTGTTGAAGACGCGGCCGCGGAAGGCGGCCACGTGCTCGCGGAACACCGCCTTGGCGGCGGCTAGGCGGCGGAGCGTATCCTCCTCGTCCTGGGCCATGAGCCGCGAGTAGCCGGCCACGTCCGCGGCCAGGATCGCGGCGATCGTCCGCTTCATCGACCGCCCTCCCCGTCCGGGACGCGGCAGCGCACGAGATGTTTCGCGGCGAACATGCTGGGAACGAACCGGTTTTCCGGCACGCGGCGGCGTGCCCGACGACGGGATACAGCCTTGGCCGCACTTGCCGCGCGGATCAAGGCCCGGAACGCCGTCGTGCACGCCCTGCGTGTGACGGGGCACGCCGGAGCCTCAAGGCAGCCCCGCGGGCCCGCCCTCCCCGCGCAGCCCGCCGGACCGGCGCCCGCTCCGCCGGCGAGGGCTCGGAGCCCGCATTGAATTTGCCGCTGAGCGACGGCATATCGCCAGCGCTTTTGGATGGCCGCCCGCGGGACCCCGGTTCCGTGGGCGGCGCGGAACCGGCGGAGGCGTTGCGGTGAGCGAGACGGTGGAGCGACACGAATTCGGGGCCGAGGTCGGGCGCCTTCTCGATCTCGTCGTCCATGCCCTCTATTCGGACCGCGAGATCTTCCTGCGCGAGCTCGTCGCCAACGCCGCCGACGCGATGGACCGGCGCCGCTTCGAGGCCCTCACCGCGGCGGGCTCGGCCCTGCCGCCGGACGCCAAGGTCCGGATCCGACCCGACAAGGAGGCCCGCACCCTCACCGTGTCCGATGCCGGCATCGGCATGGCCAAGGAGGATCTGGCCCAGAACCTCGGCACCATCGCGCGCTCGGGCACCCGCGCCTTCTCCCAGAGCCTGGAGAAGGCCGAGGCCGCCGACCGGCCGAGCCTGATCGGCCAGTTCGGCGTCGGCTTCTACGCGGCCTTCATGGTCGCCGACCGCGTCACCGTCACCTCCCGCCGGGCCGGAGCCGACGAGGCCTGGACCTGGGCGTCCGACGGCCAGGGCAGCTACACCCTGGAGCGGGCCGAGCGCGCGGAGGCCGGCACCGACATCGTCCTCCAGCTGAAGGAGGATGCCGGCGAGTACCTGGAGCCCTACCGGCTCGATCACCTCGTGCGCAAATGGGCCGATTTCATCACCGTGCCGATCGCCATCGTGCGGGACGGCAAGGACGAGGCGGCCAACCAGGGCACGGCCCTGTGGCGCAAGCCGAGGGCCGAGATCACGCCGGAGCAGTACGAGGAATTCTACCGCTCGGTCGGCATGAACTTCGACAAGCCCTGGGCGACCCTGCACTGGCGCGCGGAAGGCCAGCTCGAATTCTCGGCCCTGCTCTTCGTGCCCGGCATGAAGCCGTTCCAGGCCCTCGAGAACGAGCGCCAGAGCAAGGTGCGCCTGCACGTGCGGCGCATGTTCATCACCGACGAGGCCGAGTTGCTGCCCTCCTGGCTGCGCTTCGTCCAGGGCGTGGTCGACACCGAGGACCTGCCCCTCAACGTCTCCCGCGAGATGCTGCAATCGACCCCGGCGCTCGCCCGCATCCGCCGCGCGGTCACCGGCCGCGTGCTCTCCGAACTCGCGAGCCGCGCCAAGGACGAGGCCGATTACCGGACCTTCTGGGAGAATTTCGGCCCGGTGCTCAAGGAGGGCCTCTACGAGGACCACGAGCGCCGGGACGAGATCGCGCCGCTGCTGCGCTTCCGCTCCTCGGGCGCCGAGGGCTGGACAAGCTTTGCCGACTACGTCGCCCGGATGAGGGACGGGCAGGAGGCGATCTACTACCTCGTGGCCGATGATGCCGAGGCGCTCGCCAACTCGCCCCAGCTCGAAGGCTTCCGCGCCCGCGGCCTGGAGGTGCTCCTGCTCTCCGACCACGTGGACGCGTTCTGGCCCAACGCGTTCGGGCGCTTCGCCGACAAGCCCCTGCGCTCGATCACGCAGGGCAACCTCGATCTCTCGCGGTTCGCCCCCGCGGGCGATGCGGCGGCCGAGCCGCCGGCCGGCCTCGACGGCCTGATCGCCGCCCTCAAGGACGCGCTCGGCGGGGACGTCTCCGACGTGCGCGCCACCGACCGGCTCGTGGACAGCGCGGTGGTGCTGTCGGCGGGCACCGGGCCCGACCTCCAGATGCAGCGCCTGCTCCGCCGGGCCGGCCGCGGCGGCGGCGGCCAGCCGGTGCTGGAGATCAACCCGCGCCACCCGCTGATCCGCGCGCTGGCCGAGGGCCCCGCCGAGGCGGTGCCTCCCGCGGCCGGCACCCTCCTCGATCTCGCCCGCATCCAGGACGGCGACACCCCGCGCGACCCGGTGGCCTTCGCCCGAACGGTGACGGCCGCCCTGGCCGCCCGCCCCACCCCCTGAGGCACGACGCCGGGACCGGGACCACGGGCGGGACCAAGATCCCGCTTGTGGAAGCCCGACGAGCCGTGCTACGGCAACGCCCGTCTCATCGAGACACCTCGCGGAGAGGTGGCAGAGCGGTTGAATGCACCGCACTCGAAATGCGGCATGGGTGCAAGCCCATCGGGGGTTCGAATCCCCCCCTCTCCGCCAACAGATCTAGCAAGTCCGATTCGACAAACTCGAGCGCGGAAAGGAGCGACCTCGCGCCCAACCGGTGGGTCGAGGCCGCCGGTGTTTCGGCGCGTGCCGTGATCGGGCGCTACCGCTCCGCGTAGGTATGCGCGTCCTCGGGGAAGCGCCCGGCCTGGACCTCCTCGGCGTAGGTCTTCACCGCGCCCTCGATATGGGCGCGCAGCGACCCGAACTGCTTCACGAATTTCGGGGTGCGCTCGGAGAGTCCGAGCATGTCCTCCAGCACCAGGATCTGGCCGTCGCAGAAGGAGGAGGCGCCGATGCCGATGGTCGGGGCCGTGACCTCGGGGGCGCCGGCGATGGCGCGGGCCACCGGCTCGACGATGCCCTCCATCACGATGGCGAAGGCGCCGGCCTCGCTGATCGCGCGGGCATCCTCCAGGAGGATGCGCTGGCCGTCCGGCCCCTTCCCCTGCACCCGGAAGCCGCCCATCGTGTTGATCGATTGCGGGGTGAGGCCGATATGGCCCATCACCGGCACGCCGCGCTGGGTCAGGAAGGCCACCGTCTCGGCGAAGCGCGCGCCGCCCTCGAGCTTCACCGCGCCGGCTCCCGTCTCCTTCAGGATGCGGGCGGCACTGGTGAAGGCCTGCTCGCGGCTCGCCTCGTAGGAGCCGAAGGGCATGTCCACCACCACCAGCGCCCGGCTGGTGCCGCGCATCACCGCCTGCGCCTGGAGGATCATCATCTCCAGGGTCACGGGCAGGGTCGATTCCATCCCGTGCATCACCATGCCCAGGGAATCGCCCACGAGGATGAAGTCGCAATAGGCGTCGAGGATGCTCGCGGTGTGGGCGTGGTAGGCGGTCAGCGCGACGATCTTGCGGCCTTCCGCCTTACGCTTGGCGAGATCCACGGCCCTCAGGCGGCGGGACTGCACGACCTGCGACATGGCACGGCTTCCTCGGTTCGCGCGGGCCGGCAGGCGCCCGCGGGGGTCCGGCGCCTTATATAGGCATCCCCGCTCCGTGCAGCCCGCGCGGGCGAGAATCGGGCGGGATTGTCCTCAGCGCCCGCGCAGGATCAGCCGGTCGCCGCTGACCTCGTAGCCCGGCAGCCGGCTGAGGAAGCTCTGGCCGAGGAGGTTCTGCGTGAGCATGCCCGAGCGCGCCACCAGGGCCGACACCCGCCGCTCGGTGATCGGGCCGATGCTCAGCGTGTCGAGATAGGCGGGCGCGGCGAAGGCCGTGCCGTTGGCGGTGGCGACGCGCACCGAGAACTCGCTCTCCGCGGGGCGGATGCCCAGCGCCGCCGCGCTCTCGGCGGTGAGCACCACGGCGCTGGCGCCCGTGTCGAAGACGAAGGGCTGAACGCGCCCGTTCACCTCCGCCTCGACCCGGAAATCGCCGTCGCGGCGCCGGGTGATGGTGACGGTGCCGCCGGGGCCGGTGACGGCGCTGCCGGGGTTCAGGTCGCCGGCGAGACGCGAGCTGACGCCCTGGAGCGTGTCCCGGTAGCTGTAGCCGACGACGCAGGCGAGGCCGAGGGCGAGCCAGATGGCGAGGTTGCGCAGGTCCACCCGGAGGCCGGTGCCGAAGCGGCGCCAGTAGCCGGCGGTGACGAGGACCAGGGTGCCGACGCCGAAGGCGAGGCCGGCGAGCTGGTCCGGCTCGATCACCCCGCCGATGCTGGCGCTGCCGTCCGTCAGGACGAGCACCGCCACCACGATCACGATCGCGCCGAGCACCAGGTAGATCATCGGTTCGCTGCTCCCGCCTCCACGGGTGCGAGATAGGTCGCCGCGAGCCGGGCCGGGAGACCCGCCATGATCGCGCGCCGCTGCGGCTCGCTCAGGGAGCCCCACAGGGCTATCTCATCGCGGGTGCGCCCGCAGCCCTGGCAGAGGCCGGTGCGGGCATCGAGCACGCAGACCTTGGTGCAGGGGCTGGAGGGCTTGCTCGGCGAAGGGGCGGCGCTGGGGGCGGACATGGACGCCTTTCTGTGGCGCGGCGGCCTCGCGGGCAAGGTGCCGGGGCGCAGACTGAGGGCCACGCAGAGCGATCAGGCCGGCAGGCAGGCGACGAGGCCGAGCAGCGCCGCCGCTTCCGCCGCCTGCTGGCAGGCGCCGACCACGTCGCCGGTCTGCCCGCCGATCTTGGCCGCGGCGAGCCGGGTGAGGGCCAGGGCGGCGAGGCCCGCGAGCGCGATCATCGCGAGGATGCCGGCGGCGGGCAGCACGGGCAGCGCCAGCAGGGCGAGGGCGAGGCCGAAGCCCGCGGCGACGCGGAGCGTCCGCCGGTTCGGGCTGCCCACCGCGGCGCTCAAGCCCCCGGGCCGGGCCGGATCGAGCAGGACCATGGGCAGGAGCGCGGCGACCCGCGAGAGCGCGGCGGCGAGCACCAGGGCCGCGGCCGCGGCCGCACCCGCCCGGTCGAGCAGGGTGGCGAGCGCGCCGATGCGCAGGGAGAGGACGAGGACCAGGGCCGTGGCGCCGTAGGTGCCGATCCGGCTGTCGCGCATAATCTCCAGGCGCCGCACCCGGGTCGCGCCGCCGAGGCCGTCCGCCACGTCGGCGAGGCCGTCCTCGTGCAGGGCGCCGGTGACGAGGACGAGGGCCGCGAGCGCCAGGATGGCGGCGAGGAACGGCCCGAGCCCGATCCGCCAGGCGGCGAGCAGGACCAGGGCCGCGGGCAGGGCCAGGATCAGGCCGGCCACCGGCAGCATCCGCGGCACCCGCCGGAAATCCGGCACCGCGTGCGGATCCTCCTCCCCGGGCAGGCGCGGCACCGGCAGGCGCGAGTAGAAGCGCAGGCAGGCCGCGAGGTCGTGGATCAGGCCCCGCCCCGGCCAATCGGCCTCGCCCCCCCGTCCGCTCATCCGCCTCGCCTTCACCCCGTCCCTCCGCTTCACTATAGCGTGCGGAACAGGCACGCAGGCGCCCGCGCGGGCGACCGCCCACAGGATTGCCGGACGCCATGAGCGAGAGCCCCTTCGCATGACCGAGAGCCGCTTCGCATGACCGAGAGCCCCTTCGCCGATATCCGCCGGCTGGTCGCGCAGATGCCCGAGGCCGATGCGGAGGCGGCCCAGGCCGTCGCCGAACGGGAGGCGAGCCTGACGAAGCCGGAAGGGTCGCTCGGCCGCATGGAGGAGCTGGTGGCCTGGCTCGGCGCCTGGCAGGGCAAGGCGCCGCCGAGCCTCGACCGGCCGATGGTCTGCGTCTTCGCCGGGAGCCACGGGGTCACCCGGCGCGGGGTCTCGGCCTTCCCGGACGCGGTCAACCGGCAGATGCTCGACAATTTCGCGGCCGGCGGCGGGGCGATCAACCAGATCTGCGCCGCCTACGGGCTCGGCTTCAAGGTGTTCGACCTCGCCGTCGACCTGCCCACCGGCGATATCTGCGAGGGCCCGGCGCTCGACGAGCGCGGCACCGTGGCGACCATGGCCTTCGGCATGGAATCCATCGCCGCCGGCACCGATTGCCTCGGCCTCGGCGAGATGGGGATCGGCAACACCACGATCGCGGCGGCGCTCTACGCCGCCCTGTTCGGCGGCGCGCCGGCCCACTGGGTCGGGCGCGGCACCGGCGTCGACGCGGCGGGGCACGCCCGCAAGGTCGCCGCCGTGGAGGCGGCGCTCGCCCACCACGCGGGCCATCTCGACGACCCGCTGGAGGTCCTGCGCCGGCTCGGCGGGCGCGAGGTCGCGGCGATGGCCGGCGCCATCCTCGCCGCGCGCCTGCAGCGGGTGCCGGTGGTGCTCGACGGCTACGTCGCCACCGCGGCGGCGGCCGTGCTGCACGCCCTCGACGCCCGCGCCCTCGACCACTGCCTCGCCGGCCACGTCTCCGCCGAGGGGGCGCACGGGGAGGTGCTGGAGCGGCTGGGCCTGCGCCCGCTCCTGTCCCTCGGCATGCGCCTCGGCGAGGGCTCGGGCGCGGCGATGGCGATCGGCCTCCTGAAGGGGGCCCTCGCCTGCCACCGCGACATGGCGACCTTCGCCCAGGCCGGCGTCTCCGGCCGGGCCGGCTGACCGGCCGGGACAGCGGCCGGAACGGGTTTTGCCTGGAAGGCTTCGGACGCGCTATGGCAGGCGCGATCCCCCGCAGAACCATGGCGCAGCCCGCACCGCATCCCATGAAGATCACCCAGGCCTTCACCTTCGAGGCGGCCCACCGGCTGCCCGCCGTGCCCGAGACCCACCGCTGCCACCGCATGCACGGCCATTCCTACCGGGTCGAGCTGACGATCGCCGGCGCGGTCGATCCGCGGACGGGCTGGGTGATCGACTTCTACCGGATCGAGGAGATCTTCCGGCCGATCCTGGAGCGGCTCGACCACCACTGCCTCAACGAGGTCGAGGGCCTGGAGAATCCCACCGCCGAGAACATCGCGGTCTGGATCTGGCAACGGACCAAGCCCGATCTGCCGGGGCTCGCCAACATCCGCCTCTACGAGACGCCGCTCTCCTGGGCGGAATACGCGGGTGAGTGAGGCCGGGAAGGACCGGGCGCTCGTCCTGTTCTCGGGCGGCCAGGATTCGGCCACCTGCCTCGCCTGGGCGCTGGACCGCTTCGCCCGCGTCGAGACGCTGGGCTTCGATTACGGCCAGCGCCACCGGATCGAGCTCGAGGCCCGCGGGCGCCTGCGCGCCGGCCTGTCCCGGCTGGTGCCGGCCTGGGGGCGGCGCCTCGGGGACGACCACACCCTGTCCCTGGACGCGCTCGGCCAGATCTCCGAGACGGCGCTGACCCGCGAGGCGGAGATCGGCTACGCGGCCTCGGGCCTGCCCAACACCTTCGTGCCGGGGCGCAACCTCGTCTTCCTCACCTTCGCCGCCGCCCTCGCCTATCGCCGGGGCCTTCGCCACATCGTCGGCGGCATGTGCGAGACCGACTTCTCCGGCTATCCCGATTGCCGGGACGACGCGATCAAGGCCATGCAGGTGGCGCTCAACCTCGGCATGGATCGCCGCTTCGTCCTGCACACGCCGCTGATGTGGCTCGACAAGGCGCAGACCTGGCGGCTCGCGGAAGACCTCGGCGGCGGCGGCCTCGTCGACCTCGTCGTCGAGGAGAGCCACACCTGCTATCTCGGCGAGCGCGGGGCGCGCCACGCCTGGGGCTACGGCTGCGGCACCTGCCCGGCCTGCACCTTGCGCGCGGAGGGACACCGGCGCTTCGTGGCCGAGAGCGTTTAGAGCACGATGCGAGAGAGTGGAAACCGGTTTTTCGGGATCATCGTGCGACCGTAATAAGATAGAGCGTGCCGCCGTTTCCGCGAGAAAGCAGCACGCTCCAGCGGTCGCCGCGCACCCGCAACGAGACGAGGCCGCCCGCCAGCGCGAGGCGACCGCGCCGTCAGGCCGCCCGCACCGTGGCGAGGAAGCGGGCGACCTCCGCGCCGAGATGGTCAGACTGGCGCGACAGTTCGGAGGTCGCCATCGGAACCTGGCCGGCCGCCGCGCCCTACTCCTCCACCGCGGCCGAGATCGAGGTCGCCATGTTGCCGATCCCGCGGATCCGGCCGGTGATGCTGCCGATCGCGGTCACGGCCTGCCGAGGCTTTCTGCGGCATGCGCCGCGCGCGAGAATTCGTACCCCGCCGATGCGGTTCACGCGCGATCCGGCGCCGCCGCTTCGAGACCGGCGACCAGCGCCCGAAGCGTCCCGGAAAAAGCCTCGGGACCGCCGAGCAGTCGCTCCAGCAGCAGCGCCCCCTCCAGCGTCGCCACCACGAGGCGGGCGAGCACGGCCGGATCGCGGTCCGCCCGCACGGTGCCGGCGGCCTGCCCTTCCTCCAGCACCGCGGCGAGCCAAGCGATGTGCGCCTCGAAGAATCGGGCGACCGCCGCGCGGACGGTCTCAGGCAGCGCCTCGCCCTCGATCGCCAGCACGGCGCAGAGGCAGCCGAGCCCCTGCTCGACCCCGCCGAGATAGAGCTGGCCATAGGCCGCGATCCGCTCGGGCGCCCGCTCCGATCCGGCGACGATCTCGGCGAGCGCGGCGTCGTAGCGTTCGCCATAGGCCGCGACGAGCGCCAGGGCGAGGTCGCTCTTCGTCGGGAAATGGTGGTGGATGCTCGCCTTGCGGATGCCGACCGCCGCGGCGAGGTCGGCATAGCTGAAGCCCGCATAGCCGGAGGCCCGCACCAGGGTCTCGGCCTGGATCAGCAATTCCGCACGGGTGTCGCGCATCTGTCCGCTTCGCTCTCGTCCGACCGCTCACGGGGACGTGTCGGCGGCCACCCTCGCACTTGACCGGGCAAAAATCTACCTACTAAATGGTTGGCAAGGACAGGGAGGTGGCGCATGCGGGCATCGATGACCGCGGCACCGACGCGAGGGAGGGCCGCGCCCTCGCGCCGCGAGGCGCTTCTGGCGGGCTTCGGCGGATTCTGCCTGTGCTGCCTGCCGGGCCGCCCGCGGGCCGAGTCCTTCGCCCTCGAAGAGGTCGGCCCCGGCATCTTCCAGAGGCGGGGCCCGAACGCCGAGGCAAGCCCTGAGAACAACGACGCCATCGCCAATATCGGCTTCGTCATCGGCCGCGACGGCGTGCTGGTGACGGAATCCGGCGGCAGCCTCGCCGACGGGCAGTGGCTGCGCGCCGAGATCGCCCGGCGCACGGACAAGCCGATCCGCCACGTGGTGATGAGCCACGTCCATCCGGACCACTGCTTCGGCGCCGCCGCCTTCGCCGCGGACAAGCCGAACTACATCGGCCATCACGGCCTGCGCGCGGCGCTGGAGGCGCGGGGGGAGTACTACCGCACGCGCCTGGCGGACGTGCTCGGGGCCGACAGGGCCGGCAGCGTGGTCTACCCGACGCAGGCCGTGGACGGGGGCGCGGAGATCGACCTCGGCGACCGCACCCTGCGCTTCACCGCGCACGCGCCCGCCCACACCGCCTGCGACCTCTCGATGATCGATTCGCGGAGCGGCCTGCTCTTCACGGGGGACCTGCTCTTCGTCGGCCGCATCCCCTCCCTCGACGGGGACCTGCGGGGCTGGCTGAAGGAGATCGAGCGGCTGAAGAGCATGGGCGCGGCGCAGGGGGTGCCGGGGCACGGGCCGGTCCGCGTGGAACTCGCGCCCGCCTTCGCCAATCTCGCCCGCTATCTGGGCACCCTGCGCGACGAGACCCGCAAGGCGATCGCCGCCGATATCCCGATCGACAAGGCCGTGGGCAGCGTGGCGCAGTCGGAGCGCGGGCGCTGGGACCTGTTCGACGACTACAATGCCCGCAACGTGACCGTGGCCTACAAGGAACTGGAGTGGGAATAGCCAGCGCGCAATCTATATTGACATCAAAAGGAGGAACGCCATGAAGACCGCCGCCACCCTCGCCCTGGGACTCGCTCTCTCCACCGCGCTCGCGGGCGGTGCGGCGCAGGCCGCGGGCGCTTCCGACACGGATGCCGAGCGCGCCGCCCGCTGGAAGGAGATCGCCACCTCGATCTTCGGCGACCGCAGCATCGCGCCCACCGACACCCTGGTGAAGATCGAGGCGCCCAAGCGCGCCGAGGACGCGGCCCTGGTGCCGATCACGCTCACCATGCCCGAGAAGGACAAGGTGAAGGCGGTCCATCTCGTGATCGACGACAACCCCTCCCCGTATGCCGCCCACGTCACCTTCGGCCCGGCCGCCGACCCGAGCGAGCTGAAGCTGCGGGTGCGGGTGAACAACTACACCAACGTCCACGCCGTGGTGGAGACGAAGGACGGCGCCCTGCACGAGGCGGCGGTCTTCGTGAAGGCGTCCGGCGGCTGCTCGGCCCCGATGGGGATGAGCGACGAGGAGGCGATGAAGGGCATGGGCGAGATGCGCATGCGCTTCGCGGGCGAGCCCGCTTCCGGCAAGCCGGTGGAGGCGACCCTGATGGTGCGCCACCCGAACTTCTCGGGCATGCAGATGAACCAGGTCACCCGCGACTACACGCCGGCGCGCTACATCAACAAGCTCAGCGTGAGCGAGGGCGATGCCAACGTCTTCACCCTGGACGGCGACATCTCGATCGCCTCGAACCCGGTGATCGGCTTCCGCTTCCTGCCCCAGGGCAAGGGCCCGGTGAAGGTGGTGGCGAGCGACAACCAGGGCGGCCGCTGGGAGCACAGCTTCGCCGCGCCGAGCGCCAGCAACTGAGGCCGGCCATGCGCGCCCTCCTCCGCGGCGCGGCGATCCTCGCCGCGCTCACCGTGCCGGCGGCGGCCGCGCCGGCGGATTCGCCCGTGAACGTGCCGGAGCCGCAGGGGCTCTGGACCGGCCCGCAGCGCGGCTACACCCCCGCGACCCTGAAGGGCGCCACGGTGATCGATTCGGAACAGCTCGCGACGATGCTGCCGGAGAGGCCCGTCCTCCTCGACGTGGTGCTGGCCGACCGCAAGCCGGCGAACTTCCCGGCCGACCGGCCCTGGCTGCCGACGCACCGCTCGATTCCCGACGCCGTCTGGATGCCGGGGGCGGGCGTGGCCCCCTTGAGCGCGGAGCGGGAGGCGCTGTTCCTCCGCCGGGTCGGGGAGCTCACCGGCGGCGACA
Organism: Methylobacteriaceae bacterium; assembly: GCA_947444195.1. Taxonomy (GTDB): domain Bacteria; phylum Pseudomonadota; class Alphaproteobacteria; order Rhizobiales; family Beijerinckiaceae; genus Methylobacterium. The sequence goes on along the minus strand of CANEZL010000047.1, from coordinate 7,381 downwards.
AGGGGAAGGCGGTCGTCACCTTCTGCCGGCCGGAATGCTGGGGCAGCTGGAATGCCGGGCGCCGCCTCGTCGAGGCGGGCTACACCAACGTCCACTGGCTGCCCCTCGGCGTCGAGGGCTGGCAGGACGCCCGCGACACCGCCGTGGTGAAGCCGGACCCGGCCTGGGCGGCGCTGGCCCCGGCCGAGCCGGAACGCTGAGGCGCCTCAGCGCCAGTCGTAGAGCTCGAACGGGTCCACCACCGCGCGCAGCATCCGCGTGTCGGGCTCTCGCTGCAGGGCCAGTTCGCGGTCGAGCCCGCGCAGGAAGGCGTCCGGCCCGTCCTGCAGGTCGCGGTCCAGCCCCTCGAAGCGGCGCATGGGCTCCACATGGCCCGGATTCCCGGAGACGACGAAGCCGATGTCGCAGCGCGGCAGGGCCTTGGTGCCCGGATTGCGCAGCCAGTAGCAGACATGGACGCGGGTGAAGCTCTCCCCCGGGCGCTGCTCGGGCCGGATCGCGGCGAGGCGGAAGCTGTCCGGGCGCAGGCGCTGCGCCTCGGCCAGGGTGCGCGCGACGGTGACGTAGCCGTTGGTCCGGTGGGTCCGAACGAGCCGCACCGCCTCGTCCGGGCTCGGCCGGAACGGCTCCGCCGAGCCCCTCGGCGCGGCGATGGCCGCGGTCGCGGCGAGCAGGGCGAGCGCCGCGAGCGGCAGGGCACGGTGCACGGCGGATCTCCGGAATCGAGGCGCTTGGGTGGGCCCTGCATAGGCGCAGCCGTCCGCGCCCGCCAGAGCACCGTGCGAGAGGGGCGACCGGCCCGCGGCCGGTGCGGGATCAGGCCGCCCGCGCCTCGGGGGTCTCGCGGGAGACGAAGCCGATCGCCGTGCGCAGGGTGTCGAGATCGGCATCGGGCCGCATGCCGGCCGTCGAGAGATGGCGCCGGAAGGCGCGGGCGCCGGGCCGCCCGTTGAACAGGCCGAGCATGTGCCGGGTCATCCCGTGCAGGCGCTCGCCGCGGGCGAGGGCCGCGGCGATGTAGGGCTCGAAGGCTTCCAGCGCCGCGAAGGCGTCCACGTGCGGGGCGGCCGCGCCGAAGATCCGCGCGTCCACGTCGAGGAGCAGGGCCGGCTCCATGTAGGCGGCGCGCCCCAGCATCACCCCGTCGACCTCGGCAAGGCGCGCCTCGGCCGCGTCGAGGGTCGCGATGCCGCCATTCACCGCGATCGGAAGATCCGGATGCGCCCGCTTCAGGCGCGCCACCCGGCCGTAATCGAGGGGCGGCACGTCGCGGTTCTCCTTCGGCGAGAGGCCCTGCAGCCAGGCCTTGCGCGCGTGCACCACGAGCCCGTCGACGCCCGCCGCGATCACCGCCTGGGCCAGCGCGTCGAGGGCGATCTCGGGGTCCTGATCGTCCACGCCGATGCGGCACTTCACCGTCACCGGGACGCGGACCGCCCGCTTCATCGCCGTGACGCAGGCCGCGACGAGGGCCGGCTCGCGCATCAGGCAGGCGCCGAAACGCCCCTCCTGCACGCGGTCGGACGGGCAGCCGACATTGAGGTTCACCTCGTCGTAGCCGAACCCCTCCGCGATCCGGGCCGCCTCGGCCAGGGCCTCCGGATCCGACCCACCGAGCTGCACCGCCACCGGATGCTCCACCGCCGAGAAGCCGAGCAGGCGCTCCCGGTCGCCGTGGATCACCGCCCCGGTCGTGACCATCTCGGTATAGAGCCGCGCCCGGTGCGTGAGGACGCGGTGGAAGGCCCGGCAATGCCGGTCCGTCCAGTCCATCATCGGTGCAATAGAAAACTGCCAACCCGTGATGCTGCTGTCTTTTGACGTGGTATCAGTCACTTAGGCCCTCGTGCCGTGCTACGCATTTGTGCGTGTCAATGCGTTTCAGCGGGTGTTTTGCTCCAAACCGTACATCATTGATGTAGAATTTGGGCCCATGATGTACACCGGAGCACGTGAGTCGGCCGGAGCTACATCATGGGGACCATACAGGCGCGGCTGCGCAAGGATGGCACCACCGCCTATCAGGCGCAGATCGTCGTCCGAGACAAGGGGAAGGCGGTCCGGGAGCAGCAGACATTTGACCGCAAGGCAGCGGCGCAGGCCTGGATCAAAAAGCGCGAGTACGAGCTCGGCCAGCCCGGAGCATTCGACCCGAAGCCGGCCGACGTGCTGCTGTCTGAGGCCATCGAACGCTATGTATCGGAGAGCAAGCGCGCGGTCGGGCGCACCAAGGCCCAGGTGCTCACCGCAGTGAGCAGGAGCGAGTTCGCCGCGCAGCCGTGCTCCGCAGTCAGGAGCGCGGACATCGTGGCCTATGCCCAGGAGCTATCGAAGGGGAGGAAGCCGCAGACGGTGGCGAACTACCTCGCCCACCTCAGTTCGGTCTTCGCCATCGCACGGCCGGCGTGGGGCTACCCACTCGATGACGCGCAGATGGCCGACGCACAGAAGGTGCTCAAGCGGCTCGGCACCATCTCAAAGTCGCGCCAGCGTACCCGCCGGCCAACGATCGAAGAGATGGACCGCCTCATGGAGCACTTCGGCAAGGTGCGCCGTCGCCGGCCGGACACCAATCCCATGCAGCAGATCGCGGCGTTCGCCCTGTTCTCGACACGGCGGCAGGATGAAATCACCCGGATCCGGTGGGCCGATCTGGACGAGGCACACAGCCGCGTGCTGGTCCGGGACATGAAGAACCCCGGCGACAAGGCGGGGAACGACGTGTGGTGCGAGCTGCCGCTTGAGGCCCTGGCGATCATCAAGGCGATGCCGCGGGCGAAGGCTGAGATTTTCCCGTTCAGCACAGACGCCATCTCGGCGGCGTTCACCCGCGCATGTCAGGTTCTAGGAATCGAAGATCTGCACTTCCACGACCTGCGGCACGAGGGCGTCAGCAGGCTCTTCGAGATGGGGCGCACCGTGCCGCTGGCGGCGTCAGTGAGCGGGCATCGTTCGTGGCAGAGCCTGCAGCGCTACACGCACTTTCGCGAGGTCGGCGACAGGTGGGCGGAATGGCCGTGGCTGGCGGTTGTGTCGCAACCTTCCGGAGCGAATAGGCGGATTCCGGCTCCTCCGGTAACCGAGCCTTAGGCGTAGTTCGACAAAATGGTCCCGTAGCCACAGGAGAAGGATTCCCCATGTGACGTACGAGACCATAGCTGCCACCCTGGCAGTCGCCAGCGCGATCGTTGCAATCCTGCGAGCGCTTGGCCGGCTCTAGCGCAGTTTTGCATTCAAGCTTCAGGGCTCCGGCATCGCTGCCGGGGCCCTTTTTCTTGGCCGGATCGATATTGGAATAGCAAGGTTGCCGAATGGTTAAATGGCTGGTTAACAGATGGTTATCTCACAATGTTATGCGATGCGTGCTTAACGGTCACCGCCTTAAGTAAACGACTTGTTAACCAGCCAGCGCCTTGCACTCGCGCCGGGCCGCTTCCGTCCGCTTGTCGATCCACGCGGCGAGGTCCGTGAGATGGACCCCCTTCGCGGACTTCGCGCTGTTCTCGATGCGGACCAGTGGTAGCGCGATCTCCCCTGCCCCAATCTTGCGAATCAGCATGGTCGACGTGAGGTGCGGGAAGTAGTCTCGCGCCACCGTCTCCACCGGCACGATGGCCCGCGCGCCGTACTGCGCCATGAGGAGAAAGGCCGTGTTCATGGTCGCTCCCAATTTGCACGCGCGGCGTGCAAACCCTCTTAGGCCGCGCACGGCCGGTGGATCTTGCTTCGGCGCTTGGCGCGCCCTGGCGAACGGGTGAGAGGCTTGAGCGCGGCGATCCGGTCCCAGCGCTCGGCCACGCCACCGACGATGCGACCGAGGTCCAGCACGATGCAGGAGCCGCAGGAGCCCACGTCGGCGACCGGGTGAATGGTCCAGTCCAGCCCGCCGGGCTCTGGGACCAAGGCGATGCAGCCAGGCGTTGCGCCCTCGGCGAGGCGGTGCCGGGCATAGCCCAGCATGGCTTCGGTCAGGTCCGCGCCGGGCCCGACGACGCTCAGGCGCATCGCGGACATCTCGGCGATGATCGCGAGGTGGACGGCCTGCCAGATCGTGTAGGAGCGCGTCCGGCCGCGACCGACGCCGCGGAACACGATTGCGCCGCGCAGCGACCACGAGCTGATCATGCCCCGCGGCACGCCCGCGGCCTCGGCGAGCTCGTTCAAGCCGATGCGCTCTTTCGCGATCGGCGTGTGTGTGCGCCAGTCCATGGCTTACCCGCTGATGCTGACCCGGAAGCCGACGATGCGGTTGAAGGTCCGGCCGCTCTCATCCCAGGTGCCTGCGTCCTCACCGTCCTGCATGACGGTGATGCTCTTCCCGGCGACCTTCGCGGCCCGTACGTCCTTCAGCGCCGCGATGACGGCCTCTGCGAGCTTTTCCGCTGCGGAATAGGTGGACGCCGCACAGAGCACGTTCAGCCGCCCCTCGCGCAGCGGCGCGGACCGGGCGAGCCCGTAGACCTGGCGGGAGGAGGAGGACCGGACCACGATCAGCGGCAGGCTCCCGCCATCGGGGGCCCGCTCCGGCTCGATCCGGTCGCCTACCAGGGCGCCGACAGGTGCGGCGGCCTTCAGGAGACGGATCACGAGCGGGACGGCGCTGGTCATGGTCTGAGCCCTTGGGATAGGTGCCGGCCGCGCGGGCTGTGCCCCGCCGCCGGCTCTCGGATCCTCCGAGGGGGATCGGCTCAACCTCCATGGGAAGAGGCCGCCGACTGCCGGTGATCTACGCGTCCGCCGGCTGCGCGCTCGCCTGCGACCCTTGCGGAACAGGCGAAGGGGTGATCCGCTCTCCGATCACATCGGGCCAGCGGTGAACGATGCGCGTGCTGCACCCGTCCAGGCTGATGATGGTCTCTTGAAGGAAACCGCCAATAGAGTGATGAACGTCCCGCTCATCATTCGGATTCTTCTGAAGGCTGTGGCGCATCGCGACCATGACCAGCGCCGCGGTATGGTGAGGCGAGCGCGGCGGGTCGGACTGTTCCGTCAGGCCGAGTGCCGCAACTTGCTCCGGTTCAGGCGCCGGCCACGCGCCAGCGCCGGCCGGGATCTGGCGCAGCGTGAGAGGCGGGTGCTCGAAAGGCGGGATGGGCCCCCCGTACACGTCCCACACCTCGAACGCCTGCCGGGCTTGGGACCAGCCGGTCAGGACCAGTTCCCATTCGCGCCGCGGGCATTGGTGCAGGATGTGAAGCTGTTCGATCAGCTCGGCGTCTTCCGTGATCCGCGCCAGGATCCCGTCGAAGTCCGGCACCGCCGGGCCCCAATGGGTTCGCAGCGCCCACAGGAATTGAGCCGGTCCGCGCAGCGCCATCGCACCCGGCCATTCGGGCATCAGGAGCACCTTGGACCCGACATGCTGAAGCCGGTGGGAGAGGTCGACGTTGGCGCCATCCGTGAGGAGGCACAGCCCCTCCGGGATCGGGTACGTGAGGATGCCGCTCATCCGCCGATCCTGAAGGGGCCGCCCGCGCCCGCGACGGCGCCGGCCGTGCCGTTGCCCAGGAGGGAGCCGAGCAACCCGCCCTGCGTGCTGCCAGAGCGGCCGAACAGAACCTCCGTGAGCGCGTTCACGCCCTGATCGGCGATGCGGTCCAGCACGCGGTTGAGGGCGTTGAAGAGCACGTCCAGCGCGGAGGCGCCGTGCCGGGCGTCAGCCACGATGCCGGAGAGGACGTTGCGGCCCGCCGAGCGAAGGGCGTCCTGTACCTCGCGCGTGTCCTCCAGCTTGTCCCGGTACTCGGCCGTCGCAACGGAGGTCTCGCGGATGCGGCGGATCTCGTCTTCGCTCAGGGCCCGGTTCTGTTGCCGGGCGATCTCTTCGGCGCGCTGCAGGTTGATGGAGACCTGGCGCTCGGCGTTGCTCTTGCCGATCGCATCCACCTCACCCTTCAGGGCGGCGGCGGACTTTTCGAGGCCGCGGACGTAGGTCTCGACTTGGTCCAAGCTCTCGGAGGACGAGGGCGTGCGGGCCGTGGGGCGGGCGGTGACGATGGGCGCCGTCTTGTCCGGCCGCATGCCCTCTGTCAGTTGCCGCGAGGCGGTCATGGCCTGATCCACGAGGGTCTTGTTCGTCAGGTTGCCCCGCAGCTTGTCGAGGGCGTTGTCCATCTCCCGGTCGCCGGTCCGCGGCGCGGTGGTCGGCTTGCCCAGATCCTTCCGGAGCCCGGAGGCGGGCGCGTCCTCCTGCCGGTAGTAGTCGCGGCCGAAGACGGCGGGCTCGGTCGCCGCCATCTGGTCGCGGATCTGGCGCGCCTGCTGAAGGATGCTCACGGCCGCCCGCGCGCCGGAGGCCATCAACTCCTTCCACGCGATGGCATCCTCGCGCAGGCCGACGCCGGCCCGGCCGAGTTCCAGGTTGAAGTCGCGGGCCGCCTGATCGAGCGTCGCCTGTGCCTCTTCCAGCCGACGCTTCAATTCTTGCGCCCGCACGATTTCGTCGGGCTTGAGCAAGGTCAGATCGGGGTTCTTCACGTCATCGATCATCTGCCGGAAGCGGCTCATCTCGACGGCGCCCGTTCTAATGCGCTCCACGAGTTCCGGCGGGAAGATCTTCGAAGCGAGGTCCAGCGCGGCGAGGTCGCGGCCCTTGGCCTGCAACTCGGCCATGATGTCCACCGCGGCCTTGAACTGCGCTTCGGTGCCGATCGCGGCGCCGAACCGCGAGACCTGTGCGGCCGTCACGTTGCCGGCGTCCATCTGCTGGCGGAGGCGCGCCCCGAACGCGCTCTCGTTGCGGGCGTCTTCCCCGCCCTGGCCCTGGCGCACCGTGAAGGCTTCGCGGGCCATGGTGAGCGACTTGGTGAGGTCGTCCACGTCGACCTTCAGGTTCCGGGCCTGCGCGCTGTAGGTCTGAAGGAAGGTGGACGACACGCCGAACTTGGCGGCGTCCGCACCGATCTTCGCCATGCGGTCCAACTCGGTCGCCGCCGCCGCCGCCGCGGCGCCCATGGCGGCCACGCCGAGCTTCGCGGCCTCGAACCCGACGAAGGCGCCGACTGCCAGAAGCGCCGTGGTCTTGAGGGCGTTGAGCGCCGGCACGGCTCCGTCGCTGATGCCCTTGCCGAACTGCGTCCCCACGTTGCGGGCCGTCTGGGAAAAGGCCTTGTCGATGCCGGTTGCCGCCGCGGCGTAGCGCGCGCCGATGCTCGCCGCAGTCTGCGTGGCGATTCCGAGGGCCGCCTTCATGCCCTGTTCGAAGGGCCGGGTGTCAGCCCCGACCGTGACCGCTAGAGCCGTGCCCGCTCACGTAGCGACGGCCAAGTCGGTCTCGTAGCCGGCTGCGGTGAGGGCGTTGCGGCACTCCTCTGCGGTGAAGCAAGCCAAAGTCTGCCGGATGGCGTGCCAGAGATCAGGGACGGTGCGAGCCGCCGCGGTC